>NZ_JBLXXQ010000004.1:0-273775 GCF_048512965.1 Rothia sp. P5764 | reverse complement strand
GGGGTATGTGCGGGCGGGGATGGGGTTGCTACTGGCGGTGTTGGGGTTTCTACTGGCGGTGGTGGGGTTGATACGGGCGGTGCTGGGGTTTCTACTGGCGGTGCTGGGGTTTCTACTGGCGGTGCTGGGGTTTCTACCGGCGGTGCTGGGGTTTCCACTGGGGGCGCTTGAACTTGAATCTTGCTGGTCGCAGATTCGGTATCTACCGCAGCGGCAGTTAGGACGTAAACTCCCAGGGGTAAATCAGAGGTATCCAAGGTGAACTTGACCAATCCGTCTTCATTGGTCTCTCGGGTAATCTCCGATACTAGATCGCCAGAGGAATTCCGAATTTCTACAACAGAATCGGAGGAATCTCGCAATGTAAAAGTTACCTCTACTCCTGATTCCTGGTAGCCACTGACCACAAATTCTTTGTTAGAGCCTTGGATAATAGTTACGTCTTCCTCTGAGAAAGTCGGGGGAGCAGGGACGGGGGTATCATCAATCGGCGGGTCAGACGGAGCCGGTATCGGGGTAGGTGTTTCAGTGGGAACCGGACTCGGGGCTGGGGCCGGCGTTTCACTTCCGGTAGGAGCTGGCGAAGGCGTTGGCGTGCTCGCTAGTTCTGCGTTAGCAACTGGTGCAATCAGGGCTACGTTGTTTGTCTGTGTTCCAGTTTCCACTGCGTGGGAGGGGGAAAATGGAATCATCGTAGGGGCGATAAGTAGAACTGCGGCAATGTTGGTTTTCTTAGTCATGATAGGTGACCTGCTTTCGTAGGAGTTATGAAAGTGTGGATTGATAGGCAACCACCCTGTTTCCGCTTTGGGTAATAAGGTGAGTTGTAGTCTGAGCCAAGATGTATTTGTTGGTGAGGGCATAGCCAGGATTCTTTTCTTCAAAGACGTAAGTTGCTCCGGTCTCTGATTGCCCTATTGCGAATATTCCTTTGGGTGTTAGGGGTGAAAGGTTATCGGGCACAACTGCGGTGAGTTCTCCGGTGGAGAGTGAAAAGATATACTGCCCGTATGCGGCAAGCCTATTGTTCTGACCAAATTTCCATGTGAGGGCATCTGACGGGGCCAAGTCTGCATAGGTGCCATTGACCTGAGCAGTAATTTCTCCGTTATCAAGGGAATGGATAAGGAGTTTCACGGGTTTTTTGGGGTCAGATAATGAAGAGATATTCTCAGCCCATAGTGAGGCTGTGTAGCCATTGCCAGCTGCCACCCATTGAAGCATCCGCTCTTGGGCGTTGGGGGCTGATAACTCGACAGATCGAACAATCTCCCCTTGCGCGGTAGTCACTTCTACTGGCATATCGTAACCAATGGAGAGAAGGCCATCTTTACCTATTGACCAAGGTGTCATATCGAGTGGGTATTTGAAGTCGTGGAGCCCAGTTTTTGTAAGGGTTTGAGCTTTGTCTGACGAAGTAATCAGGAGGTTTTGGCCACCACGGGAAACAGTACTATCGGCAGGAAGGCTTACCGTGACTATTTGGCCGTCTTTACCGATGGTAGGATTCCAGGCTTTGAGGACGCTTTTTTCTGTGTTAAGCCAGATTATTGAAGGCTCACCGTCTATGTGGGTTTCGTCAATGATTGCTATTTCATCATGGGTGTTGATGCTCCTGATTTCTTGGCCGTTAGTTGGGTCGTAAAAAGTGATCTTTTGATTATCAATGATTGCGACTGCTGCTTCTGTGGCGTGGACGCGAGCTCCCTCGGGGATTGCAAGGGAATAGGAAGGCTGTTTCGAGTAACCTTCCGGCAAGTCTTTAACTTCATTGGTGATTTCGGTTGCTTCTGGTTTTTTATTTGCTGAGTCGTTGGATAGGTAGGTGAGGGTTGCTGCAGTCCCGCCACCTAAGAGAGCTAGGCCCCCTACGCCTAATGCACCTAATAGAACGGTTCTCCTACTTGGTTTCCAACGTGGCATTTCGGGCTCTAAGTATTCTTCATCGTGAACAGCTGCTTGGGGTACGGGGCTCATAAGCTCTTCAAGTAGCGGTGTAGGTGTCGAGTGCGCTAATTCACTGGGTTCTTGTGTATTTGAATCATCGGCGTCTTCAACTGTCGCAAATGCGACAGTTGGTTCATTAACTTCTGAGGCTTCGAGTTCTGCTATTTCTGACGAGGATGCCGGCTCATCGGAGGGCAGCTCGAAAGGCGCAGAAAGTTGGGCTTCAAACTCACCTGTAGAGCTGGTTTCATCAACCTCCTGAGTAGGAACAAATTCTTTGTGCAGTTCCTCATAGGGGAGAACCTTAGCGATGGAAACTGAAAATTCGTTGCCGGTATTATCGGAAACGGTCTGTGCATGTGCAAGAAAATCTCGCAAGGAACGGAAGGAAGCAGGTGTATGCCCAGGAACGTGTAGCGTCCATCTATGGACGAATAGTGACGCTAGAGGTAGTTGATTTGCCTGTGGGTTGTGTGTATCTTCACATAGGGTCATGCCTGAGTTGTAGCTGACAAGATATTGGGCAAGGACTTCTGATGAGTTGAAATCTTGGACTGAAAGAAGGAAGTCCGACTCATGAATAAGACATTGCTGATTGATGATCTCTTCAATACGTTGCCAGTTTTCTACGGGAACATCGGTCTGGTCTATACAGAGGCTCATGCGCTCAGGCTCCAGAATGATTTCTTCCAGTGCAGTTTTCATTTCAAACTTCCTTTAGGCGCTACTATTCACAGGGCTTTCGTAATCTTTTAGCGGCGGGAGAGTAATCAGGTAAGTCAGGTAAATAAAAAGAGGGTGGCGGCAGGAGTATCCTGCTACCACCCTCAGGGGCTATTAGTACCTTGAGCCTAGTAGGGGTTCTCGTTGATAACCTGGTTCGGGTCATCAACCGCTGTTTCTAGGCATTCTTTGAGGTCATCAATTTCTGTGTCCTGATAATCGATCCACCAGCTGGCGTAGGTGATATGACGAGCAGGTACTAGGTATTCCGCCTCGAATTGCTCTTCTGTATGAGTTGCCTCGGGGCCTCGTACGAGTTCTTCGAAAGCTTTCATGAGGAGTTCATTCCGGGACGTGGTTGCCCAGGCCACTTGCTTCTCAGTTCCCTCTAGCGCGGGTAGTCCTAGCTTTTCCTGGTTAGATAGTGCCTCTTCAAGGAGCTTTGCTTTAAACTCTTCAGCTCCTTCTTTTCTGTAACACCTCGAACAGATGTTACCTGAGAGCCAGTTAGCAAACCCCTTTCGTTTTCCAGCCGGCTTCTTACTTAGATCGTGTTCCTGCTTATGCCCGCAGCTATGAGTGATGGAATAGTGGGTAGGGATAGCCATGATAGCTGACCTTTCTTATTTGAATTGCTGGTTTCATTGAGCATTAGGTTGAGGGAGAGGTACGGGTAAGTCAGTGAGTGCATAAACTGCTTGGGTCAGCGCCTGGTCATTGATCCCAATGTATGACTGCGTTGTGACAATATCTGCGTGCCCAAGAAGCTCTTGGACTACACGGATGTCCTTGCACTTGGCATAGGTAGTTGTGGCAAACCAATGTCTGAGATTATGCGTAGTGTATTTTCCACCGAGGTTTTTCTTGATTCTCTTGGCTATGTAGTCGTGGTTCTTGTGGCCCTTAAACCTACCGGGGAAGTAATAGCCTGATGTTTTGAGTTCAAGGTAGGGCTTTAACGCTGGGTGAACTGGGATATGCCGAATTGTCCTTCCCTTGCCGGTGATAGTCAACCAGTTGTTTGCGTAGGAGCTGGTGTGGAGAGCCGCAATTTCTGTTCTCCTAAGACCAGCGTAGGCTCCCAGCAGCACCATGAATACTTCCTCGGTAGTTGAACTTTTTTGGATGCCTTGCTCCAGTGCTTCGTCAGGCAGGGGCCTTGCTTTTCTACGAGGTACCTTTACAGGCAGTAGGAGTGACGTGGGGTCTTTTTCTCTAAAGCCAGTGAGGTGGAGGTAGCGGAAAAATCTGCTGATTGCCGAGAGAGCATTTTTCTTGGTGACCGGCTGCCACCTTGGGTTAGCCAACCAAGTTTGTATTTCATGCGAGCCTATTGTTTGAGGGCTGCTATCTGGGTATTTCTTTCTCAGGTCATTGACCCACCGTGTTCGATTTTGAATAGTTGATTGTTGTTGCCCGGCAGCTGTCAGCCATATGGTGAAACTAGAGATGGATTCTTCCCAGAGGCTGGAGTTGGTCGTTACTTTCAAGGTACCTGTACTCTTTCAGTCGATATGCTTAGTGTCATGCCGACTGGGTGCATATTATTGACAGCTGGAGTCGAGTACGTTGTTTGGTTCGTGGGTTTAGAGGTGTGGAGCCGCTCTGAACCCGCTTATTTTTTGGGCGGCCTGCGAATATCTATTCCATATATTTTTTTGATGAATGAGCGGATATTTAGATGCCAGCGGTTATCTGATGGGGTGCTTGGGAAAGAAATTGGTGCCTTTTCTGGGTGAGCGCGATGTTTCGCTTTGTAATGGCCGTTTCTAGCTAATTTTATTGTGAAGCCGTGTTCTTTGAGTACTTTTGCTAGGTCCTTTCCGCGGGCTGGCGGTTGGGGATTTCCTTGAGGTTTCATCGTTGCTACCATTTGAGCTCTCGGGGAGGCTGATATAGAGGGATACAGTTATCGCTGAAAATAATTTGTTCCAGACCTTCTTTGGATCTGTTCGCGGTGTATTGCAGTGAGTATTGAAAGGCAACTTGGTCGGTATACAGTGAGTTGACTAGTTCTGAGGCATCGTAGGTTAGGGCCCAGGGGTATGGGCTTGCTAAAAGGGTGTCCGCAAGCTTCTCATGCTGATTGCGAGTCATGCCGTATTTGTAGAGCCGGTTCCCTTCTTTGACGTATGGGGGATCTACGAATATGAAGAGTTCGTCGTCATTTATTCCAGAGTCAGCGAGCTCCTGAACTGATTTCACCCCGTCATGGCCTATGAAACGTATGGAGTGAGAGTATTTTTTGATGTGTTTTATCTGATCTATCGTCCTTTTTATGTTCCATCGAGCGCTAACTGTGTACTGTCCGTCCTGTTTGGCTCCTCCGATGGGGGATGCCTTGGGGTCAATGATTCCTGAGCGTGAGCAGCGGTTTACCACAAGTGTTGCAGCAGCGATTTCAAGGTCATTGCCGGGCAAAGGATTAGCAAGAATACTTTGGGCTTCGCGGAATTTTATAAGCGACATGGATGAGTACTGTACTTGCAGATATTTCTCAAAATCGGTTGCGTTGCAGAGGATGTACGTCCAGAAGGTTGCAAGCGATGGGTTGGCTTCACAGAACCATAGTTCTCCGATTAGGTCTTGTTCGAGTAGCTTTAGTCCTGCCCCCAACCCTCCGCCGAAAGGTTCGAACCATATCTCGGGAGCACCATTTTGTGTGTGTAGTTTTGAGAGGTATTTACTAATTTTTGTTTTGCCACCGGGGTAGCGGAGAGGTGAAACGTGTAATTTGTACATGATATTTTACTGATTCTTATTTTGATAAAAATATGTCAGGGTCTTGGACTTCGATAATTAAGGTTGGATGAAAGTGCTCAATTTCATCTATCTTTGAATTTATTTCTTCCTCGTTGTCTGAGCTGATTATTTCAAGTAGTATTTCCTGGTTCCGCGTTTTCCCGGTTATTATTTTCATTGCATATCATGCTTGCTGTAGGTCATGACTTGTAGGGTGTCCTCTAGTGGAGCATTGGGCCCTAACTCCCTAGCTAGGCTAAACAGAGATCTTATTTCGGCAGCAGGTTCATATCCGTGCGAGAGTAGTGCTTCCTGAAGAGTATTTACGTTGTATGGGCTATATGATTTGTAGTAGAAAACGTCCTTTTTGGGGTCATTAAGGATTTCTACGCAAATTATTTTTTGCTGATTTTCGTCTAGGCGGCTGTAGAAATGCGCAGGTTCAACGGTTATTTTGGCTGTTAGTATTTTCCTTTGTTCTACAGGGCGTGTGGTGGACTGTTTGCGGGCGAAAAGGGAATCAAACATTATTGGGGTCTTTCTTACTTCACTGTTCTAATGTAGGAATCTGCACCGTGGCGATAAATCGTCAGGGTGCCGGTGCCGATACCGTCTACCCAACGGATAGGGTGATCTTTCCAATCGCTGGTGACTTCGTGTTCTAGAAGTACTCGTTCTTTGTAGGGAACGGTTGGATCAAGCCAGTAAATGGTGTCTTGGATGATGAGGAAAGGTGAATTTATGCTGCGGGCACTGTCTAGAAGATTTTTGAGTTCTGGCTTTAGCTGGTCTTCGGTAAGTCCCGGTCGGCCGTTGACCTCAACGTAGTTGCTTGATGAGCCTGCCGAGTTCGTGATGATGGGTGCAGATGAGACGGTTTCGTTGGGGTTATTTCTTTGTTCGGGGTGTGTGCAGCTAGTTGTCAGCAGGGTGAGGGCTAGTGCTAGTAGGCTGAAGGCTGTTTTGGGGTTCATGGTTCTCTCTTTCGTGCTGTGATTTGTATGGATGTGGTCAGCGGTGAAATTACGGTAGCCTGGGTAGGTACTTTTAGGCTCACATTTGGTTTTTGATGGAGTGTATTTTTTTGTGATAGAAGTGCTGATAATTGGAGCGTCGATTTACCTACAGATGTTTAGTGATAAAGCCCGTAGTGGCTTCTAGTGCGGCGAGGAGAAAGAAGATTAAGAACAGGACGATTCCTTCGAAAAGAGCGAACTTATCTGCCCCGTTATCTTCGACTATGATGTAGAAAAGTATCGCTAGCATGACTATGAGTTCAAAAAACATTTTTTCCTATCGGTTTTGTATTTTATATTGCGAGATATGAGGTGCACCGTTTTAGGTAACTGCTCTAATATCGCGGGGTCTGGGTTAGTAGAGAGAATGACTGGGTAGCCCCACCCGATAGTTGCTGGTGTGTCTAGGAGAGTGAGATATTCAGGTTTTGTGGTATCTGCTTGTCCTGTGAGGCTGTTGTAGTACCACTCATGAATTGTGGTAAAGGTTTGGGAGAGGTTTTCCAACTCGTCGCTGTGATGGGCTATTAAATATTTGGTCAAGTTGTAATTTAGACCATATCCTATCCCCCAAATACAGGGAGATTTCCAGGTGCTTCCATAGGATGTTGCTACTTGGATTGCAGAAATTATGGGGTGCAAAGGTTGCCCTTCCTCCAGATAATGGCCGGGTATGCCTAAAGTATCTCCGGACTGTTCTCTGAGGGCCTTTGAGAGTTTTTCTAAGTTAGCTTTGAGCCCGTAGGGGGTTTTGTAGCCAAGCTCGGCGCGAGATACGGTGCGTAAGTATCTTTCACGAAGGTCATCTACATTGTTGAGGTCTTGCAGAAGGAGCGGGTAGAGATAATGAGCTGCTGTAAGATGGGCTGCCGCCGTGTAGTGGTGTTTCTCGATTTCGTTGAGATCGGTGTAGCTGAGCATTACTGACCGCCGCCGTTAGTAGCAGTCGTGATGTAGAATTTTTCGAGAAGCAGAGATACCCGCAGGATACGACTGTAAATTGAGTCTTTTAATCCTTGTGTTCTGGGTTCGAGTCCCAGTGGGGGCACCACCTGCTAGGACGCTCCGTTTGGTTTGAAGCCCAACGGGGCGTTTTTCTTGTCTCCTGCAGCTATTGAGACTGAGACTGAGAGTGAACAGTGAAAAATAAAGAAAAAATGCTTTCGAGTCTGGGGCTTATAGTTTTGGCCCCCACTGTTGTTTGGTACATATATCTTTTGTTCACGGGAACCGAAACCCCTCTTCAGACCTTTGTCACGGTAGTTTCTCTTACTTCTCTTTTTGCCCTATCCTTCTTCCTGTTTGCCTTTGGGGAGAATGTAAAGATGGCTATTGTAAGCGCAATCTTAGCTGTTTTCGCTATACCGTTTGCTTTTCTCGTGGCGTCTGTTATTGGTACCCAGCAGGGAATATATTGAATATATAGGAAGTAGCCGTGTAGGTAGATGCCCTGGATTTATCTCCGGGGCATCTTCATTTGCCGCAGGAGTAAAGGATTCTCCTTGGGGTTCAAGGGAGGTTTCTTGTCGGGCGGGGCTGGTTATCCTTGGCGGTTGAATTTTTTGCGTGAGGGTAGTTTTTTGGGGCTGGCATCCTATCAATATGGACTACTGATGAATTGCCTACCGGTGAAACCGCAACTCTTGAGGTAGCTGGTGTGCTGCTCGAACCGTTACCACCGCAGCGAAAATCGGTGACTACTTAGCAGGCGTTCTTCAAGAAATATTAGGATGCAGTGACGCCCTCACGGACAGTATCTCAACTATTCTCAACAGTGGAGGGATACAATCACAGATATCCCTCCACATGTTTCTCAAATCAAGGGGAGCAGTGCTCATGACATCCAACCAGGCATACGATCAGAATCACCCAGAATACGTTTCTTTATCCGCAGCCTATCTAGGGCACCTGATGACTAGTGCTCTTCTGGCTTTCCTGGCAGGCCTTATCTACTGGTTACTCTCATTCCTCTTCCCTGCCCTTGATTTTGGGGGTCAAAGCCTCGTTGTCTTTATCAGTGCTGTGGTCCTTGGGGGTGAGCTGATTGTGGTGCTGTTGCAACGTCCCTTTATTATCAAGGCGTCTCACGGTGACCCGGGTGGATGGGGCTATGCTTTACCTGAGTTTCTAGTGCTCCCTTGTTTGGCGGGGGTGGGGGCCTTTCTGATCTCTCATGAGGCAGTGGCTGGTCTTGTGTGTGCGCTTGTGTTCTTTATTGTTTTCGGGGTTGTGGGTTTCTTGTCTAAGCCGTGGAAGCCAGGTCTGTCTCGTGCTGAGATTCGGGAAAGGTCTGAGCAGACTAAAGATATGATTGAAGCAGACTGTGCGGATGAAAAATATCGTGATCTAGAGGTTGATTCTGCGCATCGGGATTTATTTAAGAAACGATATTACGATCTGTAAAAGGACGCGGGAGCTTTCTTCCGTGTCTTTTCATGTTCCCAAGCAGAACCTTGTCTATATATAGTTTTCCCCCGAGATGCCTATCAGCCTACTTTAGTCCCCGTGTTAACCCATTGGCTTACAACTCGGGAGGTAGCGGCCTTCTCAACCAATCGCCCTCCTCCGGGGTGTAGTTCAGCTCAAGCACATCCCCGAACAGCCCCTGGTGCCATGCCACAGGGGGTGCTATCAGCAAACAGTAAGGGATACTGCAATCTCAGAGCCGGTGACCTGATTTTAGCTCGGCTAGCTCTCCAGCCATTTGCGTCAGGTCGTTTTTGGCTCTGATGTCGTCCCTGACTTTAACAAGCTCTGGATAGTTATAGAAAAATGAAAGTTTTTGTGACTTGAGACTGTCGTCCTCTGGCCTATCCAAAACAACAAAATAAGCAAATGATTCTGCAAGATCCTCAACCGGATTCTCAGCAGCATACTCAGTGATGAAGTCATCGGGGCGCTGGTCAAAAGAACCCTGGTAAGAATCAATACGATTCGCACCTATGCCCGAATCTTTCTGGCTGATACCGGGATGGTCCTTCCAGAATTTATCGTAAAAAGCACTAAGGTAGGAGTCTTTTTTTAAGGTTCCCTCTTGAACGGCATGGGCAGTATCTTGATTCTCTTCTGAACTCATCTGTTGACTATTCAGGGCAATAATGTGTGCCATTTCGTGGATGATAGTAACCGTACTGGAGGGTGTTAGCTGCTGGTTCTTATTTAGAGTGTCATCCAGATCAACGGAGATAGTCCAGGTTGTCAGGTCCTCGTTGAGATTAACCGAGGCAAGAACCCCATCTTTACCGTCGGTCACTACCTCGTATGTGCTAATCATCGATAGGTACTGCGGGGGGATGATTTGTATGATTTTTTCCCAGATGATCTTGTCCTCTCGATCGACAGCACCGTCCTGTCCAACCAGGTTAGTAGAAGATATCTGACCGTCCTTGATTGCGTATTGGGCGTAAAGATCTGGCTCCTCCTGCCCCTCATCTTCTTGGACGACGTCCTGGCTGATGTGGCTGGGGGCAGGTTGCGCTTCAGGTTCATTATGGCAGGCGCTCAAGAGCATAGATGATGCGATAATCAGCGATGTTGCCAGGGTTCTTTTCACAGAAATTCCTTTGGGTTTTGAGCATTTCAAGCTCGTAGTGTCATGGAGCAGAAGGGTAATGGGATGCTTCAAGCTAGCTAAAATGCGGAGGAAGCAATTAGAAGTACTGGCCTATGAATACCAAACTTGGACGGGCATCTTAAATCTAATGGGAGGGCGTCTGATGCCCTCTGAAAATCTTATTTCTGGTAATCCGGTGGCATCAAAACTTATATAAGCGTAGCCGCCTAGAGGGCCTAGATAGAAGTCCATCCTTGGTGATCAGGCTAAAGAGCCGGGGACGATCTCCCTGATCTTCTTTCTAGCAGGGCCTATATACTTGCTTTTGGCAGAATAAGGTCAAGCAGACATAGGGGCTCTGGCTGTGCTGTTTGTTCAAAAGCGCTCTGGTCCCCTGGTCAAGACAAGCCGCTAACCCGTGAGCGAGGAGAAAAACCTGTGGTGAATGACAAGGAAGCGAAAGCCCCCCACCTGTACGCTGTTGACCTTGATGGGACGCTGCTTGCAGAAGATAAAACCTATGACCATGCTCAGTTCGACCGGGTCATGGATCTGCTGGCGGAGCAAGGCTCCTACCTGGCTATTGCTACCGGCAACCAGATGCCCAAGATCCAGCAGTACATGGCTGGACATGAGCACCACTCCAACCTCTACTACATCGCTGAGAATGGTGCCATTATCCACAATCAGGGGAAGGACCTAGCGCTCTGGAGTTTTAGCCCGGAATTGGTTGAGCAGACGCTGAAGGCACTCCAAGCCCACCCCCAGTTCGGTCTTGTTATCTCCTGCCGAAACGGATCTTATGTCCCCCAGGAGCGGCTTGAGCCCATCGCAAGCCTGATCCTTGCCCAGATTAAGGCCAAGGGTATTCAGGTGCCAGACCTTGACGAGAGCAACCCGCTCAGTGCCCTGCGACTTTTCTACCCCAATGCTCAGCTTCTGACAGATCGGAGTCAGCTTGCTGATACCGTAGTGAAGTTGGCGCTGACAAGCTCCGGGCAAGAGGATGCTTATGAAACCCTGGCAATGGTTCAAGAAGCTCTACCTGAAGGCATCGTAGCGACCTCAAGCGGTTTTGGGGCTATTGACCTGATTCTTGAGGGCCATCACAAGGGGCACGGGCTAGAGTGGCTGGCTAACCACCTGGGGGTACCTGGGCAGCAGACAACGGCTTTTGGTGATAGCGGCAATGATCTTGAAATGTTCCGCTACGCGGGCCGGGCACTTGCAATGGCAAATAGCGATCCGGTTCTCTTAGACGAGGCCAGCCTGCAGATCGGCTCTCATAAGGAAGGCGCTGTCTTGAACTTTATTGAGGGGGAGCTGACCTCGGCAGGGTAGAACTGAGTTCCCTTATCACGCCCTGAGAAAAAAGGGCAGAAAAAAGATGTTCTATCAGCTAGGCTGGTGAACAAGATATTTACGTGAACTCAGTATCACAGCGAGGAGAACATAGCGTGGCTGGAAACCCACTCATTAACAACATGACTAAGCCTCAGGGGGATCCCCGCTTCGGGCAGTTCGGTGCCGGCGGAACCACCACCGCATCGAACCCTTATGGCCAGCAGGCTCCCTACGGCCAGCCCGTATCTGCTGAGCAGCTCAACCAGATGTACACCGCGCCTGCCGCAACCCCAGTAGACACTAATCGTATTACCATCAACGACATCATCGTCAAGACCGGCCTCAACTTTGGTCTGGTCCTTGTGGCCGCAGTTATTGCCTGGCAGTTCCCCATTCTGATGTTTGTCGGTCTGGTTGGCGGTTTGGTTCTGGGCTTCGTCAACGCCCTCAAGAAGCAGGTTTCGCCTGCTCTGGTCATGACCTACTCGGTCATGGAAGGCTTCCTGGTCGGTGGCCTCTCACTCTTCTTCGAGGCTTCCTATCCTGGCATCGTTGTTCAGGCGGTTCTGGCAACCGTCATCGTCTTCGGGACCATTCTGGCGCTCTTCTCCTCTGGCAAAATTCGTGCCACTGCTAAGCTGACCCGCTTTTTCATGGTCGCAGCTATCTCTTACACCGTTTTCTGCCTGGTCAATCTTGTGACCTCGATGTTCTTTGATTTCAATGCTCGGAGCGTTGAAGTTATGGGTATTCCTCTGGGACTGATTATCGGTCTTTTCGCTGTATTGCTGGCAACCTACTCCCTACTGCTTGATTTCACCCACGCAAGTGAAGCTATCAAGTCAGGTCTGCCCGAGCGCGAATCGTGGCGTATCGCTTTCGGCCTAGTGGTATCACTGGTCTGGCTTTACATCGAGATTCTTCGCGTAATTTACTACATTCGCTCCATGGCTGACTAAGGGTAAGACAACCAATATAGGGAAGGGCAGAAGCTGGGAAACCGGCTTCTGCCCTTCCTATCTCCAAGGGCCTGAGAGCAACCTAGGGCAGGGGCGCTCCTGAGCCTTCAAGCAGCTATTTGTACCCAGTGTGAGCGAGCTTAGTCACTCTCAGAGAAACGACATGGGTTAGTCGGTGCCACAGGTACTCAAAACATGGGAAGATGGACAGCATGAGTAACGACACCTCCCCATCATCTCGATCTAGCTCTGCTGTTAGTCAGCAGCTTCCCTTTGCCTTGCGCGTTGCCTCGGCATGGGCCTGGAGGCTGATGATTATAGCCATTGCAGCCGCAACCCTCTACTGGGCGCTAGCCAAAGTATCGCTCATCATTATTTCTGTGATGATTGCAGCTCTCTTGGCGGGATTAGTATCACCTGTGGTTTACTTCCTGCGCCGCTACAGAGTTTCAAACGGGTTAGCAACAGCTATTACCGAAATTGGTCTGATTGCCCTGGTCATTGGGCTTCTAGCCATGGTGGGGCAACAACTAACCGTAGGTTTTTCGTC
This sequence comes from Rothia sp. P5764, assembly GCF_048512965.1. Lineage (NCBI taxonomy): Bacteria > Bacillati > Actinomycetota > Actinomycetes > Micrococcales > Micrococcaceae > Rothia > Rothia sp. P5764. The sequence goes on along the minus strand of NZ_JBLXXQ010000004.1, from coordinate 260,941 downwards.
TCTCTCTGACCAAGTCATAGAGGGCTGGAACCAGCTCCTAGCCCTGCTTTACAACCTACCCATTGATCTGGGGGCAGATAAGGTCAACGAATATATCAGCCAGCTCCTAGCGACCTTGCAAAACAACACCTCGAGCATTCTTAGCGGAGTGGCCAGTGTCAGCTCTACTGCAGCCGATATTGGAACCGGTATGGTGATCGTCCTCTTTACGCTGATCTTCTTCCTCTTAGAGGGGGAAAAAATCTGGCTGTTTATCGTCAAGCTCTTTCCGCGCGAGGCCCGTCGGGCAGTCAACGGGGCCGGTCGCCAGGGCTGGAGATCCCTAGTGTCTTATGTGCGGGTGCAGGTTTTTGTAGCGGCTGTGGATGCGGTGGGAATCGGTCTCTCTGCTTTCTTCTTGGGCGTCCCGCTGGCAGTGCCCCTGGGCGTCTTGGTCTTCTTGGGTTCCTTTATCCCGGTTATCGGTGCCTTACTTACCGGAGCTATTGCAGTTTTGCTGGCCCTGGTAGCCAACGGCCCCGTTAATGCTCTGGTGATGCTACTTATGGTCCTGCTGGTCCAGCAGATTGAATCTAATATTCTCCAGCCTCTGGTCATGGGTAAGGCTGTGTCTCTGCACCCGCTGGCCGTGGTCATCGCGGTACTGGCAGGATCCATGCTTTACGGCGTCATTGGCGCTCTCTTCGCTGTACCCATCCTGGCAGTTACCAACACGGTGATTCGTTACCTTGCGGGACGAGAGTGGGAGAAAGACCCCTATATTCGAGAAAGCGAGTTCCTCTATCCTCACGAGCAAAAACGGTTAGAGCGAAAAGTTATTGCCGAAAAGGTTAAGGAACGCCTCAACCGTATTAAAGAAAAAGAAGGCGAGTTCAAGGCAGAAGAAGCTGCGACAGCTAGAGCAGATACAGGTCCCATGAATCACCAAGAAGCTACCAAATAAAGGGTACAGCCGTGCAAGATACCGCAGCTGAAAAGCTCCACGTAAGCATAGATAAGATCGAAGAAGCAACCCAACTACTCAAGGGTGTTATTGAACGCACCCCGGTTGCTCACTCCCGTGCCCTCAGTGAACAGATAGGTTCCGAGGTGTTTCTCAAATGTGAGAATCTACAACGATCGGGGTCCTTCAAGGTACGCGGTGCCTATGTGCGCATGGCTAGACTGACTCAGGCTGAAAAGGCCCTTGGAGTGGTCGCTGCCTCGGCTGGAAACCACGCCCAGGGCGTAGCCCTTGCAGCCTCTCGCCTGGGGATCTCTGCCCGAATCTACATGCCGCAGGGCGCTGCACTGCCCAAGGTTGCTGCTACCCGCAGCCACGGGGCAGAGGTTATCCTGCACGGCGTTAATGTTGATGAGGCGCTGGCTGAGGCCAAACGTTTCGCTGAGGAAACGGGTGCTGTTTTTGTTCATCCTTTCGATAATGAGGATATTATCGCGGGGCAGGGTACCTTGGGCCTTGAAATTCTGGAGCAGGTTCCTGATGTCGACACTATCCTGGTAGGTGTTGGCGGTGGTGGCCTGCTGGCTGGCCTGTCTATTGCTGTGCGTGAAAAAGAAAAACAGCTCGGCAAAAAGATTCGCATTATCGGCTTGCAGGCTGAACATGCTGCAGCCTACCCACCCTCACTAGCTGCCGATGCTCTGGTGCCCCTCAAAAAGGTATCGACTATCGCTGACGGTATTGCGGTAGGCCGGCCCGGTCAGCTTCCCTTCACCATCATTAAAACCCTGGTGGACGATGTTCATACGGTATCTGAGGACGAAATTGCCCGTGCCCTTATCTTCCTGATGGAACGCAACAAATTAGTTGTTGAGCCTGCCGGTTCTGTATCGGTTGCCGCTCTGATAAGCGGGAGCCTGAAAGAAAAGTACGGTGACCTGGGCACTACCGTCTGTGTTCTTTCGGGCGGCAATATCGACCCCATGCTCATGCTTAAGGTGATTCAGCGAGGCCTGTCAGCCGCTGGGCGTTACATGACTATCAAGATGATGCTCAATGACCGCCCCGGTGAGCTCACCACTATCTCGCGCATCATTTCTGAGCGCGATGCCAATGTGACCGGTGTGGACCACACCCGTGTGGGCGGTGCCCTGTCGATGGGCGATGTGTCCATCACCATTGATATGGAGACCAAGGGCGCTGAGCACTGCAAAGAAGTAATTGCGGCGCTAGAGGCCGCCGGCTATCAGCCGATTGTGGTCTACTAAGCCAAGGGTCAGACCCTGCCGTAGCCTGCAAGGACCGCAGAAGCAGCATAGATCCTCAAAAGCCCGGGTGCTTCCCTTCAAGAAGAGAAGCCCCCGGGCTTTTATTTTGCCTCATGGCTGGCTACTAGCCCTGGAAGGGTTTAGCGGAGACGATGGTAACAGGAATCTGCTTACCGTTCGGGGCCTCGTAGGAGAGCTCTTCACCAACCTTGTGCCCGTTGATGGCGGCGCCCATGGGGGACTTCTCAGAGAAGACCTGCAGGTCGCTACCATCGACCAGGGTATCAGCGACTTCGCGGGATCCCAGCAGGAAGGTCATAGTCTTGCCGCCGATCTTGGCTTCAACGACCATGCCGGGGGTGACAACGCCGTCATCGGCTGCAGGTTTATCTGATACCTGGGCATTTTCAAGCAGTTGCTGGAGCTGCTTGATGCGGCCCTCATTCTTACCCTGCTCTTCGCGAGCGGCGTGGTAGCCGCCGTTTTCTTTGAGGTCGCCCTCATCACGGGCCGCAGAGATACGGTCGATGATTTCCTGGCGGTAGGGTCCAGAGAGGTGCTCTAGCTCAGCCTTGAGCTTGTCGTAGGCTTCGGGAGTGAGCCAAGCGCCTTCGCGTTCTGTCATTATTACTCCTTGTAATCGGTGCGGTGTTAGATTCTCTTGCACCGGCTGAATCTGAGAAAGAGACAGAGCGATAGCCTGTACTCTTTCAAGGTTTTCGTGCCTAGTCTACCCATAGACGGTGGCCGCGCCTCAACTTGAGACGAGATAGCGGACGGTTAGGGGGCTTTCCAGCAACTGTCAACGGTCGTGGTGGTAGCTTCGCCCAGTACCCGTAGCTGTACGGTTTGAACCGAAATGCCGTTGCCGTTCTGGTCCGTGTAGGGGCCCACTGCTACTTCTTTCCAACCTACGGGCGCGCCCGCTGAGTTGAGCGCTTTGACGGCGCAGATGGCGGTGTCCTCGGGGTGTTTTCTGACCTCAAAGGTTAGCTTGACCTCATCGGAACTAGTCAGGGTGAACCCCACATCACGGGCCGTTGGCTGGTCGTTGGCATCGAGCTGTACCCACAGAACGAAAGACCCACCGATGACAGCCGCTATGAGGCTGAGCATGTACCAAAAGCCCTTGGGTAAGGGCTTTCGCTGGCGGGCTGTACCGTAGCGGTCTTGGAGCTTGGTGGCGGCCATGGCCGGGCCTTTCATACGGGGTAACATGGGGTGCTATCTTCGGGTTTCTGGCAGGTAGAATTGACCAGTGTGTTCGAGTGGGTAGCACTCCTTACGATACCCCAAACACCGGCCTGTCACCTTGCCTAAGAGAGTTATCGTATGACCGTAGCAGAAATATCTACCCCAGCCTATGACCCGGCCCTGGTGGCTCCCCTGAAGGATGATTACACCGGCCTGCGTATTCTGGCTGTCCACGCCCACCCTGACGATGAATCGTCAAAGGGAGCCGCAAGTATGGCAGCTTATGTAGCTCGTGGTGCCCGTGTGATGGTTGCATCGATGACCGGTGGCGAGCGCGGAGATATCCTGAACGCTGAGGTAGAGAGCAACCCTCTTGCTCACCGTGATTTGGCGGGTGTTCGCCGTGCTGAGATGAAGCAGGCCGCTGAGGTCTTAGGGATTGAGCACCGCTGGATTGGTTTTGTCGATTCAGGGCTTCCCCAAGGTGATCCCTTGCCCCCGCTTCCCTTTGGCTCTTTTGCCAGCCTGCCGCTGGAGCAGGCTGCGGCTCCTTTGATCCGGTTGGTAAGGGACTTCAAGCCCCACCTTATTCTGACCTATGACGAGATAGGTGGCTACCCGCACCCGGACCACATCATGACCCACCGGGTGTCGATGGAGGCTTTCCAGAAGGCGGGGGAGCCCGGTGCTTACCCCGGGACCGGTCAACCTTGGCAGGTTTCTAAGATTTACTATGACCGCGCTTTTAGCCTGGACCGTATGAAGGCTTTTAACAGCTATCTTGAGGCTGAGGGTCTTGAGTCTCCTTTTGCCCAGTGGATTGCAATGTCCTTGGAAGAGGACGCTGAGGGGCACCGGCCCCCGATATCCCGGCACCAGACTACTACCCGCATTAACTGTGCTGACTTTTTTGAAAAGCGTGATCAGGCTCTGCTAGCTCATCGTTCCCAGGTGGCGCCGGACTCCATATTTTTTGTGGTATCGCCCGAGATTCAGCAGAAGATTTGGCCTTTTGAGGACTATGTGCTGGCTCATTCCCGGGTAGGCACCGAGTTACCCGAAACCTGTTTTGCGGCTGGTATCGACTTCACTGCAAGCTAAGTGCCTTACCTAGCTGTCATCGCTTGGGGCAACCTGGGCGCGTAGAATGGTTTACGGTCCTACCGGCCGTGCCCGCTTTTAACCCCTCAACGGAGGACATCATCACCGTGTCAGCACTGACTCCCTTTATTCTCCTCGCCGCTGAGGCTACCCCCACCGTTATTACAACGGTGAACCCGGACGGTTCTTTTAGGGGCTCACCCGGCATTATTGGCTTTATCGTGACTTCTATTATGGCTCTTGCCATTATCATGTTGGGTCTTGATTTGACGCGCCGTGCCCGGCGTCTGCGGTACCGCAGTGAGTACGCTATTGCGCGTGAAGCTGAGGAACGTGCTGCGGCGGAGGCAGCCGCTGCTGGGCAGCAGGGCCAGGTTGTTCCGACAGTTCGTGATGAGGCTGTTGTTGCTCAGGATCATCTACGACGCCCGCACTAGGAAAACGGTCTGATAGCTTTATCGGTCCTGTGGGAGGCGGTATCCCATGCCGGGTGCCGCCCCGTGCTATACCGGGGGATGCTTACAACTGGCTCCCTAGGCTAGCTAGTGCAATAGGCTGATAAGAACTGCAATGTAGTGCTGGATAAAACCCAGCACGGTGAATACATGGAAGAGCTCATGGAACCCAAACACCTGGGGCAGTAGGGCCGGTTTTTTGGTGGCGTAGAAGCCTGCCCCCACAATGTAGGTGAGCCCACCGGTAGCAATGAGGACGGTGGCCGTGGGGGAGACCTGCCAGAAGTCACCCAGGAAGAAGACAGCGATCAGGCCCATGATGACGTAGATCGGGGTGTAGAGCCAGCGGGGTGCCCCCGTCCAAAAGATTCTGAAGAGGGATACTGAAAGCGCGCAGCCCCAGATAACCCAGAGCAGAACGGAGCGCTGGGTGCCTGTCAGCAAGGTGAGAGCAATGGGGGTGTAGGTGCCCGCAATCAGGAGGGTGATATTGGCGTGGTCAAGCCGTTTGAGCACCATACGCGGGCCGGCGGACCAGTAGCCCCGGTGGTAGATTCCCGAGGCGCCAAAGAGCAGGACCCCAGTGAATGCAAAAATTGCGCAGGCTACACCCAGGGTGCCACCGCCAGAGAGAAGAATCAGAATAATTCCGGCGACAAAGGCGATAGGGGTAAAGCCAGCGTGAATCCAACCGCGCAGGAGCGGTTTACCGTGGGTACGGTAGAAGTCCATGATTTCTTCTTGGACCTGGGTGACTTGAGGTTCTCGATACGTATTCTCTAATGCTTCGGTTCCACCGGTCTGGGAATTGCGAACATCTGAATCCATATATTCAGTATGGCAGGTTAAGCCGGCTTGGTTTGTTACTTGCCAGAAATAGAATGCGGATCTTCAAGCTAGGTTTGTACTGGTGGGGTCAGCCGATGTGCGACACAGGGTAGAATGAGCAGGGTAGAACTCACCATGCACCGTCTTTTCAGGAGCCTTACATGAAGTTACCGCAACCTCTTTACACGGTCTATGAGCGGTCGCTAACAGCAGGGATTCCTGGCTCAAAGCTACCCCAGCACATTGGTGTGCTGGTTGACGGCAACCGCCGCTGGGCAGCTCTCTTGGGGGAGAGTACCAAGCACGGTCATGAAGCCGGTGCCGCCCGCATCATTGAGTTTCTCGGCTGGTGTACCGAGCTTAAGATTCCTATGGTGACTCTCTACATGCTTTCTACCGAGAACTTAAAACGTAGCAGCGAAGAGCTTAATGATTTGGTAGAGGTCATCGAGGGGTTCGCGCAAAAACTTGCTGCCGCTCAAATTGCGCGGATTAAGGCTGTGGGCCGTCTCGATTCTCTCCCCGAGAGTCTACGTTCCACTCTTGAAGAGGGAGAGAACCAGACCGCCTCGCTGTGCGGGCTTCAGGTAAATATCGCCGTCGGGTACGGCGGTCGTCAGGAGATTACCGACGCGGTGCGGAGCCTGCTCCGTGAAGCAGCCGAGCAGGGCGCCAGCCTTGAAGAGCTTTCCGAGAAGGTCACCATTGAAGATATCTCCCGCCACCTGTATACCAGCGGCATGCCTGACCCGGACCTGCTGATCCGCACATCGGGGGAACAACGACTTTCCGGTTTTATGACCTGGCAGTCGGCTTACTCTGAGTTCTATTTCTGTGAGGCCCTATGGCCCGATTTCCGCAGGGTAGATTTCGTGCGGGCCCTGCGTGACTACGCCCAGCGTCAACGCCGTTTCGGCTCTTAATCGAATATGGTGCACGAGCTTTATCAGTTGCTAGCCGACGCTCTGGCAGGTAGCTGGCAGTCAGGCTTAGCGGCCCTCCTGATGGGGTGGGTGGCCGGTTACTACCTTCTCTGTGCCAGTCGCCTGTGGATTATCGATGCGCGGGAGCACCGCCTGCCTGACCGGATTGTTCTGCCCATGTACGCGCTAGTCGGCCTGCCTCTACTGGGGGTTATCCTGCTGACAGCCCCCGATAGCTTTGAGACTGCCCGCCAGACTGCTTACTCCGGGGTGATCATGGGAGGCTTCTACTGGGTGATGCGCCTTGCTTCTGGCGGGGCCCTCGGCTTGGGCGACATCAAGCTTGCCGGTGTCTTGGGTCTGCTCCTGGGCTACTTCTCCCCGCTTAACCTGCTCTGGGGCAACCTGCTCATCTTCCTCCTGGGCGGCCTCTACTCCCTGGCACTGATACTCACTGGCAGAGCACAGGCCAGAACCCATATAGCCTTTGGCCCTTTCATGCTCTTAGGCACCACCATTGCCTTGCTATTCCCCGCTACCTAAATGTGCCCCCCGTCCCGGTCGCTCCCTGAAAGGAGACCCCATGCCTACCCCAGACTTCATCACCCAGCTCCGTAGCAAAGTCGGCCACGAGCTCCTGTGGCTATCGGGTGCTACCGCGGTTATCCAGCGTGAGAATGGCGATATCCTCCTGGTACGCCGCAGTGATAACGGTCAGTGGACTCCGGTGACCGGCATCGTTGACCCCGGGGAAAGCCCCGCCCTGACCTGCCTACGCGAAGCCCAGGAAGAGGCGAACGTGGTGATTGAGGTGGTTGCCCTGGGGCAGGTTAAAGCGGACCCGTCTATGACCTTTGGTAATGGGGATCGCTGCCAGTTTCTGGACCACACTTTCTATTGCCGCTATGTGTCAGGAGAAGCCACCGTCAACGACGAAGAATCAAGCGAGGTACGTTGGGTGCCGCTAGAAGACCTCACCCAGTTCTGTAGCCCGCGCATGTTAGACCGCATCGACGCGGCCCTCAAGCACCGTCAGGGCGCCCGCTTCGACCTTCTCTCCCACCCCTAAGACAGCAAAAGCCCCGACCCATACAAGGGCGCCGGGGCTTTGCTCTTAGCTAGCGGGGGAGGTTAGAAACTACCCAGCATCTTGGTGACATCGAGTGCCTGATCGAGCTGTTCTTCGGTGACCTCACCGCGCTCAACGTAGCCCAGAGCAATCACGGCTTCGCGGACGGTAGTCTTATGAGCTACCGAGTACTTAGCGATCTTTGCAGCGGCCTCGTAACCAATGAGCTTGTTCATGGGGGTCACGGTGGAGGGCGAAGCCTCCGCCAGGAATCGAGCACGCTCTACATTTGCCTCAAGCCCGTCAATCATCTTATCGGCCATCACACGCGAGGTATTGGACAGCAGACGGATCGATTGGAGCAAATTAGCGGCCATGACTGGAATACCCACATTCAGCTCAAAAGCACCGTTGGTCGATGACAGGGCGATAGTGGTGTCATTACCAATGACCTGGGCGGCAACCATAATGGCCGCCTCACAGATAACGGGGTTGACCTTACCAGGCATAATCGAGGAGCCGGGCTGAAGGTCGGGAATATGGATCTCACCCAGACCGGTATTGGGTCCCGAACCCATCCACCGAATATCGTTATTAATCTTCATGAAAGAGTAGGCGATATTGCGCAGCTGGCCAGAGGCCTCAACCAGACCGTCACGGTTGGCCTGAGCCTCAAAGTGGTTGCGTGCCTCGGTCAGGGGCAGGCCGGTTTCCTCAGCCAAGAGTTCAATCACACGCGCGGAGAAACCATCAGGTGTGTTAATGCCGGTACCGACAGCGGTGCCACCCAGAGGTACCTCAGCTACGCGGGGGAGTGAGGCATGGATACGCTCAATACCGTAACGTACCTGAGCTGCGTAACCGGAGAACTCCTGGCCTAGGGTTACGGGGGTAGCGTCCATCAGGTGAGTGCGGCCGGACTTAACAACGTCCTTGAACTCAAGAGCCTTACGCTCGAGTGACTCAGCCAGGTACTCCAGCGCAGGGACCAGATCCTTGAGCAGAGCCTCGGTAGCTGCCAGGTGGACGGAGGTTGGGAAGACATCATTGGAGGACTGAGAAGCGTTCACATGGTCGTTGGGGTGAACCTCAATATCGTTACTGGACAGGGCGCGGTTAGCCAGGGTGGCGAGTACCTCATTGGTGTTCATATTCGATGAGGTACCGGAGCCGGTCTGGAAAACATCGATGGGGAAGTGCTCATCGTAGGCACCCGAAGCTACCAGGTCAGCGGCGTCGCGGATAGCCTGGGCACGGGTAGAGTCAAGCACACCGAGCTCTTCATTGGCGCTCGCAGCTGCTTTCTTGATAAGAGCTAGAGCACGAATGTGGGCGGGCTCCAGAGTTTGACCTGAGATGGGGAAATTCTCAACGGCACGCTGGGTCTGGGCACGGTAGAGGGCGCTTTTGGGGACGCGAACCTCACCCATAGTGTCGTGTTCAATGCGGTATTCAGTGTTTTCAGTCATAGCTATAGCTTAGTACGTTTGCGTGATGCCTGTCGCATCCGAGTCGGAAGATGACAGCTGTGAAGAGCACTAAATTGTGATGAGTGGGGAGGAGGAATAGACCAGGTCGGCTTTGCCATCAGCCAGATGGTAAAAAACCCCGATGACGGCAATACTGCCATCCTCGATACCTTCTCGGATAATCCCGGACTGTTCGGCAATACGGGCTGCTGTTTGTCGGGTGTGCTCAACTACCATGTCGCTGATACTGGCATTTTCCGGCAGTTCGGGGGAGATAACTGAGGGCAGGATTCCTTCTACCAGGTTGCGGATAAAGCCCGGTGGCATAGTCCCGGATTCGAGAGCCTGCCTGGTTGCCGTAATTGCACCGCAGGCATCGTGCCCCAGTACCATGATGAGATGAATGTTGAGTTCACCGGCTGCGTATTCTAAAGAACCTAGAACGGCATCATCGAGTACCTGCCCGGCAGTACGAACCACAAAAGCATCGCCCAGACCCAAATCGAAAATAATCTCAGCTGCCAGGCGGGAGTCCCCACAGCCAAAAATAGCGGCAAAGGGGTACTGCCCATCGACCAGTTCAGCCCTACGAGTAGCGTCTTGATTGGGGTGGGAGCGTGTACCCGCCACAAAACGGGCGTTGCCTTCTACCAGGCGTTCCCAAGCCTGGATGGGGGTTTCAATGCTGGTACTCATGCTGGGCTTCTTTCCGGCGATCAATCTGTTGAAGACTAACCTAGCAGGCAGTTTCCCGCTCCCGGCAGATGAACTGCCACTTATCTTGTGGTGTGTCCTAGCGGATGCCGCTGGAGGGCGTGGGCGCGACTGTCGAGGTGGGGGAATCCATGTAACCGACTGTTGCTTCAATCAGGGCCTGGAACTCAGAGGCTTCAGCTTCTCCCTTGAAGATGAGAGTGGTTCCCTTGACCTCTCCAATGTAGAAAGTAGTCACCTTAGATTTATGGTCGGGATCAACCAAGGACCGGACTTCCCATTCGAGGGATGCTACGTTGACCCTAGCCTCCGGTACCGCATTGCCTACGGTCTGGGCTATCCAGGTGGGGTTGGTGTTGGTAGCTTGAATCAGCTCAATGAAATGGTTGGTGGGTGTGACCTGGCCGGTTGACCAATAGTTGATACCATCCGCTTGGCCGGTGACCCAGCGGGCATAGTTGTAGTGCCAGCCCTCCTGCTGGGCAGCCGCCACCGGGTAGCCTGCCTGGTCACTGGCCTCATAGGCTACAAGGGCTAGGTCTACTGAGGGGCGGTAGGGGTTCTTATTGGGCTGCGGCATGAGCCAGATAACCGGTAGCAGAAGAAGAACCATGACCACCATGGAAATCACCATATTGCGCGCTGGGGCGTTGATGCGCTGGGCCTGCTTTTCTGTGATCTGGGGCAGGACACGGTCATCACCGTTCTCCGGTGCGGTAGCTGATGGCTGGCTGTCGTTGCCAGCTAGCTGCTGGGAGTCTGTGGGGCGCTGGGGGTCAGGAGTCATGGATGAAGTCACGTCTCCTATTCTCATATACGAAGTGGCTCCTACGCCAACCGAGGTTCATCGTGTCATATAGCCGATTTAGCTGGAGCGGACGGGGTGGGGCCATGAAAGGCAGAGATGAAACGAGTAGGCTAGAAGGTATACGGCGCAGCGAAGCGTCCCAGTGCGGTGTTGCGCCTAAAAATAATTGATAAGAACTCGAAGGTGAGAAGATGTCCCCAATAAGCAAGGAAGACCGCAATCTCGCGCTCGAATTGGTGAGAGCTACAGAAGCGGCAGCCATTGCGTCCGGCCCCCTGGTAGGTGCCGGTGATAAGAACATGGCAGATGGCGCGGCCGTTGATGCCATGCGTGCCCGTTTGAAAACCGTTCAATTCAACGGAACCGTTGTCATTGGCGAGGGCGAAAAAGATGAGGCCCCCATGCTCTTTAACGGCGAGCAGGTGGGTGACGGTAGCGGAACCCGCTTTGATGTTGCGGTCGATCCGATTGACGGTACCCGCCTTACCGCTCTGGGCATGGATAACGCTCTTTCGGTCATCGCGGTAGCCGAAAGCGGAACCATGTTTGATCCCTCCGCTGTGTTCTACATGGAGAAACTGGTCACCGGCCCTGAGGCCGCCGATCTGGTTGATTTGCGCCTGCCCGTCAAGCAGAACCTGCACCTTGTTGCTAAGGCTAAGGGCACCAGCGTTAGCCAGCTGACCGTATGTGTGCTGGACCGTCCCCGCCATGCCAAGCTGGTTGAAGATATTCGCGCCACCGGTGCGCGTACCCGCATGATCCTGGACGGTGACGTTGCTGGTGCTATTGCAGCTTGCCGTGAGGGCACCGGCGTGGACCTGATGATGGGTATTGGTGGTACCCCCGAAGGTATTGTTTCGGCCTGCGCTATTAAGGCAACCGGTGGCATCATTCAGGGCCGTCTGGCTCCTACCGATGAAGCGGAGCGCCAGAAGGCACTGGACGCCGGACACGACCTCGATGCGGTTCTCACTACCGATGACCTGGTTACCACCGATAACTGCTTCTTTGCCGCAACCGGTATTACCGACGGCAAACTACTCCGCGGTGTACGCTACGGCCGCGACACCGTAACCACCCAGTCGCTGGTTATGCGCGCCAAATCAGGTACTGTACGCCTGATTGAAGCTGAACATAAGCTCTCCCGCTACTCAGAGGTTCTCTCTAGCCTGATGCAGAGCTAAATAGCCACTGAGATAAAAGATAAAGCGCTGGCCCACCGATAGGAGTATCGGTGGGCCAGCGCTTTATGTCTTAGCTTAGGTATTTACTTACCCAGCTTGGTACCAAGAGCCGCTAAGGTGCCCTTGGCCTTGGGAAGGACTCTCTCGGTAGCAAGGCTCTTGCCTTTGCCCGCAAGCTCACGGGCTGAACGGATGCCCTTGTAGGCCCTGTATCCGTTAGTAGAGACGGGCAAATCCCAGGTGCCGGGGAAAGACACTGAGGTGCCCCCAAAAGATTTCTTAAATTTGGTAAAACCAGCCCATTCGTGGTCGGGATCATCGGTGGGGGCAATACCAAAGAGATCCATGTAGCTGAGGCCGGACTCTTTAGCATCGAAAATAATGTGTGACAGGAGCGGGTTGCCTACTGTGAGCCTGCGGTGCTCAAAGGAGGTCGCTGCGTGCGCATAGGTGCGAGTGTCATCTGAGTCGTAGCAGAGTGAAGCCCCGATCGGCTCTCCGTCAGCCTTAGCGATGAACAGGTTGGCCGCCCCCGCGGGCATCAGCACCTCAGCGACCGTCCTGAGGTAGTCGTCCTGCTGGCGGTTGAAGCCCAGGCGGTTAGCGGTCTGGTCCAAGTAGCCTAGCAGAATATCGACGTCTGCTGGGTTCTGAGACTTCTCGAAAGAAACACCCTTCTTGTGGATATTTCGGTGCAGGTTGCGGTTGGTTGCTGACATCCCCTTGAGAATGTCCTCTTCTGACTGAGTCAGATCAATGACCTGGGTGTGGGCCGGCTGAATCTGGCGAGGAGAGAGCTTGAAACCCTTGGCCGCAAGGAACGCTTGGCCACTAGGCTCACCCCAGATAGCGCTGTTAGTGGGTTCAACCCGAATAAACCAGCAGTTAGCGTCAGATGCTAGGCGCTTCATATCGGCAATAGCGGCATCGAAAGCTACTTCATTGTCAGCTTCGGGGCCGTAGGGGGCATAAAGATAGCGGCCGGTTGAACCGCCTTCCAGGGTGGCCATATATCGCCAGCCCTCACCCTGACCACGGAAAACTTGGTGGCCGTTTGCTTCTTGGAACTTAGCCCAGATATCTGACTGCAGGATATTACTCATGCTCACCAGCTTACCGCCTTTAGCCACCGGCTTTCTGCTCCTAAGGTACTGAGCAGGTCCCGTTCTCGCTCAGCTCAGCGACAGGCTGGGCGCGGTAGGCCACGGTTTCAATGACAGGGACACCGTTTGCCTCTGCGGCGGCGGAGACCGCTGTGGGCTGGATACCCTGGGCTGAGTCCGCAATTACCTGCTGGATGGCGGCCTGGAGCTGGTCAAAATCGGGGTAGGTGGGGAACAAGGCGTCAAAGTAGGGAGGGCCAGCCGCAAACTGAATGAGGCCGTAATTCTTGGACTTAAGAGCCACATCGCCTAGGGCCGCCAGGCCGTTTTGGGGCAGGTTGGTCTCGATGACCTGCTCACCGGCAGCGGTGATATCGGCAAACTTGGTCAGAACGTTGGCAGGATCAAGCTGTTTGAGCATAGCGGCCTGCACACAGCGCTGGCGGGCCTGCCTGTCGTAGTCACTGGCACCCTCACGGGAACGGGCATACCAGAGCGCATGGAAACCATCAAGGTGTTGAACACCCGGCTCAATATAGCCGTCAATGGGGTTGGGCAGGCCGGTAATCTCATTGGTGCCGCCGCCAATGGGTACACGACCACCCACATCAATAGTGATACCGCCCAAGGCGTCAATGAGCTGTTCGAAGCCTGACATATCAATGAGTAGATAGTTCTCTACGGTAATTCCCAGAACCCCAGAAACAGCGTCCATGGTGGCCTCGGCCCCGGGATCGTCAGCACCGGGATAAAGGTCAGCATAGTTAGCTGTGACAGTGGGGTAGAGGGCATTGAGGATGCACTCATCACCGCAGTTAAAACCCTCGGGGTAGACCTGCCAGAGCGGTGAGTTTTCCTCAAAGATAGCGTTCTGGAGGTTACGCGGAACCGAGATAGTGATGGCCTGGCCGGTTTTGGCATCAATAGATGCAACGGTCATGGAGTCGGGGCGGCGGCCCACACGGTCGGCCCCGGCATCACCACCCATGAGAAGAATGTTGTAGCGACCGTCCTGTTCTTTAAGCTGGGTCCCACCGGCAAAGATATTGCCCAGGACCCCGCGTCCTAGCCAAGTGACGTAAGCGCCGTAGGTTAGGCCACCACCGGTCACCAGAATTGAGGTTATGACTGCCAGCGTTACCAGAGTCTTGGAGCGGCCTTCGAGTAGGCCTGGGCGGATAGCTAATAGGGTATCGACCAGAAGGAGCACCCAGCCTGCGGCCAGCAGAATCAGCAGGCCGGTGACCAGCATGAGCGACCAGGCGCTTGTCAAGAGTGAAAGAACCAGGGTGCGGCGTACCGCCCACAGCACAACCAGCAGTATAACCAGCGCCCACATGGACAGAGTGACGATGAGTGCTCTGCGCCCCAGCACCCTACGCCCGGTCAGGAGCTGGGCTGAACCGGGCAGAACCAGAGTAAGTAGAAGTAAGACCCAGGCGCGGCGTGATCGTACCCCCGCCGAGGCCTTTTCTGGGTGGCGCAGAGGATCCGTGTAGAGAGGCTCAGCAAGGTGTTGACCACGCCCCCGGGTGCCACTAATAGGCTCGGGTGCCAAGGGCTGGTTACTCTGGCGGGACATAGGGTGCCTCCCTGAAAATGATGGTTCACAAGAAGCCGGTGTGGCTGAGTAGAAAACTACTCAACCACACTAGCGAAAGAAACTGGGTGCTAACGGGGCGCGCGGTGAGAAAAGAGTTTTTATTCTGCTCACCTCTGTCGCTCTTTAGGGGGCGTAGGGTGTTTTAGGTCCCTCATCGGTAGGCTTGGTAGCGGCCTTGGGAGCCTGCTGTGAGAGCGCAGGCCGGGGAGCGGATTCATCGAGCTCGTCTTTGTACTCCTGGACCTTAGCGCGCAGGGCTGAACCCTTGTCCTGGGCGCTTTGGCGGAGCGAAGCGGCAAAATCGACCAAATCTGAGCGGACCTGGCGGGCAAAACCGTCATCGCCTGAACCCAGGATTCGAAGGGCAAGCAGGCCAGCGTTGCGGGCACCGTCGATAGAGACGGTTGCCACGGGAACCCCTGCGGGCATCTGAACGATTGAGAGCAGTGAGTCCATGCCGTCGAGGCTCTTGAGTTTGATCGGCACACCAATCACAGGCAAGGGAGTCACCGAAGCCAGCATACCGGGCAGGTGCGCGGCACCGCCGGCACCGGCAATAATCACGCGCAGGCCCCGTTCCTGGGCCTTACGGCCGTAGGCAATCATGTCTTGGGGCATACGGTGGGCGGAGACAACATCGACCTCGTAGGGGATGCCGAACTCTTCCAGAGCCTGAACGGCGGCTTCCATGACCGGCCAGTCAGAATCGGAGCCCATCACAATACCGACGATGGGGTTGCTTGAATCGTAAGGGGAAGCCATGAGCGCTCCTTGGGGTTGGTGGCCTAAAGCCGGGTTACTAAAGATTGAGCATCAGACCGAGCCCTTAGGCTAGGCCGTTGGTGAGTAGGGAGGCGGCCTGGGCTGCCTGCTGCCTCAGGTCGCTGAGTTCAGCGCGCGACCCGGTCAGGTTAATATGCCCAATCTTGCGACCGGGCTTAACCGCCTTGCCGTAGTAGTGCACTTTAGCGGCCGGGTAGGCTTTCATGAGGGCGGGATAGACTCCAAAAATATCGTCGTTGGTTCCACCCAAGAAATTCTTCATGAGCGCCACCTCGCCCTTGATCGCGGTACTACCGAGGGGATAGTTGGCTACCGCGCGGAGGTGCTGCTCAAACTGGCTGGTGACTGAGCCGTCCTGGGTCCAGTGGCCAGAGTTGTGGGGGCGCATGGCGAACTCGTTGATCAGGAAGCCGTGATCACTGCCGGGTACTTCAAAGAGCTCAACGGCCATAACGCCAGTAACACCAAGCTCGGTTGCTACCGTAACAGCGGCATCCTGGGCCTTCTGGGCTACCCGGTCACTGATGCCCGGTGCGGGGGCCATGACCTCATCGCATACGGAATTGACCTGGATAGATTCGGCTACAGCCCAGGGTTCAACCTGGCCGGCATCGTTGCGGGCTACCAGGGCAGAGAGCTCCCGACTGAAAGGGACCTTTTCTTCTGCAAGCAAGGCAGAGAAATCAGTGCGCTGGGGGAGTTGCTCAAACCAGGAGGCAGATTCTTGGGCCGCCTGCTGAGCAGAATCAAGAACCATGACCCCCTTGCCGTCGTAACCGCCACGAGGAGTCTTCAGCACAAGCGGCCACCCGATGCTGTTACCAAAAGCCAGGAGCTCATCGAGGGTTCTTACCTCGGCCCAGCGCGGGTTGGGTAGCCCCAGCCGGTCAACCGCCTTACGCATCTGAATCTTGTCCTGGGCATAGACCAGGGCGGAGGGACGCGGTTGGACGTTGATTCCCTCAGAGATTAACCGTTCCAGCAAAGCCGTGGGAACGTGCTCATGGTCAAAAGTGAGAACATCAACCTCGCGGGCAAAAGCCGCCAGAGTTTCGTAGTCGCGGTAATCACCAATCGGTGCCTGCGCGACCACCGCACGGGCACATACTCCCGAATCTTCTGCCAGAACAGTCAGGTCAAAGCCAAGTTCCGTGGCAGCAGGGGCCATCATGCGGGCCAGCTGGCCACCACCAACAACACCAATTTTGGGTCCAGTCATAGGGTAGGTCACATCCACTAGGCTACCCGTGCGCAGGGGGCTTGTAAAAGTATTCCCCACATGATGAAGCGCTTGCCTGGTATGGATGCCTGGTATGGAGATTATTCCCAGCTAATCCACCGACACATGTAAGCAAAAAACACTCTTGAGAGCTAAGCGCCTGCTCGACAGGCTGTACTATGTGAACAGATGAGTGTCTTGCTCCCCGCCGCCAGGTACGCTATTACCTACCGTTAAAAAAACAACCGGGAAGCACTGCCAAGTAAGGGAGAAAATTGAGTTCCTTGACCCAACGTGTGCAGGTACTGTGGAAAGAACACGGTACCGAGATCCTCCAATTTTTAACCGTAGGGGGCCTTGCATTCGTTCTGAATTCCGCGGTTACTTGGTTCTTGATGCATTCAATCCTTGCAGATGGACATGCCAAGGCTAAAGTAGTCGCTGGTGTAGTAGCTACGGTCTTCTCCTGGATCGTCAACCGTATGTGGACCTTTAGGCAGAAGCGAACCGGCAACAAGACCCGTGAGGCTATCGAATTTGGCATCGTCAACGCTATTGGGATTGGTGTTGAAACATCTTGTGTGCTCTTTAGCCTCTATATTCTGCATCTCACCAGCCCGATGGCATCCTTTATCTCAGGTACCATCATCGGTACAATCCTGGGTACTATCGTTCGCTACTTCCTCTACAAGTTCTGGGTTTTCTCCCAGAGCAAGAGCCACACCCAAGACAAGACGGCTGAAGAGGAACGCGCGGAGCTCATTGAAGAGGCAACCAAGATAATAACTGGTTCTCTGCCTGTTATTGAGCCGGATAAAGCTGGGCCCGTTCGTCGCCCAAAACTCGACTGATTCGTTCTTGGTCCCACTCGATGTGGGGGTCCAGAATAAGCACTGCGTACCCTGCGCTCAGCGCTACAAGTGCCTGGGTAAGAGAGCCCGTAGTCAAATCCCGGCTCTGTAGGCAGAGGGCAGCAGTCTCCTGCCCCAGCTGGTTGTCGAGGTTCAGCACTCGCTCTTCAAGTGCCAGCATAAGCTCCCTGTAACTGGTGCCCTCCCAGGCTTTCTCCTGCGGGTCGGGCTCAGGGAAGCCCATGTAGACATCGGGGTGCAAGCGTACCTCGGCTGCGTAGTCAAGAGCCCCTACCGGTAGCTCCCCGTTAAAGCGCGGTGCCAAGGGCTCACTGGCAAGAACCAGCCTATGCTCCGCATCTGCTTTGGCGCACTCCGCCGGATCAAAAGCCGCAAAAACCTGTGCTGACCGCTCCCCATCAAAGGTAATTTCTGCCCCCACGCGAAGAGCTGCAAGAGCCAGAATCAGGGACCGCCAGTGCAAGCGCTTAGGCAGGGCAAGAAGCTGATTGGCCTCCAGGTCGCACTCGTCTACCAGTAAGTTAGCGGTTTTAGCCACCCAATTGTTAAGAACCCTGCCTGAAAGCTCAATACGTTCACCCTGTACTGAATACCAGAGCAGAGCTGGAGTCTGCCGTTGCGACAGGGTATCTATGAAACGGGGGAAAGTGGGCCTAGCGCCCATATCTGCTGAGGTCATGCCCCTAACTTTATGCCACTTTGCGCTGAATCTTCTAGACGACCGCATCTTGCATATACCACAGAGAAACGCAAATTATTGAACAAAAATCTCGTGTAACGTGAGAAATTTTTATCTCAGCTTGACGAATAGGGCATGACACGCGTGTAATTAGGTGCAGGGAATTTTTTATGCACCGTTATAGACCGCCTGTGCGCCAGCAGGCCATAGACGGTTTATCGTACTCAGATTGTGTGCATATCAACCGGTAATCCAGGTTCACAAGACCGGTTACCATACATTCAGTCCTCTACCGGGATATGAAAGGGAAGACCATGGGCCTACATAGCCGCCTCACATACGGTGTCGCCGGGCAAAAGCCTGATCTGGCCCATCACCACAACATGCACTCCACCCAATACCTTGAAGACCAGGCCACCGCACTGATTAACAGCTCAGTCCCTACCGGGCGAGGTAAGTCAGGTAGGTCCTCTGCCGCGCATTCAGCCGATATTTTCTCCAGCGATGCCGATGCCCTATCGCTCTGGCAACAGGCCGCGGGCATCTACAGCACTGATGGCGATGAAGGGGAGCTGTCCTGGCAGGCAGATGCCCTGTGCGCCCAAACCGACCCCGAAGCCTTCTTCCCCGAAAAGGGCGGGTCGACCCGCGATGCTAAGCGGGTGTGTAGTGAGTGCCCCGTGCGTGAGGCATGCCTTGAATACGCCATGGACAACGATGAACGTTTCGGAATCTGGGGTGGCCTATCCGAGCGTGAACGTCGCCGTCTCCGCAAGCAAGCTATCTAAGAAAGAAAGGCTTGATTCATGGCATCAACTCGCCAGTGCTCACGCCAGACCTGCCAACGTGAGGCTATTTTCACCCTGACTTATGCCTACGCCCAATCCACCGCTGTGATTGGGCCGCTGTCGGTGCACCGTGAGCCCCACGCCTACGACCTGTGTGAGTTCCACGCTGACCGTCTGACCGCGCCCCAGGGCTGGAGCGTCGTCCGCCTAGATGAAAGTGAAGCCTGGCAGGAAGCTAGTGAACCCCTTGGGCAGTCCTTTCCTCCTCTGCGCAGTATCTAAGCGGCAGGTACTTTAAATCTTGCGCCCCGACTTTTATCTTTTGGGGCCTGGGTAGGCTTTTACCTTTTGGTGCTCCCAGCAGATTGCCAGCATTAGGGGTGGCCTGATAGAGACCTAGAAGCCTTTGATTTCAGATATGCTTTCAGGTGCACAACCTGAACAATCGCACACATATTCACCTAAGGAAGATGACCTACGTGGTAAATCCACCCTCCTCAGCTCTATCAGATCTCTTTACCCGTCGATCCTTTGTTGCCGTTGGCGCCCTGGGTACTCTAGCTCTGGCAGCTTGCTCATCACAGACTAAGCCGGTAGCAGAGGGCTCCGCATCTCCTGGAACAGCCAGCTCACCGGCTAGCACTAGCGCCGCGCCCAAGGAATTTACCGGCACCGTTGAGGTTTACCCCGCACTTGATGAGATAGAAATCAACCCCATAGAGAAGGTCAAGGTTACCTCTGCTGACTCCACCCTGACCGAGGTCACCGTCACCACCGCCGAAGGCCAAAAACTAGCTGGTGCGCTCTCTGAGGACGGTAGCAGCTGGACCTCCACCGAGAATATGCTCTTCCACAGCACCTACACCGTCAGCTGGACTGCCCAAGACGCTCAGGGAGCAAGAGGCCAAGGCGAAAGTACTTTCTCCACCGTGTCACCGGCCTACGAAGCCGATGCTCACATGAACATTGCTGACGGTGCCAGCTACGGCATCGGCCAGATTATCCAGTTCAACTTCTCAGAACCTGTCATCAATAAGGCAGAGGTAGAGAAGCGGATTACCGTTACCGGCGGCGGCGACCGAGCCGGTAAGTTCCGCTGGTACAGCGACTACATGGTGCGCTACCGCCCCGCAGATAAATGGGCCACCAACTCCACAGTGACCGTCACTATCGATATCTTCGGCCTTGACCTGGGCAAGGGCATGATCGGTAACCACACCACCACCCGCAGCTTCAAGACCTGGAACAAGCGCTACGCTCTGGCCGATAACAACACCAAAACCATCAAAATGTACGTTGACGACGTGCTGGTGCGCGAAGCTTACATCACCCTGGGCAACCCGGAGTGGCCCTCTGTTGTTGGCCAGCTCCCCATCATGGAGAAGGCTGAGAGCTACTACTTCAACCCCGGTTCCCTAGAACTCAAGAAGGGCGATGCCCACTACTATGAGCCTTTCTGGGCCTCCTGGACTTCCCGCCTGACCTCCGGTGGCGTGTTCGTTCATCAGGCTTTGCCCGGGGCCTGGTCATCGGTAGGTGCCTATAACGTCTCTCACGGTTGTATTGGGATGCTCCCCGAAGATGTCAAGTTCTTCTACGACACCTTCGGTGTCGGTGACATTGTAGAGACTATCAATACCGGCTACCTCCAGGCTGACCCCGATGACGGCTACGGCGACTGGAACATTCCTTTCGAAAATTACGATGACGAAGCATGGGTGGGTAACTGGTAAAAACCGGTTCTCTGCCCGCTCCTGAAAAACTCCCGCCTGTTTCAATCAGGCGGGAGTTTTTGTTCCCACAGCGTAAGATACTAGAGCAGAGATACTAACCCCGTGTGAGGAACCATGGCAATAGAACCTAACCACAACACCCCTGAAGGCGCAGAGACAACCCGCGAATGGGAAAAATTACTCCCCGCCGTTAAAAAGAGCGCCGGTACACCAGCTACTGTTACCCGGTCTTCGGCCCCCTCAGCGGCAGGGAAGGAAGCCGAGCAGGTCACTGACCCAGCGCCGTGGACTGCGCCTCTGGAACCGGTTGTTACAGAGCCCGCTGCTGTATCTGCTGCTCCGGTTGCCCGTGCTTCTCAGGCTAGGGACGCTGCAGAGCCGGTGGTAGGCACCGAATCTCCCCAGTTCCGGGCCCGGAAAACTCAGAAGAAAGCTACAGAAAAACCGCGTTTTCTGGTGCTCCGCCGACTGATCATCACCCTGTCCGTCCCTCTTATTACCCTGATGCTGGCTGTACGCTTTGTAGCCAGCTCTGCCTTTCTGTGGGCTGAATACCACCGCCCCGGGTTCCCCGCTGACACCTACGGCTTTGACACTGCTGAGCGCATGCGCCTGGGCTCTTACGGGCTGGACTATATCCTCAACCTGGCACCGGAATCATACCTGGCCGATATCCAGACCGGGGGAGTTGCCGCCTTCCTGCCGACCGAGGTTGAGCACATGACTGACGTCAAACGGGTCATTCTCTGCTCCCTGACCTTGGCCGCTCTGATGCTGGTGGCCGCCCTACTTTCAGCCCGCACTCTGCCCACCAAAGCACCCGGTCTGGTGCGCTCGAGCCTCTTTACCGGCAGCTTGCTGACCCTGCTACTCGCTACCGCTCTGGGCGTCTCTGGAATCCTGGGCTGGGAATCCTTCTTCACTACTTTCCACCAGGTCTTCTTCCCCCAGGGAAACTGGCAGTTCCGTATGTCTGACACCCTGATTCGTCTCTACCCGCCTCAGTTCTGGCTAGATGCCGCTCTGACCGCCGGCATTATTGTTCTGCTGGTAACGCTTGTGCTTCTGGTCAGTACCTGGCCCACCGCCCGCCGCAGGCAAGAGGCTCTCAAACGTCGTGCTGCCAACCAGAAAGCCTAGAGACCAGGCCCCTCCTAAATCCAACCGTCAAACCACATGCGCTCGCGCCACTCGGTATAGGGCACGGTCTGCGCCGTCCAAATAGGCCAGTAGTAGGTAGAGACCAGGAGAACAAAGACCACGAAGACCCCAACCAAAGCCAAGCCCAGCTTGCGTCGGCGGACGGTATCGCCAGAACGTCCTAAGGCCAGACCCAGAACACCTGCCAGCATAAGAATAAGGTAGGGCTCAAAAGAGAGCGCATAGAAGTAGAACATGGTGCGCGTAGGGTAAGCAAACCAGGGGAAGTAGCCCACCGCAAAAACCGCAAAGAGAGCACCGAACCGCCAGTCGCGGCGAATCAGAAAAATAACCAGGGAGAACACGCCAACCACAAGGAAGCTCCACCAGATAGCCGGGTTGCCAATGTTCAAGATAGCCTGCGAGCAGGAATCTACAGTACAACCGTCAGTACCCATCTTGGGGGACTCGTAGTAGTAGCTGGTAGGCCGCCCCAGAATGAGCCACTGCCAGGCCGGTGAAGCATAGGTATGCGGGGAATCCAGCCCCGAGTGGAAGGCATAGGCTGAGCGGTGGTATTCCCACAGCGAGCGCAGGGACTGCGGTAGCCACAGAACACCCTCACCAGGGTGCTCCTGCGCCCAGTGACGGTCGTAGGCATCCTGTGAGGCAAACCAGCCGCTCCAGATAGCCAGGTAGGTGACCAGACCTACCCCAATAAGCGAGAAGAAGGCCCGAATACCGTCGCGCAGGAAACCGGCCAGGTACCAGCGCCTGATACCGGCTATACGGCGGGCGTTGGCATCCCAGAAGACGGTCATCAGACCGAAGATAGCGATAAAAAAGAGGGCGTTCCACTTAACACCGACTGCTAGGCCCGCGCAGATACCGGCAATTAATCTCCAGGAGCGCAAGCCCAGTGTGGGGCCGTAGACCATGAGGCTATCCGGCGGGGTGCCCCCGTTAGCGGTGGCGGCTTCTGCCAGCCGTGAGGCTAGCCTGCGCCTGCCCTGGTAGCGGTCCAGAAGCAGGGCAACAAAGGTGGCTAGGAGCCAGAACATCAAGAAAATATCGAGCAGAGCAAACCGAGACTGCACCAGGTGAAGTCCGTCCACCGAAATCAGTAAACCGGCCAGCGAAGCCACCGTTACCGAACGGAAGAGCAGCCAACCCGCCAGCATGACCAACCCCACCGACAGGGTACCGGTAAGAGCCGCAGCAAAACGCCAACCCAGGGGATTATCGTCCCCAAAGACCGCCATGCCCAGTGCAATCATCCACTTGCCAACCGGCGGGTGAACCACATACTCCGGGGTCTCCAAAATACCGCTGGGGGCACCGGCTACAAAGCTGTCGTTAGCACCCTCAACCCAGTTGCGCTCATACCCAAAATGCAAGAGGGAATAGCCGTCTTTAGCGTAGTAGGTTTCATCGAACACAATAGCGTTCGGGTTTGAAAGGTTTACAAAACGCATCAGCCCCGCCAGGATCAGTACCAGCAGGGGAGCTAGCCACCCTCGGCGCGGGAAAGTAAGGGCTGTAACAGCCAGGCGGGCCCGCAAAGCGGACTCGCTAAAGGCTTCGGGCAGGGAAAGGACGGCGTTGGTTGGGTTTGCTTTCACCTAAGCAATGGTAATTGATTGGCCCGCCACATGGTTCGAGCCAACCTGAGATAGTAGGGTTAAAAGCTATGGAATCTTCCCCACAGCCTACAGCCCAGACCGAGACAAGCAGCGGTGCCCTCATACTGGGCGCTACCCCTATCGGCAATCTGGGCGATGCTAGCCACCGCCTGCGCCAAGCCCTGGCAACTGCAGATATCCTTGCCGTTGAAGACAGCCGCACCCTGCGTAAACTGGCCTCCGGGCTGGGCGTTACCACACAGGGGCGTGTGCTGGTCAACCACGACCACAACGAAACCGAACGGGCTAGACAGATTGTGCAGGCTGTGGCCGATGGGCAGACAGTCCTCCTCATGTCCGATGCCGGTATGCCTGCAGTTTCTGACCCCGGCTATGTAGCCGCTGCCGCTGTAGCCCAAGCAGGCCTGACCGTCACCGCTCTCCCCGGGCCCTCAGCTATGGTGACTGCCCTGGCCCTATCTGGCCTGCCGTCTGGGCGCTTTACCTTTGAGGGCTTCCTGGCGCGTAAAGGTTCTGACCGCTCCCGCAGGCTGGCCTCATTGGTAGCAGAAGAGCGCACCATGGTCTTCTACGAGTCGCCCCACAGGCTGGCTGCGACCCTCAAAGACTTTGCTAAGAACTTTGGGGAGCAACGCCGGGCGGCGGTCTGCCGGGAACTGACCAAACTTCACGAAGAGATAGCCCGAGGAACCCTGGCAGAGCTGATTGAGTGGAGCGAATCCAAGCAGATGCGCGGTGAAATCGTGATTGTGCTTGAAGGCGCGGGCGCTCCTGAGGCTGCGCAGGCTGAAGACCTGACCGACCTTGTCCTTGAAATGACCGAGGGTGGTATCCGCCTGAAAGCGGCCTGCGCCCAGGTGGCCGAAGCGCACGGGGTCTCCAAACGCGACCTCTACCAGGCAGTTCTCGATCTTAAAAACCAGGAAAGCTAAAAACCATGTGCACCAGTGACTATAGCCTGAGCCCCGAAGAACTCACCCAGTTAGCTGAGCGTTTTGCCACCCTCTTGCCCGATAGGCAGGAGCAGGGAGCTAGCATCTTTGAGAGCCCGCCCAGAATCGATGAGGGCGAAATACCCCCGGCCTACCGGGCAGAACACTACCGGGTGGAGGGCGAAGCCAGCGGCGAGGGCACCCGCCGCCGCGGTACCACCGGGGAAGACGGCCGCCGTCGTAACCTAACCTTTCCGCCCGCCCCCGCGCCCCTACCCTACGCAATCGTGGATAATCACACTCACATGGACCTGCTCGATGGAGAGGTAGCCATTACCGCCCGTGATGCTCTGGACACCGGTGAGGCTCTGGGCATTGGTGCTATCGTGCAGGTGGGTTGCGATGTTTCCAGCTCTCTCTATGCCGTGAGCATGGCCCAGGCTGACCCCCGCGTTCTAGCCGCTGTAGCCCTGCACCCCAACGAAGCACCCAAACTGGCCGAGGCCGGGCAGCTCGAATCCGCCCTGGCCGTCATCAACACCCTGGCCGCTGACCCCCGCGTCCGTGCCCTGGGCGAAACCGGGTTGGACTACTTCCGCACCGGTAAAGATGGCCGTCAGGCCCAGGAGGAATCCTTCCGTGCCCATATCCGTATGGCTAAAAAACACGGTAAGGCACTCCAGATTCATGACCGCGATGCCCACGACGATGTTGTGCGGGTTCTGCTGGATGAGGGCGCACCCGAGACGGTGATTTTCCACTGCTACTCCGGTGGGCCAGAACTGGCGCGAATCTGCAATGAGCGGGGCTGGTATATGAGCTTTGCTGGGACCGTAACCTTTAAGAACTCACGGGATATC
This sequence comes from Rothia sp. P5764, assembly GCF_048512965.1. NCBI lineage: Bacteria > Bacillati > Actinomycetota > Actinomycetes > Micrococcales > Micrococcaceae > Rothia > Rothia sp. P5764. The sequence continues at coordinate 235,627 of NZ_JBLXXQ010000004.1, read as the reverse complement.
CAGGAGTCGCTGAGCATGGCTCGCCGTGAGCTGATTCTGGCAGAAACCGATGCGCCTTTCCTGACCCCGCACCCCTTCCGGGGCCGCCCCAATGCCAGCTACATGACCAACTACACGGTGCGGTATATGGCCGCGCACCTAGACCGCGATCTCGAAGAGTTGTGCCGCGATATTAGGGCTAACTCACTGGCCGCTTACGGTAGCTGGGGTATCGAGGGCTTCTAGGGTTTTGCGCCCTTCAAGGACTGGGACTAGCAGATACAGCAAAGCCCAGAAAACTGGTAGAGAGTGAATGAGAGCCAATGAATTAGGCCATTCATTCCCTCCCCAGTTATAGCCCCCAAACCATACGGCGAAAGGCATGGAGAAAAGTAAGGTGCCGGTGGCCGCCAGGTAGAGGTAGCTACTCTGCCTGCGGGCCAGCCCGTAGAGGGTAGCAAAGATGATGAAGATAACGAACCAGACCCAGTGGTGGGTCCAGGAGATGGGGGAGAGTAGCAGCCCCAGCGCCGCAACCGCGCTGGCGGCCCCCAGGTACTGGCCCCGCCGGGCTAGGGAACGTGCTGCGAGGTAGGAAAGCACCAGAGCGGATACAGCAGAGATGACAAAGAGAACTGCTGCAATACCTGTGGGGAAGAGCATGGCCCAGGTGCCCAGTAGGTTGTAGTTGAGCGCTCCGGTGATGCTCCCTACCCGCCCGGATTCGAAGATCTTTTCAGTAAAGTATTCGCGGGCGATCTCAAAATCAACCGCGAAGCTGAGCACGATGCTGGCCAGGCCAGTGCCTACAAAACGGGCGAGTGATTTCCAGTCGCGGGTTGCCAGAAAGAGCAGACCAAAGACAGCCGGGGTGAGCTTGATGCAGGCGGTGATGGCAATCAGGATTCCGTGCCAGCGGGTGTTCTTCAGGTAGATAACGTCGGTCAGAATGAGTAGGACCAAGAAGAGGTTAATCTGCCCCAGCTCCATGTTAAAGCTGATGGGGAAGAACTTGAGCAGCAGAGGAGTGAGCCACAAACCTGCCGCCAGAGCTGGGCGCTTGCTGACTCCCATACCCCGGCAACTCAGGTAGACCAGGGTAACCAGAGCCACCACGTTGCAGATGAGGAAGATCGGCCCGGCTGTTTGGGCATTGGTCAGCAGAACAAAGGGCGTAAAGACCAGGGCGGCAAAGGGCGGGTAGGTGAAGCCGTAGACCTCCTCGGGCGGTAAGGCCCAGTCATAGAGCCTGCCGGTTTCCAGCCAGTGAGCTACCCCGCCGTAGTAGACCTGAAGGTCAAAGAAGTGCCGGGCCTGTATTTTCTCGTCCCAGAGGAAGGGATAGATACTGAGCACTGTGAGAGCCAGGGCTGTGGCTAAGGCCCATCTGCTGGTGAGCGCCCGCGCAAGGCTTACGCCGATGCTCGGTAGGGTTGGCTCAGCGGGACGATTGGGCATAGCGACCTCTGGGTGTGGGAAAGCAAGTACGGTCAATGATTTTACCGGCTTACCGGGCTAAAGGCTCCGAGCCAGTGAGCGGTGTGGCTTACCCGGGGTAAGTGGTTTCCCTGTGGAGTCTACCTGTGGGGTCTCTCTAGGTTGCGATACCGCTAGACTGGAGGGGTGACTGAACAGCAACTACTTGGCCCCCACCAAATCCGCGACCTGGCCGACCGCTTAGGCATCCGCCCCACCAAGACCCTGGGGCAGAACTTTGTGATTGACCCCAACACCATTCGTCGTATTATTGCGGCGGCCAATATCGGCCCCGACGAGACGGTGGTGGAGATTGGCCCCGGCCTGGGTTCCTTAACCCTGGGCATACTGGATGCCGCCAAGGATATGGTCGCTGTAGAGATAGACCCGCCCCTGGCCCAAGAGCTCCCAACAACTATTGCCGCTATGCGCCCCGGCTCCGAGAGCCGGATCGATGTAGTACTTTCCGATGCTATGAGAGTGACCGAGCTACCCCGCAGGCCCAGCGCCCTGGTGGCTAACCTGCCCTACAACGTCGCTGTGCCTGTTCTGCTTCACATGTTTGCGACTTTCCCCTCTATTGAACATGCTTTGGTCATGGTTCAGGATGAGGTAGCTGACCGCCTATCGGCTCAGCCCGGCTCTAAAATTTACGGTGTACCGAGTGTGAAAGCCAACTGGTTTGCTGAGGTCTCTAAGGCCGGTGTTATTGGTACCAATGTTTTCTGGCCTGCCCCCAAGATCAAGTCCGGGTTGGTATCCTTCAAACGCCGCAAAGAGTTACTGTCTGACCTGCCGCGTGAGGAAGTTTTCGCTATTGTCGATGCCGCTTTTGCTCAGCGTCGTAAGACCCTGCGGGCCGCGCTTGCGATCTGGGCGGGTTCTGCTGCTCGTGCCGGTGCTGTGCTTGAGGCCGCGGGGATTGACCCGCAAGAGCGCGGTGAAAAGCTGGATATCCACGACTACATCAAGATTGCCCAAGCGGCGCGGCAGGTACCCGCAGAGGGTTTCTCGGTCTCTACCGGTGGTGAGCAATGACCGTGCTGAGCTGTTCTGCAACTGCCCCCGGCAAGGTTAATCTGTATTTTGCAGTAGGACCTCTGCGCGCTGATGGCTACCACGAGGTAGCTTCTCTATACGCAGCGGTAGATGTTCTAGAGCGGGTAACCGTTCGTTCCGCTAAGGCCCCGGGTATTGCCCAGTCTTTGAGCGTTACTCCCGGCTCACCCGTGGCAGAGCAGGTGGCTGCTGGTACTTTTGACCCGGCCCTGGTCCCGCTGGATGCCAGTAACCTAGCCTACCGGGGCGCTTTGGCCGTGCTCCAAGAGCAGGGACTCAGGCTGCAAGATATCTCGGTGGAAGTCCACATTGAGAAGGCGGTGCCGGTGGCCGGTGGCATGGGAGGCGGCTCAGCTGATGCGGCGGCCGCCATGAAAGCTATGAACGCCTATCTGGTGCAGGCAGGCCTGGTGCAGGATTCTGTTCCCCGGGAGCGTTTGCTGGAGCTAGCGGCCTCTCTGGGGGCGGATGTGCCCTTTGCCCTGCTTGGCGGTTTAGCCGTGGGTTTGGGCCTGGGGGAGAAGCTCACCCCTCTTGAAGTGCCGGAAGCTACAGAGCAGCTTTGCTTTGGCTTCTGCCCAGCTTCGGCGGGCTTATCGACACCTGCAGTTTTCCGTGAACTGGACGCGGGCAGGGAAGCCGGGCGCTACCCGGCACCGGACCCTGTTCTGGAGGTACCTGCTACCCTGATTGACGCCTTGATCTCACAAGCTCCCTTGGCTGAGCGTCTTCCCATCATTTCGAGCTTGCTCCGCAATGACCTTGCCGCACCCGCTAGCAGTCTTCTGCCCGAACTCCAATCGACCCTGGAGCGGCTAGCCCACCAACCGGGTGTAGCTGCCAGCTTTGTGTCCGGCTCCGGGCCAACCGTTGTAAGCATCCGTGGAAGAACGAGAGCCGCAGGCTAAGAAGCGCTTGAAGTCTTAGATCCTATAAATCTGCTTCATGCTTACGTTGTAGGCGTATCTTTGAGATTACAAGGGTGATCCAAGAAGCGATAAGGAGCGGCTGGAGCACTAGGTTAATGTTTTGCGGTGTCAGGGCAATATTAAAGAAAGCTGCTGTGTTTTCTGGGGTGTCTACAAAAGAGAATGCGTTTTTAAGTCCGTCAAAAATAAACTGATAGACAGCAAGATAAATGGTTAGCCACTGGATGAAGTATTCAGATATTTCAATCTCTTTCATGTCAGGGCTATGCCGAGGAAATCTTTCAAAAAATTTTGCCCTAACCCAAAAGTGGACAATAGCTGTTATAAGAATAAGTATTGCGATCCCTAGCAAAAAGTTTCCGCCATCAAACTTATAGCTACTGAAACCCACGTTCAGCATGTCGTCTTCAAGCGGTACTGGGGCAGCCGGGTCCTGTGTACACCAGGTGTAGAGCGCAAGACCAGCCAAAAGAATTATAATCTGCCCGCTGAGAATCAAAGCTGAGGTCACTAAAATAATCAGCATATGGGCCAGAACCGTGATAAATGAATAATCATCATTGGAATCCCGAAATTTTTTGGGATTCGAGAGCCTGCCCACCAGGTAGAGCAAGGATAGTAATACTATTAACTGAATTACGAACGTCATGAAGTCATCAACCTAAACCAAAATTACTAGTAGCGGAAACCAGGGGGATAAGACCTCAAGAGATTAAGGGACGCAGTTTTCAAGAAAATGCCCTGGAGGAAAGTCCATCAACCTTTAGGGGCCCTCCAATTGGCTCCTGACCAGTACTAATTCCCCTCAACCCTATCCGCAAGTTCTAGCCAGCGCATTTCTAGTTCTTCGACCTCGTTCTGGATTGCCTCTTGCTGGGCGCTCAGCTCCGCCAGACCGGTGTAGTCAGACTGGTCGTGAACCGTCATTTTCTCATCCAGCTTCTGCCTCTGCTCGGCCAGTTTGTTGAGCTTACGGTCAATCTGGTTGATTTCCTTCTGGGCGGCCCTCAGCTCTGCGCCGCCCACCTTAGAAGCGCTTTCTGCAGACCCCTGCTTACCTAGGGGCGACGAATCAAGGGCAGTCTGGGCAGGGTGAGCCGCCGCCTGTGCCGACATGAGCAGATACTGGTCAATCCCACCGGGCAGGTGTGTGAACCTGCCGTCAAAGAGGGCGTACTGCTGGTCGGTGACTCGCTCCATTAGGTAGCGGTCGTGCGAGACTACCAGCAAGGTGCCGGGCCAGGTATCAAGAAGATCCTCCATAGCTGCCAGCATGTCCGTGTCCAGGTCGTTGGAGGGCTCATCAAGAATGAGTACGTTGGGTTCATCCAACAAAATGAGCAGCAGCTGCAGGCGGCGCTTCTGCCCACCCGAAAGATCCTTCACCGGGGTTGAAAGCTGAGCAGAGGTAAAGCCGAGCCGTTCAAGAAGCTGGCCGGGAGTCATCTCCTTACCACCGGTCACATAGGTGCTGCGCTTGCGCCCAATGATATCGGAAACCCGCTCGTGAGCCACTTCTGTGAGCTCATCGAGTTGCTGGGTCAGGGTAGCCACCTTGACCGTCTTACCGTGCTTGACCCGGCCACGGGTCGGTTGCACAGTACGGGTGATCAGGCCCAGCAAAGTCGACTTACCGGCCCCATTGACGCCCATAATGCCGGTGCGCTCACCTGGGGCTATTCTCCAGGTGACCTTTTTGAGGACATTCTTGGTGCGGGTTGGGTCTTGGGTATCGGGGTAGCTAACATCCACATCCTCAATATCGACCACGTCCTTGCCCAGGCGTGCTACCGCCATCTGGGAGAGCTCCACAGTGTTGCGGACCGGGGGGACATCAGCAATGAGAGCATTGGCCGCATCGATACGGAACTTGGGCTTGGAGGTGCGGGCCGGGGCGCCGCGACGTAACCAGGCTAGTTCCTTACGCATCAGGTTCTGGCGTTTAGCTTCGGCAGTTGCGGCCTGACGGTCGCGTTCAACGCGCTGAAGGATGTAGGCGGCGTAGCCACCTTCGAAAGGTTCTACCAGGCCGTCGTGAACTTCCCAGGTGCCGGTGCAGATTTCATCCAGGAACCAGCGGTCGTGGGTGACTGTCAGCAGCCCCCCGGCATTCTTAGGCCAGCGGTTTTTGAGGTGCTGGGCTAGCCAGGTAATGGCTTCAACATCGAGGTGGTTGGTGGGCTCATCGAGCATGAGTACATCCCAGTCACCGGCTAGCAGCGCTGCAAGGGCTACACGTCGGCGTTGACCGCCTGAGAGTGACTCAACTGGCCCATTCCAGTTCAGGTCAGAGACCAGGCCGGCGATGACGTCGCGTACCTTGGGGTCAGATGCCCACTCGTATTCGGGGGTATCGCCCACAATTGCCTGGCCCACGGTCAGGGTGTTGTCCAGGACATCAGCCTGGTCAAGGTAGCCAATTCGTGTGCCCGAGCGCACTGTGACCTTGCCGGAATCTGGGGCCAAGCGCCCGCCCAGTAGGGAAAGCAGAGTGGATTTACCGTCACCGTTGCGGCCCACGATGCCGATGCGGTCACCCTCGTTGAGGCCTACGGTGATGCCCTCAAAGATAGTGCGGGTAGGAAATTCGATATGCAGCTCTTCGCCGCCTAATAGATGGGCCATATTTTTATTATTCCTTAGCGAGAATTTTTCTTTCTTGAATGAGAATCTGGCTCATGTCAGACATATCCTGGTTCAGTTTTTTGGAAGTAATGCCCATATGATCAAAGAGAGACGAAAAACGGTGCCTCCAGTCAAAATTCTCTAACGAATTGAGTATATTAATGCTTGCTTGCTTTCTTGAGAAAGAATCTAAGGCTTCACTAATCTGCTTCATTCCGCGTCTGATATCGTCTGGAGATATATCGACGGTTGCGGTATCCCATAACAGGTCCCTGGACGAAGCAGAATCTGGTTTTTGGCCAACGACAACTGCTCCCCATGCCAGCGCATCGAGCCAGCGCCCCGTAATATAGTCCTTGGTTGGATGGGTGTAATTTCTTGGGCTTACTTTGACTGAAAAAGCCAGGACAGATTTTGTTTGACTGAGCGCATTATTGAGCATCTTGGCTGAAGCATCTGCTGATTTTCCAAATCCGGGGCGCCCCTCAAAGATAAGTCCGTGTTCCTGGGCTACTTGAGCAGTTATAGCATCATTTTTCCATGCAACTGGTTGTCTGCCGACCCGGAGTAAATCGGTTGTCTTATGTTCCACAGATGCCAAACGATCTGAAAGGTTTGACCACACATCCGTACCCCATTGCAAAATGCCGAGGGATTCAACGCCTGCTCTGCGCCAATCTTCTAGATCAGCTGGGTCAGTAACAAAGATTTTCGTATAGGTTTGGTTACTACGCGCGATACGGGGTATTCGCTCAGTCCAAAAACTGTCTATAACCCAGCCAAAGCAAGCAGAATACTGTTTCAAAAAAAGATGATTTTGGGCGATAGCGTTTAGCTGCCCAGGATCGTAAGCAATGACTAGAGCCTGCCGTTTTCCGCTTTTTCTTCGAGGAATCATCCCCAGGAGCCGGGTCGAGAGTGATAAGGATGAACTGGTGTCAAGCAGAATCGGTTGAGTTTCCAGGTAGCCGCATAGCAAATCTGCCATAGATAGTATGGGTGCCCAACCTGGTTCTTTTGGAACTGCCACATAAACATCTACTGGTGAGATCACATCTACCTCCAAATCACTGTATGTTGTGGCCTGCATTTAGTCTTCAAAATGTCACGCTGCCACCACACTAGGCTACAGCCTTAGGGAACATGAGGAGGTAAAAATAAGGAAAACAGCATGCGGGTATTGGGCTAGATCCCCAGAGTGTTAGCCCACCACCAAGCTGTGATTTGCAGGTAGAATCTCTATGGTGGCAAGTGTCTTGCCTAAACAAGAGAGATTGAGCGGAGTGCAATGATAAGTTTTGGGGTTTCCTCGCTACTGAGAAAAGTGGGGGATCGAACAGATCCTGAACCGGATCATGCAGATACAAAAAAAGAGGTTTTGTTCGTCTGTACCGGTAATATAGCCCGTTCCGCCAGTGCCCAATATCTGGCAGCGGCAATGCTAGAGGATGGCTCTACTTGGACTTTTAATAGTGCCGGTACCGGTGCAATGGTCGGGGCAGGGGTTGCCCGCCATATTGATATCGAACTCGCTCAACGTGGTGCTCAGTACGATCAGCACCTTGCCAAACAAATCACGGAACGCCTGGTCAGAGAGTCAGCTCTTGTGCTGGTCATGGAGAAAGAGCACCTGGACTGGATCGTGCATGAATGGCCCCAGTACCGTTCAAAGGTTCACCTGCTATGCCAGATGGCCAGGGTGCAGAAGCAAGCAGGCAAGCGCGTTGACCCGGTAGCTTTCATGATGCAGTATGACGAAGAACCTCTTGCCCAAGACGAGGTTGCTGATCCTTACTTGCGTGGACCAGAGGCCGCCAAGGTAGCTGTCCAGCGAATTCAAGAAGCACTGGATATTGTCGTGCCCTGGCTAGGGAATTAGCAATTTATCAGCTACACGGTAGCTTTCAGAAAGTTCTTATTTAGCACCCTAACTTTATCTTTGCTACTATGGTCTAAGTCTGCTCCTGCTCAACCCAGCATGGGACTGAGCTAGGGTAGCCCTATTCCGCCATGGTGTAATTGGCAACACAGCGGCCTTTGGAGCCGTTATTCAAGGTTCGAGTCCTTGTGGCGGAGCTCAACCACCCCGGTGCCTTCATGGCATATTTTTGGGGTATCACTCACTTGAGGAGTTCCATACAGTGACAGTAGTTACATCAGCCCCATCTGCCGTGATCGTTCTGGCTGCGGGGGCCGGAACCCGTATGAAGTCATCAACTCCCAAGGTTATGCACCCTATCGGTGGTCGCTCCATGGTGGAGCACGCTGTTGCCGTGGCACGGGAACTTGAACCCAAGAACCTTGCCGTTGTTGTACGTCACCAGCGTGACAAGGTGGCTGAGCATGTCACCGCCTTTGATGCGCAGGTCACCATCATCGATCAGGACGAGATTCCCGGAACCGGCCGCGCTGTAGAGGTCGGCCTGCTGGGCCTTGATTCCGAAGTGGGTCAGGTAGAGGGCACAGTTGTTGTCACCTACGGCGATGTTCCCCTGCTGAAGACCGAAAGTCTGCGTAAGCTCATCGCTTTTCACGAAGAAGGCAAAAACGCTGTCACTGTTCTGACGACACACCTTGAGGAGCCCTGCTCCTACGGCCGTATCGTCCGCAATGAATCAGGCGAAGTCACTGCCATCGTTGAAGCTAAAGATGCCACCCCTGAACAGCTTGCCATCACCGAGATTAACTCTGGTATTTACGCTTTCGATGCCACTGTTCTGCGTAACTCGCTAACCCGCGTCACCACCGATAACGCTCAGGGCGAGAAGTACATCACCGATGTCCTATCCATTGCTCGCGAAGACGGCCACCGAACCTCGGCACTCGATATCGAGGACCGCTGGGAGGTAGAAGGTGCTAATGACCGTGTTCAGCTGGCTCAGCTGGGTCGCAAACTCAACGACCGCATTACTCATGGCCACATGGTCGGTGGTGTCACCATTGTTGACCCCGAGAGCACATGGATTGATGTCACCGTAACCATCGAGAACGATGTCACCATTCTTCCCGGCACGCACCTCAAGGGAACCACCCACATCGCTACCGGCTCCGTGATTGGGCCAGACACCACGCTCACCAACGTCAAGGTAGGGGAGAAGGTCACTATCTCACGCACCGAAGGCTGCGACTCAGAAATTGCAGACGGTGCAAGTGTTGGCCCCTTCGCCTACCTGCGCCCCGGCACCAAGCTCGGTGTTAAGGGCAAGATCGGTACTTTCGTGGAAACCAAGAACGCAGAGATTGGTTCCGGATCTAAGCTCCCCCACCTGTCCTATGCTGGCGACGTCACCATTGGTGAGAACTCCAATATTGGAGCCGCTTCAGTGTTCGTTAACTATGACGGTGTGAATAAGTCCCGCTCAACCGTGGGAAGTAACGTTCGCATGGGTTCAGACAACATGTATGTTGCTCCCGTAAATATTGGGGACGGGGCGTATTCTGGTGCTGGAACCGTTATCCGCAAGGACGTACCCGCTGGGGCTCTTGCCATCAACGAAGCTCCCCAACGCAATATCGAGCGCTGGGTCATTGAAAAACGCGCTGGAACAGAGGCTGCTCAAGCCGCCGAGGCGGCTTTGGCGCAGCAGCCGGCACAGCCTGAAAAGGAAAGCGATAAGCAGTAATGACTGAGATTACGAATCCGGGCGAAAAGAAGATGGCCTTGGTCTCCGGGCGTGCCCACCCCGAACTGGCTGAGCAGATTGCTGCTGAGCTAGGAAACGAGGTTCTTCCCTCATCTGCCTACACTTTTGCTAATGGGGAAACCTACGTCCGATTCAACGAATCGGTACGCGGTAAAGATGCTTTCGTGATTCAGTCTCACCCGGCACCCATTAACGATGCCCTCATGGAACAGCTGATTATGATTGACTCGCTCAAGCGAGCATCCGCCCGTTCCATTACTGTTGTTTCTCCTTTCTACCCTTACGCCCGCCAGGACAAAAAGCATAAGGGCCGCGAGCCCATCTCAGCCCGTCTGGTTGCAGATCTTTACAAGACTGCTGGTGCTGACCGTCTGATGAGCGTTGATCTGCACACCGCCCAGATTCAGGGCTTTTTTGACGGTCCTGTGGATCACCTCATGGCTATCCCGCTTCTTGCTGAGCACGTTGCCAGCAAGGTAGACACCTCAAACGTTACTGTTGTTTCCCCCGATACCGGCCGTGTACGTGTCGCTGAGCAGTGGGCAGAGCTCCTGGGCGGTGCACCTCTGGCTTTCGTTCACAAGACCCGCGATATTAACGTGCCCAACCAGGCTGTTTCTAAGACCGTGGTGGGCGATATCAAGGGCCGTACCTGTGTTCTGATTGATGACATGATTGACACCGGTGGCACTATTGCCGGTGCGGTCAAGGTCCTTAAGGACAATGGCGCTAAGGACGTTATTATCGCGGCAACCCACGCGGTTTTCTCTGAGCCTGCTGCTGAAAGGCTAAGCCAGTGCGGTGCTAGCGAGGTTGTTGTCACTAATACCCTGCCACTGCGCCCCGAACAGAAGTTTGAGAACCTGACCGTGCTTTCCATTGCCCCCCTGCTGGCACGCGCTATCAAGGAAGTCTTCGATGAAGGCTCTGTCACTAGCCTCTTTGATGGTCGGTCAAACTAAATAATGCACAGCCTCTTAGCAAATCTGCTAAGAGGCCATATAAATTTTCTACATTAAGATTGAGATATTGGGGAATGATCGCAAAACTAAGGCTCCTATTTCCGGGCAATAAATTTGTAAAGTTGATGGGGTTTGTAGCCCTTCTTTTCCTGGTATCCTTATTTGACCTGGTTGGCGTTGCGGCTATACTTCCGGTTATTGATTTAGTGACGGGTGCTGACCCCAATCGGGGGTATTTATCAATCATTTACAATTTTCTTGGAAAGCCGTCTAAGAACAATTTTATTATAATTGCCTGTATATTTTTGGTATCTGCTTTTATATTCAAGGGAATATTTTCGCTGATAGTAAAATGGAAAAGTTCTGGCTTTATTGCCTATCAGCAGACAGCTACCTCCGCCACGCTCCTTAAAAATTTTGTTTATGGGGATTATGTCGAGAACCGCAAAAAAACATCGGGTGAAGTCATGAGAGATACCAGTGACTCTGTGGGTGCTACTTACTCATATCTGGTTACTGGAACACTCACAATCATTGGTGAGGTATTTTCTATAATTCTCATCATGATGCTACTCGTTGTTGTTATGCCTTTGCCAGCTTTATTTGCTTTCGTTTATTTTGCTCTAACTGGTTTTATTCTGCAAAAATATCTGGCAAAGAAAAATCTGACGGTAGGGAAAAATGCTATAGAGGCAGCGCTTAAGGCTATTTCCTCTACTATCGAATTAACTAACGGTTATCGTGAAGCAAGAATCTTTGGTGTAGCGGATAGATTTGTTTACAGGGTTCAACAAAATACTTTGCGGTCGGTAGATGCTACCCGGGCGCGAAATTTCCTAACTGAAATTCCAAGGTATATCCTCGAGATTATTTTTATAATAGGAATTGCGCTTGTTCTAAGCATAATTATGTTACAGGGTGGTACAGGATCCGCTCCTTATCTTTTGGTGTTCGCGGGGGCTTGTATCCGAATCCTCCCCAGCTACACGCGGATTGTTGCATCCCTGGGATCTGTTAAAAGCGGACAGGCTGCCTTTGACATCGTGGAGAAGCAACTTCGGCAGATTCCTAGTGATTCGATTGAGCTACTTACCGAGCCTGATATAGGTAACTATTCCCGAGTTAACGCGACACAAGTCAGTGTTCAAGTAGACCTAGAGGGCGTTACCTACGCCTACCCAGATGGGACTGAAAACGTACTTGAAGATATTAACTTTTCCGTTCCTGCTGGCACCTCATTAGCTTTGGTTGGTGGATCGGGATCAGGAAAAACTACACTGGTTGATATTATTCTGGGTCTTATTAAGCAAAATCAGGGAACCATCAAAATCAACGGTATTTCCACAGAGGATAATTTAGATAATTTACTTCTCAACGTAGGATACGTTCCACAGAATGTATTCTTTGGATCTTCGACACTTGTTGAGTCTATAGCATTTGGCAAGAATCCAGATGAAATTGATATTCCACGTGTGTACGAATGTATAAAACTTGCAGAGTTAGAGGACGTAGTCAATAATCTTGAAGATGGTATTTACACGGATCTAGGTGACCAGGGGTCACGGCTATCGGGTGGACAGCGCCAGCGAGTAGGTATAGCAAGAGCACTTTACCGCAAGCCCAGCTTTATTATTCTAGATGAGGCGACATCAGCACTCGATAATGAAACAGAGCACAAAATAACTGAAACTATGCACCGTCTTTCTGGGGAGGTTACTTTCATCGTCATTGCTCACAGGTTATCGACCGTTAGAAATGTTGATCAACTTGTTTTCTTGAAAGATGGAAAAATTGCTGTTCAGGGCACTTTTTCAGAAGTGCGCCAAAAGAACCCTGAATTTGCACGCCTTGTCGAGTTAGGACAGCTTCCGGAATGAGAATAGAAAAAGGAAAAATATATATTAAGAAAAATCTTAATTTTATTAGCTCTCTACCAATAATTCCTGCTGGTTTTAGATGGAAGCTATTAAAGATTTTCGGGAGCAAAGGGATAGAAAATTCATATATAGAAAAGCATAATAACTTTACAGGTTTCAACACCTCAATTGGTGAAGGTGCATTCATTAATCAAGGTTCATATTTTGATAGCAGTGAGGCCATCACAATTGGTAAAGAAGTGGGTATCGGTCCTCGATGCACATTGATTACAGGGTCGCATCACCTGGGCCCGTCCCAGGCCCGGATTCAGGGGGGCGGTAATCATGCACCAATATTTATTGGGGATGGCTGTTGGCTAGGAGCAAACGTAACAGTCTTACCTGGGGTAGTCATCGGGAAAGGGTGTGTTATAGCAGCCGGCGCTGTTGTTGTGCGTGATTGTGAGCCCAACGGTTTATACGCGGGTGTTCCAGCCCGCCGAATCAAAGATTTACCGGTAGATTAAAGATATGAATCCAGAAGTATCGATTATCATTCCTGCGCTAAACTCTGCTGCATGGATTTTGGAACAACTAGAATCACTTAATCGTCAGGTTGATGCTCCCATCTTCGAGGTATTAGTGTGTGATAACGGAAGTACGGATGAAACTGTTGACTGTGTGAAGTCATTCCATGCGAGTTTCAGCCTTAAAGTTATCAATGCATCGGGAGTACCAAGCGCTTCGTATGCCCGTAATATCGGTGCGCAGAATGCTTCTGCTGATATTCTCCTTTTTTGTGATTCAGATGATTATGTAAACGATATTTGGGTGAGGGAGCTCTATAACGCTTATCGGCTCTCAGGAGGCGCGTTAGTTTCTGGTGCTATTCACCATAATCGCTTTAACTCACGCCGAGTGCTAGACGCCTATGACATTCCCGATGACCCCAAAACATTGGGATCAGCTGTCATGTCTCGTGACGCACCAGCTTTCGCTGGCTATCTACCAACTGTACCTGGTGGTAACTTTGCTTTCGGAAAAGCCGACTACCTCTCCTTGGGTGGTATGGACTCAAGCTACCCTGGGGGAGCTGAGGAAACAGATTTCTCTTGGAGGGCACAAGAGGCTGGACACTCTGTGGTGGTGGCTCCGCGCGCCGTAATTCATTATCGCCTTAAGAAAACTGGAAGGTCCATATTTAGGCAACAACGTATTCAGCAGAGAGCTAGAATTTTGCTCTGGACTCGGTATAGTGACAGGGGTATGAACGGCCCTAGTACCAGGTATTCAATTAGTGAAATATTGAAATCTATACCGATGCTGGTTAAAGATGATAGCCGATTGGCGGGCATGAGAGTCCTGGGAGGAAATATTGGAGCTCTCGAGGGAATTATAAAGTATAGAGTTCTTGGTAAACTTGGAGTAAATAAAAAACAATGATTATTAATTTAATAACTTCTGGGTACTTTTACCATGGGTAGCCAATATAAAATAGTTGCATCAGTTATTATTCCGGTATATAACGGGATGAAAACTTTACCACTGCAACTTGAATCGCTTTCTCTACAAAAAGGTGCCCCCTACTTTGAGGTTATCATCGCAGATAACGGTTCCACCGATGGGCTTGAAGACTGGATTTCTCATCTGACTTTTGATTCTTTTGCTATACGGTACCTGGATGCTTCTGGGTTCAGGGGAGCGGCTTATGCGAGAAATTATGCCACTGCTCGGGCCCAAAGCCAGCTTTTGTTATTTTGCGATGCGGATGACCTTGTTGACGAGTCATGGGTGGCTTCAGCGATCAGAGCACTTAAGCAGTATCCGGTTGTGACCGGTGCGGTATATACAGTTTTTGAGACTGAATTTAACAAAATCAAGTTCGCCCAAGAGGGTTGGAAGAAGTTTCCTGCATTGAACATAAATACCTACTCCAAGGCAAAGATGGGGTCCTTGGCTCCAGTTCTATTGGGGGGTAATTTTGCTATAAGGAAGGATTACTTCTTGAAAATTGGAGGGTTTGATACACACTTTTCAGCAGGATCTGAAGATAATGATTTATCGTACAGAATTTATAAAGATGGAGTCGAGCTGGTAGTGGCTGATGATCTCAGGATCTTATATAGGATTAGAGATGATTGGAAAAAACTAACTTTTAGGGGCTACACAACCGGTTTCACTTTTTCTCAGTTAGCTGCCAAGCACGATGCTTGGCAGGAAGCAGCTCCTTACCACAAACTCTCTTTAGCTTCGGCACCCAAAACCTTGGTAAAGTTCTTCTTAAATTTTAGGCCGAATGACGTAGAGGGGAATATCTCGCGGTTTTCTAATTTTTTGACGGTTGTTGGGTTACTTGTGGGAAGATTTAAATATAAGACATTAGGTAAAGAGCTTAAATTTAGTGAAGGAGCTGGTCTTTGAGTGGTTGAAATTGGTAAAAACCCAGTTTTACTATCGGTGATTATTCCCTTCTACGGAGATCCTGCCGATTCTATTACTTTGATTGAACAGATTAAGAACCAATCTAACGTTGCTCCTCTTGAAGTTATTGTCTCTGATGATTTTTCGCCCACGCCTTTTCCTCAGGTTGATGGCGTTACCGTTGTACGCCGTGAGACTAACGGCGGATTTGGATCTAACGTAAATTCAGGGGTTGCCCAGGCGAAGGGAGATTGGATACTTATTCTGAACAGCGACCTTACTTTACCTCCCCATTTTCTCGGAGATATGGTCGCAGCTTATCAGCATGAAAATGGAGCCATAATTAGTCCACAGGTTCTTGGGCACGGTAATCAAAGCCAGTGGGTGGGAAGACGGTTTCCAAAGACAGCGCATCATGCCTGGGAGTGGTTTACCCCGGTTGCTCGCTTCCGGGATACCCGCTTCTGGCATATCATGGTTGGTCATGACACCAAATGTCAGACGGGTAAAAGAGCTGAACCTGATTGGTTGATGGGGGCCTGCATGATGCTCAGGAAAGCAGACTTTGAGGCTGTCGGTGGTATGGATGAGCGCTTTTTTATGAACAGCGAAGAAATTGACCTACAACGCCGACTAGCGGATCAAGGAATCAAACGTGTCTTTCGGGGCGATATTGTAGTCCGACACGCTGGAGGAGGTTCTTCTGGCGGGTCAGCTCAGCGACGCCAGTGGGTTCTTAACTCTCGCTTTATTTACAACAAGAAATGGGATGAGGGTCTTCTCTTAGCGCCTATTCTCAAAGCCGTAAGCTACCTGAATTTTGTGTTCAATACGTTTCGTTCGTTATGGAACTCAGCCGTCAAACCCCGCCGGATACTCCAAGAAGAGCTCAAATTTATCAAGAAAGCTGAAGCTCAATAATGCCAACCGAGAAACTGCTCATTGTTAGTCCGGCATTTCATGGGTACTGTCACTCGATTGCTGATGGATTCAGCCAACTTGGTTACGAGGTTACAGTTCACAGATACGATGCTTTTGACACTTTCAAAGATAAGATTCGCAATAAGGCCCTGTACGAGCTTCCCTCAAAAATAGGTTTGCAAGGACAAAAGGCTGCTGAGATTGCAGCGACTACCAAGGCTTTGAGGGTTCTTGACGAAGTAAAGCCTGACAAACTCATTGTTATTAAAGCCGATGGGTTGGGCGATAACTTTTGGCAGAAAGTGGACGAATCACGAATTCCTCACATCTTATGGCTATACGACGATCTTAAAAGGCATCGTTACACTCTTGAATTTCTTAAGAGCCGCCCCACAGTAGTTAGCTATGCACGTTCAGAAGCTGAAGAATTTTCCCTCAATGGAGCTAACGCCCACTTTGTAGCTAACGGCTATGACCCTAAGCTTGCTGACTTCCCCACTGAACGCATCCCCGAAATTGTTTTTGTAGGATCACGCTACGATAACCGCGAAAAAATGATGCTTGCCCTCCAAGAAGCGGGGGTGCCCGTAAGGGTCTACGGTCGAGCCTGGTCACACCACCCCTTTGACCGCTTACGTACTTGGGAAATAAAGCGACCCGAACTTCCAGCAGAGCGAGATATACCTCTTGCTGAAGCCTATAAGGTTCAAGCTGCTGCTGCTGCCTCGCTGAATGTTCATGGGCTACAGGCAGGCTTGTCCATGAGAACTTTTGAGGTACCCGGCATGAACGGCCTGCAGCTCATTGACCGGCCCGATGTTGAAGAATTTTACGAAGTCGGCAAGGAGGTTCTGCTCTACCAGAGCACCGATGAACTAATCGAGATTTGCCAGCGAGTTATTGCAGAGCCCTCTTGGAGTGATTCGATTCGCGAAGCAGGGCTCAAACGTAGCCAAGCTGAACATACTTTTTTCCACCGAGCACAGAAGATGAATCTTTTATGGGCCTAAAGTACCCTTCAGACTTAGAAGCCTGGAATAGATGGCAGGCAAATGCCCATCTGTTACGGAGGGGTAAAAGCACTGTCAAAAATTTTGCGTCTTCACTACCTTCCACGGGCAAAGGTAAGCCCCTAAATGAGCTTGTAACTGGCTACCTACATACCACCGGTGAAACTGCAAAGATACTAATCGCGCTGGACTCCACCTCACCTACTTCGCTGAACTCTCTGGTCACCCCCACCAAATTTTTGGGGCAAACCCCCTATGCGGTGTGGGCCCCCAACGACCTTACAGCCTATCTTCCAGACCAGAGCTGGACGGTGCAATTGGTGCAAGAAGACAAGCTGGATACTGTTTTACCTGAGGTCCAAGAGATAGTGGCGCTTGGTCACTATATGGCATGGGGCTCCGCCGCCTACCGATTCTCGCAAAGGACCGAAGCTCAGTTCGTTACTATTCAACACGGGTTGCAGACCCCGTATGCGCCGCCTCTGGCTTTCGGTACTCACCTCTTGGCCTTCAGCCAGGCTGATGCTGACTTCTGGATTTCCGGTCGTACCGATGTGACGGCTCAGGTCGTGGGTTCTCAGCTTTTCTGGGAGGCCTCTCAGCAACCTGCGGTTGATCCTGCCGAGATTCTCTCCACTCCGTTGTTCCTTGGGCAAATGCACGGGGCCGAGCTGCCCCGTGCTTCCTTCGCTTACTCCACCCTCAAATTCACCAGGGAGAACAAGGCAATCTACAGACCTCACCCGAGTGAGAAAGATAAACTTTCTCTCCTCACACACGGTTTGATGGATAGACTGGGCATTGAAGTTGATCGCTCACAGCGGCCTCTGAACCAGGTTAATAATCCGATTGTTTCCATCTTCTCAACGGGGGTCCTAGAAGCCGCTATTCGCGGGGTTCCATCTTGGGTCTACCACCCGCATCCGCCGCAGTGGTTGCAGGATTTCTGGGAGCGCTACGGCATGAGCCCCTGGGGGAGCGAACCGACCCCGGCACCTCAGCTTCCGAGCCGTGAACCGGCGGAAACCATCGCACATATCCTCACTCAATCATTGGAGAACTAGACAGCATGCGTATTCTTTGCGTGATACCCGTTCGCGGCGGGTCTAAGGGAATCCCGCGCAAGAACCTCAAGCCTATCGCTGGGAAACCGCTGGTTGCCTGGACCATTGAGCAGGCTCTTGAGGCGCAGAAAGCTCTGGCAGGTGAACATACAGTAGACGTTGTGGTGTCCACCGACGACGCCGAACTGGCCGATACTGCCCGTGAATACGGGGCAGAGGTGCCCTTTATCCGCCCGGCCCACCTGGCTAAGGACACCACCGCAACCGAACCGGTGATTGAGCACGCGATTGACTTCTACACGCAGGACGGCAGACGGCCGGATGCGGTTATGCTCTTGCAGGCCACCAGCCCCGTCCGCCTACCCGGCACCCTGGAACGGGCTGTCCGCCAGTTTGCAGACTCAGACTCGGACTCCATGGTGGGGGTCATCCCCATCGGCCCCTTCATCTGGGCGGCAACAGAGCCTCCGACAGCACAGTACGAAGTCATGAATCGGCCTCGCAGGCAGGAACTTACCCGTGAGACCTTCCGCTACCGCGAAAACGGGTCCATGTACATCACCAGCACAGAGCTCTATGAAAGCCTCCATAACCGTCTGGGCGGAAAGATTGAGCTCTTCATTCTCGATGAGGTAGAAGGCGTAGACATCGATGCCATGATTGACTTCTCCCTCGCTGAACACCAGCTTCTTACCACCCTCGCACCCTCGCACAAGAAAAAAGGCTAATCCCCCATGATTATCGAACGTAACATCACCCCCTACATCGTTTTCTCAGAGGACCCGGTTCTAACCGCCCTCCACAAAATCTCCGCTAACGGCCAGCGCATCATTTTCCTGGTCAATGAATCCGGCGTTCTCAAAGGCTCGCTATCCGACGGCGACTTCCGGCGCTGGCTGATTGCCAACCCCACCGCCTCGCTGGAAACCAGCGCCCTTGACGTCGCTCACCTGGGTGTCAAGACCGCACCGGTTGGTTCTGAGCCCGCTGAACTTCAGAAGGAGTTTGCCAAGGGGATTAGCCACCTTCCCCTGGTCGATGAGCGCGGCCACCTGGTCGCTATCGCCATGGATGAGCAGAACGTCCTGCGTATTGGCCGCACCGAGATCTCCGAGGACTCACCAGCCTTCATCATTGCTGAAATCGGCAACAACCACCAGGGCAACGTTGACCTGGCTAAGCGCCTGGTAGACCTGGCTGTTGATACCGGTGCCGATGCTGTTAAATTCCAGCTTCGTGACATGGACGCTCTCTACCGCCAGAAGGGCTCCAAGTCAGCAGGCGAGGACCTGGGTGTTCAGTACACCCTCGATTTGCTCTCTCGTTTCTCCTTCACCGTAGATCAGATGTATGAGGTCTTTGACCATGTCAAACAGCACGACATGGACATCATGTGCACCCCCTGGGATGCCCCCTCCGTTCAGGCTCTGGTGGATTACGGTGTACAGGGCCTCAAGGTTGCCTCAGCAGACCTAACCAACCATGACCTGCTCCGTGACATGGCCTCACGGGGCCTGCCCATGCTTATCTCAACCGGCATGAGCCGCGAAGAAGAGATCCGTGAATCGGTCAAACTGCTCCGTTCACTCGGTGCCTCTTATGGGCTACTCCAATGCCAGTCCACCTACCCTGCGCCCTTCAAGGATGTCAACCTGGCCTATATGGACCGCCTGGCAGAAATCGGTCAGTGCTTGGTTGGCTACTCCGGCCACGAACGCGGCTATCATGTACCCATCGCTGCTGTTGCCCGCGGTGCCAAGATTATTGAGAAGCACTTCACCATTGACAAGACCCTTGAGGGCAACGACCATACCGTCTCCCTGCTGCCCGAAGAGTTCAAGGCTATGGTCCAGCAGATTCGTGAGGTTGAGGAGTCCATCGGTACCGCCGCACCCCGCCAAGTATCCACTGGTGAGCTTATGAACCGTGTGAACCTGGCTAAGTCACTGGTGGCTACCCGCACTATCGCCAAGGGCGAGGTCGTCACCGAAGCCGACGTTGAGGTCAAGTCACCTGGCCGTGGACTGCAGCCCAACTACCTGCCCCAGCTCCTGGGACGCACCATGCAGCGCGAGGTTGAGGCCGGCTCCTTCTTCTTCGAGGGTGATCTCAAAGACGACCTGGTGACCCGCCGCGACTTCAAATTCGACCGCCCCTGGGGCCTACCCGTTCGCTACCACGACTACAAGCCGCTGATTTCAGAAGCCAAGCCTGACTTCCTTGAATTCCACTTCAGCTACAAGGACCTGGAAGTCAACATTGACGATGTCTTTGACCGCAAGTTAGACATGTCATTCACCACCCACCTGCCCGACCTCTTCGCCGGGGACTTCCTGGTAGACCTAGCCTCACGCGACCAGGAAATCTGGGAACGCTCCATCGCCGAGGTCCAGCGCACCATCGACATCACCCGCGACTTGACCCGCTACTTCACCCTAGATGATGACCCGGTCATGGTTGTCACCATGGGCGGTTTCACCAAGGACGGCCACATTGCCCCGGCCGCCCGTGCCGATAAATACGAGCGTATCGGCCAGGCCCTGGCTAAGCTGGACACCTCCGGCGTGCGAATTGCTGCTCAGACCCTGCCCCCTTACCCCTGGCTCATGGGTGGCCAGCAGTACCACAACCTCTTCCTTGACCCCAAGGACACCGCAGAGTTCTCCGATACCTACAACACCGCCCTCTGCCTGGATATCTCCCACACCATGCTGGCGGCTAACTTCCTCAAGATGCCGCTGTCAGAAGCCGTGGACCTGCTGGCCCCCCGCTCTATCCACCTGCACCTAGTTGACGGTGTGGGCGTGGACGGCGAAGGCGTCCAGGTGGGCGAAGGCGACGTGGACTGGGCCGCGCTGGGCAAGCAGCTGCGCGAACTTACCCCCAACTCATCCTTTATCCCCGAAATCTGGCAGGGCCACGTCAACAACGGTGAGGGCTTCTTCACTGCCCTGGATAGGCTGGAAAAGTGGCTGTAAACAGCGACCTACCGGTGGCGCTTCACTGCGTTCCGGTCCCCGATTTTGGTGGTGTAGCCCGGCACATCAGCGACCTCGCTGAGGTCGGGCTACCCGGCTACCGCCTGGTGGTTCTCTGCCCGCCAGGGGAGCTTTCAGCTCGGCTCAAAGAACTCGGGGCTGAAGTACGCGAAGCTGATTTTGGGCCAGCTGCAGGATTCTCAACTTCCCGGGCAACCCTCAACACCGTCATTGACGAACTCAAACCAGCAATCGTGCACAGCCACCTGGCTTATGCGGATGTGGTAGCCGCTGCGACCGTGAACCTACGCAAGGTCAACAAGATACTGCGCAGGGGCACCCATATACCTCGGGTTTTTACAACCGAACACGGTATTGCCGGGGACGATGCGGTCTACCACGGTACTTCTTGGCGCTCGCGGGTGATGGAGCAGGTGCACCGCGTGCGTTTGTGGGGGACAGATGGCTTGCTGGCTGTTTCTCAGTCCACCGCTGACCAGATGAAAGGTAAGTGGGGTGCTCGTGGGGTTGCGGTGGTTTATAACGGCCTTGATACAGCTCGGGTCGCCTCAGCCGTTGAAAGCTGCCGTGTTCAGCCTGCCCCCGGTGCTTTGCGTGTGCTATCGCTTTCTCGGCTAGCTCCTGAGAAGGGGTTGGACGTACTGGTGGAGGCTTTTGCCGCTGTTCGTCAGGAAATTCCGGGGGCTACCTTGGAGATTGCCGGTAGCGGCGAACTGAAAGAAGATCTACAGAGACAGGTTGCAGAACTTGGGCTTTTGGAATCCGTGAGCTTTACCGGCTTTGTGGACCCCATCGAAGCTATGGGCCGCTCAGACCTGCTGGTTCAGCTCTCGGTCTGGGAGAACTGTTCTTATACCCTGCTCGATGCCAAAGCAGCCGGGCTAGCTCTTGTAGCAACAGCGGTTGGGGGCAACCCCGAGATCTTGGACGGCAAGGAGCTTGTGCCCTCGCTCAACCAGATGAACCGCCAGGCCGCCGCAAGCACGGTTGCCCGGTGTCTGCTAGAGCAGGCTGTAACCGCGCATACTCCACAGACATTTAGCTGGGCTAGCCGAGAAGAGATGGCATATCAGCTAGTAGCACAATATCAGAGGGGCAGATAGGTATGGCTGTTGTTGGTGTGACCGACGAGGGCAAATTGACTTTGGGGCAGAAGACCCTGAACGAGCATGGAAAGGATTTGTTAAAGCGAACAGAAACTCAGGTTTCACAGGTCCGTATAGTAGAATTCCTACTTTTTGCTGCCTTGATTTATGGCGTACCTGTTCCTGGCTTGGGCTTGCCTTTCAACCAGCTCATGGTCTTCATTATTGTCGGTTATGGCCTTACCAGAAAGTCAATTTTTTCTCTAGGCAGGTACTCGACTTTTTTTGTCGCACTGGGGATAATCCTGGTTTATATCGCCATCGTATCTGCTGCGAGTGACCCCAGCCTTTATGCCGCTGACGCTACGCGACGATTTATTCGTCTTGTGGCCACAACCGGGCTTATTTATGTGATTGCGGTAGGGAGAATACATCTTCGCTCCGCTATCCTTGGCTATTCCACAGCACTTTTTATCAATGCTGGCTTGTTCTTTTCTGGTCTTGCACCGGACACCTACGGGGGCTACCTTACCGGGTATCTTGGGGATAAAAATTATGCTGGTTTGGTTCATGCCCTTTTTGCTCTTTTGGTGATGACCGTCTATTCAAAGCGCTGGCAGCAGATTGTGGGGCTGGCAGTTTCCTGTCTTCTGTTGTGGGAGACAGGCTCAAGAACCTCTCTGGCGGCCTTGCTTTTTGCCTATCTCTGGATTCTCATTGCGCCGCGTTTTCACCCAATGATCAAGGTCTTGCTTCTGGGGGTTTTTTACTTCCTTCTGAACTTGGTGACCGAGGATTATGCTGATGCAAAGGTCTTTGGTGACCGATCTGGTAGTGATGCCCTACGCGCCCGCATTGACGAGATGTCATGGACTAAGGTTCAAGAAACCGGCTTCTTTGGACAGGGGCTGGGGGAGGCATACGTCTATGATTCCGCTGAAGATAGGACTTGGTTTTTCCACAATTCCTATTGGTCTGCTTTTGTCGAGGGTGGCTGGATTTGGGCTCTTGTTCTTGTTTCACTGACCCTATTTGTTGCTGTGCGCCCCCTGAGCAGGCAGAGAAGGGATGAACCCCTCTATAGAGTACTTGCCCAGGGTGTGGGCGTTGCCTTGCTGATTTGCGCTTTCAGGTTGGGCGAAGTCTTTTATACGTTGCCTTGGGCTATCTGCATGGGCTATGTGCTACGTGCAGCGGTTACCTCATTGCCCGCGAACTCCAAGGTTAAATTATTTGGCTACGATAAGGAAATCAGGAGTTTGAGGAAATGACCCAACCATATGACGCCTCAATTATAGTTTGCGTGAAAAATGGTGGTTCCAGTCTGGGGAATCAGCTCGAAGCGGTGGCTAACCAGAGAATATCTCCAGGGGTAACCTATGAGGTTATAGTCGTCGATAATGGTTCGACTGATGAAACTTCGCATACCATAAAATTATGGTGCCAAAAATATACCTCAAAGTTTAGGATAAAGACTTTTAGTCAGCCCGACCTGCAGGGGATTCCAGCGGTTAGAAATTTTGCTGCCTCACAGTCAGAGGGAGAAACTATTCTCTTCTGCGATGCGGATGATGAGGTATCTCAGGACTGGGCTCAAGCTTTTGTTGAAGCTACGTTAGGGCGTGAGGTTTTAGCTGGAGGACTCATTGAAGCCTATGACTCCAAAGAAGTACTGCACACTGACTTCTTTCCGAAAGGTTTAATGCAGACGGCATACCTACCACATGTGGGTAACTGTAACTGCGCAATTAGCCGTTCTCTTTTTTTTGCGGTAGGAGGATACGACGAGTCATTACCGAAATACGGTTTTGAGGATGTTGACCTGTCGTGGCGTGTGCAGCAGGCTGGTTACCCGGTAGAATTCGTGGAGAAAGCTCGCATAAAGTTTAGAATTAGCGGTTCATCTGCCTCATTTAAAAAGAAATTTATCTTGGGCAAGGGCAGGGTTCTCATGGCCCGCCGGTACCCTCAATATGATTCTGCCTCTTATAATTTTTTCTACTGTATAAAAAAAGTTTCTTCAACATCAGTTAATCTAGTGAAAAATATTCTAAGAAATAGGGTGATTAGCAGGCGTGATATCTCCTTGGTTGTATCGAGTCTAGGTAATTTATACGGTTCTGTATATTACTCCGGAAAAGGCAGCTGTGATCTGAAGCCTCGACTCATGGAAAATCCAGGAGAATAAATTGAAGATTGTTATTGCTTCAAACCATGGGGCCATAGGCGGCGGTGAAGTCATGCTTCTGAACGTGGCTCGCGCTCTGCGTTCATTAAGGCATGAGGTCACGATTTTGAGTCCGACTGAGCCGGGTGAACTTCTAGATCTTGCAAAGGACGAAGGGTTTTCAACAATTTCCCTAGAAGCAAGGGACAGAAAATCTTACATGGCACAGCTTCGTGTTTGGCGGGCATACCATAGGGATGCTTTTCTGTGGTGTAACGGTCTTGCGCCGTCTCTGGCTACGGCTGGGGATCAAAACCGGCTAGTACACTTACATCAGTTACCTACCGGCATCCAAAAATTTGCTTATGGAGTAGCTAAAAAAGGTGCTCGTCTCGTGTTGGTGCCCAGCTATTATGTCGCAGAGCGTGTGCCCCGTTCTGTAGCATTGGAAAACTGGGTTGCGGAGGTATCAGATTCCCCCAAAGTTCAACCACAAAAATCCCATGTTCGTATCGGTTTTTTAGGGCGTCCTGCTCTCATTAAAGGGACCCATACTTTAGCTCATGCGCTTAAACTGCTCAATGATTCTGGTGATAGACGGTATGAGTTACTTATTGGGGGTGAGGCAAAATTTATTGATGCCTCTAGCCAAGAGAAGGTGAATCTGGCTTTAGATAACTTGGGGGACAAGTGCCGTCTGTTGGGTTGGGTTGATCCCGGTGAGCTCTTTTCTCAGAGCGATATTCTGGTTGTTCCCTCAGAAGTGGATGAGTCGTTTGGGCTGGTTGCAGCTGAAGCTATGAGCGCCCGGATGCCCCTTATCGTTTCAGATGCAGGTGCCTTACCTGAGGTTGTGGGACGTGACTACCCCTGGGTTTTCCGGCAGGGCGATAGCTTACAGCTGGCGGAGATGATTCTTGCCTTAGATGAGATGGCGAGTGAAGATTTCTCAGCTTGTCAAGATCTCTTAAACAGGAGTTACTGGCGGTGGTTTGAGAACTATTCTCCCGAATCTGGTAAGGCCAGAGTTGCCGAAATTATTAAACGAATAGAAAATACGGACTGAAATTATTATGACAACTTATCAAGCCGCCGTTATTATCCCAAGCCGCGGGGGAGCGCCCAAGTTGCACTACCCCTTGGATGCCTTAGAAGCTCAAACCGAAAAGAACTTTCAGGTTATTGTCGTCCTTGATGGCGATATCGACAATTCAGCGGCTGTTGTCCAGCGCTATATTGACCGTGGACGGCTTAACCTCAGCATGATTGTTTTTGACCAGAACCAGGGGAGGGTCGCTGCCCTGAATGCAGGCTACCGGGCCGCCGACGCCGCTATTTTGATACGCTGCGATGACGATATCGAAATGAACGAGGAATACATTTCTAGACACATTGCGTATCATCAGGAACAGCCTCGGCGTGCTGTGATGGGTCTTGTGCACAACATCTTCCCCGATACCCCTCACGCTAAGTTTTATGGACATTACCGCGATCAAAGGTTCAGGGACGATGCCTATTCATCGGACCCCGCAGGCTGGTGGCACTACTGGGCTGCCAACTGCTCAATGCCCTCCGAGCTTTACCACACGGTAGGTGGCTATGACCCGCGATATCGTCTCTACGGCTGGGAAGACGTTGATATGGGCAAGATGCTCGCCGATGCTGGGGCAAAGTTTGTTCTTGCCCGTGACCTTGAAGTAAGGCACTATATTGCGGCAACAACAACTGCAGGAAAAGCTCGCAGAGCGCTCTTTTCCGGTTCTGCTCGAAATATATTTCTTGAAAAACACGGTCAGGATGCGCTGAAACCAATAAAACCCTCAGGGGTTTGGGGGTTTGCAGTGAGGTTTATGGCCCAGTTTATGACAGAAAGAAGCGTAAACTATCTGGGAAATCTAGTTGACTGGCTGGCCCCGCGGGTGCCTGCCCAAATAGCTGAAAAGATTATTGCTCTCGTCGTTGAATCCTCCAGCTATGCTGGTACAAGATACCCCCACCGTGCACAAAAAAATTTCTAGCTGAAAGAAGAACCCACCCCCATGCGTTCTCGTTCTACTTCTGCGGCAGAGGCAAGCTACCCGGTCGCAATAGCTCACGACTACCTCACCCAGCGTGGTGGTGCCGAGCGGGTAGTTCTTGCCCTGCACAAGGCCTTCCCTGACGCTCCCATTTACACCACTCTCTATGACCCAGAGAAGACTTACCCTGAGTTCAAGAACTGCACCGTTATCACTTCTCCCCTTAACAAGGTGGGTCTCTTCCGTAAAGACCACCGCCTAGCGCTACCGCTACTTCCCTTCTTCTCGAGCAGACTCAAAGTTGATGCTGAGAGGGTGATCGTATCGTCAACCGGGTGGGCCCACGGGTTCAACCTTCCCACACAGAGCCTGATTTATTGCCATTCTCCTGCCCGCTGGATTTACCTCACGGATCAATATATGGGCAGCAGCATGAATAAGGCCATTGAGTTAGGTTTTAAAGCCTTGCGCCCCTTCTTGCGTCGGTGGGATCAGCGCGCTGCTGGCAGGCATGATCACTATATAGCCAACTCCAGCATCATCCAGCAAAGAATTTTTGATGTCTACGGCAAACAAGCTAGGGTAATTTTCCCCCCACATTCTATGGATTCAAACGGTCCTCTGAGTCCCATCCCGGGTCTTGAAGACTTCATGGCAGATGGCTACTATCTGCTTGTTTCCCGTCTGCTACCTTACAAAAATATCCAGCATGCCGTCGAGGCTTTTGCTGGGCTCGACCAGAAACTCTTGGTCATCGGTTCCGGCCCGATGGCGGATGAGCTTAAAGCGATGAGCACCCCCAACATAGCTTTTGCATCTGAACTTAGCGATGAGCAGATGCAGTACGCCTATGCTCATGCGCGAGCTCTGCTAGCGGTCTCTCACGAAGATTTCGGGATCACCCCGCTTGAGGGTGGAGCCTTCGGTAAGCCCACCATTGCCCTGAAAGCAGGTGGCTTCCTCGACACTATCCGTGAGGGAATCACCGGTACCTTCATCGACCTGCCAACAGCCCCTGAGATCCGTCGGGCTGTTGAAGACTTTCGTCCCGATGACTACTCAGCCCAGAGAATCCAGGAGCATATCTCCCAGTTCAGTGAGGAGCGGTTTATCCAGCAAATCAGGGAACAAGTCAAGCAATAGTGCACCGGGTCTTAAAAGGAGAGGGCGGGTAACAGCTAGCTGTTACCCGCCCTCATCAGTTTTAGGTATAGTCCGTGAGCTCTAGAAGGTTTTGCCGGACTAACGAGTCCAGAAAATTGAGGACGCTATCTGCCACGGTTTCACGGGGCACACCGTAGATATCTTGCATATCAGCGATAATCTCTTCGGAACTACGGGGAGAGTCCAGAATCTCCCATATCAAGGCGCTGGGCCCGCGAAGAACAGAAATCTCCGAGGTCAGCAGATTCGCTACATAGGTTTCATCATCTGCGCTTTGCCCACTCTCGAACCCCATGATGAAGCCGATATGGTTCGCGCGGCTGTATCGCATCGTTTGTTCCTTCATGACTTCTTTTTCCAGAAGATAAACCGGGAGAAGAACTTCTGACGGATTTCTTCTTTGGTGGGTGGGTGCCCTAGCTCCATGGCGAGATGATCTTTATTAACCATCACGATACTGAACACCACCCTCGTTTTTGCTCTGAACCCTTTGGCATGCATGAACCGGGCCTTCCACCGGATATAGGTTGAGGTCTTTTCCGATACTGACTTCCAGAGCAGATAGTCAGGGTGATCCCTGAAACTGTCCAACTCCTGCAGCGCAGCCGCGAAAGCAAGTTCAGCATCCAGCGCCGGTAGACGATCTCTCATGTCCTGCCACTGACCGGGGGAGAGGGTCTTACGAAGATACTCAATATCGGCCTTGTACTCATTTTCGGAACGCGCCCCGTGTACTACAACAAAAATACGGGAGTCGGTTAGAGAAGGCAGGCAGCAGGGATAATGAGCTATCTCCCGCGTTCGCCGTTGTTGCCAGAGAGTTTCAAAGGCTGAGCCTTGAGCATCACCGATTCCAGGGAAGTACCGGTGGATGTCAACAAGCCCCCATGACCCGTGGTAGAGGGTCATAGCATGTTCAAAGATTGACCCTGTCTCAAATCGAGCAATGATTTCCCAGCCATCACTCTGGGCAGCTTCTATGAGCTTCTGTAGGTGCTCAGGCCGGACCAGCAAATCAACATCTGTGCTAACCCTACCCTGGCGGTAGACCTCCTGCGCAAAGGCATAACCCTTCACATGCAGAATATCGATGCCGTGCCGGTTAGCTAAATGCTGAAAATAAGCATGAGAAAGGCTGATACGCAATGCAAGGGGAACATCAGAGACAGCTGATGTTTGGGCACTTTGTTCTTTTGACATAGACCTTACTCCGATAATCCCTGGACTATAGAGTTTATGCCAGTCGCTACATAAACGACTGGCATAAAACTCAACTCACTGCACTATTTGAGTTCTAAGACTCCTGGGGTGCGGACTCAACTGACTTAGCTGAGCTTTTCTTCCCCTTCTTGGATTTTTTCGACTTGGTGGTGTCCTGGCCGTAGTAGCTGGTGTAACCCTTATTGGAGCTGTAGGCGAAGCCATAGTAGGAGTTACCCAGACCCGTGCGGGGAGCCTTATTGATGACGACTCCCAGGATTTTAGCGCTGACCTTACGCAGGTTGGCAGTAGCTTCTGCCAGGTTTTCCTTGCGGGTCTTGCCCACGGTACCGACCAGCACAACACCGTCCACAGCAGTTGAGAGAAGGACCGCGTCGGTAACAGGAAGGACCGGGGGGACGTCAACAATGACAACGAACTCGCCGGCTAGCTCAGCGATGAGCTGACGCATTTTCTCGGACCCTAGGAGCTCTGAGGGGTTGGGGGGGATGCGGCCGGCTGGAAGAATGAAGAGCTGAGAGTCCTCAAACTGGCGAACGGCATCGGCAAGTTCGACCTGGCCAGCTAGCACCTGGGTCAGACCCACCTTAGAGTCAATTTTGAACTTTTTGGCAATAGTAGGGCGGCGAAGATCAGCGTCGATAATAATAACCGGTTCACCAGCATCGGACAGGGCCCGGGCCAGGGAAGTCGATACGGTTGATTTACCTTCACCGGGTTCGGCAGAGGTCACAATCAGCGAACGAGGGGGGTTATCGATATTAACAAAGCGCAGATTGGTGCGCATCTGGCGGATAGCTTCTTGTGAAACATGATCCTTACCTGCCTTGAGGATGTTCTCCTCATCAAGCTCGTCTGACACAGGCAGTACTCCCAAGATCCCAGCTTCGGTTGCTTGAGTGGCATCGTTGCGAGTGCGGAGCTTGGTATCAAGGGTTCGGCGCAAAAGGATAGTTACTAGAACTAGCCCCAGGCCAGCGGCAGCGCCGGTTAGAACCAGCTTCTGGGTATCCGGGCTTACCGGACGCTGGTTAAGGCTGGCATCCTCAAGCGGGATAACCTTTACGCTGCTTGAGCCTTCCATGTCGTTAACAACTTTGGCTACAGCTTCCAGCGAAGAGTTGGCTAGAGCCTGGGCCGTCTCGGGGCTTGACCCTGTGGCTGAGACCTTGATGAGTGCGGAGTTGGAATCAACGCTTGCGGAAAGATTGCCTTGGACCTGTCCCCGGCTCAGGTTCAGGTTGGGGTTGGCGGCGACGATCTCCTCAGCAACAGCACCGCTATTAACCAGGGCTAGGTAGGCGTTAGCTTTCTCCTTGGCCGCTGTGGATCCGGCTATGACATCCCCAATACCGCTGCCGTCCCCAACGGTTACATAGCCAGTTGACGACGAGGAGTAAACCTTGGGCTGTAGGAGGGAGTAGCCAAAGCCCAGCAAAGCCCCGATCAGGGCTCCTACTATGAGAAATTTTAGATTGGCGCGTAACATTCGCACGAAGTCAAGTATGGTCATCAGTAACCTAAATGTGAGTTTAAAGCAGTTGAAAAAGAATAAAGTTTGTTTTGATTCTAACAGCAGCTGTTTGGCAGTCCTAGGAGTCAGAACTCATCCCAAGACACCAGCAATGTTAAATATCTCTTATTTGAGAAGGCCCAGCAGGTACTTGCCGTAACCGCTTTTAGCGAGAGGTCGTGCAAGTTCAGCAAGCCGGTCGTCATCAATCCAACCCATGCGCCACCCAATTTCTTCGGGGGCACCGATGGAAAGACCCTGGCGGGCCTGAACCGTACGGACGAAACTTGTTGCATCGGCAAGAGAGCCAAAGGTCCCTGTATCGAGCCAAGCTGTTCCGCGCGGAAGAACTTCAACCTGCAATTTGCCTTGCTCTAGATAGATCCTATTGAGGTCGGTAATCTCTAGTTCGCCACGGGGGGAGGGCTTAATGGCCTTTGCGTATTCAATAACCTTGTTATCGTAAAAGTAGAGGCCAGGGATTGCGTAATCACTTTTAGGAATTTCTGGCTTTTCTTCAATAGAAATAGCTCTGAAATTATCGTCAAATTCAACAACACCGTAGGCAGTGGGGTCTGCAACACGGTAACCAAAAACAGCGGCACCATCCACATCATTGTATTTGCGGAGCTGATTGCCCAAACCGGGGCCGTAGAAAATGTTGTCACCGAGCACAAGGGCTGCGGTGTCATCTCCGATATGGCTTTCACCCAGAATAAAGGCCTGAGCAAGTCCATCAGGAGAGGGCTGAACCTGGTAGCTGAAATTGACACCGAACTGCGAACCATCACCGAGAAGCCGCTTGAACTGCTCCTGATCTTGGGGTGTTGTGATAATCAGGATGTCTTGGATTCCGGCCAACATAAGGGTCGAAATGGGGTAGTAAATCATCGGCTTGTCATAAACAGGCGTGAGCTGTTTGCTGATGCCGAGCGTAATGGGGTGGAGGCGCGAACCGGTACCCCCTGCGAGTAAAATTCCCTTCATAGTTTCCATTGTGGCATGAACACCACATCTCGTGGGGCTAACATAGCCTCTACTTTGAGGTGATTTACCACTATTGTTAGCTTCATGGGAAAAATTCTTGTTACCGGCGGTGCCGGCTTTATCGGCTCAAACTTTGTTCACTATCTTCTTGAAAAAACTGATCATAGTGTTCTTGTCCTCGATAAAATGACTTACGCCGCCAATGAAATGTCACTGGCTGGCTTGCCTGCTGACCGGTGTGAAGTGGTTAAAGGTGATATCGCAGATATGGACGTCGTCAGCCCTCTGGTGAGAGAGGCTGATGCAGTCGTCCATTATGCGGCAGAGTCACACAACGATAATTCCTTGAACGACCCCAGCCCTTTTATTCATACTAATCTGGTGGGTACGTTCACCCTCCTAGAGGCCGTGCGTCAGCATAAGACCCGCTACCACCACATCTCAACCGATGAGGTTTTTGGTGATCTTGAGCTTGATGACCCCGCTAAGTTCACTGAGACTACCCCCTATAATCCCTCCTCACCTTACTCTTCAACAAAGGCCGGTTCTGACCTGCTGGTGCGTGCCTGGGTACGTTCTTTCGGTATTGAAGCAACTATCTCTAACTGCTCCAATAACTACGGCCCCTACCAGCACATCGAGAAGTTTATTCCTCGCCAGATCACCAATATCCTGGCAGGTATCCAGCCTAAACTCTACGGCCAAGGCCTGAACGTCCGCGACTGGATTCACGCATCAGATCACTCCAGCGCTGTTCATACAATTCTGGAAAAGGGCGCTATCGGTGAGACCTACCTCATCGGTGCAAACGGTGAAGAGAACAACATCACGGTGCTTCGTACTATCTTGCGCCTGATGGGTCAGCCTGAGGACGCTTTTGAGCACGTTGTTGACCGCCCCGGTCACGACCTGCGCTACGCCATTGACGGCACCCGCCTGCGCGAAGAACTTGGTTGGGAGCCGCAATTCACCAACTTTGAGGCTGGGCTTGCTGACACCATCGCCTGGTACACCGATAACCGCGCCTGGTGGGAGCCCCTCAAGGCTGAGGTTGAGGCTAAATACGCAAAGGCTGGTCAGTAATGCCCAAAGACCTTGCTGTTTACACCACCGAGATTCCCGGCCTGCTGGTCATTGATATTCCGCAACACGGTGATAACCGTGGTTGGTTCAAGGAGAACTGGCAGCGGGAGAAAATGTTGGCCGCCGGTCTGCCCGATTTCGGACCCGTTCAGAACAACATTTCCTTTAACGCCTCAGTAGGCACCACTCGCGGTATTCACGCTGAGCCTTGGGATAAGTACGTCTCTGTGGCAACCGGCCGCATCTTTGGTGCCTGGGTAGACCTGCGCGCCGGAGAATCGTTCGGTAAAACCGTGACCGTAGAACTCGGCCCCGACACCGCGGTGTTCGTTCCACGCGGTGTGGGTAACTCCTTCCAGACCTTAGAAGATAACACCGCCTACACTTACCTGGTCAACGATCACTGGTCGGTTGATGCCCAGTCCGAGTACTCCTTCTTGAACCTGGCCGATGAGACCGTAGCTATCGACTGGCCCATTGCTCTTAAAGATGCTGAGCTATCGGAGAAGGACAAGAACCACCCCCGCCTGGCTCAGGTAGAACCCCTTGCCCCCGCTCCCTTCCTGGTGGTTGGTGCCAAGGGCCAGTTGGGCCGTGAACTGGTCAAACAGCTTGAGGCAAGAGGTACTCCCTACCTGGCCGCCGGCCGTGATGAGCTTGACCTGGCCGACCCCGATTCGTGGGTGCAGGCCTATCGTTGGCGCTCTTTACGAGGCATCATCAACGCGGCAGCTTACACCGCTGTGGACCAGGCAGAGACCGCCCAGGGTCGGGCCGATGCCTGGGCTGCTAACGCCACCGGTGTCGCCGCTCTTGCCCGTGTCGCCGATCAGGCCGGGGTTCCGCTGGTACACGTATCCACCGACTATGTTTTTGACGGTAGCCTGCCACTGGGGCAGGAATACGCAGTGGATGCACCGCTGGCTCCGCTGGGTGTCTATGGTCAGTCCAAGGCCGCCGGTGAAATGGCGGCCCGCTCTGTAGCCCGCCACTATATTGTTCGAACCTCCTGGGTCATGGGCGATGGTAAGAACTTTATCGAAATCATGAAGTCACTGGCTGAGCGTGGCATCGACCCCACGGTGGTTGCCGACCAGCACGGGCGTCCGACCTTCACCCGCGATTTGGCCGGTGCCATTGTGCACCTGCTCGAAAATCAGTGTGACTACGGCACCTATCATGTCTCGAACACCGGTGATGTAGTGACCTGGGCAGAGATCGCTCAAGCTGTTTTTGAAGCAGGCGGGCACTCTGCTGACCGGGTAAGCCCTGTCAGCACGGCAGACTACTTCGCCAAGGCTGAGGTATTCGCGCCCCGCCCCACCAACTCCGCAATGGACCTGTCAAAAATTATCGAAGCGGGCTTCACCCCCCGTAATCACAGGGAAGCTCTTGCAGACTACTTAGGTAAGAGCATTTAGAGAGAGGTTAGGTTTTTTGAAGGAGCAAACGTTAGAAGTATTACGGCAGGCTAAACACCGCGCTTTTATCTTCAAGAAGAAATCTAGGTGGTTTTATCGCTCTTCAATTGGTTTTGGCTTGAAGAAATACTCTGCATTCGCGGGCTATTCCTACCAAGCTGAAAAGTATGAGAGGTGGCTTAATAAAGAGGGTACTTTGCGGTCCCCTACTTCCTCTACTTTCCCTGTAGACCATTTGAGGCTGTCGAGTAATCTTCCTACCGCCGAGAGCCTCCCAGTGCCTAAGAAACTTTACTTATTTTGGACTGGGGACAACCCTCTGACAAAAAACAGGAAAAATTCTTTCGATTATCTCGTAAAAAATAATGATGATATAGAAGTAATCCTGGTTTCGAATGATAATCTGAAGGACTTCATTGTTCCTGGCCACCCCCTGCATGACTGCTACTATGATTTATCTTTTGTGCATAGGTCTGATTACTTGCGTGCCTACTTTATGTACCACCACGGTGGCGCCTATCTGGATATTAAACCTTTCGAGGGTAGGGTCTCTCGGATGATTGATTATCTTGAAAATCATAAATCAATATGGGCCGTAGGCGAAGCAGAGGTCTATGGGACTGGGGAGATGCCCAAGGGGGGCGCGCTTCAGAGGGATTCAGAACTTCACTACTCCAGGACTCTTTCCCAAATGTGTTTTGCGTTTCGGCCTCAGACCGCATTTGCGGCTGAATGGCTTACAGAAGTTGAGAGAAGAATCAACTATTTTTCAAGCGACTTGGTTAGATTTCCTGCGCGAGGGGCAACTGGTACCGATAATCCAGATTATCCGGCCCCCTGGTTTTCGCTACTGAGTGCAATTTGTCTTCCCTTATGTCTAAAATATTATAATAAAATCTATGTTGGGAATTTTGTGGGTCTTAGGCCAGGGTCTATAGAATCTTACAGATGATAAGCGCTAAGCCCTGGGGTACTCTGTGTGTATTAAGTTGATTCCTTATCTATTCCATGGAACAATTGCCTTGGCTATCCTAAAGGTAGCTCTCAGGCCAAGGCAGTGGAATACCGTCTTATAGACGGTAGGTCCGAACCTGACGGTGGCTGGTTAGAAAGTGATTTCTGGCGCCAGTTCACTACACCACTTGGCGCATCACTCCTAACCATAGAAAGGATGGCTGACCATGTCAGATACCATCAAGATTTCCGCAACACCCCGCAACGACTTCGGCAAGGGCTACGCTCGTCGCATCCGCATGGCAGGCGACATCCCCGCAGTAATTTACGGCCACGGCGAAGAGCCCAAGCACGTTATCATGCCCGGCCACGCAACCACCCTGGCTGCTCGCGTTGACAACGCTATCCTCGAACTCGATATCGAAGGTGAATCACACCTTGTCATGATCAAGGACATCCAGCGTCACCCCATCCGCCCCGAACTCCAGCACCTTGACCTGCAGACCGTTAAGAGTGGCGAGCTGGTTCAGATTGAAGTTTCCATCCATGTTGAGGGCGAGCCTGTAGTTGGCGCTGTCGCAAACCAGACAGAAACCTTCCTGCTGGTTGAAGCAGATGCCCTCAAGCTCCCCGAGAGCCTGGTTGTTAACATCGAAGGTCGCGAAATCGGTCAGCACGTTCATGCATCTGATATTGAACTGCCCGCCGGCGTTACCCTGGTAGCAGATCCCGAACTTCTAATCGTTAACGTTTCTGAGCCCGAGGAACTTGACGTTCCCGAAACCGGCGAAGAAGGCGAAAACGCTCCTGAGGGTGCCGAAGCTGATGCCCTGGTAGATGAAGCTGAATAAGTTTAGAGGTTTCTAACCTCAGGGGTCTGCGTCGTAGCATTTACGGCGCAGACCCTCTTTGTATCATCAGCTCAGAAAGGTGAGTTACATGGCAGAGGCTTGGCTCGTGATCGGTCTGGGGAACCCCGGTACTGAGTACGCTGCAACCCGTCACAACATAGGTCAGATGGTCCTAGACCAATTAGCGCGTGAGGTTGGCGGTAGCTTTAAGAAGCACTCAAAAGCTCGTGCCCAAGTCCTAGAAGGACGTCTGGGCATGGGAGGCCCCCGCCTGATCCTGGCAAAGCCTCTAACCTATATGAATCTTTCGGGTGGCCCCTCGGCAGAACTCTCGCGATTTTACGGTATTGAGCCTGAGCGGATTATCGCAGTACACGATGAACTGGATATCCCCTTCGGCACTATCAAACTGAAAATCGGTGGGGGAGAAGGCGGGCATAATGGGCTCCGCGACATGACCAAGGCACTGGGAACCAAAGATTATTACCGGGTGCGTACCGGGATTGGCCGACCCCCAGGCCGTATGCAGACCGCAGATTTCGTTCTCAGGCCCTTCTCACAACTTGAGAAGAAAGAGCTCCCCTTTCTGGTGTCTGATTCGGCGCAGGCCCTTGAACTGCTGATCACTGATGGGCTTCTTGCGGCCCAGCAAAAATTTCACGTCAAGAGGGACCAGGCCTAGATGCTGTGAACTTGGAATAGGCCAGCCCCACCTAACTACCTTTCTTCCTTTTTTGGGAATAGGCTATAAAAGCATGCCGTTATACAGGCAGGATTCGAAAGAAGGGCAGATATCAGTGGCTAGCCAGTACCGCACCCCGGCCGGGGTGGAACTCACAGATGATCTTGTGGCCGAAGTGCGTAAGGATTTCCCGATTCTTGACCGCACGGTCAACGACCAACCGCTGATTTACCTCGACACGGGTGCAACGAGCCAGAATCCTCTTCAGGTCCTTGATGCTGAGCGCAACTACTATCTGGGCGCTAACTCTGCGGTTCACCGCGGTGCCCACACCCTAGCAGTTGATGCAACCGATGCCTTTGAGGACGCCCGGCGCACGGTAGCTGGATTCCTTGGCGCTGCGGAGAACGAGCTGGTATGGACCTCAAACGCCACCGAGGCCCTGAATCTCCTGGCTTACTCCCTGGGCAACGCATCTGACGGTATTGGGGCAGAAGCCGCCCGAGCTTTTGCGCTCAAGCCCGGTGATGAAATCATCACTACGGAGCAGGAACACCACGCCAACATTATTCCCTGGCAGATTCTTGCGGCCCGCACCGGGGCAACCCTCCGTTATGTCCCGGTGACGGCAGATGGGCTGATTGACTACCAGGCGGCGGAGAATATCGTCACAGAGCGTACCCGCGTCCTAGCTTTCACCCATGTTTCTAACGTTGCTGGCTCCATGACCGATGTGGCATTCATGGTCCAGCTGGCAGAGCGGGTGGGGGCGCTAACCGTTCTCGATGCCTGCCAGTCTGCACCCCACATGCAGGTCGATGTCAAAGCGCTCGGCGTTGATTTTGCGGTGTTTTCTGCGCACAAAATGCTGGCACCTACCGGCATCGGTGCCCTGTACGGCCGGCATGAACTTTTAGAGGCTCTGCCACCATTCCTCACGGGCGGGTCCATGATCACCAAGGTCACCATGACCGAAGCTGAATGGATGCCTGCTCCCATTAAGTTTGAGGCCGGTACCCAGCGGGTCTCCCAGGCTGTTGCCTGGGCCGAGGCTGTGCGCTACCTGCAACACCTAGGTATGGACCGCGTCCACGCCTGGGAAGCTCACCTGGGGCAGCTCCTAGCTGAGGGTGTGAGCCAGATTCCCGGTGTGCGGTTGTTGGGTCCCTCAGTGGGGCAGCCGCGTGCTGGGCTTGTCTCCGTGCATGTCGATGGGGTACACCCGCACGATGTGGGTCAGCTGCTGGACCAGCAGGGCATTGCGGTTCGTGTGGGTCACCATTGCGCCCAGCCCCTCCACCGCGCCCTAGGCGTCACCGCCTCAACGCGAGCATCAGCCTATATCTACACGAGCACCCAGGACGTTGAGCGTTTCATTGAAGAGCTAGCAAAGGTACGCCCCTACTTCGGGTATACCGACTAAGACCTGCTGTAGTCCCTTACCCTCTCCGCAAGAACCCGGGAGGGCGGGTGCTTAGTCTGCACCATTTCTAAGACCTACGACGAAAGAAGAGATACTGTAATGAGCGGCCTAGAACAGCTTTATCAGCAAATTATCCTTGAACATTCCAAACAGCGCAGCGGTGAGGGCCTGCTTGAACCGGCAGAAGGGGCACGGGTAGCCACCAACCACCAGTACAACCCAACCTGCGGTGACGAGATTAACCTGCGGATTATTCTTGATACCAACCAACCCCTTATCCAGTCGGTCTCCTGGGAAGGCGACGGCTGCTCAATCTCCATGGCGGCGGCTTCTGTGTTATCAGAGATGGCCCCTGGCATGACCGTAGAAGAGTTCCAAAAACTTGTTGATGACTTCCGCGAGATGCTCCGCTCACGCGGTCAGATTGAACCCGATGAGGAAGCGCTCGGCGACGCTGCAGCTTTTGCCGGTGTCTCCAAATTCGTGGCCCGCGTGAAATGCGCCATGCTTTCGTGGGTCGCGGCAGAAGAAGCCACCAAAGAAGCCGCTGCCCGCTAGGCCCCGGTATTACCTGCGGCTTAGCCCCTGACATAAGGCCCGTCCCGGCTATAGAAGATAGCTGATGGGGCGGGTCTTATTGCAGGTCACACCAGCCTCTTTCAGTGTGGGCTGTCCCCCAAAGAGCCGGTTCAAACGGCTACCAATAGCAGGTTAACTCCCGTAGTCTTAAGGACTGAAAATACACTAACATCCCGTTTTCGCACGCGGGTTCTTTCGCACTTTTCTTCAGGGGAACAATGAATATCGGTTACGCCGCTGGCGCCTTTGACCTCTTTCACGTAGGCCACCTCAACATCTTGCGTGAAGCAAAAAAGAACTGCGACTATCTGATTGCAGGAGTCGTCTCAGATGAAATGTTAGAGCTGACCAAGGGCCGACGCCCCATCGTGCCCTTGGCTGAGCGTATGGAAATCGTCTCTCACATTGATTTTGTCGATGAAGTTCGAGCAGAAACGGTAGAAGATAAGCTAGAGACCTGGGAACAGGTTCGCTTCAACACCTTCTTTAAAGGTGACGACTGGAAAGGTACTGCTCGTGGTAAGGAGTTAGAGCGCCGGTTTGCGGAGGTCGGTGTTCACGTAGTTTACTTCCCCTACACCGCTCACACCTCCAGCACTAAGTTACGCGCCGCCCTGAAGGCACTTTCTATGCCATCTGCGGCCTAAGTCCCATTGAAGCCAAGAAAAGAGGCGCCCTACCCGAACGGGTAGGGCGCCTCTTGAGCTTTATGGGGCTATCTGGCCTAGTAGTTGTTCTGAATGAACTCTTCTGCGCAGGAACCCAGAGCCGAGAACACGCGGCCAATCTGAGGCTCAGCTGCCGCCGCAATTTTCTTACCTACCAGCGGGATAGAGCACTTAACTTCGCCCTCAACATTAGCTACGGTCGTATCTCCCTGGGGGGTAAGGCTCTGGCTAGCTTTGCCGGTTACGGGAACACCCTTAACAGATACTTCTGAGACAACGGTGCGTGAACCATCAGCCGCGGGCGCAGAGACCTGATCGACCTGGGTCAGGGAGATGCCATGAGAAGCACCGGGGATCTTCTTGGCCATATCGGGCAGACGATCAGCAGGTACGGAACGAACAGTGGTGGTGGTAAAAGCTGCCGCAGGGTCACCCTGAAGCTGGAAAGACTCAAAAGTCACCCGTACCTTTTCACTTGCAAAACGGGCAAAGTTCTCGTCGGCAAAAGCACGTGCAACCAAATCGATGCCGGCGTTAATAGTGGTGGAGCTTTGAACAGCCATAGTGAAGCCTTTCAGGGCAAATAGTTTCTGTCCTGCCCCATTCTACGGGGTTAACATGTTTGAACACTGAGAAATGCGAGCCCTGCTCACTGATGGCTAAATCGTTGAGCCTAAGAGCAGATACCCACAGGCTTGTACCTTAATGCGCTAGCGGTAAGGGGGGGAAGACCTAGCTTGGCCTCCTGCACATTCCCAACAGAATCTGCCAGACCCTGCGAACAAACCCACTTGGCTGGCCACTACCAATGCGGCTAAAGGACTCCGTAAGATTATCGGCAGCCTTATCACTGCCGGGTACACGGTAGGTTCCTCGCAGAGAATCCGGGTCAGCGAAAGCTGCATCAAGCTTATTCAGGAGATCTTCTGCGCTGTTGACCACGATGGTCTCACCGTGTGTCTGCATCACACGAGAGAACTCAACCTGGTGATTATCAACTACCTCATCAAGTTCAGCAACACGGGGGACTGCCAGCGGAATCGCACCTACCTCACGAGCATCCAAAATTGACCCTGGCCCGCCCTGCACCAAGACCACCTTCGCAGAGCGGTAGAGTTCCAGTAGTTCAGCACGGGGCAAACGCTCAACAGCCTCAGCATGTTGAGGAGGAGCCGTGAAACCATGTTGAACAAGACAGCTCACCTGAGGGCGTGCCGCAAGATACTCATCCACCCAATGCACAAGACGGTCAAAATGGTGGTAATCAGTGCCCAGAGATACAACCAGATCATATTTTTTCTCGCTCAAAGCTACCTCCTCGCTCAGAGAATATGGCCGATATTGACGGCCTCAGGGAATATCTTTTTCTGCTCCTCCCACTGCACCACAAAAAGATCGCTCATGGGGTAGCAGATGCGGCCGGTGAGCGTTGGCATAGTAATACGGTCATAGCACTCAATAAAGACCGTTTTGATGCCAAGAAGCTTGGCGATAATAAAGAACGGAACGGCAACCGCAGCACCGGTTGAGATAACGGCATCGGGCCGCTCCTTGCGGAGTACCCGCCAGGCAACACCGATATTCCGGATTGCGTTAGGAATATTCCGGGTTGTCGGGAAGTGTACCCAGTAGGTGCGCTCGCCGTCTAAAGCGGCCTTAACTTCGGGTAGCTCAAAGGTTGCCCAGGCCCGATCGTGCTCTTTCCAGAACTTTTCAAGGGCTATAAGCTGAGCCAGATGGCCACCAGCACTTGCTGTTAGAAGGACCTTCATGGGTGATTATTTCTCGTGAGTATGCGTGTCAAAGTAAACAGGGATAACCTGGGTGGAGCTTGAGGGAGTGAGCTCACTAAACAGGCGTCGTACGCTCTTCACCGTGCTTTTGGGGGTAAAAGGCAGGAGTAGAACGCCACTCTGGTCAGCTGAAAGGAGGACCTTTGCAAGAGAGGCTGAGGCCGGAGTATCTACAATCAGCGGCTTGTTCTGCTTGATATGAGCCTTGAGCTGATTGTTGGTTAGAGAGTTGAAAACCGGAGCCTCGGTTACGACAAAATCGGGGTCAGAAATCCCCTTGATGAGAAAGGTAGTCAGCGCACCTGCCGCGCGAGGGGTAGGGGAGAAGACAGTAACACCATCAAAGTTAGCCTTCTTGAGATTGCCATCGGCAACATCCATTCGGCGGAGAAGCTGGGCAATAGATTCCTCTTCAGAACCACTCTTGATGATAGAGACGGGAGCCTGAGCAATTTCAGAGAGACGCTCGGGGTAGCCGAGAACCCTCGAAGTTCTATCCACGATGTAGGCTGCAAAAATTCCTAGGAGCAGGCCTACTCCTGCACCAATAAAGATGGTTTGCGCCAGAGTGAAATTTGATGGTCTGCTAGGGGCTTGGGCGCTTGAGATAATAGTGCCGGTATCTGTGGAGGTGGCCTCTAGGCTCAGGATAGCCTGGTTGACGATTCCTGAATCCATCCCCGCAGAGACAGCGTCGATATTTTTGCGGGTTTCTTCCCGGGTTGTCCGGATTGTATCTGATCTGTGTTTGAGGTAAGCGTGGGCTACAGTATTAGCGATCTCGGCTGATCTTTCAGGTGAATCCGAGCTGACCATAATATCGAGAATGGTGCTGTTGGAATGGCCTGCCACGCTGACCATATCTTTGAGGTCATCAGCATCTAAACCCAGCTGATTGGCAGCTGCCTCGAGTACAGTGCGGGAACCTGCAATAGCCTCTTCGGTATCCATGTCAATAGTGTTCAGGCTAGCACGGAGTCCCGATGCGCCGGAGCTGGGCTGGGTTACATTGATCACGGCTTTAGACTGGTATGAGTTAGGAAGGATAAGCCCTGCCACAGCGCCGAGCGCCGCGAAGATCATTAAACTGGTAAGCACCACAAAGCGGTGGCGCAGAACCCGCCGAGCTGCTGCTCCGAGCGATACGGGTGTGGCTTGCTGGTCCTTGGTTCTTAACCGTGATTGGCGTTCCATGAGTATGAGTCCTTCCCTAAAGATTAATCAAGATATTGTTGCCTAGCGGCTAAATTTGCGAGTGAGTGAGTTGATGACTTGCTCCAGGCCTACCTGATGTCGGAAACGGTAGATGAGAGCCACATAGAGCGGTACCACCGTACCTAGGTA
This sequence comes from Rothia sp. P5764, assembly GCF_048512965.1. Lineage (NCBI taxonomy): Bacteria > Bacillati > Actinomycetota > Actinomycetes > Micrococcales > Micrococcaceae > Rothia > Rothia sp. P5764. Next base: position 193,729 of record NZ_JBLXXQ010000004.1, on the reverse strand, counting down.
GATGATGAGTCCTAAGAATTGGTTTCCCCAGATGAGGTGAACTCCCACGGCTCCAAGAGACGGAGTTCCAGCCGCAAGACCCATGACCGGGAGCAACTCGGAAGGGCGGGGCCTGATGCCGAGTTTTCCGTAGACCTGAACCGTGGCCAGCACACAGTCTGTGAGGACGGCTGAGGCCCAAGCGGTTGCTGCCCCAGCTAGCCCCCAGAGTGGAATCAGGGTGAGGTTGAGAGCGACTGCAACAGCTAGTGCGGAGAGCTTGTTGTAAAGTTGCCAGCGGCTACGCCCGCTCATGAGAAGTACACTCTGAACGCCACCGGCGGCCATCTGAACCAGCATGGCTACCCCGATGATCCAAAAGAGCGGTGCTCCCTCAACAAACCCGGAGCCAAAGAATCCCAGTAGCGCGGGGCCGAAGGCCGCCAAGGTGATGAAAAAAGGCCAACCAACAGCCACCAGAATCCGGGTTGCGGAGACAAAGATCTGGCGAGCTCTAATAAGGTCACCCCGAGCGATTGCTGAGGAGATCTCTGGCCCGGTGACCACGCGGGCGGTATGCTCAACCATTGCACCGACACGGACACAACGATTGACAGCGCCGTAGACGCCGCTGGCTGCCGGGCCTAAGAAGAGGCCGATGAGCAGGACATCAATCCATTCCAGGACCGCCTCGACCATGGCCGAGACACCGCGCGCTGAGCTGAAGGCCCAGAAACTTTTTGCGGTCTCGGGCGCAGTGACAGGTGTACTTGCCATGGCTTCAATAGCTAGATGCTTTGCTGGATAGCTGGGAAGATCTTCACCCTGAGGCATGTACTTGCGAACCCATAGCGCTGAAACTGCAAAGACAAGGAGCAGGGGGAGTGACCATGCCAGAGACAAAGAGAGAATGGCCCCCGAGATACTGACAGCGAGCAGAACAGCCAGAATACGAAGGGTAGGCAGGAGCGCGCTTTGGAGAAAGGTGAACTCTACGGTGTAGCCCAGTCCCCGGAGTGCCCCGAAGCACAGTGTCATCCAGGCCGCAACCAGAATAAAAGGTGCGCTGGCAAGGATAGCTGTACGGTTTTCAGTGCCCATATTGGGGGTCACAACCGGTAGCGCGATAAGGGTTGCCGCAATAAGAACCGTGAAAGCAATGAGGGTTGCGGGGCCAAAAGCATATCGTAAGAGCTTCGGTAGAAGGGAATACTGCCCCAGAGCTCGCTGTGCGCTCATGGCTCTTACAAGGCCGGTATCTGCACCAAAGACACAGAGCGAAGTCGCAATCGCAAAGAGTGCCATGACTTGAAAGAAGGAACCCGCACCGGCTTTACCTACACCATTTGACACTATAAGCGTAGCCACAAAGGCCGCAGCCGAACCGTACATGACGTACAGCGTTGAGAAAGCTCCACTTTTTGCAAGAGAACGAGCCATCAGAGGCCCTCCCCGTACATTCGAGATCTCATCATCATGGCTACCGTCAGCATAAGAACGGTGAGCTGAATGACGTCGAAGGAATAGAAGAAGACTACTGCTAGCGCTGCCACAATCACCGAGTGAACCCACATACCGGTCAGCGATGCAACGTTCCAGGTATTGATGAGGACTGAGACTACATAGAGTAGGAAGAGCCCCAGACCAACAAAACCAAAGCAGAACATGAGAGCCCATACCTGGCCCTGGGTGCCCATTGAAACACCCACGTTATCGGCCATCTTGGAGGTTCCATAGCCTACGAGTGGTGAACGCAAGGTGTACTCAAAAGTGAGCTCGTAGAGTGAGGCCCGACCACCGGTTGAGTTTGAATACTCCTGGCGGCCCAAGATTTCCTCAATAGCACCGGAAACCGTGAGGTAGGTGATGCCCCCAAGGAAGAGCACAAAGCCTATACCCAAAGCACGCCAGTCACCGCGAAGAAGCAAACGGAAGAGGACATAGGCAAAAGCTGCGCCCAGGCCAATGAACATACCTCGGTTTGAGGTTGCCACTGCTGGGACTAGCGAAACAACTACGGCAAGGACGAGAAGGATCTGGGTTTTACGTGAGTGAACCCCGGTAATCACAGCAAAAACAACGGGTGTGAGTAGCGCATAAGCTAAACCCCATGAGTTGGCGTAGGGGAAAGGCGCTGAGGGCCTGTTGTAGGGTACGTCGACTCCCCACGGGAGCTGAACTTCTGCCATGGGGGGGAGCACATAGGCTTTTACCAGGTCGTTATTGAGTAGCGAACCCGGCAAGACAAAACTCATGGGCGTTTGAAGCCTAAAGTTGGGGAAAGCTAGGGCGGCGTAGCCCAGGATAACGACCGTTGCCCATATAGTCAGCAGGCCGCCCAGCATGATGTGGTTAGGGATCCGTTCACGGGCATTAAAGAAATAGACCGTGTAGATACCCACATTAAAGATGTTCATGTAGCGCTGGAACCAGCCTAAAAACTCCGATCCTGTATTGATGGAGACAAGGCAGATAAGCCCCCAGAACATGAGAGCAAACCAGACCCACATGGTGGAATGAACCATCACGTGTCGGCGCATGACCATGAGAACAATCATGATCAAGGCTAGAACCGTTGGGGCGAACTGCATGAAACCCATAGCCCACACAAGGGGAAAGCCATAGAGCAGGATTAAAATGGGCCAGGCCGGGAGCGGTGCATCCACGGTAGGGGGCACCGCCGACAGAAATCGATTGTAGTGTGAGGTTGGGGAGAGTGGAACCGTCATGCGGACCTAGAGCCCTCTACCTGTTTTATTCACCAGGTTCAGTAGAAACTCGGGCTTGATGAGTCCCGCTGCAATACAGCGTGCGGCCCAGGCCCGAACCTGTAGGGGGTCGCGACGCAGTGCCGATCTTGCGTATGCCTGCGCGGATTTGCGGTTGCCCAGGGCAGCATGTGCAAAAGCGATCTGACCGGCGATTCTCGCGGTGCCTTTGGGCTGACGCTCAAACTCGGGGTACTTCTGGAGAATATAGGTAAGACCATCGACCATTGACTGCCAGCGCCCCGCAAAGAAGGAGGGGCGATCCCAGAGTATGAGCGCGCCGGGCTTCTGAATTGAGTAAATATCACCGCAACGGGTTGCCCGCAGGAGCAGATCGTAGTCTTCACCATAGGCAGCGGGGAGCTTTTCATCAACCAGCCCAATACGCCCGCCAGGAACTAGGTCATCACGCTTAAAGAGCGTGGTGCAGGGATTAATCTCGGTGATGCGAGAGCGCAGGAAGTCGTCGAATCTTGCAAGCGCAGGAGCAAGACGTTCGATCTCCTTACCTTCAGAACGAATGACGATGCCAGATGAAATGGCGATAGCCTCCGGGTGCTCTTTCCAGAGTTTGATCTGTTCAGAGATACGGGTGGGGTACCAATAATCATCATCGTCGCAGAAGCCAACACATTCACCGCTGGCCTCAACCACACCGGTGTTCCGTCCGCCGGCAAGACCCTTCGAATGTGAGTTAACAATGGTCTTAAGAGAGCGGTTGGGCGGTACCGTCATATCGGATAGATCATCGATATCAACGTAGTCAAACACAACGATAACCTCGATGTGACCGGTGTAGTCCTGGTCAAACATGGATTGAACGGTCTGTCGCAACAGCTGGGGGCGTGCCCCTGCGGTTGCAATAAGTGCTGAAATTTTAACGTCGGACATGGGACCTATGCTCCTTGAGGTGTACTGAGTGACAGGAACTTACGGCGCATGGAGAGAAGAACCGTTGCTGCGTTTGAGAGGAAGAGGAGGCCGTAGGCAATGAGGAAGCCCCAGCACGTTCCCCAGAGAATAAAGACCCAGCAGAAAGTACCGGAATCCATATGTAGATTGATGAAAGAGCGAAGACTTCCCCCCGAGGGTGGCTCCTGCCTAGCGTGCTTTTTACGGAGCTGCTCTGCCAGAATCTGGCTCATGAAGTGGCCGGTCATCAGAACCGAAAAAGCCAGGGGTAGCCACCAGAGCTGCCAGCCTGTCACAGGCCAGCTGCCGGGGTACTTGATGAAGCCGATCAGGATGGTCAGGTGCATGGCGGGGGTACGCATAGCATCAACGACGTGATCTAGCCATTCCCCGGCGGGGGAGGATTTGCCTGTCACGCGGGCAACCTGGCCATCAGCGGAGTCGAGCGCGTAGCCCAGGGCAAAGAGGAAAGCTGCAAGCGCGCCCACAGCCAAAGAGGGCTGGGCAGTCAGCAAGAGAAGCATGGCTAGCAGCGAGGTGAGGGCGCTGATAGCGGTGACGCCGTTTGGGGTAATACCACACTTAACGGCAGCGGCTGCAAAGATGCGTGCGACCCGACGATTAACCCAGCGGGTGTAAGCAGGTACGCCCACCCCGGGCTTCTGCGCTGCATTCAAATGTGAAAGTGTTTCCCTGAACCGGCATTTGGTGCCAGAGGAAGAAGAGGTCATAGCCATGCCCTGGAAGTCCCTAGTAAAGTGCGAGCAGATAAGTGCGGTGTGCGGACCGCTTGTTAGCCCCTGAGTCGGCCTATCATTGCTTTACCCCTCAGGTGTAGGGAAAGGTAGATGCCGCTCAAGGGTGGGGGGTATATCCCTCAATTTTAGGTCAGAGTAGGTTCAAACAGTAGCCGACCTTCTTGGGACAAGCCCCATATTTATAAGGACTTGTCCCTATCATTTGTCAGCTAAACGGTGGACGAAAGGATCCCCTGTCTTCATAAGCCGCCGCTAAACATGTAGAAGACCCAGAGCTTAATCTTTTACCGGGCTGTATACGAATATAGAAAATCCTGCTCATCAAAGGGAAAACTTTGGGGGAGCAGGATTTTCTATTCTTTGCCCGAGCAGCCTCTAGCGTGTTACCAGAGTTGCATCCATATCGAAGGTGGTAGGTTCGCCACGACGGTAGGAATGAACCTCAACCGCGATGACGTTCTTACCATCTTTGAGATCCTTAGACGGAATGGTGATAGTAAGCGGGTTAGCTTTTGCATCAGCATAAGAAACTCGTGCAAGAGCAGCCGTCCTGGGGTAGGCATTGGCAGGGAGGTTCTGACGGGCCACTTCCTTGCCATTGACATAGATAGCGATGCCATCATCAGCGTAGGTAGTCAGGACCAGCTCCTGGTTAGGAGCGGGGTTCAAGGTGAACTCCTTACGCAAGAAGAAGGACGAGGGCTGGGTGAAGAAGTTGAAGGTCAGCTGGGTCTTCAGGCTACCTTCACCCCAACCGATTGAAGTTGGTGCCGTGTACCACTGCCAGGCGGTGTTGTACCTGTAATTGGTATCGCGCCAGCTACGGTCAAAGTCACTGAAGAGGTGAAAAGCTACCCGCCAGTCATCTCCAGAGGCAATGATTCTTTGGTCGGCTGGTTTCTCCGGCTCAACCGGTTCCACCGGGTCAGCTGGAGCCGGATTATCTTCAACATCGGGTTGTTCTGGGTCAGCGGGAGTGTCCTCCCCAATGGGGGGAGCCACTGGGTCAGCTCCATCGGCGGGCTGATCAGGGTCCTGCCCGGGCTCCGGCTGATCCGGTGGGGTAAGCGGATCCTCGCCTGGTCCTGGTTCCACAGGTGGGCTTACCGGGGCCTTGGTGGGTTGGGGCAGGTCTGGGGGAGTCACCGGGGACTCCTCAGCGGGTGGGGTAGTGGGCTCCGCTGGTGGGGCCTTGACTTCTGCCAGGGCAACAGGGGTTGTCTCAGAGTAGTTGCCTACGTTATCGACTGAGCGTACAAAGTAGCGCGCATCATCTGTGTGAGCAACCGAGTAAGAGGTGCCCTGAGTGACTGTAGCAATCACGCGATCGTTGCGCAGTACCTGGTAATCGGTGCGGCCAGCAGTGTTGCTGTCCCAGGTGAGCTGGTCGTTAGTTCCGTCTGAGGTGACCTGCAGGTTGCTAGGTGCAGCAGCTGCAGTAACATCCTGGGGAGTAAAGCGAGCGAAGCCCACCGTTGCTTGGGTACCGTTTGCGCCTCGGGAACGGGTGATATCCCCACCCACCCATAGGACACCGGTGGAATCGAGGAAGGAGGCCCAAACGCCATACCCTCTTGCCCCGGCAAGATCGGGTGCGAACTCTGGTAGCAGGTGACCAGACTGGGCATCAAAGGCGGCGATTAGCCGGATCCGGTGGATATTAGAGGAGGTTTCCCAAGGGGTGCTGTACTGCTGGCCTCCCTGATAAATCCAGTCACCACAGTGACAGGAGCCGTAGATAACGTTAGCCTGCGGGTCAAAGCTCAGATCTTGGAAGTCTCCACCCTTTTTGGCGATAGAGGATGAGCGTCGAGAAAGATCGGACTTATCGTATTGGGCAATGAGGTGCTCAGCACCACCGGCCCAGATGGAGTCCCCTACATCCTGAACATCAAACTGGAAGCCGTCGCTGGGGTAGGGGTTATCTGCCCGGTGGGACAAGGCCCAATTCCAGCTTTTAGCCAGCGTGCCCTCGGTGGTTTTTAGGTAGGCCAGCTTTCGAGAGGGCTGGCCGCTGACTGTGGTGAAGTAGCCAGCAAGGGCTACCCCGTCATCGCTGGCTGAGATGCCGTTAACGGTGCCGTTAGTGGCAGGGCGCCAGCTAATATCAACTGTCCCGTCGCTCAAGGAGAACCTGGCGGCGTTACGAGAGTATGCGTAGCTGAGGCGGTTGGCACCCTTGACGTGAGTGAAAGAACCACCGATGTAAACATAATCGCCGTGAACTTCAATGGTTTTGACTACGGGAACTCCGGAGGCCAGCCTATTTTCAATATCCCAGTCTAGGGAGGTATCTGTTTGACCTGTAACCGGGTCTAAAATGACAAACCCGTTGGCTGGTTTTCCGTTGACTCGGCTGAACTCGCCACCTACGGCCAGCAGGTTATTGGGCAGGGCCGCCAAAGACTTGATTTGCCCGTTGAAGGTGGGGGTGAAGGTGCGGACTAATTCGGCTGTGTTGACGTCGTAGCCCGCTATGAAAGCCTGGTTAACGGTTTCGCCGTTGGCGCTGACAACATTCTTGAAGTCCCCTCCGGTAAAGACAGTGTTGCCGACCTGAGCAATGGCCTGGACTCGGGTGTTGAGTTCAGAGACAACACCGGTTCCTGAGTCTTCGGAGGTTCGCCAACGCATAGAAGCCGTGTAGCTGTTGGGCAGTTGACGGTTGGTCTCAGCGGGTAATCCGCTATCACCGATGGCCTTAAAACCCGCCGTGTTCTGAGTAATTCGGGGGCGGATAAAGACCTGGGTGAAGGCTATGGGCGGGGTGCCGTAGCTCGGTGACCAGAGGTAGGAGGTGGCTGATGAGCTACCCCACACACCGGCCTTGTAGGCAAAACCATTCTTCCACCCATAGGTTTTAGAGGTGGTGAAATCAAGAGTGTTGAAAGAACCCCAACTGCCTACGCTACCTAGTGAGGCAGGTGTGCTGTAGTTAGAACTGGTGAAGGGGGGATTCTCAAAACGAATGTCTGACCAGTTGGCTGTGGCGCGTAGGGCCCAACTCCACTTTTCTGTCTGTGATCGTTTGGCGTAGGTATTCTGCCAGCTACGACCATTCATGTCTGCTGCGCGACGGAAGCGGATTCCATCCTGTAAAGAATCAACTCTTTGTCCATTGAGAAGTTGATCCACTTTTTCTGATGAGAGCTGGACGGGGGTGAAGGCAGTTGAGCCTTCAGGCTGAGTATAGAGCTCAGAGGCATCGCCGCGACCGTAGTAGTCCTCAGCCCAGCCTTCTCGTCCTCGGCCGATGAGAACCCAGCCGCCGCCGTCTGTTTCCTGGTCACAGTAAAATTTTTCTGGGGCGTCCATGGAGGGGGTATAGAGCCAGTAGGTTCCTGACTTTGCTGTGGGGTCGTTTTGTTTGACCTCCCAGCAGGAGGCAGCGGCGGTTTCCGAAGACAGGCCGTTAGGGGCAAAATCATTGGTGGCTGTTGCTCCGGGGAGTAGGGAGACACCTAGGCCTAAGGCAAGAGCTCCTACTGAGATCTTGGTGATGAGTGATGGTTTTTTCATGTCTGTTAGCAATCTGCGTTATTGGGGAAATCTTGGGAGGCTATTTTCCAAGTCCCTTTGTCTTCGATTAGGGTAAAGATGTTCAGGGAGCGTGTGGCCTGGGCCGAGTTCATGAGGTTTCCGGAGGAGTCAAATACTTTGACTTGGGATGAATCAAGGCAGACTTCGAGAATCTTTGCTTTCTGGCCCTGATATTCGCCGTCGGCAATTTTGGGTGTACCGATGACCTTGGAGCTACCTTCTACATGCCAGCCACTCATTGCGTATTCGGTGGCAGTGGCAATGTACTGGTCGAGGGCGCTACCGGTGGTGATGGTTTCTAGCTGCGACATGGTTTCAGGAGAGACATAGGAGCTAGGCTCGGCCAGGGCCTTGTCGTCCTGTGCGGTTGAACCCTCGGGAGAGAGCTCTTCTGCTCCTGACACATCAAGGGGCGGGACCTTGGAGAGAGTCTCCTCAACCTGGTTGTAGAGCTCTTCGGTTTTCTTTACCTCGTCTGCATCCGACTTCGCTTCAGTGGCCTGGGCTAGAGCACTTGCTGCCTGGTTATTTTCGGGCAGAGCATCTTCCGAGCTATTTGAGCTAGCAGATGGCTGTGCCAAAGCAGAAGCGCTCCCGGGTGCGCTTGTAGCATTTCCTGAGGCCTTGGTGGCAGATGCCGTAGCTGAACTGCTGCCTGAAGTTTCAGGGGTGGTCATTGACCCGCAGGCCGTCAATCCCAAACTGGCTGCTAATGATACGGTGAGGGCTATAGTCCGAAAGGGAGATATAGCGGGGAAAAAGGATAGAGAGGTCCCTAATGTGTTCATGTAGTCCCTTAAGATGGTGCGAAATAAGCTAGCGCCCCCGGGACTTGTGCGAGAAGATTTATAGGAAACCGGAGGTGAGCTAGACACTTCAATTTTATCGGTATAACCCCTGTAAAAAATCAGGTTACTTGGTAGTAACTTGTGGGGACAAGGCAATAAATTCCTCACCAGGGAATCTATCTAAAGTATGTCAATGCTGGGGATAAAATCCCCAAATGTGGGGGCAAGAGTTACTGCCTGCTAAGACCCCTTCAATGGCCCACATCACCCTACCTTGGCAGGGGGCCGCCTATGGGATAATGGGGGCTGCACTAGAGGTCTGATCGATGGAGCGAACATGTCATTGCGTGGTATCACCGCCGCCCTGAGCCAGGAACCGAGTTATCGGGCTATTAGCAATCAGGCTTTTGCAAGCCCATCATCACGTGTTGATGAGTTCATCATCGGTGCTCCCGATGGAGCCCGCCCCTTTGTGCTAGCGGGTTTGGCTGACCAACTGAGTGCCTCCGCACCAGAAGCTACTCAGCCTGTCCTGCTCGCAATTACAGCCACCGATCGAGAAGCTGAAGACACCGCAACAGCTCTTGGCGCTCTGGTAGAGCCCGGGGCAGTCCAGCTCTTTCCTGCATGGGAAACCCTGCCCCATGAACGGCTCTCACCCCGAAGCGATACCGTAGGACAAAGGCTCTCCGTTTTGCGTGCGCTCCATCAAGGAGGCCCTCAGGCCCCCCGTATCGTGGTGGCACCCATTCGCTCGGTCCTCCAGCCGCTGGTTGCTGGTCTTGAAAAGATGCGCCCGGTTTATCTCAAGCTAGGCCAAGAACAAGACTTCGATGAGCTCATCAAAACCCTGGCAAACGCCGCCTATTCACGGGTTGACTTAGTCTCTAAGCGAGGAGAGTTCGCTGTTCGAGGCGGAATCATCGACATCTTTTCCCCTACTGCCGCCCATCCCGTACGCGTCGAATTCTTCGGCGATGAAGTGGAGAGCATCCGTTACTTCTCGATAGCTGACCAACGAACCCTCCCCGGACAGGAGCACCCCCAAGAACTTGTGGCACCACCCTGCCGTGAACTGCTTATAACCCCGGCGGTCATGAGCAAAGCAGCCCGTCTCAAAGCCGATTTCCCGGGGGCAGCCGCCATGCTCGAAAAAATTGCAGGCGGTATTTACGTAGAGGGTATGGAGTCCCTCATCCCCTTACTGGTTGACGACATGGTGACCCTGCTCGATCACCTGCCTGCTGGCTCCCTGCCCCTTGTCTTCGAACCTGAGCGGGTGCGCTCGCGAGCCCACGACCTGGTAGCAACCAACGAAGAGTTCCTCCTTGCTGCCTGGGACTCAGCTACCGAAACGTCCCAGGCTCCTATTGACCTGACTGACCGCAGCCCCCAGGAGCTGAGCCAAGGTGGATTCAGGACCGTTGCCTCAATCCGTGATGAAGCTCTTGCCCGAGGCTTTGGCTGGTGGGCCATGACTGCACTGGGTGTAGATGATGCGGTCGATGACGGCATTGACTCCGTTCAGCTTGCTGCACGTGCCCCGCACACCTACGCGGGCAACGTCAACGAACTGCTCACCGAGGTCGGTAAGAAGATTAAGGCCGGCTGGCGGATCACCGTCGTGACGGACGGCCCCGGCCCGCTAGCCCGCTTACTCGACCTCTTCCAGCAGGCTGAGATTCCGGCATCACGGGTCCAAGACCTGACCAATCCACCCGAGCCCGGCATGATCGAGATGACAACCGCTAGCATGGGGCGCGGCTTCATGATGGACACCGAGCGGCTCGGTCTGCTCACCGAGGCGGATATCCTGGGCCGTACCAGCCCCTACGCTACCCGCGATTTGCGCAGTGGCAAGCTACCGGTGCGCCGCCGAAAGAACGCGGTAGATCCCATGTCTTTGAGTGCGGGGGACTACGTAGTGCATGAACAACACGGTATCGGTCAGTTCGTGGAGCTGATTCAGCGCCCCATTGCCGGGGCCACAGTCACCCCGGGCCAGCCCAAGCCTATGAAAGAGTACCTGGTACTGGAGTACGCCCCCTCTAAGCGGGGTGGCCCCAAGGACAGGCTCTTTGTGCCCAGCGACCAGCTGGACCAGGTCTCTAACTATGTGGGCGGTGACACTCCGGTACTCTCTAAAATGGGCGGTTCCGACTGGGCCAAGACTAAGTCAAAGGCCCGCAAAGCGGTCAAGGAAATCGCCGCTGATCTCATTAAACTGTATTCTGCCCGCCAGGCCTCGCGCGGTCATGCCTTTGGGCCCGACACCCCCTGGCAGAGTGAACTGGAAGAAGCCTTCCCCTACAACGAGACACCCGACCAGCTCTCGGCTATCAACGAGGTCAAGGCCGACATGGAGAAAGAAATCCCCATGGACCGCCTGATCTCGGGGGATGTGGGCTACGGCAAGACCGAAATCGCTGTGCGTGCCGCCTTCAAAGCCGTTCAAGATGGCAAGCAGGTGGCAGTTCTGGTCCCCACCACCTTGCTGGCCCAGCAACACTACGAGACTTTCACCGAGCGCTTCTCCGGCTTCCCCGTCTCTATCAAGGTGCTCTCCCGCTTCCAAAAAGCTAAAGAATCTGCCGAAACCATCGAGGGAATCAAGCACGGCTCCGTCGATCTTGTGGTGGGCACCCACCGGATTCTGTCCGAGTCCATCGAATGGAAGGACCTGGGCCTGGTTATTATTGACGAGGAACAGCGCTTCGGAGTGGAGCATAAGGAAAAGCTCAAAACCATGCGCACCAACGTGGACGTGCTAGCCATGAGTGCCACCCCCATTCCTCGCACTCTGGAGATGTCACTGACCGGTATCCGGGAGACCTCCACCCTGGCCACCCCGCCTGAGGAACGCCACCCGGTTCTCACCTTTGTTGGCCCCAAGACCGATCAACAGGTAACCGCCGCTATCCGCCGGGAGCTCATGCGTGAAGGCCAGGTCTTTGTGGTCCATAACCGGGTCGCCACTATCGAAGAAACCGCCAACGAGATTCAGAAACTGGTGCCCGAGGCCCGTATTGCCGTTGCGCACGGGCGCATGAGCGAGTCCCGGCTGGAAAAAATCATTGTGGACTTCTGGGAAAAGAAGTTCGATGTGCTCGTCTCAACTACCATTGTGGAGACCGGCCTGGATATCTCCAACGCCAATACCCTGATTGTGGACCAAGCCCAGAACTACGGGTTGTCCCAGCTTCACCAGTTGCGCGGGCGTGTAGGCCGTGGCCGCGAACGCGCCTACGCCTACTTCCTCTACCCGGTAGAGAAGATGCTGAGCGAGGTCGCCCATGAGCGCCTTAAAGCTGTTGCTACCCACAACGAGCTGGGCGCGGGTATGCGCCTTGCCATGAAAGACCTTGAGATTCGCGGGGCCGGTAACCTGCTCGGTGGTGAACAGTCAGGGCATATTGCAGGTGTTGGCTTTGACCTCTACCTGCGCCTGGTGGGGGAGGCCGTAGCCTCCTTCCAACACGGAGATAAAGAAGAAACACCCGCCGACATCAAGGTGGACCTACCCGTCAACGCTCACATGCCCCACGACTACGTTTCCTCCGAACGCCTGCGTCTTTCTGCCTACCGTCAGATTGCTCAGGCTCAGACCGCTGAGGAACTGGGCGAAGCCCGCGAAGAACTCATTGACCGTTACGGCCAGCCCCCGGCCCCCGTGGAGAACCTCTTTAAAGTTGCCTCTCTACGCCACCGTGCTCGGGCTGTGGGTCTGGAGGAAATCGTCGCTATGGGACCCAAGATACGGTTTTTCCCGGTCAATGACCTGCCAGAGTCCCGCCAGATGCGCCTAGAGCGTATGTACCCCGGCTCAACCTACCGGCAGATTCCCGGTACAGAGAACTGGCAGATCCTTGTTCCCCGCCCCAAGACAGCCCGGCTTGGTGGCAAAGACCTGGTAGATGAAGCCATCGTGGAGTGGACTGAGCAGTTTATCCACGCCATCTTTGAGGCAGGTACGGCTTAACCCCTAGCTGGGGCAGCTGTAATAAAAGAGGCTGGCCCACCATGACGGTGGGCCAGCCCCTTTTGCCTTGCCTTGTGCTAGCCGAACTTACTTAAGGAAGAGATCGCTACCGCCGGTGTGCACGCGCTCATTGGTCTTAGAGGGAAGAATCCAAAGCGGAACCATGAAGGTTACACCGTAGAGAATAACGGCAACCATCCACCAGACCCAGCCGCCCTCGGGGTACATGCCCAGGGTATAAAGGCAACCCAAGAGCATAACAAAGCAGAGAACAAAAAGGGCGATGTTTGAGCCAAGCTCCTTGGTGCCGGAGTACTGGGGGGCGCCGCTCCGCTTGCGATTACCAGATTCCAGACCCAACGATTCAACGTTGGACCGCTTCTCGGCTTCTTGCTGCTCAGTGGCATTATCCATGAGAAATCCTTTAGTGGGATGTGTGTGCTTTTATAGATAGTATAGGTGTTCAGCTAGAGGTTTGCACCCCTACGGGGGGCCCCGCGCTTTTAGTAGGCCCCAGGTGTTTCCTGCCCCGCTTCAATGATAGCGATACCCTGAGAAGCACCGATACGGGTAGCGCCAGCCTCAATCATGGCCAGCGCATCTTGGCGGGTGCGCACACCGCCAGAAGCCTTAACACCCAGGTCGGGGCCAACGGTCTTGCGCATAAGGGCAATGTCTTCAAGGGTGGCACCCGACGCTGAGTAGCCGGTGGAAGTCTTCACAAAGTCAGCACCTGCCTCAACAGAAGCCTGGCAAGCCAGAACCTTCTGCTCATCGGTGAGCTCAGAGGTTTCAATGATGACCTTAAGCTGGGCGCCACCTGCGTGGACGGCATCGGCTACAGCCTTAATATCTGCAACCAGGGCCTCCTTCTTGCCGGCCTTGGCATCGGCAATGTTGATCACCATATCGACCTCAGCGGCACCTGCCTCAACTGCGGTTTTAGCCTCAAAAGCCTTAACCACGGTGGCGGAAGCGCCGAAGGGGAAGCCCACTACAACGCAGGGAAGGGACTGAGAGCCGGCTAGCTCTTCAGCCAGGACCGGTGCCCAAACGGGGTTAGCGCAGACGCTGGCGAAGCCGTAGCGCTTGGCTTCGGAACAGAGCCGGCGGACGTCCTCTTCGGAGGCGCTGGGAGCCAAAATGGTGTGGTCAATCATGGCGGCCAGCTCGGCCTGGGTAAGTTCAAGAGTCATGGTTTCTCCTTGCAACGTGGGCTTAGAGGCCCAGCGCGATTTTCATATCTTCGGTAATGCGGGCAAGCCGGTCTGCGGCTATCGAACGGGCCTCTGCTACGGATTCGGTAACGGGCACAAGGACTTCAAGGTAGCACTTGAGCTTGGGCTCGGTGCCAGAGGGGCGCACAATGACGCGCGATGAGTCTTCGGTATAGAAGCGCATGCCGTCGGTCGGGGGCAGAGCCTCGCTACCCTGGGTCAGGTCATCACTGACAGTCACCGGCGAACCTGCCAAGTCCTGAGGAGGCGCGGTGCGCAGGCGCTTCATCATGGCCGGAATCAGGGCTAAATCATCAACGCGCACCGAAAGCTGGTCGGTAGCGTAGACACCGTGTTCACGGGCAATCTCATCGAGAAGCGCGGGGAAAGAAGAAGCAGCATCCTTGAGTTCCTGGGCGTAGTCGGCCATGACCAGGGCGGCAGAGATGCCGTCCTTATCGCGGACCTGGGCATGATCGACGCAGTAGCCCAGGGCTTCTTCGTAGCCAAAGGTTAGGTCCTCAACACGGGCAATCCACTTGAAGCCGGTGAGGGTTTCAACGTGCTTGACTCCCGCGGCGCGGGCCAGGGCGCCCATCTGGCGGGAGGAGACAATCGAGTTAGCAAAGGTTGCCTGTGCCGGATCGGTCAGCTGAGCCAGCAGACGAGAGGCCAAAATAGTGCCTGTTTCGTCCCCGCGGAGCATACGCCAGGTGCCCTCTTGCCTGATGGCAAAGGCGGCGCGGTCAGCGTCTGGGTCGTTAGCGATAATCAGGTCGGCATCAATGTGCTGGGCAAGGGCCATCGCTAGGTCCAGGGCACCGGGCTCTTCTGGGTTGGGGAAGGCCACGGTCGAGAAGTTAGGGTCCGGGTCAGCCTGCTCAGGGACCAGAGTGACATTCTTAAAACCGGCCTGGTTCAGCACAGCAAGAGCGGTCTTGCCGCCCACGCCGTGCATGGGGGTCAGAACAATCTTGAGGTCCCGTTCTTTGGTTTCCACCAGGGGAGTGACCCTGTTGATGTAGTCGGTGGCAAGGCTCGCGGGGAGTACATTCCAGCCCTCAGCAGCCAGCACAGGGGCTTCAACCGCCGCGATGGAGGCGGCAATATCACCGTCATAGGGCGGAATAATCTGGGCACCGCGCGCACCGGGTTCAACGGCGGCCCCACCGAGGTAGACCTTATAGCCGTTATCGTTGGGCGGGTTGTGGGAAGCCGTGACCATGACCCCTATTTCTGCCCCGTATTCGCGGGTGGCCCAGGCTGTAACAGGGGTGGGCAGGGCGCTGGGCATGAGGTGGGTCTCGATGCCTGCGGCGGTGAAGATAGCGGCGGTATCGGTGGCAAAGATATCGGAGTTCTTACGGGCATCAAAGCCCACGACGGCCGAAATCTTCTCCCAGCCCTCCGCCCGTGCTCGTGCTACCGCGTAGTTAGCTAGCCCCTGGGCAGCCCGCTGAACAACCACACGGTTCATACGCATGGGACCTGCCCCCAGCTCAGCACGTAGACCAGCGGTACCGAACTGTAGAGTCCCGCTAAAGCGGTCTGCCAGGTCAGCGGCAGCATCTTGGCTGCCGGCCTCTACCTGCGCAATGATGCCCTCAAGCTGGCTTTTGGTCTCCGCGTCGGGGTCAAGAGCTACCCAGGCGCGGGCTTGCTCAAGAAGCTGGTTAATATCTGGGGTCATGTGTGTTCTCCAAGGTGAGAGGTGTCAAGCCCCGGCAGAAAGTATGCCGGGGCCGGTGATGGGATAAGCCCGGGTTTAGAGGGCCGCAATAATATCTGCCAGCAGGCGCGAGATGCGGGGGCCAGCGGCCTGGCCAGCCTCAATAACCTCAGCGTGGCTCAGAGGGGTCTCCTGGATACCTGCGGCCAGATTGGTAACCAGTGAGATACCAAAGACTTCAAGGCCTGCGGCGCGGGCGGCAATGGCTTCAAGAGCGGTGGACATACCCACCAGATCAGCACCTAGGACACCGGCCATGCCAACTTCGGAAGGAGTCTCGTAGTGGGGGCCAGGGAACTGCATGTAGACCCCTTCTTGCAGGCTGGGGTCAATACCTTTTGCCAGGTCGCGGATACGCGGTGAGTATAGGTCGGTCAAATCAACAAAGTGGGCGCCGGTGAGTGGAGACGCTGAGGTGAAGTTGATGTGATCGGCAATCAGCACAGGTTCACCGGCTGAGTAGGCCGGATTGAGGCCACCGCAGCCGTTGGTCAGAATCATGGTCCGGGCACCGGTTGCGGCAGCGGTACGAACACCATGGACCACGGCTTCAACACCGCGCCCCTCGTAGTAGTGGGTGCGGGCACCGATGACCAGGGCACGCTGACCGCCGGGGGTCAAAATTGAGGTAATGGTCCCGGGGTGGCCAACCACGGCGGCCTTGTGAAAGCCCGGAACCTCATCGGCGGAGAGGACGTGGGTTGCCTCACCAATCAGGGAGGCGGCTTGACCCCAGCCTGACCCGAGCGTCAGTGCCAGATCATGCTTTTCTACACCGGTTTTCTCGGCAATAAAGTCAGCTGCTTCGCGGGCGCGAACAAGCGCCGGGTGCGAGGGGTCAGCGGTGGATACGGAGGAAATATTTGAATCATTCAACACCCTATCTACGGTACCAAACCCGCCCGCCACCCACCTATATCTGCGAGCACAAAAGAAGTAGCCTTACCCGGTAAACAGTGAACACTCGGCGGGCTACCGCAACCGCCTGCACCTCTTAAGTTGAGGGTTCCTGCGATGTAGGACACAATATAAGGTGTGACTCTAAAAACAGACTACGCATCACACAAACTCGTCATTCTTGGTGGAGGCCCCGGTGGCTACGAGGCCGCCCTGGTAGCCGCAAGCCACGGTGCCGATGTAACACTGATTGAAGACAAAGGTATGGGCGGTTCGGCCGTTCTTACCGACGTTGTGCCATCCAAAACACTGATTGCAAGTGCAGATGCTCGCAACCGCTTCGGTAAGGCCCAAGAACTAGCTATCTCGGTGGGGGAGGACGACTCTCCGCCCCCTATCTCGGTTGACCTGGCAAAGGTCAATGAGCGGCTACTTGCTCTGGCCCACCAGCAGTCCCAGGACATCAAACGAACCCTGGAACGTAGTGGGGTCAAGATTATCCACGGGAGGGGTAAGCTCGTTGACAAGCACACCATTGAAGTCACCGACAAGACCGGCCTGGTCTATGAGCTTGCAGCAGATTTTATCCTCCTTGCAGTAGGAACTCACCCCCGTGAGCTACCCACAGCCCAGCCAGATGGTAAGCGAATCCTTAACTGGACCCAGCTTTACCAGCTTGAAAAGCTCCCCGAAGAGCTAATCGTTGTTGGCTCTGGTGTCACCGGTGCTGAGTTCGCTTCAGCCTACAAGGGCCTGGGCTCATCGGTTACACTCATCTCCTCGCGTGACCAGGTTCTTCCCGGCGAAGACCAAGACGCCGCAACCGTTCTTGAAAATGTTTTTGAACGCCGCGGCGTCCGAGTTATGCCGCGTTCGCGGGCCGATGCCGCCTGCTACAACGAGGCGGGTGACGGCGTTATCGTAACCCTGGGGGACGGGCGTAAGGTCTCTGGCTCCCACGTTTTGATCGCCGTGGGCTCGATCCCCAATACAGAGGACCTGGGCCTGGCTCAGGCAGGGGTTGAGGTCAACGAGACCGGGCACATCAACGTGGACCGCGTCTCTCGTACCAATATCTCCAATATCTACGCCGCCGGTGACTGCACAGGTGTTTACCCGCTGGCATCAGTTGCGGCTATGCAGGGCCGAGTAGCTGTGTCTCATATGATGGGGGACACCGTTAAGCCCTTGCGAACCCATCAGGTAGCGGCTAATATCTTCACCGCCCCCGAGATCGCCACTGTTGGCGTCAGCCAGCGCGAAATCGAGCAGGGCAAGTACCAGGCCGATATGGTCATGCTACCGTTGGCCACTAACCCGCGTGCCAAGATGATGGCTGTTGAGGATGGCTTCATCAAGATTTTTGCTCGCAAACATTCGGGCACCGTGATCGGTGGTGTTGTGGTTGGTCCGCGAGCCTCGGAGCTCATCTTCCCGCTGTCCTTGGCTGTGGATAAGAAGTTGCACGTCGATGATATTGCCGAGTGTTTCACGGTCTACCCCTCCTTGACCGGCTCTATCTCAGAAGCCGCCCGTCAGCTTCACACCAAATAAAAACCCATAGATATACCAAAAGCGCCGCCGGTCTTCCAGTGTGGGAAAGACCGGCGGCGCTCTATGATGCTGGATTTTTATAGGACCTACTGGGTTCGCTCCATGGTAGTTAGGTTAACGTCCCTGGTCTCATGGGTAATAGCCATAAAGATTAGGGTGAGCAAGCTTGCACCGGCCAGGTAAAGCCCCACTGCGCCAACGCCGCCGTGGGCGTTGAGCCAAACCGCTGCGTAGGGGGTTAGCGCCGCGCCCAGGATGGAGGCCACGTTGTAGCTGATACCGCTAGCGGTATAGCGAACGTTGGTGGGGAAAAGCTCGGGCAGGTAAGCCGACATGGAACCAAAGGTCAGGCCCATCAGGGTCATTCCGATGGACATGAAGAGGATAATACGCCCAATGTTAGCGTCGGACCCGGTACCAACACTGGCAGGGTCCATCAGGAAGCCGAAAGACATACCGAAGATCATGATGAAAGCGGTAATCACCAGCTGGGAGGAGCGGCGGCCATACTTATCTGCCAGCCAGCCCGATACAGGAACCATTGCGGCAAAGAAGAGAATGGTGATGATCTGGATAACCAGGAAGGTGCGATAGGCAATGCCCAGGCCGCCGTCTTCAATCTTGCCGATACCGAAGGAGAGGATCCAGGCAGTCATCAGGTAGAAGAGAACGTAGGTAGCCAGCATAATGAAAGTCCCCTGAATCATGGGCCACCTGGCAACACGGAAAGCTTCAGTCAGAGGGGTCTTAACCTTCTGTTCCTGCTCTAGTGCCTGCTTAAAGATCGGGGTTTCCTCCAGTTTGAAACGCACGTAGAGCCCAACCGCCACCATGATGATAGAAGCTATGAAGGGGATACGCCAGCCCCAGACCAGGAAGTCGTGGTTCAGACTGTCACCGGCCGCTAGGGAGGTGAAACCCATCGACAGGGTAAGAAGCAGCATGAAACCGTTAGCCAGAATAAAGCCAAACGGTGCCCCAAGCTGGGGCCACATAGCTGCGCGTGCACGCTTACCTTCTTGGGCGTACTCGGTGGCCAGCAGGGCCGCACCTGACCATTCACCGCCCAGGCCCAGGCCCTGGCAGAAGCGCAGGATAGTTAGCAGAGTAGGGGCCCACAGGCCAATCTGGTAGTAGGTGGGGAGCAGACCGATCAGGAAGGTTGCGATACCCATGGTCAGTAGCGCGCCCACCAGGGTGGCCTTGCGGCCTACCTTGTCGCCGAAGTGACCGAAGACGACAGAGCCAATTGGACGGGCAATAAAGGCGGCACCAAAAGTTGCCATAGAAGCTAGTAGCTTGGCGGTGTCATCGTTGCCGGTGAAGAAGAGTGCGGGGAAGACAGCTACAGCTGCGGTGGCATAGATGTAGAAGTCATAGAACTCAATGGTGGTACCAATCAGCGAGGCCAGAATGACCCGACTGCGGGGCACCGTGATATCTGCGGAGTCTCTACGAGGCCTAGTGGAGGTGGACATGGTTTTCTCTCGGGATATATGGGGTGTATGCCTACGGTTTTAATGTAAGACTCCGGTTCTCATTCTGAAACTTGTGTTTCATATTCTGAGAGCGCTATTCACTGGTGGCAAATAGACAGGGGCATACCCTACCTACCAGATAGCCCTTGGGCGGGTATCAGGCAGCGGGCATGCCCCGGCATAAACCTAGGGCAGGCTACCTATTTGATGGTTGCAACAAGGGCCCCAGCAGAAACGGTATCGCCTGCTTTGAGTTTGAGGCCGGTGACCTTACCTGCCTTGTGTGCTGTAATGGGCTGTTCCATCTTCATGGCTTCAAGAACAACAATCAGATCACCCTCAGCGACCTTAGTGCCGTCCTTGACCGCCACCTTGACGATAGTGCCCTGCATGGGACTGGTCAGCTCATTGCTATTGGCCGGGCCGCTTGCGCCGCCACGGGCCGAACGGGACTTACGGGCCTTAGCCGCAGAGGCAGGCTTAGCACCGGTACCGGCTAAGGAGGGCATGGTAATTTCCATGCGCTTGCCGTTGACCTCAACGGTAATCTTCTGGCGCTCGTCCTCAGCCTCGGCCAGGGTAAGAGCACCATCGTAGGCGGGCAGATTATTCTTGAATTCGGTCTCAATCCAACGGGTATGCACAGCAAAGGTGCCGCCCTCACCGGGAGCAAAAGCGGGGTCATTAAGAACGGCAGCGTGAAAGTTGGCGACCGTGGGCATACCCTCAATCACCAGTTCACCCAGCGCACGGCGGGCGCGCGCAAGAGCCTGGTCACGGTCAGCACCGGTCACAATGAGCTTGGCAATCATAGAGTCAAAGTTGCCACTGACGGTATCGCCGGCAATGACCCCGGAATCCCAGCGCACGCCAGGCCCCTGGGGCACAACCAGCCTGTCAATAGTGCCGGGGGAGGGCATGAAGCTCCGGCCAGCGTCCTCACCGTTGATACGGAACTCGAAGGAGTGGCCCCGCACCTGGGGGTCAACCGGGCTAATTTCTTCGCCGCGCGCAATCCGGAACTGCTCACGTACCAGGTCAATACCGGTGACTTCCTCAGAAACCGGGTGCTCCACCTGCAGGCGGGTATTGACCTCCAAGAAGGAGATAGTGCCGTCGGTACCCACTAAGAACTCGCAGGTACCCGCGCCCTGGTAGCCAGCCTCCCGCAAAATTGCCTTAGAAGCATCGTAGAGACGCTTGTTCTGATCATCGGTCAGGTAAGGAGCAGGTGCCTCTTCAACCAGCTTCTGGTTACGGCGCTGCAGTGAACAGTCGCGGGTGGAAACCACCACAACATTGCCGTGCGCATCGGCCAGGCACTGAGTTTCCACATGGCGTGGGGAATCCAAGAAACGCTCGATAAAGCATTCACCGCGCCCAAAGGCCGCAAGGGCTTCGCGCACCGCTGAGTCGTAGAGCTCACCAATACCTTGGCGCTCGCGGGCAACCTTAATACCGCGTCCGCCACCACCAAAAGCTGCCTTAATGGCAACGGGCAGGCCGAACTCATCGGCAAAAGCCTCGACCTCAGCGGCGCTCTTGACGGGGTCCTTGGTTCCGGGAACCAAGGGTGCGCCGACCTTTTCCGCGATATGGCGGGCGGCTACCTTATCGCCCAGACGGTTAATCGATTCGGGGGAGGGCCCAATCCAGGTCAGCCCAGCGTCAATGACCTGCTGGGCGAACTGGGCGTTTTCTGAGAGGAAGCCGTAGCCGGGGTGTACCGCATCGGCACCGGAGCGGCGGGCAACCTCAAGGAGTTTGTCCATGACCAGGTAGGACTCGGTAGCGGTGTTACCGCCCAGGGCATAGGATTCATCGGCAAGCTGGACGTGCTGGGCCTGGCGGTCAGGGTCAGCGTAGACCGCTACGGTGGCGATTCCCTCGTCCTGAGCGGCGCGGATAACGCGCACAGCAATCTCACCACGGTTGGCAATGAGTACCTTACTGACGGGGCCGGTGTGGCGGCCTGCAACAGGGGTAAATTGCTGATCCTGGGTCTTGGTTTCAGTCACGTACAGCTCCTCGGTAGTTTTACCCCGCCTAGTGCAGCGCGCTGGCGGGTGAGGCGGTTTTTAGGCACGCTTACGATGGCAAGCAGAAAAAGCCGCATCTTGAAATTTATCGCGATTTTTTCCAAATGTCGGTGATTGAAACGCCTAGACTGCCCAGCATTGTACGCAGGGCATGGATTGAGAGTCCTACGACGGTGTGATATTCGCCCTCAATCCCACGAATAAAGGCGGCGCCGAAGCCGTCGATGGTGAAGGAACCTGCCACCCAGATAGGCTCGCCTGTGGCTACATACCCCTCAGCTTCTGCCGGGCTGAGCGTGTCAAAGTGGACGGTTGCGGTGCGGAGCTCGCTGGCTTCGGGCAGTTTCTGCTGGGTGCCTGTGCGGTTGTCGATGAGCCAGTGCCCCGTATGCAATAGCCCGCTCCGCCCGCTCATTGCGGTGATACGTTCGAGGGCTTGCTCAGCGGTGCCGGGCTTGCCGTAGGCCTGCCCGTCAAGCTCGAAGACGGAATCGCACCCCAGAACCAGGGCGCCGGCGGTTTCGGGGAGCGCTGCAACGGCCTGAGCTTTTGCCTTGGCCAGTAACTGGGCTGTCTGGGCGGGAGTAATCTCCCCCAGCCCCCGCGCGTAAGCCTGGTTTTGTGCTTGCGCTAGGGCGGCGTCCTCATCGACGTCACTGACCAGGATCGTGAATTCAAGGCCGGCGTCTTCAAGAAGTTTTTTGCGAGCTGGGGAGGCTGAAGCCAGAATCAAGCGGGGCGAGTCTTGGCCGTTGTCATCGGTGCTGGTAGAGGTCTGCATATGACCAGTCTAGTGTCTTGTAGGAAAGAGACTTTGATAAGTGCATAAAACCCCGCTCTTTCTCTCCTAGCCCCGGTGAATAAGCTCGGAGTGAGGAGAGAAAGGGCGGGGTTATTCTTGCTCGGCTCTGGCTCAGGGCCTGGAACACCCAGGGCCTGGAACACCCAGGGCCTAGAAGAGGCCTGTCGGCTCAGGGCTGTAGGAGACCAGCAGGTTTTTGGTCTGCTGGTAGTGTTCAAGCATCATCAGATGGTTCTCCCGGCCAATACCGGATTTCTTGTACCCGCCAAAGGCTGCGTGCGCCGGGTAGTTGTGATAGTTATTGACCCAGACTCGACCGGCCTGGATCGCACGCCCAGCACGGTAGGCGGTGAACTGATCTCGGCTCCAAACCCCTGCGCCCAGACCGTAGTCGGTGTCATTGGCGATGCGAATAGCATCATCAAAATCGGTGAAACTGGTGGTTGCCAGCACAGGACCAAAAATTTCCTCACGGAAAATCCTCATATCGTTATTTCCAGCAAAGACGGTGGGCTGAATATACCAGCCCCCGGCCAAATCGCCGCTCAGTTCACAGGCCTGGCCACCGACGAGGACCTCTGCGCCTTCCTCTTTACCCAGCTGCAGGTAGCCGGTAATCTTATCCCACTGCTCCCGCGATGCCTGAGCACCCACCATAGTCTCGGTATCGAGGGGGTTGCCCTGCTTCATAGCTTTGACCCGCTCAATTCCAGCTTCCACAAAGCTATCGTAAATGGGCTTCTGAATTAGGGCACGGGAAGGGCAGGTGCAAACCTCACCCTGGTTAAGGCCGAAGGAGGCAAACCCCTCCAGAGCCTTGCTGTAGAAAGAGTCCTCTTGGCTAGCCACATCGGCAAAGAAGATGTTAGGTGACTTACCACCCAGCTCAAGGGTGACCGGAATGATGTTCTCAGAGGCGGCTTTCATGATGATGGAGCCGGTGGTGGTTTCGCCGGTGAAGGCTATTTTGCGGATTCTCTTGTGCCCAGAAAGCGCAGCGCCGGCTTCAGCCCCAAAACCATTAACAATGTTGAGCACACCGGCCGGTAATACATCCTTCCAAAGGTCTGCGAGAAAGAGGATGGAGGCAGGTGTCTGCTCGGCCGGCTTGAGTACGATAGTGTTACCCGTTGCCAGGGCCGGGGCGATCTTCCAAATAGCCATAAGGATGGGGAAGTTCCAGGGGATAATTTGCCCTACGACTCCCAGGGGCTCATGAAAATGGTAGGCAACGGTGTCCTCGTCCAGCTGGGAGATACGGCCTTCCTGCGTTCGGATTGCCGAGGCGAAGTAGCGTAGCTGGTCGATGGCCAGGGGGATATCCGCGGCAAGGGTTTCGCGGACTGGTTTGCCGTTCTCCCAGGTCTCGGCTACAGCTATTTTCTCTAGATTATCCTCCATGATGCTCGCCAGCTTGAGCAGGAGGGTGGCTCGCTCTGTAGGTGAGCTCTTGCCCCAGGTTATAAAGGCTTTCTCGGCAGCATCGACGGCTTTATCAATATCCGCAGCGCTTCCTCGGGCAACCTCGGTGAAGGGTTTGCCGGTGACCGGGGAGTAGTCCTCAAAGTAGTCTCCTCCGGTTGGAGCTACCCACTGGCCCCCAATGAAGTGATCGTAGCGGGACTTAAAAGTAAGAAGTGAATCCTTGGATCCAGGTGCGGCATAGACAGTCATGGCTCTCCTTTGAGCTGGGTGAGGATTTACCCCCACGATGGGTAAGGTAAATCACAGTCTAGTACCGCAATGACTGTAAAAGAAGAGGTCAAGGCCTCTCAACCGGGTCTAAAGCGCTGGCGGGCCACCGGCCTAACCGGTGGAGGCCTTGCCACATGCCCCGCACCGGTAAGAGTGCGGGGCATATGAGCTGTATTTAGGCTGCTAGTGCTCGGCGCAGGGTGTCAAGCCCTACTGAGCCCAGAAGGAGGGCGCGGGTATGGAAGTCTCGGTCAGAGATACCGGCAGCTCGTGCCTGCTCCCGGAGCTGGAGCCAGACACGCTCACCTACCTTGTAGGAGGGAGCCTGGCCCGGCCAGCCCAGGTAGCGCAGGAACTCAAAGCGGCGCTGGCCCTCAGAGGTATCCAGGTTAGCTTCCAGGAAGGCGTAGCCGCGCTCCGCATCCCAGACACCCGGTTCAAGACCGAGTTCAGCTACCCAACGCTCAGGGATCTCAAACTGGCAGTGCAAACCAATGTCAAAGACCACCCGTGCCGCGCGCATGCGTTGGGCATCGAGCATACCCATCCGGTCACCGGAATCAGAAAGATAGCCCAGCTCACCCATCAGGCGCTCAGCGTAAAGAGCCCAGCCTTCGCCGTAACCGGAGACCCAGCAGGCACTGGCACGCCACTTGTTGAGGGCATCGGCCATAGCGGTTGCGTAAGCAACCTGTAGGTGGTGGCCGGGGACTCCCTCGTGGTAGACCGTCGAGGTCTCACGCCAGGTACCGAAGGTGTCCTCGCCCGCAGGAACAGACCACCACATACGCCCTGCCCGCTCAAAATCAGCGGACGGTCCGGTGTAGTAGATACCGCCCTCCTGAGTGGGGGCAATCATGCACTCAAGCTTGCGCAGGGGACCTTCAATGGTGAAGTGCTCACGGCTCAGGTAGTCGACTGCGGCGTCGGATAGTTTCTGCATCCAGGCCTGCAGAGCATCGGTTCCCTTGAGAGTTCGCTCGGGGTCCGCGTCAAGAAGTGCTTTGGCTTCTTCGATACTGGCCCCGGGTTTGATCTGCTCGGCAACCTGCTTCTGTGCCTCGATAATCCGGTCGAGTTCTTCCACACCCCAGGCGTAGGTTTCCTCAAGGTCCAGGGCGGTTCCCACAAATTTGCGGGAGTACAGGGCGTAGCGGTCACGGCCCACGGCATCCTGTTCAGGGGCTTCGGGGCGCAGAGTTTCTTTCAAATAGGTCAGGAACTTACCGTAACCGGCCTTGGCCGATTCTGCCCCGGATCGGGCCTGCTCAGCGTGTTCGGGGCAGGCATCCACGACTTCCTGAGCCAACGAATCAAAGAAACCGCCTTCAGAGACGTAAGCGCCCACCTGCTCGATAATGGTATCGACCTGGCGAACAGCAGAGACCTTACCTGCCTGACGAGCCTGTTCTAGGGTTTCTGTAAAACCAGAAATAGCGGCAGCAACATTGTGCAGACGCCCTGCGATGTGCCCCCAGTCCTCGGGAGTGGAGCGGTTCATCAAGTCAAAGGTGGCGCGAATTGTTTGAACGGGGCAGGCGATGTTGTTGAGCTCCCAGCTGTCGAGTCCTGCTTCGTGCAGTTCAATCTCAAGGCCCAGGCGCTCGCGCATAGCATCGAGAGTGACAAGATCAATATCATCTGCTGGTTGGGCGCTATCAAGTGCGGCAAGGGTAGCCCGAACAGTAGCCACATATTCTTCGATACCCGCAGGGGAGTAGTCTGCGTACTCGGTTTCCCGGCCCTTATAGCCCTCCATGGTGGCAAAGGCAGGATCAAGTTCTAGGAGTTTCTCAAAGTGAGCGTTGGCGATCCGGTCAATCTGGGTTTCCGGGCGTTCGGTGCGGAAAATTTCAGGAAGTTCAGGGTGCATAGTCATACCTACCATTGTAGGCAGTATGACCTAGCTTTTATGGGAGCGGTCACAGGTAAAGGTTAGGTAACTTAGCTAGCTACCCTCACCACATGATGCTACTGGGGCCGCGCCCGTCTCCAAGACCCCGGCCCCGGTCGAAGCTTCACACCTAGCCGTTGGGTGTTATTCAGACGGCGTTGCCACAGCTCCAGCGCGGTTTCTTTGTGCGCATTAGCCTGCTGCTGAGCTGCGACAATCACGCTGGCAAGGGCTGCTAGTTCCTCCTCGGTTGGGTTGCCCTTGACCACAGAAAAAAGAGCGGGAGGCTCTTCGAGAGCACCCGGTGTATCGTGCTCTACTTTGGCAGGGGTAGAACGGGGTGCAGGCTGTTTCTTGCCGAAGCCCAGAAGGGAGAGCGGGTTAGCGGTTGCCATATCTACCTAAACCTTTACAGAGGAATGTTGCCGTGCTTCTTGGCGGGGGTTGCTGCCCGCTTATCGTGCAGAGCACGCAAGGCGCCTACAAGACGGACGCGGGTTTCGGAGGGCGCGATTACCTCGTCAATAAAGCCGAGCTCAGCCGCCTGGTAGGGGTTAAGCAGTTCTTCCTCGTACTTCTGAATCAGCTCAGCCCGTTTAGCCTCAATGTCTCCACCTTCTTGGGCAAGAGCAGCCAGCTCACGGCGGTAGAGAATATTAACGGCACCCTGGGCACCCATGACACCAATCTGGGCAGTGGGCCAGGCCAGGTTAATATCAGCGCCCAGCTTCTTGGAACCCATCACAATGTAGGCACCACCGTAGGCCTTGCGGGTAATGACGGTAACCAGCGGAACCGTCGCCTCAGCGTAAGCGTAGAGTAGCTTAGCGCCGCGGCGGATGATTCCGTTGAACTCCTGATCGGTACCGGGTAGGAAGCCGGGAACGTCAACAAAAGTGAGAATCGGGATATTGAAAGCATCGCAGTTACGCACAAAGCGAGCGGCCTTCTCCGAAGCATTGATATCGAGGGTTCCCGCAAACTGCATGGGCTGGTTAGCCACAATGCCCACGGTCTTACCCTCAAGGCGGGCATAGCCAACCATCACGTTGGGGGCATAAAGCGCCTGTAATTCAAAGAAGTGGCCGTCATCAACGACCGACTCAATCACAGCCCGCATATCGTAGGGCTGGTTGGCGGAATCGGGAATCAGCAAATCCAGGTCAAGGTCATCGACCGTAACCTGCGGCTCCTGGTCATGATCCAGCGGGAAAGGCTCGCTGAGATTATTAGAGGGCAGAAACTCTACCAGCTCACGCACAAAGTCAAAGGCGTCCTCTTCATCCTCAGCCAGGTAAGTGGAGGTACCGGTGACAGCATTGTGCTGGCGGGCACCACCCAGAGTCTCCATATCAACTTCTTCACCGGTCACAGTCTTAATTACATCGGGGCCGGTAATAAACATGTGGCTGGTCTTATCTACCATGACAATGTAATCAGTTAGAGCGGGGGAGTAAGCCGCACCGCCAGCGCAGGGACCCATGATGACCGAAATCTGGGGGATAACCCCCGAGGCCCGAACATTCATGCGGAAGATATCGGCAAACATAGCCAGCGAAGCCACGCCCTCCTGAATACGGGCGCCGCCACCGTCATTAATGCCGATAATGGGGCAACCATTTTTCAGGGCAAACTTCTGAACCTTAACAATCTTCTCGCCGTTGACCTGCGACAGTGAACCACCGTAGACAGTGAAGTCCTGAGAATAAACAGCAACCAGTCGCCCGTCAATAGTGCCATAGCCAGAAACCAAACCGTCACCGAGTGGCTTCTTCTTCTCCATACCAAAAGCGGTGGCGCGGTGCTTGGCTAGAGCATCAAACTCAACGAAAGAACCCTCATCCAGGAGCATCTCGATGCGCTCGCGAGCGGTCTGCTTGCCTCGCTCATGCTGGCGGTCGATAGGGCCTTGACCGGTAGGGGCTAGGGTCTGCTCGCGGCGGGCGTAGAAGTCCGCAATCTTACCGGCTGTGGTGGTCAGATCGGGTGCTTCGGAAGTGGAGTTCTCGCTCATGCTGGGCCTTCTCACGCGGGGGTTGGTAGGGCGGATGGGGACTGACCGGCGGTGGGGTCGTTCCTAACAACTATAGACTGCGCCGCTTGTGCCACCCAATTATTCTTGTGATTTTGAGGTCATTTTTTCTAAATAAGAGACGGGGCTAGAGCATCTGGCTATGTCATGAGACGTAGCTCTGCCCTAACCCCTCCCTGGAGATACTCAGTATTTACTGTATTTACTAACCGAGCTTGCCGATGACAGGGTTCCATTCGCGGACAGTGTGGCCGGTAACTGCGCCGCCGGAGTGCATGGGGTCAGCCGCAACAAGCTGGTCGAGCTCTTGGCGGTTCTGTACTTCAAAGATCAGCAGAGCGCCGGCGGGATCATCGACCAAGGGACCTGAGACGTAGAGCTTGCCCTGCTCGTGGAGCTGGGCAAGGTATTGACGGTGGGCGGGGCGGTGCTCAGCCTGAACTTCGGCGGGACCGTAAGAGTACTGGACTGCATAAACTGCCAAGGGAATAGCCTTTCATAGGGTGCATGGTATAGCCAGTATCTCACCCCTCTTACGACGGAAGCTACAAAAGCCGTAAAATGACGGGCAGAAGATACCCCAAGCTAGAAGGGCCCATCATGCACGCCAAACTCAGCGCAACTGAGCTTAACCTGACCGGGTACGACCGGGTTGAGGTGCTGACCAGGGTCGGATCTACCAACGAATACGCCCGCAAGATTCTGGTAGGCGATGCGCTGACTCGGCGTAGCTACGGTGAACTTTCACTGGTGAGTACCTCAGACCAGAATGCAGGTAAGGGGCGTCTGGATAGGGTGTGGGTCGCTCCGCCCGGTGCAACCCTTGCAACGAGTTTTATGGTGCGCCCTCATGCCAACCCTGCCAATAAGGTAGCTCCTGATCAGTATCACTGGTTTACTTCGCTGGTGGCCTTGGCGGCTTGTGATGCCCTGGAGCAACTGTGTGGGCTAAGCCCCTCCATCAAGTGGCCCAATGACGTTTTGCTGGGAAACCGTAAGGTCTGCGGGGTTCTTGCTCAACTGGTCATAGAGCCAGAAGGGAACATCTCGGTAGTGGTGGGTATTGGTATGAACCTGAACGTCAACCAGGAACAGCTGCCGGTGCCCACTGCCACTAGCACTCTTGTTGCAACCGGACAGGAGGTCAATCTTAACCGCGCTCTCAACATCTTGGCCCAGCGGTTTGAACAGCACTATCGTGACTTTGCGGCGGCAGGCTTTGATGCTGGGATTGACAGGGGAGCAGGAACTCTGATTCAGAGACTCAAAGACGCCATGAGTACCCTGGGTTCCAGACTGACCATTCACCTTCCGGGGGAGGAGATTTTCCGAGGAATCGGTGTAGACCTGACCGACCAAGGTCAACTGGTTGTTCGCTCAGCTACCGGTCAGGAACGCAGCTTCACTGTAGGTGATGTGGTGCATGTGCGACCCGAAGGATACGGTGCTGGAGCGTAAAGGGAGGCCTGTTCCCAATCATTTATACCTATATATACAGGGCTCTTTTCAGGGTGGGTTGAGGTATGTTTTCAGCTTTCCCCGATACACTCAAAGGCGATGAAACTACGCGGACCACTCAACCCAGATGAATACACGCTGACCGCTACGCGCGCTCACGGGATCGTGCTTGTGCGCCCTCTGTGCTATGTGCTGGTAGCCATGGCACTGTGGAGTTTTTCCTCGGCGCTAGGCTCGGCGCAGGCCTGGATCTCATACCCGGCCCTTATGGTGTCTTTGGTGCTGGCTGTGCTTGCCGTCAGGTACCTCGCAGCCTGGATTTTGACCAGTTACCTGCTGACCAGTGATCGGCTGGTCATTCGCCGGGGCTTATCTGCCAAGAAAGACATTTGCGTCCCCCTGTATGAAATTGAGAGGGTGAGCGTGGGGTACAAAGCTTTGATGGGGGTTGTGGCGGCGGCTCCTTTGACCGTGTATGGGCGTGGCATCAGCCATGTTTTGCGGGCTGTTCCTGATCCCGAGAGATTTAGTGCCCGTATCCGCACTGCTCAAGAAGAGTATCTAGAGCGCTAGCACCTTTGGGCGTCTAAGGGGTATCCCTTTTGACCAAGCGAGGCAGGAGTTGCCTTGGGTTTTTGCCTAAAAAGTCCTGTGATGAGCCCACATATGGCTGTATGGTTTTTGAAAAAGTGACCGGGGGCATAGAATATGCAGGTAAATGAAACTCTACCCCTGCCGGTCGTAGCCCAAGTCACACCGATTTGGGTATTCTTGAAGAAGGCCCCTTGGGGTCCAGCTAGTAATAATGGCGAGGCACCGAGCTCAGGCCAGAGAGAAGAGAAGGAATACTCCAGTGGAGAAGTCAGCACCCGGTAGCGAAAGAGCCGAGGAAACCGGCAGTGCAAGCAGCCGGAGCAGGCGCCCCCATAATCGCGTCCAGAGTCTGCTCTACCGCAGTGACGAAGCCCGCCGGGGAGTGCTAGAGCTTGAGCGTGCTCTCTTGGGTGATAACCTGACCATGAAACGCCGGGAGGTGGCTGAAGAAGCCGGTGTTTCCCTGCTGACCGCCCGTAAAATTTGGCGGTCTTTGGGGCTCCCTAACCACAAGGATGATGACGAGCACTTCACGCACGCCGACAGCAAGGCGCTTAAGACGGTGAACTCTCTAGTGCAAGAAGGCCAGCTCTCCGAAGAGGCCGCTCTTTCCATTACCCGCTCGGTCGGGCAAATGATGGACCGCATGGTTGTCTGGCAGGTAGAGGCCTTGGTTGAAGACATGGTAATCCACGGGGGTCTGACCGATACACAAGCCCGGGGGGAACTGCTGAACCTGCTCCCGCGTCTGATTGAAGACCTCGAGGATATTACGGTCTATGGCTACCGTCGCATGCTTAACTCTGCGATTTTGCGCCTTGCTTTGCGCAACGAGGAAGACGGCGCACCACTGGCCGATAGTGATTTGCCCTTGGCGCGCGGTGTTGGCTTTGTTGACCTTGTTTCGTATACCTCTCTCTCGCGTGAGATGAACGAGCGCAAACTGGCTTCTCTGGTGAAGAACTTTGAGCAGCGATGCGCCGAAGTTATTGCTGTGGGGGGCGGGCGTATCATCAAAACCGTGGGCGATGAGGTCATGTACCTGGTAGAGTCCCCTGAAGATGGTGCTCGTATCGCCTTGGCGCTCTCAAAGCTCATTAGCGAAGACCCCCTGCTCCCCGAAGCTCGAGTGTCCTTTGTGTGGGGGCGGGTTCTGCCCCGTCTGGGCGATATCTACGGCCCCACTGTTAACCTGGCTTCTCGCCTGGTAGCTTTGACTGAGCCCGGAATTGTGCTCACCGATGCTTCAACCGCTGAGGCGCTTGAAGACGATAAACGATTTGTGCTGATCCCGCAGGGCGTACGTAACGTGCGCGGGTTCGGTAATGTTAGGCCCGTGGCAATAACCCCGGGCATAGGCAACGAACTGGAGATCGATTTCGAATGACCCCGGCCCCACAACTCACCGTATATGCGGGCAAGTCAACTGACGTAGGCCAGTACCGCGATAATAATGAAGACTCCGTGGTCGTTGCTGGCACTCTCTGCGTGGTAGCTGATGGAATGGGAGGGCACGAGAAAGGCGAGGTTGCTTCGCGCTTATGCACTCGTACTCTGGCCTATTCTCCAATCTTTAGTTTGCCCGGTGGCATGACCCCTGAAGAAGAAAAAGCCTTTGACTCCGAGGTTGCGAGCGAGGCTCTTTCTGGGGATGCAGGTAGCCGCCTGCTCCGCCGACGTCGTAAAGAAACTTCAGCGCTTAATCGTCAGATTCTCAAGACTCTAGACAAGATTAAAGGGATCATCGGGGAAGCCGATGAAGCCATTAAAGGTGCCCTGGACTTACGAGCAGGTACCACCGTGACCGGTGCCTGGCTCACCCATATAGGGGACCAGCAGATGTGGTTTATTTTCAATGTGGGTGACTCTCGCACCTACCGGCTGGTGCGCAGTGAAGACGTAGAAACCGAGGACGCTCTTTCTATCTCGAACGGCCCTGTCGACGGTTTGGAGCTTGAGCAGATTACTGTGGATCACTCCGAGGTTCAGTACCTGGTCGATACAGGCCAGATTACTGCTCTTGAGGCGCTGACACACCCCCGGCGCAACGTCATTACTCGTGCGCTGGGTACCGGTAACTACTGGGAACCTGATTTCTGGGTAATTCCTGCCCGCGAGGGGGATCGCCTGATGATGTGCTCCGATGGGCTTTCCGGCGAGCTGTCCCATAACTATATGGCGCGTGTCTTAGCTACCGTTGAGCACCCCCAAGATGCGGCGGATGTGCTTCAGATGGCGGCTCTGCGTGCTGGCGGGCGTGACAACATCACGGTTGTGGTAGCCGATGCGATTACAACTGAGGATGCCCAAGCTCGTGCCGATGAGCTCAAGGAGCTAACTGAGAGCGCCGCCCAGCAGATTGTGACCGGTATTGACGGTTATGACTACCACCATACAACCACGACCGAAGAAGAGCAGTTCCACTCTGAGAAAGACCTGCACCGTGAAATAAACGGCTAATGATAGAGCCCCACCTGCAGATGCAGGTGGGGCTTTTGCGTGGGGTTTGTTTCATATCTACGCCCGGTTTTCTTGGTCAAGCCCTCCTATAGGGCACAATGGAAGCGTGAGTGAAAATAAAGACTTAGCCTCTGTCGAAGAAACTGCCCTCGAGCTTCAAGCAAGCGGCGGTGAGCGCCAGCAGATTCCCACAGATATTCGTGAGCAGTATGACCAGCTTGTGGACCGGGTGCGTCAGGCGCGTCAAAGCTACTATGTGAACGATGCTCCTACCATCTCCGATGCTGCCTACGATACCCTCTACCGGGACCTTGAGAAGCTGGAAGCCCAGTATCCTGAGCTGGTAGCTAACGACTCACCGACCCAGGAGGTGGGAGGCGAAGCTTCAGCCGCCTTCGCCCCGGTAACCCACCTGGCCCGTATGTACTCTCTGGAAGATGTTTTCTCACTAGAAGAGTTGGGCGCTTGGTTGGACCGCGCTGAGGCTAATGCTCAGCAGATGACCGGGAAGACCCCGGCTTGGCTGACCGAGCTGAAAATTGATGGTCTGGCTGTCAACCTGCTCTACCGTCGGGGCAAGCTGGTTCGTGCCGCTACTCGCGGCGACGGTACCACGGGCGAAGACGTCACCCACAACGTACTGACTATCGCTTCTATCCCCACCCAATTAGCGGGGGAGGGCCACCCCGAAGAGCTGGAGATTCGTGGTGAGGTCTTTATTTCCTCGGCTGACTTCCGTTCATTGAATGAGCAGATGATTGCCCAGGGCAAGGCGCCGTTTGCTAATCCCCGCAATGCGGCGGCTGGTTCGCTACGTCAAAAAGATGCGGCCTTGACCGCCGAGCGCCCCCTGAGCATGTTTGTGCACGGTATTGGCTCGCGCACCGGGCTTGATATCAGCACCCAGTACGAGACCTACGACCAGCTCAAAGCCTGGGGTCTGCCGGTGAGCCCCTACTCCCAGCTGCTGACTGGCAGGGCCGAGATTCTCGATTTCATTGCCCAGTACGGCGATCAGCGCCACTCTCTGGTGCACGAGATTGATGGCATCGTCATTAAGGTCAATGATTTTTTTACCCAGGAGCGCCTGGGCTATACCTCACGGGTGCCTCGCTGGGCCGTTGCCTATAAGTATCCACCGGAGGAAGTCAACACCAAGCTACTTGATATTCGGGTCAACGTTGGGCGCACTGGGCGCGTCACTCCTTACGGTGTAATGGAGCCGGTAAAGGTTGCAGGCTCTACCGTTGAGATGGCTACCCTGCATAACCAGGATGTGGTGAAAGCTAAGGGGGTTCTGGTTGGCGATACCGTTGTACTGCGCAAGGCTGGGGATGTCATCCCCGAAATCGTAGGCCCCGTTGTTGCGCTACGTGACGGTAGTGAGCGGGAGTTCGTGATGCCCACAGACTGCCCCTCATGTGGTCAGCCTCTTGCCCCGGCTAAGGACGGGGACGTCGATATTCGCTGTCTCAATGCTCGTTCATGCCCGGCTCAGCTAACCGAGCGCGTTAACCACCTGGCCGGGCGCGGTGCTTTTGATATTGAAGCCCTGGGGTACGAGGCCGCTCGAGCTTTGACCAGTCCTGCTGCTCCTGCCCAGGCACCACTGGTATCTGAAGCCTTCCTTTTTGACCTCACCGCCGAAGACTTAGCTGATGTTCGGATTGAGCGAGAGAAGAAGGTCAAGGGTGTTGCTACCGGTGCTAGCGAACTTGTGCCTTATTTCTACACCCGTGGCACCGCCAAAAAGCCGAGCGCTCCCACTCGCAATACTGAAAAGCTCTTCGAGCAGCTTGAAAAGGCCAAGAATCAGCCCTTGTGGAGGGTATTGGTTGCACTCTCTATCCGCCATGTTGGGCCCACTGCGGCTCGTGCCCTGGCCACAGAGTTCGGTTCAATGGATGCTATCAGGGCGGCCAGTGAAGAAGAGTTGGCGCATGTAGATGGGGTAGGGGCAATTATTGCTCGTTCCCTCATGGAATGGTTTGGTGAGGACTGGCATCTAGAGATCCTTGAGCGTTGGGCTGCTGCTGGGGTCCGCATGGAGGACGAACGAGACACCGCAATTGAGAGGACGCTGGAGGGCCTGACTATAGTGGTCACCGGTACTCTAGAGGGCTTTACCCGCGATAGCGCAAAGGAAGCGATTATCATTCGTGGTGGCAAGGCATCTGGATCGATTTCTAAGAAGACAAGTTACCTGGTGGCAGGGGCTTCAGCTGGCTCTAAGCTGGATAAGGCTGAACAGCTTGGTGTCCCTGTGTTGGACGAGGCTGGGTTCCGTGCGCTTCTGGCGGGTGCAAGCGAACCTTCCCACTAGAGGGTAATTACAGAAAGGTCACAGGGTTTTTGGATCTTGTGACCTTTTTGTGACCTAGAACCACCTGCCAGGCTAGGGGTTGAAAATTTTTTTGAGAAATTAAAAGAACCTTCTAACCTGTCTAAAAAATGCTTGTCCCGCTCTTAGCCTCCCAGATACAAAACCTATATATCCCCAAAAATCAGGGATTTTTTAAGGTGTGAAGGGTGATACAAGCCTGTCTTTAAGTGTGTGTATCGCACCCTCCAGAGGCGATGGGGGTCGCGCCCTTTGACTGTGTTGTGTCTCAAATTGGGGTTGGCAAAGCTGAAATCGTTACGTTATCGTTATCTACGAATCAATAAACGATCGTCCGAATGGGCGGTCAATAGTTCACGGTGGAAGCCGTGAACGCATGCTGGGCTGTACCGCACACCTGATGCCGTCTACAGGGTATAGCCTCAACTGATCCCACTACGATTACGGGTAGACGGCAATGCGAAGACGTCCAGGGATGGAAAGAGCATAAGGTGGCCTCACGGAGCATTACATGTCTTCCAATATTCGTCGTTCAGCAGCAGTACTGGCAATCGGTGGCGCAGCAGCCGCATCTCTGGCAGCTACCCCCGCAGCAAACGCTGCCCCCCTCGAAGCTTGGGAAGCTCTGGCTCAGTGTGAGTCAGGCGGTAACTGGTCAATCAATACCGGTAACGGCTTCTACGGTGGTCTGCAGTTCACCCCTTCATCCTGGGCAGCAGCAGGTGGCTCCGGTAGCCCCCAGTTTGCTTCAAAGGCAGAGCAGATTCGTGTAGCTGAAAACCTCCTGCAGATGCAGGGCTGGGGCGCCTGGCCTGCATGTTCATCTCGCTTGAACCTCTACGCCTACGGCACCGGTAGCGCACCCGCAGCCGTTGCTGAGACTCCTGCAGTGGCAGCACAGTCAACCACCGTAACCGAAGTTGTTGCTCCCGTTGTTGAGGCAGCTCCTGTCGTTGAAGCTGCACCTGTTGTTGAAGCAGCTCCCGTTGTTGAGGCAGCACCTGTCGTTGAAGCAGCTCCCGTTGTTGAGGCTGCACCCGCAGGCCAGACCTACACCGTTGTTGCCGGTGACACCCTTTCCGCTATCGCCTACGCTCACGGCTTCAACGGCTGGGACGAGCTGGTAGCAGCTAACTCCGACCTCATCAAGGACGCAAACGTCATTGAAATCGGTTGGGTACTGAACATCCCCGCTAAGTAAGACCTCAACTCTTAGCTTCAAGCGGTTATAAAACCTGTAGCTGTGGCCTACACCCTAGGGTGTAGGCCACAGCTTTTTCTGCGCTCTCCATGGTCGTGGGTTTCTTAGCTCCTGGGTAAGGGCGGGAAAATCGTGTTAAGCAGGCAAGCGGGCTAAGATAGACCATGAAAACCTCTATCTAAAATGTGGAAGTGATTATGTCTGTAATTACGAGTGAGCAGGTAGCGCACCTAGCTACCCTGGCTCATATCGAGATGACTGACGAGGAACTAGCTGCCATGGCCGCTGAACTCGACATCATCGTTGAATCCGTTAAATCTGTTTCTGATGCTGTCTCTGACGATATCCCGGCAACCAGCCACCCGATTCCGCTCAAGAACGTCTTCCGCGAAGACCTTGTAGGGGAGACCCTGAGCGCTGATGAAGCTCTCTCCGGCGCCCCCGACGCTGAGGACGGCAAGTTCAAGGTGCCCGCTATTTTGGACGAAGATTAAGGAGCAGGCATGACTGACATTATTAAACTGTCCGCAGCCGAAATTGCTGAAAAGCTTGCCGCTGGTGAGCTGACCTCAGTTGAGGTGACCCAGGCCTACCTGGACCATATCCTTGCTACCGATGGTCAGGCGCTTGACCCCGATAACCGGGCCGCTGGCAAGAGCGGCCTGAACGCTTTCTTGCACCTGAACTCTGAGGAAGCTTTGGCTGTTGCTCGGAGCGTTGACCAAGA
Organism: Rothia sp. P5764; assembly: GCF_048512965.1. Taxonomy (NCBI): domain Bacteria; kingdom Bacillati; phylum Actinomycetota; class Actinomycetes; order Micrococcales; family Micrococcaceae; genus Rothia; species Rothia sp. P5764. The sequence goes on along the minus strand of NZ_JBLXXQ010000004.1, from coordinate 156,887 downwards.
CCGTGCCGCTGGTAAGGAACTGCCTGCCCTGGCCGGTGTCCCTATCGCCGTGAAGGATCTGATCGTCACCAAGGGTCAGCCCACCACGGCCGCCTCCCGCATGCTTGAGGGCTGGATAAGCCCTTACGACGGTACCGTTACCCAGAAGCTCCGCCAAGCGCGCATGCCTATTCTGGGTAAGACCAATCTCGATGAATTTGCGATGGGTTCCACCACCGAGCACTCCGCCTTTGGCGTAACCCGCAACCCCTGGGCACTGGATCGCATTCCCGGCGGCTCAGGCGGCGGCTCAGCCGTTGCCGTTGCGGCTTTCCAGGCTCCTTTGGCCCTGGGGACCGACACAGGTGGTTCAATCCGTCAGCCTGCGGCTCTTACCGGCTCCGTCGGTGTCAAGCCCACCTACGGCTCAGTCTCCCGCTACGGTGTCATTGCTATGGCCTCATCTCTGGATCAGGTAGGCCCCTGTGCTCGCACCGTCCTTGATACCGCGCTACTGCACGAGGTCATCGGTGGGCATGACCCCAAGGACTCTACTTCACTGCCCGTTCAGGTCCCTGCTTACGCTCAGGCAGCCCGTGAAGGTGCCGCTGAGGGTGGCATCAAGGGTCTGCGGGTAGGCGTCATCAAGGAACTGACCGGCGAGGGCTTCCAAGCCGGTGTCATGGCTCGCTTCAATGAGTCACTGGAACTTCTCAAAGAAGCTGGGGCCGAAATCGTTGAGGTGTCCCTGCCCTCCGTCAGGGAAGCAATCGGTGCCTACTACCTGATTATGGCTTCGGAGGTTTCTTCAAACCTGGCCAAGTATGACGGCGTTCGTTTTGGCCTGCGTAAGCTGCCCGAAGAAGGCAGCATTACCATCGAGCGCGTCATGGCTGCTTCTCGTGCAGCAGGCTTTGGTGCCGAGGCTAAGCGCCGCATCATTCTGGGTACCTACGCACTCTCTGCCGGCTACTACGATGCCTACTATGGCTCAGCCCAGAAGGTTCGCACCCTGATTCAGCGCGATTACGCTAAGGCTTTTGAGCTTGCAGATGTACTGATCAGCCCCACCGCTCCCACCACCGCCTACAAGCTGGGTGAGAAGACCAAGGGTGACCCCATGGCTATGTACAAGGGCGATATCGCTACCGTGCCCACCAACCTAGCCGGTGTTCCTTCGCTGTCTCTGCCTGCCGGTCTAGCAGATGAAGACGGCCTGCCCGTGGGTATCCAGTTCACCGCTCCTGCCCATGAGGACGCCCGTCTCTACCGTGCAGGTGCAGGCCTGGAAGCCCTGCTTGTCGCTCAATGGGGTGGCTACCTGCACGAGCAGCTACCCGATACTGAAACCCTAATCCGTGACTTCGACTTCGAGGGAGCTAAGTAAATGTCTGACGAAATCCTGTCGTTTGAAGAAGCCATGGAGAAGTACGACCCCGTACTTGGCTTTGAGGTGCACGTAGAGCTCAACACCAAAACCAAGATGTTTGACGCGGCCCCCAACGAGTTCGGTGACACCCCCAACACCAACATCACCCCTGTTTCGCTGGGGTTGCCCGGTGTTCTTCCGGTGGTCAATGGCAAGGCTGTTGAATCCGCGATTAAGCTGGGTCTGGCTCTGGGCTGCGAAATCGCTCCTATCTCACATTTCGCGCGGAAGAACTACTTCTACCCCGATACCCCCAAGAACTTCCAGACCTCCCAATACGATGAGCCCATCGCCGCCAACGGGTCATTGGATGTCGAGCTGGAAGATGGCACCGTCTTTACCATTGAGATTGAACGTGCCCACATGGAAGAGGACGCCGGTAAGCTGACCCACAAGGGTGGTAGCGCTGGCCGTATCCAGGGCGCTGACTTCTCACTGGTGGATTACAACCGTGCCGGTGTTCCGCTCATTGAGATTGTGACCCGCCCCATTGTGGGTGCCGGTGAGCGTGCGCCCGAGCTGGCCCGCGCCTACGTTGCGGCAATCCGTGAAATCGTCAAAAACCTGGGTATCTCCGATGCCAAGATGGAACGCGGTAACGTGCGCTGTGATGCCAACGTCTCGCTCATGCCTAAGGGCACCACCGAGTTCGGTACCCGCTCAGAAACCAAGAACGTGAACTCACTGCGTTCCGTTGAGCGTGCTGTCCGCTACGAGATTCAGCGCCACGCGGCTGTTCTTGAGGCAGGGGAGAAGGTCGTTCAGGAGACCCGTCACTGGCACGAGGACACCCGCGAAACCACATCGGGTCGCCCCAAGTCCGATGCCGACGATTACCGCTACTTCCCGGAGCCTGATCTGGTTCCCGTTGTTACCGACAGTGAATGGATTGAGCGCCTGCTTGCAGAGCTACCCGAGCCTCCTGCCGAGCGCCGTCGCCGTCTGAAGGCTGACTGGGGTTTCTCGGACGAGGAGTTCCGCGATGTAGTAAATGCCGGTGCTATGGACGTTATCGAGGAAACCGTAGCTGCTGGTGCTCCCGCCTCCGTTGCTCGTAAGTGGTGGATGGGCGAAATCGCTCGTATCGCCAAGGAAGGTGAAGTTGAACTGACGGAAACCGGTGTGACTGCCCAGACCGTTGTCGAGCTAAATAAGCTGGTTGAAGCTCAGAAGATTAACGACAAGATTGCCCGCCAGGTACTTGGCTTTGTCATTGATGGTGAAGGCCAACCCGCTGAAATCGTCGAGAAGCGCGGCCTTGCTGTTGTCTCTGACGATGGGGCGCTGACCGCCGCTATCGACGATGCTCTGGCAGCTATGCCCGATGTTGCCGATAAGATTCGGGCCGGCAAGATTCAGGCTGTTGGCGCTATCGTTGGCCAGGTCATGAAAGCAACCCGTGGGCAGGCAGATGCCGGACGTGTGCGCGAGCTGATTTTAGAAAAACTGGCCGTATAAAAGCCTCTACGAGGGGCCTCAATAGCAAACAGCCCACCTGCTAGCAGGTGGGCTGTTTGACTCGCACCATTTATACCCTAGGGGGCATCATCTTGACCTTTCGGGCCAAGAGCTGGGCTTGAAAAACAAGCCCTAGAGATTCAGGAGCTATATCGCACCAAAACTACCTGAATCAATGACCGGGTGGGTTCCGCCGTTAGGAGAGCCAGATCTCTGGGGGGAGAGATCCTACTGACCAGCATGCCTGCAGATATGAGGTGAGCACCTGCGGTTTGTCAGGCTGGTTAGAGCCCTCCTGGCTGGCTGAGTAACCCCTCAAGAGGGCCTCAGCCGTTTTACCTCAACCGGTGCTTTGATTCTATAAGTGCCCATGTCGTTCTTATGTAGCACCGGGAAAAGGCAGCTGCTAGCGCCATCGAACCACCAGATAGTCGTCGCTGAGTAGGGGGGATAAAACAGGACGAGTAGTCCTCCACTGTTTCATGGATTAAAGTTGTGTCTGCTTTGGACCCGCGACCCTCCAGTAGAATTTCGATGTCTTTTTTCTGCCCTCCCGTCTCAACCCGGATCCCGGTGGAATGAACGCGCGTCGCTAAGGGGAAGTGGATTTTTCGGAAGCCCTCGGAATCGGCAGGAGCCTGGATAAGGACAGAAAACCTGAGCATAAAGGTTTGCAGGGGTGGTATGTACTGCAAGGGAGTAAAAACCCACTCCGGGCCACCTTCTAGCCTGCTGAGTAAGAAGTTGCTCTCTCGGACGGTGACTGTGCTAGTAGCTGAAAGCGGTAGCAGTAAGGCCGAGCAACCGGTCTCTAGGCTCAGGAGCTTGGCGTTGATATGAGCCATGACATGGTCTTCCCCATCCTGATCTGAGGGGGCTAAATCAACTCTAGTGAAGGAACTGACGATAGATGCCTGGGGCACCACTCTGAGCATTCCGAGCATCTCATCCGTCTCGATCCCTGTGGTCAGTACTTCATGGAGGTTAGCGCTGGCGGAGGGGCTGAAACTAAAGGTTTCGGTGAAAAGGTTGAGGGTGTCAAGACTGATATGCTCCCCGCGAATAGCGCGGCTGACCCGGTCTTTGTAGCGGCTGCTGGAGCAGTCTTGACCATAATAGTGTTTGCAATGGGCGGCGATGGCCCTGGATATGGCCCTGACCGAGAGAGTCTGGGAGGGCGGATCGCCATCTGAAGCGGTGTGCTTAGACCAGATAGCGCGGTTGCTTGCAGAGAGTAGTTCCTGGCGCAGAATCGCGCTGGCTAGTTTGACCGACTGGTCACGAAAGGAATGGGATACCGGTAGCTGGGCACCCTCATCCAGGGAAGGAAAATCAGGATTATGATTCATGACTAGAGTGACTTTCTCTCAAAGCCTTAAGAATCTGAGTGGGAGTGCTCCCACTGGTAGGCAACAATGGTGTCCTGAATAATGGGTAGGGACAGGGAATGATAGGACTGGTCGGGCAGGCTAGAAGAATCAATCAATTCGGATTCATCGATGGTGGGTCCCCAGATTTTTTTGACCATGTTCTTCAGGGGCGCCTGTCCATCAATCACTAAGGTGAAATTGTAACGGGCCTTTTCAAAAGGCCCCAGGGTGATGCAATTTTGGTTATCTGTGAGCTGATCTTCAGAGGGGTCGATATCGATTCGATACCGTACCTGGTGGATCTGTTCCTTACGGATGGGGCTAGGAGGCTGGATAACCAATTCCCACAGGGTGTTATCCTCCCCGTGGGGTTTGATCTTCTCCGGCGCCTGGGTCACCTGTAGCTGACCCCCCTCCAGCAGATTAAAGTCTGCCTGAGGGGCCTCAAAGCGGGGTAGGATACGGGTGACATGATCCCTGTCAGCTTGGATCACTTCTGTAATGTCGATGCTGGTTAAAAGGCCCTCCCTATCCGTATGGCAGATCATGATAGTGGACAAAGAAGTATAGTCTGAACGTGCTCTTTCTAGGGCATCTGGTGGCTCTTCCTCATCTGCCGAGGTAGTGGATATAGCCCTGCGAGAGAAGGTATCTGCCGAAAGGGCTTGGCGTAGCTCCTGGCGCTCTGAGAGAGTGAAACCAAAAGCGGACGCAAAGAGCTGAAGCGTTGAATCGGAGGGTAGATAGCCCGTGAGTGCGCGTGATACGCGGTCCTTGAGCGATTCTACTGATACCTCTGTGCCAGTCTCGTCAGAGAGATGATAGGCGATGAAGGTGGCTACAGCTCTTTGGTTGACCAAAGAGCCCCTTTGCCTCTGAGCATAGGGCATCCACTGAGCCCGGTAAGCAGGTTTACTGAGAATGGAGAGTAAGACCTCCTGAGTGATGCTCAGAGGGACCTTTGAAATATTGTTTGTCATAGTCGTAACTTATGCAAGGGGCCGTCCGGCCTGTGTCCGCTCAGTCTTGAGCACCTAACTTTTGTAGTAAGAAGGCATAGTCCCAGGCGATTTCTTTCCAGGCGGTATAGCGCCCCGAACCGCCACCGTGACCGCCCTCCATCTCAACCTTCAGGAGAGGCGTGGGGGAGTCCTGTGCAATGGTGTGCCTAAGAGCGGCAACCCACTTGGCTGGCTCCACATAGAAAACTCGGGTGTCATTGAGCGAGGTGACCGCTGCAATAGCAGGGTAGCGAACCGGGCGGATATTTTCGTAGGGGCTGTAGGACTTCATGTACTCATAGACCTCACGGTCGGTTATGGGGTTGCCCCACTCCTCCCACTCCAGGGACGATAGCGGCAGGTTAGGATCAAGAATGGTGGTCAGAGCATCCACAAAGGGTACCTGTGCAAGACAAGCGGCGTACTTCTCGGGAGCCATGTTCACCACCGCACCCATCAGTAGACCACCGGCAGAACCGCCCATAATTCCGATGCGGGAGGCATCAACCCAGGGCTGCTGTGCCAAAAAGTCGGTAGCAGCAATGAAATCGGTAAAGGTGTTCTTCTTAGCCAGTTTCTTGCCCTCGGTGTACCAGGCGCGGCCCAGCTCCCCGCCACCTCGAACATGGGCAACAACGAAAACGACGTTTCGGTCCAGCACACTCAGGCGGGCCGTTGAGAAATAGGGGTCCATGGAGGACTCGTAGGAGCCGTAGCCGTACTGAATCACAGGGTGTCCCTGACTCCGATCCAGGTCAGCGCGGTGCATGACAGACAGCGGAATCATAGCCCCGTCCTCAGCCGGTGCCCACATGCGGTAGGCCGTGTACTGCTCTGGCTGGTAGCCAAGGACCGGGGTCTGCCGGCGCAAAATGAGCTCATCGCTGTCCGGGAAATAATCGTAGACGCTATTGGGGGTTAGATAGGAGGTGTAGTTCAGCCGTATCACCGGGGACATGATACTGACCCCCGAAAAGGCCGAAGTATAAAGCTCATCGGTAAAACCGCCGGGCTCATAGAGACTAATACCTTGAGCGTGGGGGCTTTTAATCTGTTCTGCTAGAGCATCCCGAGGGGCAATAAAGACCTTGACCGTGGTGTTCTCACGGGCCATAAGTACCAGGTGATTCCGGGAGAACCGGACGGATTCAAGGCGAACGTCCGTTCTGTGGGGTACGAGCGGAACCCACGTTGAACGGAAATCTTCAAAAGCGCGGTAACTATCGTGAAGGGGTGCTAGAACCAACTCAGTATTAGGAGCCTGATAGTTGTGGCCGAGCATCAGGTAACCTGTTCCCTCGACATCAATCACGTCAGTGGAGTGGGCAATACGGTGCTTACGATCCAGAACGAGGGTGGGCTCGAGCTGGCCCAATTCGTGGATATTAATGACGCGGGTCTCAGAATACTCTGAATTGGAGGAAGAAATAACGACGTGGGTGCGGGACGAGGACATTCCCGCATCGAGCCACATGCCCGGATCGGCCTCAGTAAAAAGCACAATATCCTGCTCTGGGCTGGTGCCCAAGGCATGAGCGCGAACCTCGTAGGGCCGCCAGGACTCATCAGCCACTGAGTAGATCAGGTGGCTTGCGCCGGAGGCAAAGAAAGCACCGGCAAAGATGTTCTCCAAAGTTTCGGGGAGGAAGTCACCGGTCTCCAGATTCTTAAAGTACTGGGTGTAGCGTTCATCGCCGGAGCCATCAACACCGAAAGTCAAAAGGGTGCCGTCACGGGTGACCTGAAAAGAGCCCAGTGAGAAGAAAGCCATATCGCGGGCGAAGTCGTTACAGTCCAGGACGACCTGCTCCCCGTCAAGAGGCTGGCCGGGCTGAACGACCGGTGGCTCGTAGCGCTCCGCCAGGCTGCCCTCGGTCTGAGCGGGAACCCGGCACATAATCGGGTACTGCTGACCGGCGACGGTGCGATTGAAGTACCACCAGGCCCCCCTGCGCGAAGGCACCGACATGTCGGTTTGCTGGGTGCGGCCCTTGATTTCTTCAAAAATAGCGTCACGTAGGGGCTGCTGGTCGGCGGTCACGGCCTCGGTGTAAGCGTTTTCTGCCTTCAGATAGTCCAGTACCTGCTGGCTTTCTTTATCGCGGAGCCACTCGTAGTGGTCGATAAAAGTATCACCGTGGTGGGTACGTTCAAGAGGGGTACGTTGGGCAAGAGGGGGCACGGGCATGCTCGGTCACCTTTCAGCCAGATCTGTGGGTGTGTGCTACAAGGCAGGTAGGGCTACCCGGTCAGGGTAGAAAATGCCTACCAACTTTCTAGTAATTTGGTGGAACCAAATATCCTGAGTGTACGCAGTCTATAGCTTTTTTGCGACCAATGAGACTCTTTTATCTAGTGAGAGTCGTGATTGTTAGGTAGTTGGTCAGTTTTTAGACACCAGGAAAGACCTTATCTGAAGCTGGCAGAAGCAGATGAGTCACGAGACCTTCAACGAGCATCCCTGCCACATGCCGTGGCTCAGCTTGGCCACCCATGATAAGTTGAGAAAAATGAGCCACCAGCTAAGGACTAAGCCCATGAATACCCATACCCTTATCTACTCAAAAGCTGAACCCTTTCGCAAGGGCACCCACCTGGTCGTCCTCTTGCACGGCTACGGCTCCCACGAACAAGACCTCATGGGCCTGGTCAACCACCTGCCCCAAGAGGGCATCACCTACGCCTCAGTACGGGCACCCCAGCCGGTAGGCTACGCCCTGCCCGCCGACGCCAAGGACGCCTTCATTGGCGCAACCGCCCTGGGCTACCAGTGGTGGCCCCTCAACCAACAACTAGAAACCGTAGGGTTCCGTGCCATCGAACTGGCCGTGGACTACGTCCTGGAATGGCTAGAACCCCTTGCCGCCAACTACCGCAGCCTCAACCTGCTTGGCTTCTCCCAGGGTATGGCCATAGCAACCAGCATTGCCCGCCACCGGCCCGACCTGGTGCGCACTGTGATTGGGCTGTCCGGCTATGTGGTCGACGGGGGAGAGGGCTACTTCAAAGATGCCGAGCTCACCGCTCAACCTCTACCACTGTTCTGGGGCCGGGACGAAGCTGACCCCATCATCACCGCCGAAAAGATCAGCTTCACCCAAGAATGGGTCAAAGACCACACCGCCCTTACCGACTACCTCTACGCGGGCATCGGCCACGGGATTGCCCCCAGCGAACTAGCGCACATGAGCACCTTTATCCGCGAGAACATCTTGAACTAAATAGAAAACCGGCGGGCTGAATCATGCCAAACAGCCCGCCGGTACTAGGGCACAAAAGACCAAAGCCTAGGCTGAGGCCCTTGGCTCAGCACCCTAGCGACCAACTGGCTCGGGGCTGGCGTTAAGGGTCTTGGTCGCTAGGGTGCTGAGTTCACGCTTACCTAGTCGTGCGCCACCTGCACCGTGACCCCATTGAGAGTTACCCTATCCCCAGCATGCAACTGGCGGCCACGCTGCTCACAAATATCACCGTTCACCTTAACAAGGCCGTCCCGGATCACCTCACGGGCATGAACCCCGTTCTCCACCAGGTTCGCCAGCTTCAAAAACTGGCCCAGCCGAATCATCTCATCACGAATAAACACAGACTCAATACTCATAGCCTCCAGTCTAGCGACCAGTTGGTTCCCCGCCTTCAACCGGTGCGGTAGGCTTAAAGGCAGTATGCCCAACCGGGCACCGCCCCCACAATCCAAGCACGCCGCAACCGGTGGCGCAGGCTAACAGGAGAAACCAAAAAACATGGCACCGAAGTCACAACTTGATAACGTCATCTCACTGGCAAAACGACGCGGATTCGTCTTCCAAGCAGGTGAAATCTACGGCGGCTCCCGCTCCGCATGGGACTACGGCCCGCTCGGTGCCGAACTCAAAGAAAACATCCGCCAGCAGTGGTGGCAGACCTTCGTCCGCGGCCGCGCAGACATGGTCGGCCTCGACTCCTCCATCATCCTGCCTAAGGCGGTCTGGGAAGCCTCCGGCCACGTCGCCACCTTCACCGACCCCCTAGTTGAGTGCCTGTCCTGTCACTCCCGGCACCGCCAAGACCACCTCATCGAAGCTTTCGTTGAGAAGAAGGGCCGCCAGCCCGAAAACGGCATGGACGACATCACCTGCCCCAAATGCGGCAACAAGGGGCAGTGGACCGAACCCCAAAACTTCTCCGGCCTCATGAAAACCTACCTGGGACCCGTCGACAACGAAGAGGGCCTGCACTTCATGCGCCCCGAAACCGCCCAAGGCATCTTCGTCAACTTCAACAACGTCGTCACCGCCGCCCGCAAACGCCCGCCCTTCGGTATCGGCCAGATCGGTAAAGCCTTCCGCAACGAAATTACCCCCGGCAACTTCATCTTCCGAACCCGCGAGTTCGAACAGATGGAAATCGAATACTTCGTCCACCCCGACGACGCACCCAAATACTACGACCAGTGGATCGAAGACTGCTGGAACTGGTTCGTAGACCTCGGCATCAACCCCGACAACATGCGCAAATTCGATGTACCCGCCGAAGACCGCGCCCACTACTCCGCAGGCACTATGGACCTCGAATACCGCTTCGGTTTCCAGGGCGGCGAATGGGGCGAACTCATGGGCGTAGCCAACCGCACCAACTACGACCTGGGCGTCCACAACGAACACTCCAACGCTAAACTCGAATACTTCGACCAGGGCACCGGCGAACGCTACGTCCCCTACGTCATCGAGCCCTCCTTCGGTCTGACCCGCTCCATGATGGCCTTCCTCGTAGACTCCTATGTAGAAGACGAAGCCCCCAACACCAAGGGTGGCGTAGACAAGCGCACCGTCCTCAAGCTGGACCCGCGACTGGCGCCTGTCAAGGCCGCCGTCCTGCCCCTGTCCAAGAAGGAAGACCTGGTTCCTACCGCCAAGAAACTGGCCGATGAGCTACGCCGCAACTGGAACATCGACTATGACGACGCCGGTGCAATCGGCCGCCGCTACCGCCGCCAGGACGAAATCGGCACACCTTTCTGCATCACCGTGGACTTTGACACTCTAGAAGACCAGGCTGTCACTATCCGCGAGCGCGACACCATGACCCAGGAGCGCGTCTCCCTGGACCAGGTCACTGCCTACCTTGCAGCCAAGCTGACCAAGTAAGTCTGGTTCTCTGGGACCTTGCTGTTTCTGGCAATACCCTTAACACCAGCCTTAAACAGGTCACCGCTCTTCAGCAACACCCTTAAGGCCAGCCCCGCCAGTTGCCAGAGAGCGGTGCCGTCTTCGGTCGGAAATGGCCCTTAAGGCCAGCTCCGAGCCAGCTGCCGAGGCAACGGTAGTGCATTTGGCCCGGAGTACCAGCAAAATCAGGCCAAAAAAGCCGCCCGCCCCTGTTACCAGGAGCGGGCGGCTTTTGCCTTATAAGACACTAGCTAAGGGCATGAACCTAAACTTCTACGGACGCGTAGTTCACATTCAGGTGACCGCTCATAGAACGATTGGCCTCCCAGTCGCTCCGCAGGACCGACTTGATCACAGCGTCGTGGTAGGTGCCATCAATGAAGAATGCCTGGCGGCGGCGCCCCTCCGGAATAAAACCGCAGGAGGTATAAACGTGGCGGGCACGCTGATTGAAATCGACAACCTCCAGCTCAATTCGGTTCAAATCTAGATGCTCAAAGCCGTAATCCACCATCAGTTTGGTTGCCTGAGTACCGTAACCCCGGTTCTGCCCCGCTGAGCTGATGCAAATACGGTAATTGACGGACCTGCTGGTCGCATTGTATTCATTGAAGACAACCTCACCCACGTAACGGTTCAGGGCCGGGGCAAAAACAGCCAAATCAAGACGGTTATCTTTTGTATTCCTCAGTGCATACCAGTCACGGGTTGCCTGCTCATCAGCATCAGTGCCACCAATGAGTCGGGAATGCGCCGAAGCCGTCTTACGCAAAGCATCGGGCTCACGCAGAATCTCAATCATGGCATCGATAGCAGAATCGTTAAAAGGGCGTAACTGAACTAAAGAGCCGGTCAGGGTCGGCTTGTGAGAAAAAAGGGATGTCATGGAACCACACTAAGCGATAGAGTCAAATAAACTTTAAGCTCTCCTAGTCTAGCGGGTGAAGAGAAGGTTACAGGGCGGAGCTTGCTCACATTCGGGCACCCACCCCGCCTCAGTGGCAGGCAGGGAAGCCCTAGGGGACGTTAGAGTAGAGGGGTAGACCCCGCTAAGAGCCAAGGACAAGAACCCCGTGGACAAGACCACCCCCACTGCACCAGAGACCAAGACCCCCCTACCCGTCGGCTACACCCTACGCCCCTGGCGCACCGGCGACGACATGGAAATGCTCCAATACTGGCAGGACCCCGAAAACCGCCAAGTCGCAGCCTTCCGCTCATCCTTCTCTCCTGATACAGACGCGCCCTTTAGCCGCACCCTGGTTGCTGAACACCAGGGGGTTCCGGTCGCCGCAGGTACCATCTACGAAACCGACCTGCACCCACAGCGACTCTGGGCCTACCTGGAAGTAGCACCCGACCATCGCCGAACCGGCCTCGGCAACCACCTAATCGCCGCCCTCAAACACGCTGCCCAGGCAGCCCCCAGTGGTGTCAGCGCCTTCCGCACCAAGGTAGAGCCGGCTTCTAGCGGCCTAGAATTTGCTCAGGCCCAGGGCTTTGAAGTTATCCAGCGCTCGCGGATGGTTCGCATTGAAGCCGGTACTGTTCCACCGGTGCCCCTGCGCCAAGACGCCTCCGAACGCATGACCCAGACCATCGAAGACCTAGCCACCGGCTCTGTGGAGCTGACCCAGCGTTTCTGGGAGTTCTACCGGGGCATTCACGGCTGGGACCAGCCCGCTGACCTGTCCATTGGGCGGGTAAACAGGCTCTTCCTGTCCGATGAAGCTGAAGCGCTCGGCGCGGTCGTGCTGCGTGACGATATTCTGCGCGCTCAAGCCGAGGGTAAAAAAGGTGACATTCTGGCCTTTGCTGTTAGCTACCGGCCCCTGGCTGTTGACGCGGGCCTCATGGAAATCTCCGAGGACGATGCTACCGAAATCACCGTGGGCTACCGGCTGGGCCACCCCCAGGCCCGTGAAGCTATTATGCAGCTACTTTCGGTCATGACCGGCCAGTACGCGGTCTCCCTTGAGGTGGATGACTCGATGGAAGATCTGGCTGTGCTGATTGACCAGCTCATCAAGATGGGCTCCGCAAAGGTCACCAGCGAAACTCTGGTGATTGCGGATGCCTAACCGATGGAGGATGTACGGGTTGAGCGCGTCCTGAGGGTTGCTGAATCTATTCCGCCCGGGCGGGTGGCAACTTACGGGGATGTGGGTGCTGTTGCCGGGGAGTCTCCGCGTGTGGTTGGCAGGGTGATGGCGACCTGGGGGAGTGGGGTGCCCTGGTGGCGCGTGTGTAATGCCCGGGGTGAGATACCCGGTCATGCCGCACCTGCTACCGAGCGCTGGCGAGCTGAGGGTACTGCCCTGACCGCTGACGGGCGGGTTGACTTGCGGCAAGCTCGGGTAAGCGTGCCGGAATTGGCTCAATTATCTGCCACTTGGCTGGCTGAACTAGAGGTATGACGTAAGGCCCCGCCCTTTCGCTCTTGGGCCCGAGGTTATCCACCGGGCCTAAGAGCGAAAGAGCGGGGCCTTGCCGCTAGTGTGTGCCTTAGACCCCTATGTCGCGGGCTTTGCGTGATTTTTTGGAATCTTTGGGGAACAGATAGCTGCGGTTTAAAATCAAGGTTAATATCGTCCACCCTATAGCGGTGCTCGGGATATCGCGGAAGAGCAGATAGGTCATGAGTAGCCCCACGAAAGCCGCCCAGAGAGTCAGCCAGGGGTGCCAGCGTATCAGCGATGACCTTTGGTCTAGGTCAAGACATATCAGCACGTTAGCAACCATGAAGCTAAGAGCCGATATCACGCCTACTATCGGTCTACCGGTTGTTACCCCTACTATGAGACCGAAAATGCACCAGATTAGAGCTGTAATAAGTGCAGGGGCTACGCCCGCTACCGAGCCGCTACCAGGGGAGTTCGGCTGAGTCATCATTGAATATCACCAATCCTGTGATCCTGTGGGCTGAGTTAAAGGAGATTTGGCCGACCGGCTCGCCCCGCTGGTGGCGTAGCCGGTAAGTGAGGGTATAGCCTAAGGTGGCCTGTTCAATCACAGTTCTTTGGACCTCTATAAAATCACCGTTTGCCTCAAGGACCTGCTGCCAGACCTTAGCCAGCTTGCGTTTGGAGAGCATTCGGGCGGCGGTGTAGGTCATGTGATGGTGGACGTGTTGGTAGTCGCTGTGGGCGAGCGCGGCAAAGACGGCTTCGGCTACCTGTTGCAGTTTTGTCTCGATTTGGGGCAGTGAGCGTGCGTTATAGACCGAGTCGGAGAAACGTTGGGCGGCGGCCTGTTTGGTCACGCCGATGGCTGAGCCGATGAGTTGCCAGGTGGCACCGCCTGCGCGGGCGGCCTCTACTGCTTGTTCAAGGGCCTGGTTGGCGCGGGTGACCTCGGCATGGGCTGCGCCTACCGCGAGCATGAGCGGGTCTTTGGAATCCATAAACCCTCCTGGGGAATTGTCAAGAAAGATTGACTTTCCACAAGTATGAAATAAAATCTGAGTGCCTGTCAAGACTTGTTGACGGTACTCATTTTGGGTAAGTCTGGGGCCGCAAGGACCTGCCCCAGACCAGGCTGCGACGGTGCGGCTGTTCGGGTAAGAGCTGCCGGGTTATGCACCGCACACCCGCTTTGGGGTACCAGCCACTGCGCCCGCGCTGGGTTTATGCCAGAATTGCTAGGTGATCACAGAAGAAACTTCAACCGATAGCCCCCAGCAGGCCCGCACCAAACAGCTCAAGCTGCCGCCCCTGCAGCTGGGCAAGCACACCATTGACACCCCGGTCGTTCTGGCCCCCATGGCAGGGGTCACCAATAAGGCCTTCCGCAGGCTCTGCCGCGAGTACGGCGGTGGCCTCTACGTCACCGAAATGGTGACCGCCCGCTCCCTGGTGGAGCGTAACCCGGAGTCCTTGCGTATCATCGAGCACGATGGGGACGAGCAGATTCGCTCTATCCAGATTTACGGTGTGGATGCGCTGAACGTGGGTAAGGCGATCCGCCTGGTAGTTGAAGAAGACCGTGCCGATCACATTGACCTGAACTTTGGGTGCCCCGTCCCCAAGGTCACCAAGCTGGGCGGCGGCTCGGCCCTTCCCTGGAAGACTGACCTCTTTACCGCCATCGTGCAGACCGCTGTGCGCGAGGCCTCCCGCAAGGATATTCCCCTGACCATCAAAATGCGTAAGGGCATTGACGAGGACCACCTGACCTACCTGGAATCGGCTAAGATTGCGCGCGACTCCGGGGTCGCCGCGATTGCCCTGCACGGGCGTACCGCCGCCCAGCACTATTCCGGCAAGGCTGACTGGGACTCTATCGCGCGCCTGCGCGAGGCCATTCCCGATGTGCCAATTTTGGGCAACGGCGATATTTTCTCAGCTGAGGACGCGATCGCCATGGTCGAGCAGACCGGCGTGGACGGTATTGTGGTGGGGCGTGGCTGCCAGGGCCGTCCCTGGCTTTTTGGCGACCTGCAGAACGCTTTTGAGGGCTCTGAGGAACGCCACCGCCCGGCTGTGTCTGAGGTAGCCGACATGATTTACCGGCACGCGGAACTACTGGTGGAGACCTTTGGGGACGAGACTCGTGGCCTGCGGGAGATCCGTAAGCATGTGGCCTGGTACTTCCACGGCTACCCGGTGGGCGGGCGTTTGCGCGCCAAGATGTCCACGGTGCCTACCCTGGAGGTCTTCCGCGAATACCTGGCCGAGCTGGACCATTCCATTGGTTATCCGGGTGAGGCCGTTGAGGGACCGCGCGGGCGCGCGGGCAACCCCAAGAAACCGCACTTGCCGGACGGCTGGCTGGACTCCCGCCTGCTGGGCGACGCAGAACGTTTAGGCTTAGTGGGTGCTGAACTGGACATCAGCGGCGGGTAAACCGGCCTGTCCACAACTGTCACCGCCAAGATGCGGGCTATCTTTCCCTAGGCGGGGCTAACCTTCACACCTGGAAAGAAACCCCCGCGCTTGGATGTGCGAAAAGGGGATTGGCACCTGTACTAGTTCATGTCGGGTGGCGGCGGGTCGGTGGGGATCTGGTCCCTCCAAAAGTTAACATCCCACATGAGAGAAAGCGATCCAACTATGTGGAAGCTATGGAATAGAGGCCCGCATTTTTCCCCGTAAATGTTGCTGGCGGGGTCAGTGGCAGCGATACGTCGGACAGCAATAACGTTGAGCCCAATAGCACTGAGGATAAGAATAAGACCGAGCCACCACTCATAGAAAGCTGAACCAGCAGCTACCATAGTGAGCGTTAGAGTAGCCCCGCCTTTGGCTCTGTTGCCAAGAAAGAACTCATGGCTCCCCAGATAGCCTTGCCAACAAGCTATTTGGTAGGTGCGAGATTTAGTACGGATTAGTCTCTCAGAGCGGAATCGCTCAAGATCACCATAGTTAGGTACATATTTCTCCCTTTTCTCCCTCATAGGGCTACCTTACCAAGTTGAACGAGATCCTCGACTGGTAAAGTATATGGGCCTATGTGAACTACCCTGGAACCATGCTTATTGAACTTACCCGTTTTCGTGTTCTTCCGGGCAAGCGTGCCCTGGTGGATGAGTGGCTGGCCTTCCTCAACTCCAATATGGAGGCTGTGCGCGAGACCCTGGAACCAGAAGAAATGTATGTGGAGACCATCTTCGCTGAGACTATCGACGGGGTGGACTACCTCTACTGGTACTCCGTTCAAGGCGAGCAAGGCGCAAGCCGTTCGGTCCGCGACTCCCCGCACTGGCTGGACCAAAAGCACGTCTACTACTGGCGCGAATGTATCGACCCCACCTACGAGCCCCAGCAACTCACCCCGCGCGTCCACATGATGCCCGAACGGGTGCAGGCCTCCATGAAACCTCTCACACAAGAAAACACCTAGACTCCGCCATTACCACCTGAAAAAACCTCAAGCACCTATCCAGGCCCATGATTCCCTCATCACAGAATGGATTGCCAGCTACAAGCTACCTGAACAACAGGCTCCAGCCAGGCTCCTGTGCGAAGACAATCTGTCAAGATCAATCACAGAACTTGAAGAGCTCTGACCTGATGGAGCCTGCCTCAGCTGGTTCGGCGGTCCCGCTAGCAGCGCAGAACCCTGGCCCCACCGGGAGGACGAGCCCTCCACTGGCACATATCGCAATTCAGTGTCTGCCGCAAACCTTCAGGGGTCCTACAAAGAAGGCACCCCAGAAGGTTTACGGCACATATGCTTGGGGGGCGAGGGCGAAGCGGAGACTGGGAATGCCCCAGCAGCTACCGGCTTGCCCCAGCCACTAGACTAGAAGCTATGACCAGCTACACCGTTCGCCCCGAAAGCCCCGCCGATGTGCCGGCCATTGATGCCCTGCTCCAGAGGGTCTTTCCTACAGGCTACCAAGCCCAACTGGTCACCGACTTACGGGGCAACCCCGCCTCATGGGAGCCCGGTATCTCCCTCGTTGCCCACTCTGCCACCGAAGTCAGCCCCGAGCTGGCTGGCTATGTGCTTCTCAGCCGCTGCTGGGTCGGCTCCTGGCCCGCCCTCGCCCTGGCAACTCTGGCCGTTCACCCCAACCACCGGGGTAGGGGAGCAGGCACCACCCTGGTGCACCAGGCCCTCGAACTAGCTGGCAAACTAGCCCAAGAAACCAACGCCCCCACCAGCGTCATAGTGCTGGGCGATCCCGCCTACTACTGCCGCTTCGGGTTTAGACCGGCGGCCCACAGCGGCGTACGCGCCTACATTGACGGCATGACCCCCGCCGAGCTGGCCCAGAACCTGCAAGCGCTCAACCTGACACCCGACTACCCGCCGCTGGCCGGGGAAGTCACCTGGCCAGCCGAATACCGCCTTGACCAGGGCGACGACCTCTAACCCGCGCCAACCCACCAGCCAGAAAGCAGGGCATGACACCCACACCCGACCAAGTTCCCACCCCGGAACAAGCACCCACCCCCGGCTACACCAGCGCCGATGCCGCCCGCTGGGTACCCGAACACCACCGCTTTGTCTACCGCTCACCTTTCGAACGCGACCGCGCCCGCGTCCTACACTCATCAGCCCTGCGCCGCCTGGGGGCAAAGACCCAGGTGGTAGACCCGGACACAGACGACTTTGTGCGTACCCGCCTGACCCACTCCCTAGAGGTCGCCCAAATCGGGCGCGAACTAGGCCGTATGCTGGGCTGTGACCCAGACGTGGTAGACACCGCCTGCCTGTCCCACGACCTGGGCCACCCACCCTTCGGCCACAATGGCGAAACCGCCCTGGACCGTCTAGCCACCGACGCCGGTGGTTTTGAAGGCAACGCCCAAACCCTGCGCCTGCTCACCCGCCTGGAACCCAAAGTTATCCGCCATGACGGTGGCTCAGCCGGGCTCAACCTGACCCGCGCCGCCCTGGACGCCACCTGCAAGTACCCCTGGACCCGCCAGGCCGCACCAGCCCGAAACGACGGCAAACCCAACCGCAAATTTGGGGTTTACACCGATGACCTGCCCGTCTTTGACTGGTTCCGCACCGGTGCCCGCGAAGCCGGTGCCGAACCGACTCAGAAATGTATTGAAGCGCAGGTCATGGACCTCGCAGACGACATCTCCTACTCGGTACACGACGTGGAAGACGCCGTCTTTGGCGGGCACCTGCAACTGCACCAGCTCAAAGAACCCACCGCTCGCCAAGCTGTTTTTGAGAAGACCCGCCAATGGTACCTACCGGGTGTGGAGGACTCCACACTGGACCAGGCCCTAAGCCGACTCGAAGCACTGGGCCGCTGGGTGCCCTACATGAGCGGCACCCGCTCGTCGATGGCCGCTTTCAAGGCGCTGACCTCCAAATTGATTGGCCGTTTTGCCGCCAGTTCAATGGTGGCTACCCGCCAGCTCTACGGCAACCAACCACTCACCCGCTACCAGGCCCAGCTGGTTGTGCCAGAAGAAACCGAGCACGAAATAGCGGTACTCAAAGGCATTGCCACCGCCTTTGTCATGACACCGCGTGATGCCGGTGCCCACTCCGAGAACCAGCAGGAGATCCTGGAATTCCTGGTCCACGCCCTACTCGATAACCCGGACTACCTGGACCCGGTTTTTGCCGCTGACCTGCGTGAGCTTGGCCCCAACGAGGACACCGCCCGCCTGCGCCTGGTCATCGACCAGGTTGCCTGCCTAACCGACCGCTCAGCCGCCGCTCTCTTCAAACGCATCACCGGTAGCCACTGGGCGATCGGGGACAAACCCCTCTGGTAGGTCACCCGCCGGCTTGACCGCTCAACTAAACTTGAACCCGTGGCAGGCTTAATCAGAAAAGAAGATATTGATCAGGTGCGCACCCGCACCGACATCCGCGAAATCATTGAAGGGTACGTGACCCTCAAATCAGCCGGTATCGGCTCCTTTAAGGGTCTGTGCCCCTTCCACGATGAGCGAACCCCCTCCTTCCACGTGCGCCCACAGATGGGCACCTACCACTGCTTCGGGTGCGGTGAATCAGGGGATGTCATTAGCTTCCTCATGGAGATGGACCACACCTCCTTCACCGAAACCGTGGAGAAGCTAGCCGCCCGCATCAACTACGAACTGCACTACGAGCAAGGCAGCGGCATGAGCAGGGAAGAAGTGGGCCGCCGCCAGCGCCTGCTCGATGCCCACAAGATAGCCACCGAGTTCTTCCAAAAGAACCTCTACACACCCGCTGCCGTAGAAGCCCAAAAATTCTTGGGAGGTCGTGGCTTTGACCCCGCCTCCACCCAAAAGTTCGGTGTAGGCTTCGCCCCGCGAGGCTGGAACAACCTACTCAAATACCTCATGAACAAGGGCTTCACCACCGACGAGCTCCGCGCCACCGGCATGTTCTCCGAGGGCCAGCGCGGCCTCTACGACCGTTTCCGGGGCCGGCTAATTTGGCCCATCCGCAACATCACCGGTGAAACCATCGGCTTCGGTGCCCGCCGTCTCTTTGACGATGACCAGGGCCCCAAATACCTCAACACCCCAGAGACCACCCTCTACAAAAAATCCCAGGTGCTCTACGGCCTGGACCTGGCCAAGCGGCCCATCGCCAAGAAGAAGCAGATCGTGGTGGTCGAAGGTTACACCGACGTTATGGCCGCCCACCTGGCCGGGGTCGATACCGCCGTGGCCACCTGCGGCACCGCTTTCGGAACCGACCACATCAAAATTGTGCGCCGCCTGATCTCCGATGACGGCACCGGGGGAGAGGTTATCTTCACCTTTGACGGGGATGCCGCCGGGCAGAAAGCCGCCCTGGCCGCCTTCTCCGAAGACCAGCGCTTCGTCGCCCAAACCTACGTTGCCGTTGCCAAAAACGGTATGGACCCCTGCGACCTGCGCCTTACACGCGGCGACTCCGCCGTGCGGTCCCTGATCGAGTCCCGCCGACCCCTCTTTGAGTTCGCCATTGACGCGACCCTTGCCAACTACGACCTGAGCACCCTCGAAGGCCGTGTGCGCGGTATGCGGGCTATCGCCCCCATCATCGCCGGCATTAAGGACGCGGCCTTGCGCCCCGCCTACGTGCGCCAGGTATCCGGCCAGCTAGGATTAGAGACGGCCGAAGTTCAACGCGCCGTCACCTACGCCATCAACCACCCGCAGGCCAGCGCCAGCCAAAAAGCCGAAGCCGCAGAAGCCCAACGAGCCGCCTCCCGCCAAGAACAAGAAACCGTCAACACCGTAGCGGAACAGGACCCCTACGAGCTACCCGACCTGCGCGACCCCGCCGCCCGCACCGAACGCGAAGCCCTCGAAGTCATCCTGCAATACCCCGAATCCCTCAGCCTGGAACAGTGGCAAGAACTCGCCACCGTCCACTACCGCTACCGCGCCCACAGTGGCATAGCCCAAGGCATTATCGGGGCAGCCGGAACCATGGCACCAGCTGCCGGGCACGCCTGGGTCAACACCGTCCGGAGCCAGGCACCCGAACCCGTCCACGCCCTCATCGCAGAACTTACCGTAGCCCCCATACCTGCCCGCACCCCAGAACAGCTCCAGCGCTACAGCCGTGACATCCTCAACCGCCTCTTTGAACAGGAAATCACCCGCCAAAAATCAGACCTCCTCATGCAACTCCAACGGATCAACCCCGAAACTGACGCAGAAACCTTCCGCCAGATCCAACAACAGCTCCTCACCCTGGAACTACGCCGCCGCACCAAAATGCAAGGCCAAGACTAAATGTGACTGAGCTAACCTAATCTCGATTTGCGCAGGCCCCCGACCTCGCGTAAAGTTATTACACGTTGCAGCGACAACAATATCGCACACAACATTCCCCCGTAGCTCAATTGGCAGAGCATTCGACTGTTAATCGAAGGGTTACTGGTTCGAGTCCAGTCGGGGGAGCAGATATCAAGAAGCCCACTCACATGAGTGGGTTTCTTTCTTTAACCAGTAACCATTGCGCAGGCTCTTGTGAGCTCGCGCGCTCGCTCCCGCCTGCTCCATCTGGTTCGAGTCCAGTCGGGGGAGCAGATAAATAGCCCCGCCACTAGGAATAAAACTCAGCAGGCGGGGCTCATTTTTTACACCCAAAAACAAGCTGTGGTGTGTTTTTGGTGCTAATTCAAAAAATAGCTACCCTTCACCCAACGGGCTACCCAGATACCCTGTAACATCAAACACACTAGAGGCCCCCCACGTAATGCCGCCCTGTCCTAGCCGGCTTCCGACACCCAAGGGCACCTGCTGCGCCCCTTGAACCGTCTACAGCTAGTTAAAAATGTTTCGGAACAAACCCCATTCCCACCAGGAGAGAGGTACTGGAGTGTTCCCTTGCTCCCTTCCCAGCACAATGACCTCGGGTATTTTATAGAAAACATAAACTTCCCAGAGCTTAAAGCAAAAAAGTCAGTCTACTTTTTATTTATCTAGTGAAGGCTGTAACTATCTGCCTGCAAAAGAACAAATTATCGGTAGACTAAGTGTCTGATGTATGTGCCGATCAGGTACGTGATCGTTCGCAAACAAGAGAGGTGTCTTATGACCACTCCTAACGACCTCAACGGCTCCACACGAGCCCAGGGTCTGCGCGCTGGCCTTAATAACGTTAAGGCAAGCGTCACCAATGTGGCTGATGCTGGCAAGGTGCTGACCCGCCTGGCCCCCAAGCAGCTCAAAGATGAAGTCCAAATCGCCAAACTTGAGGTTAAGGAAAAAGGCCTTGCCCTGGGCAAGGGTGCCGCTGTGGCAGTCATTGCGCTGGTCTTTGCCCTCTTCATGGCCATTGCGCTGGTCATTCTGGCCTACGTTGGCCTCACCTCCTTCCTGCCCAACTGGGCTGCGGCGCTAGTGCTGGTGGGTATCTTCCTGCTGATTGCTATCATCGCTGGCCTGGTGGGCTACAAGATGATTAAGGCGCAGCTACCCTTCAAGCCTGAGTCAGCACTCTTTGGTGTTCTCTACGACCTGGGCGTGCTTAAGCAGGGCTCAGATATGACCTCTGCCCGCCTTAAGAGTGAGCAGGCTCAGAAAGCTGAAGCTAAGCAGGCTGAAAAGCAAGCTGAGAAGGAGAAGGAAGCCAATGAGCCTCAGGCTCCAGCGGCTCCTGCCCCCACCAAGGAACAGCTGATCCAGCGCACTAAGCAGCGCCGCGAACACCTCAAGACTTTGCGCGATGACCTCGAAAACTACTCTCGTGAAGTTCAGGCCGGTGCACGCGGTCTGGTGCAGAATGCCAAGTACTCAGTAAAGAGTGCTCCGCTCACTGCCCTGGACGGCGGCAAGAAGCTAGCGGCTAATGCCACCGACCCCGAAATCTTGCAGGCCCGCTGGAAGCCTTTTGCGGCTCTGGCTACTGCTGTAGGTGCAATTATGCTCTTCCTGGGTAAGCTCTTCCGTCGCAACAAGTAAGCTACTATAACTGTATCGGTCAAGTAGCAGACAAAGGTTCAGGCCCCGCTGGTGGAATATCCGCCGCGGGGCCTGAACTTTTTCTTTTAGAATCTTCGGTCAAATAGCCTCTTGGTGGCATACTCACCCTGTGCTGGCGTTGAGCTTGTGCATCTGGCCCTAAAACCCGGTAAGGTCATGGTAGGACACAATCCTTATCTAACCTGTTGAAGGGATCCAAAACATGGCTCATCAGCCCCTGACAATCCTTATCGGCGCTGATACCTACCCTCCGGATATCAATGGTGCGGCACAGTTCTCATCCCGCCTGGCTCATGCACTGGCGGAGCGCGGACACACAGTGCACGTCATGGCACCTAAGCAGGAAAAAGGAGTGACCAGTTCGCATACAGCCGACGGCATCACTGAGCATCGACTACGGTCACACAAGGTTGTTACCCACCCCTACATGCGGCTCAACTTCCCCTGGGAAATCTATTCGGAAGCTGACAAAATTATTGGGCAGATTCAGCCCGATGTTATCCATATTCAGTGCCACTACATTATCGGGCGTGTACTTGCACGGTTGGGTCGAAAGCGTGGGATCAGGGTTATCGCAACTAACCATGTCATGCCCGAGAACATCACCCCCTTCCTTCCCTTTAACGAGCGTATTAATGCTCTCTTGGAAAAAGCCTCATGGAAGGATATGCGCCGGGTGCTTAAGCAGGCAGCTGTCGTGACTACACCCACCCAAATCGGGGCAGACGCCATGGAAAACGCCGGTAAGTTCCAGCGACCTGTCCTACCGGTATCAAACGGTATTCAAAGCTCCGACTATGAGTTGGCCCCCGGTGAAACGGTGGGGAAGAACCCCGGAGAGTTGACTATCTTCTTTGCAGGCCGCCTGGCAGTTGAGAAGAACATCGATGTGCTGATTGAAGGTTTCTCAAAACTACCCCAGACCTTGCGGGAGCACACTGTCCTTGAAGTTGCAGGTACCGGTGAAATCCTCAACCAGCTCCAGGACAAGGCTCGTACTTGTGGTGTGAGCGATCGCGTGCGCTTCTTGGGGTATGTCTCTGACGAAGAGCTAAGAGCAGGCTACCTGCGGTGCGATGTTTTCTGTCAGCCAGGCACAGCAGAGCTTCAGTCACTGGTGACTCTCGAGGCCATGAGCGCTTCTAAACCCGTGGTTCTTGCTAACGCCCTAGCCCTGCCTCACCTGGTGGAGCAAGGAAAGAACGGTTTTCTCTTCGAGCCGGGTAACACGGATGAACTGGCAGGTTGCCTTGCCCACATCTTGGAGCTACCCGAACAAGAGCGGCGGGCTATGGGGGAGTATTCGCACCAGATGGTTACCCGTCATGCGGCGGATAAAACCTGGGAAACTTTCGAGTCCCTTTACCGATCCGATGAGCTGTACCGCCAGTTCGTGGAAGGCCGAGGCTAGAATCTGCCGAGGCAATCTATTGCGCCCAAAATGCGCAAGATAGGTGGAGTACCTGCTCTACTGGCTCAATGAGTAGTTTGGTAGGCGCAGTGTTTTTAGGTATTCTTAGAGGCAGTGCCGCTTGCACAAGCTGTACTGTGGGGCCTTAGCTCAGCTGGTTAGAGCAGGGGACTCATAATCCCTTGGTCGCGGGTTCAAGCCCCGCAGGCCCTACTCACGAACCCTTTGTCTCACCTGCTGTGGGGCAAGGGGTTTCTCTTTTTCGGTGGCTTTTCATGATGGTTGTTTTTGGTTTTCTTCCTCTTGGGCTCTTATGGACTCCGCTCTTTCGCGTTGCCATTTTGGGGTCAAATAGAAGTAGTGGTAGAGAAGAAAGAGGGCGAAGAGCAGGTTGAAAATGAGGATGGCAGCAATTGCAGTAGCTAGGATTTTCAGCATCTATACCTCCTCTATGGGCATCCTTTTGTTGGCTAGCTAGCACGATCTGGTGAGAGCTTCAGCATAGAATGAGGTGTGTATCACTTATGGCGTATGACTTGGGGTAGTTCCTTTTCGCAGGTTTCTTGTTTGGAGCTTGCCCAATCAATCACCTAAAATTGAACAGTGTTCAAAAAAACATATGCTCCAGCAAAGTCGCTGATTGAACGTGATCGTGGCCTCCTCTGGCACCCCTATGCTCCCTTGGAATCACGCCCCCTATATGCCGTAACAGAAGCGCAGGGGAGTGTCATTACGCTACAAAGCGCTCAAGGAGTCACCTATTCCGCACTCGATGCGATGAGTTCCTGGTGGTGCCAGGTCCACGGCTACCGCAACCCTGCCCTTGATCGGGCGCTGGCTGAACAGGCAACCCGTTTTTCTCATGTGATGTTTGGTGGGCTGACCCATCAGCCTGCTATTGAGCTAGCTGAGCGGCTGGTTGCACTGAGCCCCGAGGGGCTCAACCACGTCTTTCTGGCTGATTCAGGTTCCATCTCTGTGGAGGTTGCTCTCAAACTGGCTGTCCAGTACCAGAGCGCTCTGGGTAAGCCTGAGCGTCGCCGTTTTATTGCTCTGGAGGGCGGTTATCACGGCGACACCATCGGCGCCATGGGAGTCAGCGACCCCGCTGGGAGTATGCACCGCGATTTTTCCCACCTGGTTACTTCTCAGTTCTTTGTGCCCCGCCCACCAGCCGCCCGTTACCTGCCCCAGAGTGATACCTGGGAATGCGATGAGACCGAGCAAATGCAGTGGGAAGAAACAGTGAGCACCCTGGTAGGCCGCTACGCACAAGAGTCTGCTGCCCTGATTCTTGAGCCTGTGGTTCAGGGAGCTGGCGGCATGTTCTTCTACCACCCCAGGTGCCTCAATCATCTGCGTGCCCTAGCTGATGAGCACGGTCTTCTGCTGATTTTTGACGAAATTGCGACCGGTTTTGGGCGAACGGGGCGGTTGTTTGCTGCTGAGTGGGCTGGGGTGACTCCCGATGTGATGACGGTGGGCAAGGCCTTGACCGGCGGGTATCTAACGCAGGCGGCAACTCTGGTGACTAGTCCTGTGGCCGATGTGATCAGCAATTCTGTGCATAAGGCACTGATGCACGGGCCAACCTTTATGGGCAACCCACTGGTGAGCGCGGTTTCCTGCGCTTCCCTTGACTTGCTGACGGGTACCCTGCCCGCCGCGGAGGGATACCCCAGCTCCCTGTGGTCGGATAAGGTTCCCATCATTGGTGAGGATCTGCATAAGGGCCTTGCCCCTGCCCGTGAGCTTGAGATTGTTGAGGACGTGCGTGTGCTGGGTGCTATCGGTGTGGTGGAGCTGGTGCAGGAGGTTGATATCCCTGCTGTAACCGAGTGTGCCTTAGATGCCGGCGTGTGGGTACGCCCCTTCCGTAAGACGGTCTATACCATGCCGACCTATATTAGTAGCCCGCACGATGTGGAGCGTATTGGTGCGGGTATCTGTAGTGCCCTTGAGAGGGTGTATGGCTGATGGCAACCGGTTACCGGCGTCTTGTGGAACAGGCACAGAGGGTACGGCTGGCGCGTGGGCTGGAACGTCAGGCTGCCGTCTTGGGGCCGGTCGCCTGTGACTTGGCAACTAACGACTATCTGGGTTTGCGCTATCACCCCCGGCTGATCCAAGCGGGTCATCGGGCGCTGTCAGATTACGGAGCTTCTGCCAGTAGCTCGCGGGTGGTAAGCGGTACTCTGCCGGTGCACCGTGAGCTAGAAGAGGCCTTGGCTGACCTGCTTGGGGCAGAGTCAGCCCTGGTCTTTTCAAGCGGTTACGCTGCTAACCTGGGGCTTCTGGCTGCGCTGAGCAGACCCAACACCCTGCTGGTGATGGATGAGCACGTTCATGCTTCCCTGCACGATGCCGCTCGTTTGGGGCAGGGGCAGGTGAGGTTTTTTGAACACAACAACCTGGTCCAGGCTGAGCAGGTTTTAGCAGCTAGTTCTCATGCCGTGAAGCTGCTGGTGGTTGAGGGTATCTATTCGGTGCTGGGGGATAGCGCCGATCTAGTGGCCTGTTCTGAGCTGGCGCTGCGCTACGATGCCTTGCTGGTGGTTGATGAGGCCCACTCAATAGGGGTACGCGGCGCTGGCCGGGGGCTGGTGGCTGAGTTCGGTCTTGCCGGGTCTGAACATATCGCGGTGACCCTCTCCTTCGGTAAGGCCCTTGCCTCCCAGGGTGGGGCAGTGCTTGCACGTGCGGGGATTCGAGATTACCTGGTAAATAGCGCTCGCTCCTTTATCTTTGATACTGCTCTCTCCCCGGTGAACGCTGCAACAGCCTTGGAGAGTGTCCGCCTTATCGGTGAAGAGGGCCAGCCTTTAAGTGCCGAGGTGCTGGTCTGCGCACAGCTCATCAGCGGCCAGCTGGGGCTGGAACCAGCTGCTGGTGCTGTGCAGTCTCTACCTATCAGGCAGGGGTCGGGGTGCGCCCGTCAGATACAGGAGCGTCTTGCTTCACGCGGTCTGGCAGTAGGCTGTTTTCGTCCACCTGCTGTGCCCGATGGTATAGCTCGTCTGAGACTGACTGCTCAGGCAGGCCTCGATTCTCAAGTCTTGCAGAGAGCACTTGACCTAGTAGGAGAGGAAGTGGCCCTTTGAGCGCGCCACTAGAGCACTCCCAGTATGAGTCCTTTGTCTGGGATATGAGTCTGCCAACCAATGGGCAAAAATTGGTTAGCAGGGCTGAACTTTCGCAGGGGTACTGGCCTGTGCCGGGGGAGAACCCTTACCTGCTGGTGGGTGGTTCTGAGGCTCTTCGGCAGGTTATGGGCGACACCGAAACTTTTGCCCCCGATAAGGCACTCACCGCTGTTACTCCTTTGGAGCCGGCCTCCTTGCGGATCCTGCTGTCCTATGGGTTCTCGCTGCCGGAGGTCTTAGCCAGCGCAAAGGGAGAGCTTCACCGTTCGGTGCGTCAGCTGGTGGCTTCTTTTTTCACGCCCCAGAAGGTACGCGCCCAGGAGGAAGGGGTGCGGGCCCGGATGAAAGAGGTGCTCGCTGAGCGGGCACCGGGTAGGGGGCAGCTGGCGGTTTTTCACCTGCTGCCAGTGGCTCTGATGCAGGAACTCACCGGTGTACCCAGCCAGGACTACCTCGCCCAGGGACTCGATGAAGCTGAACTTGCTCGTTATTCCCTGGACTCACTCGAACTCTTCTGGGGTTGGGTAGAACCTGAACGCCAGCAGGAACTGGCCCACCGGGCAGGGCAGTTCCACCGCAAGCTTTCAGCTCTGGTTGCTGGGTGTGCTGAGCGGCCAGAAACCCTTTTCGGTGCGCTTGCCCACCAGAAGATTGAGAGCGCGCGGATTGTCTCGCTGGCCTACTTCTTAGCCATAGCAGGCCAGTACACCACCTGCCTGCTCATGAACTCAATCCTCCACGCCGGAGTCACTCAGCAGTGGGGCATTACCCTGGGGCAGTGCACCGACTTTTCTCGGGCTCAAGAGCTGGTGCGTGCGGTGCTCCAGGCGGAATCTTCTGTGCCGACCTGGCGACGGGTAGCTACCGCCGACAGTTCCATCGGAGGGTGCCCTGTCCATGCGGGGCAGGAGGTCCTGCTAGAGGTTAGCGGCCAGCAGAGTGATGACTACCGCCTGGCCTTCGGCTGGGGTGCTCACCGTTGCCTGGGTGCCCTCTTAGCCGAGTCAGAATCTACCTGGATGCTTCATGAGCTGGCTTGCTGGCTTGAGCACGAAAAGCTGAGCCTGCACCTGGCTGAGGAACCCCGCTGGCTTGATCTGCTGTCCTACCGCGCTCCGCTGGAGCTGAAATTTGAGGTGAGAAATGAGTTCTAGTGCCGTGATTTACCATATTGTCGGTACGGATACCGATGTGGGCAAGACCTTGGCAACCGCCTGCCTAGCATCTGCCCTGGAACAGGCCGGCAAACGGGTCGCTATCTACAAGCCAGCCCAAACGGGTGTTGGACCGGGCCAGCCCGGTGACGCTGATTTTGCCGCCTACCTGTCGGGCGCAAGGGCCTTTGAGGGAAGCAGAGCAAGCCGCCCTCTGGCCCCGGTAGCCGCCGCCAGGCTTGACGGTTTTACCCTACCGAGCCTGCAGAAACATGCTGAACGTATCGGCCTTCTCTCAGCCGACTATGATGCTGTTATTGTCGAAGGATCGGGCGGTGTCACTGTGGATATGGCTGAGGGGGAGCCCGGCTCCACCTACAGGCCCTACAACCATGCCCACTTGATTGAGCTTCTTACCCAGTCCGGGCACAGAGCAAAAACTTTCCTGGTTGCTCGAAGCGGGCTGGGAACCCTTAACCACTGCCAGCTCACCGTTTCGTACCTGAGTCAGCTCAATCTTCCGGTGGAGGGCCTTATCATTGGCTCCTGGCCTGCCCAACCTAGCTACATCGAAGAGAGTAATGTGTGTGCCTTGACCGAGATGGGCTATCGTGTCCTTGCTCGGATACCGGCTGGGTTGGGGCGGGGCTTTAGCGCCGGTGAAAGCCATGATCTGCTGTGGCCTGATGCTGCCCTGGAAGATTTCAGGGTGACGGCTCAGCAGCTCTTCGGTGCCCTGGTTGCCTAGGTGGGCCAGATGAGTTTTGGGTGAGCGTAGGAGGTCTAGAGGTCGCTATAGCTGAAGGAAGGCTTTAGTGGCCAAATACACATAATTTTATTTGCTTAATTCTCAATATCCCTATAGGTTGTATGGAGAATACAAATAAGTATTATTGTTTTCTATTGCTTAATGCCAGGGCAAACTGAAATTCTTTACTGTCCCCTTAATTTTAGGAACTTTCTATGTCCCCTGACAAGCAGCTCGCTGAGAAGACCGCTGTGGTCTCGCCAGCCTCATCCCACCGTTTTTCAAGCCTAATTCGCAATGAGGCGGGAGAAAATCTTTCCTGGCCCAGCATCTTTGCCGGTGTTATCACCTTCATTGCACTTAGCGTTCTTTTTTCCCTCGTTGGCGTTGCTATCGGCTTAGGCGGGGTGGACTTCACCTCAGATAATCCCACGCAGGGTGTAGGCACTGGCCTACTGGTGTGGTCCATTTTCTCACTGATTCTTTCTCTGGCCGCAGCAGGTTTTATTTCCGGCCTGACGGCAAGCCGCGCTGGTTTAATCCACGGCTTCCTGACCTGGGCACTTGGTCTGATCGTTGCCCTGGTCATGATTTCCACCTCCGTTACTAGCGCCTTTAACACCCTCGGCAGTGTCGTTGGGTCCGTAGGATCAGGCGTTGCCAGCGCTAGTGGCTCCGCTGCTGACCTGCTCGGGGATGCCGTTGATCTTCCTAGCGGCGATGAACTGGCCGTCAAGGCATCCGGTCTGAGCGATGATGTCGTTACGGCACTCAAAAAGACCCAGATCGAAGAGCTCCAGCCTGACTACCTCAACAACCAGCTCCAGGAATCACTGACCGACCTTCAGAACGCCGGTAAGCGCGTAATCGTCGACGGCGAAGACCTGGGCACTGTTACCGACGACCTGGGTAAGAAGATTACCGACCGTGCTTCTAAAATTTCTGATGGTATCGACAAGGACGAGATCGTTGCTGAGCTTAGCCGCAACACCGATCTGACCCCCGCAGAAGCTCAGTCAGCAGCTGACAACATCGAAAAGTCCTTCAAGGAAGCCAGCACTAAAACTGAGCAGGCTCTTAATGACATCTCAGATCAGCTGGATTCTGCTGTAGAGAAGAGCGCTCAGATTGCTGAGGACGCTAGCAACCAGGCAGCTAAGTACTCCCTGTGGGCCTTTGTGGGTCTGCTCCTTGCAGCTTGCATCACCTCCTTCACCGGTCGCTTAGGCGCTCGTATGGCTAGCTCAACTGCAATGCAGAGGAACTAGACTATAGGCCTGCGGTGCTCTAGCTATTGAGCCACCTTAGCCTTACTCGAAAGCTCCGGGCCCGCTGGCCCGGAGCTTTTGGCGTCTAGGCCGCGAAGTCACTCCCGATGGGTAGGAGAATACTGGGCTCCTCCAACCCCAGTAAGAGGAGCGGGTTAATGTAGCCCATGCCGTGAGCTGCAGTGGATTGAGTGCTCGTCGGCTCTCGGACGCCCCAGTGCAAACAATGGCCTTCTGGGCAGTGCTGAATAAGCGGGTCAAGGCGGGCGATAGGATCTCCGGCGGCTACAGTGGCGCCGACAGGTAGCGGGTCGGTGATCGGTTCAAAACTTGACCTGCGGCCATCGGGGTGTTCCAGTGTTATGACCTGCCGGTCCACTACGGTGCCCGAAAAGACAACCGTCCCTGCTGCCGGAGCTAGAACCTTTCCGTCAGCTTCTAAAGCTAGGTCTACCCCTCGGTGCCCGGCGCTCCACTTGGCGGCTGGCTTCTCAAAAGCCTTCACCACCGTCACTTGGCCCGCTAGCGGTGCCTGCCACACGGTGTTGCCTGCCTCCGCACAGGGACTAGAGACTATGACCCCTAAGAGGGCACACAGACAGTAGGCTAGCCACTGCCAACCCGACCGTAAGTAGATAGTTCTGAATTCCGGCTTGCCGCGCGGTGCACAAAGAATCACGGGCTATAACCTCCCTAGAAGAAGCACCCCTTACCCCCGGTACCTGCTCCCTAGAAGTAATCCGATATCTACCACTGGAAAACTGCCACCGCAAGCCCCCAAACCCCTGTGCTTAAAGCTCAAAAATGCGGTATAGTCGTAGATTGCAGTTTGCCGTTTGTCACCCCGCCCTGAGCGGAACACAAAACGGTAAGGGGAAGCCTTTTTACATGGTGACTCCTCCGCTGAAGCCTGACAGGTTTACCTGCCCAGCATTCACCCGGATCTGACGTCGCGTAACACCCAGCAGCTCACCCGAGTTGATAAGGAACTTTCGGTCCGGCCCTCATGGGTCGGTGAAGGTCCGAGAATCAGCCGCCGCTCCAGCGGCTGAATCGGGGCGTTACCAGGGGAGCGAGGCAAGAGCCTCATAGGCTCCACATGTAAACCGATAACTACTATGCACGGTGCGCGGTTAGCCTGGAATCAGGGGCCCGCCCGGCACTTACCTCAATATAAGGAGACGACATGCCCGTCGTAACTATGCGCCAGCTTCTCGATTCAGGTGTCCACTTTGGTCACCAGACCCGTCGCTGGAACCCCAAGATGAAGCGCTTCATCTTCACCGAGCGCAACGGCATCTACATCATCGACCTGCAGCAGTCACTAGCATTCATCGACCAGGCATACGAAGCTGTTAAGGCAACCGTTGCCCACGGCGGCACCGTTCTGTTCGTTGGTACCAAGAAGCAGGCTCAGGAAGCCATCGCTGAACAGGCTACCCGCGTGAACATGCCCTACGTTAACCACCGCTGGCTCGGTGGTATGCTCACCAACTTTGCCACCGTTTCAAAGCGTATCGACCGCATGAAGGAACTTGAGCAGATCGACTTCGATGATGTCGCAGGCTCACAGTTCACCAAGAAGGAACTGCTCCTTCTGCGTCGCGAACACGAGAAGCTGGAAAAGACCCTCGGTGGTATCCGCAACCTGACCAAGGCTCCTTCCCTGGTCTGGATCGTAGACACCAAGAAGGAGCACCTCGCTGTTGACGAAGCCAAGAAGCTCGGCATCCCCGTTGTAGCTATCCTGGATACCAACTGCGACCCCGATGAGGTTTCCTTCCCCATCCCCGGCAACGACGACGCTATCCGCTCCGTCAACCTGCTGACCCGCGTTATCGCCGATGCAGTTGCCGAAGGCCTGCTGGAACGCGAAAACAAGAAGGCCGGCAAGTCAGCTACCGCTTCCGAAGAGCCCATGGCTGAGTGGGAACGCGAACTGCTGGAGCAGCACGAATCAGCTACCAAGGCTGAAGCTCCCGCTGAAGAAGCTAAGTAAGACAGCATCATAGAGATATCGGCACCCGCCCACATTCGGTGGGTGCCGTTCTTTCACCCCGGCCCCCGGGGACAATAGATTTATCCCAATCTGTTCAAACACCAAGGAGTTCACATGGCGAACTACACCGCAGCAGACATCAAGGCTCTGCGCGAAAAGACCGGCGCTGGCATGCTCGACGTCAAGAAGGCTCTCGACGAGGCTAACGGCGACCAGCAGAAGGCAATGGAGATCATCCGCGTTAAGGGCCTCAAAGGCGTTACCAAGCGCGAAGGCCGCGCCACCGCTGAGGGCCTGGTTGCCGCTCGCGTTGAAAACGGCGTTGGCTTCATGATCGAAGTTAACTCAGAAACCGACTTCGTTGCTAAGTCCGAGCCTTTCATCAAGTTCGGTAACGATGTTCTCGAAGCTGCTATCGCAGCAAACGCTTCTACCCTAGATGAGCTCAAGGCAGCTTCTTTCGAGGGTAAGACCGTTGAGGAGCTCACCACCGAAGCAGGCGCACTGCTTGGAGAGAAGATCGTTGTTCGTCGCGTAGCACGCGTTGAAGGTGAAAACGTAGCAGTTTACCTGCACAAGACCTCCAAGGACCTGCCCGCGCAGGTTGGCGTTCTGCTGGCTGTCTCCGGTGAGAACACTGACGAGGTCGCTCACGACGTCGCTGTTCACATTGCGGCTATGAGCCCCAAGTACCTCAACTCAGACTCCATCTCCGCTGAGGACATCGAAGCTGAGAAGCGCGTTGCCGAAGAAACCGCTCGCGGTGAAGGCAAGCCCGAGCAGATCATCCCCAAGATTGTGGAAGGTAAGCTCAAGTCCTTCTACAAGGAAAACACCCTGCTCGACCAGGACTTCGCCAAGGATTCATCCAAGTCTGTTGCTGCAGTTCTGACCGAAAACGGTGCAAGCGCAACCGCTTTCGAGCGTTTCCGCGTCGGCGCCTAAAGCCCGCCACCGGGCGGTGCCCCAACCTAAGCCTGTAAGGGCATGTGATTGAGCACCAAAAATGCCCTGAACAAAGGGGAGCCCCCGCAAGGAGGCTCCCCTTTGCCGTATGCTAGAAGAAAAGCGTGTATCCAACCGGGTACCGCAAAAAAATTTTGACTATTTTCAGGGAGGGCCCTCATGACAGAGGCAACCAGCAAGATCCACAAGGACGACACCGGTAGGCGTCGCGTCCTGCTTAAGCTCTCTGGCGAAGTCTTTGGCGGCGGAGAAGTTGGTATTTCCACCGAGGTCGTTCGCGGAATAGCAGAGCAGATTGCATCAACTATCGGCAAGGTTGAGGTTGCGGTTGTTGTGGGAGGCGGAAACTTCTTCCGCGGTGCTGAATTGTCTGAAGCCGGCATGGACCGTTCTCGCGCTGACAACATCGGTATGCTCGGTACAGTTATGAACTCCCTGGCCCTGCAGGATTTCTTGGAGCAGGCCGGCATCGATACCCGCGTTCAGTCAGCAATTTCCATGCAGCAGGTGGCAGAAAACTACATTCCCCGTCGCGCCATCCGCCACATGCAGAAAGACCGCGTGGTCATCTTCGGTGCCGGCGCAGGCCTGCCCTATTTCTCCACCGACACCGTCTCTGCTCAGCGTGCACTAGAAATCCACGCTGACGAGGTTCTGGTCGCTAAGAACGGTGTGGATGGTATCTACACCGCCGACCCCAAGAAGGACCCCGCTGCTGAGCGTCTCTCCAAGCTCACCTATGATGAAGCTCTGCTGCGCAACATTCGGGTGATGGACCAGACCGCCTTCTCCCTCTGCAAAGATAACAAGGTCACCATGCGCGTCTTTGGGATGCAGGGTGAGGGCAATGTGGCTCGTGCCATTCTCGGCGAGGAAATCGGCACCCTGGTCACCGCATAAGGTGGTGGCCGCATAGGGGCCAGCCAACACAACCTACGGGGGCACCTGCTTGATAGCAGGTGCCCCTTGCCTTAAGCAAAACCAAAAATACCCGCCCTGCAATTCGCTCCCTCTAGCTTATGCCCACTAGACTAGGAAGAGACTATATAAGCGCCCAGCCACGGAGGCTAGGCACAATCAAAGGACACACGAGATGGTTGAAGAAACCCTGCAAGAAGCTGGCGAGAAGATGGACAAGTCCGTCGAGGCCCTCAAAAACGAATTTGCCTCAATCCGCACAGGCCGGGCCAACCCCGCACTCTTCGCCAACCTAACCGCTGATTACTACGGTTCGCCCACCCCCCTCCAGCAGCTCGCATCCTTCCAGACCCCCGAAGCGCGTACTGTTCTCATTACCCCCTACGATAAGAGCGCCATGGGTGCTATCGAAAAGGCTATCCGTGACTCTGACCTCGGTGCCAACCCCGCCAATGACGGCAACGTTGTACGCGTTGTTATGCCTGAAATGACTGAGGACCGTCGCAAGGAATACATCAAGCTGGCAAACCACAAGGCCGAAGACAGCCGTGTTGCCGTTCGTAACGCCCGCCGCCAGGCCAAGACCGCCCTGGATAAGCTCGTCAAAGACGGCGAAATCGGTGAGGACGAAGGCAGCCGCGCTGAAAAGGAGCTTGACGCACTGACCAAGAAGCACACCGACCTTATCGATGCCCTGTTCAAGAGCAAGGAAGCTGAGCTGCTAGAGGTCTAAAACGGTATGACTGTTCAATCTCAAGAACAGCAGCCCCGGGCCTCAAAGGCCGGTAGGAACCTGCCCGCTGCTATCACTGTTGGCCTGGTAATGGGCGCTCTTATAGCAGTGGGCTTGTTCATTTCCCCTCTTGTTCTTGTTGTATCGTCAGCTTGCGCAGGGGCAGTAGGCACCTGGGAGGTTTCTAACGGCCTCAATCAGAAGCGGGGTATGGGCGTACCCATTATCCCCGCTGTGGGTACCGCTTTCTTCATGCCCTTTGCCGCCTACTACGGGGGAGGGCAGTGGCTTATTTTCACGGTTGTTGCCTCTATCCTTATCTTGATTGCATGGCGGCTGGTGGGGGAGCGCGACGGCATGATTATGTCGATCATGGGCTCCATCTTTGTGATGTCCTGGGTGCCCTTCATGATTTCACTTGCTCTCCTGCTCTACCGGGAAGACTCCGGGCCTGCAAAGGTCTTCATGATCTTGCTCATGGCTATTGGTAATGACACTTGGGGGTATATCGCAGGTGTCAAATGGGGTAAAACCCCTATGGCTCCCAAAATTTCGCCCAAGAAGACCTGGGAGGGCTTTGCCGGCTCCATGATTGGGTCAATGGTTGTTGGGGTTCTCTGCACTTTCTTGATTGATGAACCCTGGTGGTATGGGCTCATTGTTGCTTTCTTTTTGGTCATAGCCTCAACTGCAGGCGATCTAGGCGAGTCGATGGTCAAACGCGAAATTGGTATCAAGGACATGTCGAATATCCTGCCGGGGCACGGTGGGGTCATGGACAGGCTCGATTCGATTGTTTTTGCCATTGCTATCGGGTATGTCATTTTCTCGGTGCTGGGCGTCCTCTTCTAATAGCATTTGCTCGACAGATATAGGGAGTTATGACAGTGAAACATCGTGCACAGAGTGCTGCCCCGCAGGCGGATTCCAAACCCGCTGCAAAAAAAGCGTCGAACAGTGCTTTTACTCTGGTCGGACCCAAAGAAAATGGCTACCGCACTGCTAGCGTGGACGCTTTCTTCACTCGGCTTGCCGATGACTATGAGCTCATGCTGACCGGTGCCCAGCTGAGCAAAGATGTGAATACCTCTCGGACCATTCGCGGGGCTGTCTTTGAAGCAGAACCCGGTGGATACTTGCCCGCGGAGGTGGACCGTGCGCTGGACCGGGTCGAAGACCGATTCTCTGAGTTGGAGCGTCGTCTCTACATCCAGAAGTACGGGCAGACTACATGGAACGATGCGATTGCGGAGTTGCGCCTGCTTCTGCTGGGGCGGTTGCGCAGGCCCGATGGCGAGCGGTTCCGCCGGCCCTCCAAGCGGCTGACCAAGGGCTATTTTGTCAAAGATGTTGATGCTTTGTGCCACCAGCTGATGGAGCATCTCAAAGGCCAGCATCAACTTTTACCGGACGATATTCGTGCGGTTTCTTTCACAGCCGCTACCGGCGAACTCAGCTATGAAGAAACGCAGGTTGATGCTTTTTTGGACCGTTGCATTGAGTATCTGCAGGACACCCTATAGAAAGATCAGCTACTAAGCTGCCATAAGGCGGGCGACCCGAAAACATTTCGGTGAGCCCGCCTTTTTTGACCCGCCTACTTGTGTGTAACCCACATTACATACTAATGTGTTCTCAGTTACACAAAGGAGGTAGTGATGGCCCACTCATCACCAGAATCTGGCCAGCCCCTTGTCGATGCCGAACACGTCGACTTTAGGGCGGCTCAGAGCAGTGACAGCTTCAAGGAGCTACGCAAAACACACCGGTCGTTTGTTTTCCCTATGACCGTGGCCTTTTTGGTCTGGTATCTGCTCTATGTCATCTTGGCGGTCTACGCACCCGGTTTTATGGCAACCAAGCTGGCTGGAAACATCAACGTAGGCATTGTCTTTGGCCTCTGTCAGTTCGTGACGACTTTTGGAATTACCGCTTTGTACATCGTCTTTGCCAACACAAAACTAGACCCTCGCTCTAGCCGCCTACGCAAGGATATTGAATCCGGCGATTACGCCCATACCAAGGCATCGTAAGGGGAATATAACAAATGACTTCTTCACTAACTGGCGTCGTGCAGGCCGCCGATGCAGCGAGCACCCAGGTGGTTGGAACTCCCTGGATTAATATGGTTGTCTTTGGCAGCTTCGTACTGATTACTATGGTGGTGGTTCTGAGAGCTTCTAAGAACAATAAGACTGCCGCCGACTACTACGCTGGAGGACGTTCCTTTAGCGGCACCCAAAACGGCCTAGCTATCGCCGGTGACTACCTTTCAGCAGCCTCCTTTCTGGGTATTGTTGGTGCTATCGCTATCCAGGGCTATGACGGCTTTCTATACTCCATCGGGTTCCTGGTTGCTTGGTTGGTAGCCCTCCTGTTGGTAGCTGAGCCCTTGCGCAATACCGGCAAGTTCACCATGGCCGATGTTCTTTCCTTCCGTCTGCGTCAGCGCCCTGTCCGTATCGCGGCCTGCATCTCGACTCTCGCTGTTACCCTCTTCTATCTGCTGGCTCAGATGGCCGGCGCCGGCGCTCTCGTGTCTCTTCTGATGGGTATTAGCTCCAAGGCCGGTCAGTCACTGGTCATCGTCGTTGTGGGTGTCCTGATGATTGTGTACGTTCTCATCGGTGGCATGAAGGGTACGACCTGGGTTCAGATCATTAAAGCTGTCCTCTTGATTAGCGGCGTTGCTGTCATGACCGTCTGGATCCTGGGTATCTACAAGTTCAACCTCTCTGATCTGCTCGGTGGTGCTGTTGAGGCCTCCGGTAACCCTAAGATGCTTGAACCGGGCCTCAAATACGGTAAGAGCGATTTGACCAAGCTGGACTTCATTTCACTTTCGCTGGCCCTGGTCTTCGGTGCTGCTGGCCTGCCCCACGTGCTCATGCGCTTCTACACCGTCCCCACGGCTAAAGAGGCCCGTAAATCAGTGGTCTGGGCTATCTCCCTGATCGGCCTGTTCTACCTCTTTACCCTGGTGCTGGGCTTTGGTGCTGCTGCACTCGTTGGTTCTGAGGCAATTAAGGCAGCTCCTGGTGGCGTGAATTCAGCGGCTCCGCTCATGGCCTACGAGTTAGGTGGCTCCTTGCTGATGGGAGTTATCGCGGCGGTAGCTTTTGCTACCATTCTCGCGGTGGTCGCTGGTCTAGCTATTACAGCCTCGGCCTCCTTCGCCCACGACATCTACACCAACGTTATATGTAAGGGGCAGTCTGATCCTGCCAAAGAAATCAGAGTGGCTAAGACGACTGTGGTGGTTATTGGCTTGCTGGCCATTGCCGGTGGTATTGGGGCCCAGGGGCAGAATGTTGCCTTCCTGGTGGCGCTTGCTTTCGCAGTGGCTGCCTCTGCTAACCTGCCGACCATCGTCTATTCCCTCTACTGGAAAGGCTTCAAGACTCGTGGCGCTCTGTGGTCCATGTATGGGGGTCTTGGGCTCTCCGTAGTTCTGATTATCTTCTCCCCGGTCATGTCCGGTGCTGAGACTTCAATGATTCCTACCGCCGACTTTGCCTGGTTCCCTCTGGCTAACCCCGGTCTTGTCGCTATTCCTGCGGCCTTCCTGCTGGGTTTCCTGGGGTCGCTGGGTGGTGAGAAAGAAGATGTTGCAACCCAGGCTGAGATGGAAGTTCGCTCTCTCACCGGTGTAGGTGCCGAAGGTGCTATTGACCACTAGCCTAACCTGCTTGATTTAGGCTGAAAGTCCCGTTGGCTTACCGCTGACGGGAC
This sequence comes from Rothia sp. P5764, assembly GCF_048512965.1. Taxonomy (NCBI): domain Bacteria; kingdom Bacillati; phylum Actinomycetota; class Actinomycetes; order Micrococcales; family Micrococcaceae; genus Rothia; species Rothia sp. P5764. Next base: position 118,594 of record NZ_JBLXXQ010000004.1, on the reverse strand, counting down.
TTTTCTGCTGGGATAGTTGTAAATAACACTATCACCCTACTTATTTTTATCTTGATATTTGATATAGAATAGGTAATGCTTATCCTTGCGGCTGATCATAGTCGCTAAGCAAAATATAGAAGTAGGTAACATGATTCTTTCCATCATTAGCTGGATTGTCCTCGGTCTGATCGCTGGCGCAATTGCCAAGCTCATCATGCCCGGTAAGCAAGGTGGCGGTTTTGTCGTCACCACCGCCCTCGGTATCGTGGGCGCTATGCTGGGTGGCTTCCTGGGTAGCTTCCTGCCCTTCCTTTCCGATGGTGTCAATGGCTTCAGCCTCGGCTCTGTCTTTACAGCAGTCGTTGGCGCGCTGATCGTACTCTTCATCTACCAGAAGGTAGTAGTTAAGAAGTAGCACACTTGAGAGGGCGGTAGCCCCTGAAGTAGAACCCGGTGGTTTTCCGACGACGGATACCACCGGGTTCTTTGTGCTTGAAGCCTACCGATGCGTGAGCAAAAAGGCAGGTCAAGCTCAAGTAAATCACCGGTATCAGCGCTAGGGTAGTGGTGCACCACCAAGACAAGGAAGAGCCATGCCATGAAAAGTATTACCAGAATTATAGGAGCTACCAGGGAACTCTGGCCTTTCTTCCTGGGAATCGTGCTCTGCGCGGTTCTTACCTCTGCGGCCTCACTACTTGCTCCCTTTATCATCTCCGGGGCAACCGATACCGTAGTCAATCACCTTAAGGGCTCAGCACCCACAACCGGGGCGATAATCGTCTGGTTGGCGGCGGCATACCTAGCGGCTCAACTGGTGAGTGTACTTACCACTAACCTTGGAGGTTACCTGGGAGATATCATGAGCCAGCGCATGCGCACCATACTTTCGGTGCGCTACTACGAGAAGCTTCTTTCTTTACCCCTGCCCTATTTCGACTCGGAACTGACCGGCACTATCATCGCTCGCCTGAACCGCTCTATTGCCGAGGTCACCCAGTTCGTCAAGACCATGTCGAACACCTTTATCTCCCTGGTACTTACTACAGTTTCGGTGATTGTGATTAGCTCCCTCTACTACTGGCCACTGGGATTGCTTCTCATTCTTATCTTCCCCGTCTACTTTTGGCTGACCAGTAAAACCAGCAGCAAATGGCAGGTCTGGGAGGGCCAGAAAAACCAGAAAATTGATCTTGCATCAGGCCGTTTTGCCGAGGTCATCGGTCAGATTCGTGTCGTTAAATCATTTGGGCAGGAAGAGCGCGAACTGACTCGCTTTAAAACTCTCTTTAGCGATACCATCAGCTTGACCGCCACCCAGTCCCGGTTCTGGCACAGCATGGACGTGGCCCGACTGAGCTTTCTAAACCTGATCTTTTTCGGTCTCTACCTGCTGATTTTCCTGCGGACCCTGGCCGGTGATTTTTCTATTGGTGACATGGTGCTACTCATTCAGCTTCTAGCTATGGCGGTTGCTCCCATCAATTCTCTGTCCTGGATCGTTGATAGCGCCCAGCGAGCTATTACCGGATCCAAGGACTACTTCGATGTCATGGAACGAGAATCGGACCCCCGAGCTTTAGCAATTACCCGTGAGGGGGCACCGGAATACACTCAGCCGGCGGCTATCACTGCATCTGAGGGCCAGGAACTGGTTCGCTTTGAAGAGGTGAGCTTTGGCTATGACGGCGAAGAGGATGTGCTACACAAGATCGACCTGAGCGTCAAGCGCGGTGAACGTATTGCGTTCGTGGGCGAATCCGGCGGCGGTAAATCAACGCTCATGTCGCTCCTAGAAGGCCTCTATGACCCCCGTACTGGTTCGGTGACCGTTGACGGTATGGATATCGCTGGCAGTGACCTGACCCAGGTTCGTTCTTTGATCGGCATGGTCTTTCAGGATCCCTCCCTGTTCTCGGGCACTATTGCCGAGAACATTTCCTACGCACAGCCGCAGGCCAGCCGGGAACAGATTATTGAGGCGGCTATCAAAGCCAATGCCCACGAATTCATCACCAAGTTTGCCGATGGCTACGACTCGCTCATTGGTGAGCGCGGACTCAAGCTCTCAGGAGGGCAAAAACAGCGGATAGCCATAGCTAGAGCAATCCTCAAAGATGCTCCCATCCTCATTCTTGATGAGGCAACCAGCGCCCTGGACACCAAGGCCGAGCGTGCTGTGCAGAAGGGCCTGGAGGAGCTGATGCAGGGGCGTACTTCTCTTATCATTGCCCACAGATTGTCAACTATTGCACGTGTAGACCGTATCGTCACACTTAAGAATGGGCAGATCGATGAGATCGGCAGTCCGGACCAACTAGCAGCTTCAGGAGGTATCTACGCAGAGCTACTTGAGTTGCAAAACAGCGGAGGTAAAACCATAGCTAAGAAACTAAAAAACTTCGATATTATTGGGTAGTATCAAAAAGATAGTCCCTGCTGAAGGCCCTAAGACCTCTGCCAGGGGGCCTGAGCGACGTCTTCCATGATACGGGGTAGGGGAATGAAAAAATTTTTGCTGGTCTTGGGGCTTGCCACCGCCGGTCACTGTGCTTACTGGCATCGGAAAGCACAGAAACAGGTTAACCCTCAGTTCTGGGGCCCGCGGCTCTATCTGGCACCCCTACAGGGCTTCTACGCAAGTCTTGGCTACCTCTTACCTGAGCCCCAGCGCAACTACCTCCGGGTAGCTCAACCTGTAGCGGGGGTTAAAGTTGAGCGGATTGAGCTGTCTTCCGCTGGGGTAAGCCTCAGCTCCTTTCTCAACCTCCCTGCACAGCGTCAGTCCGAAGGCGCTGTGCTCTTTATTCATGGTGGCGGACATCTTTTATCAAGTGCGGGACCTGCTCAGACTTATGCTAGTGCTCTGGCGCGAGATCTTGGTGTTCCCGTCCTCAACGTTGAATACCGTAACGCTGGTGAGGCACCTTTCCCAGCAGACTTAGATGACTGCTATAAGGCTTTGCAATGGTTGCAATCCTCAGGGCAGAAATATGGCTTTGACCCTTCATTGATTGCTGTATGCGGCCAGAGCGCCGGCGGGGGACTGGCTGCCTCCTTAGCTCAGCGGGCCTTGGACGCAGGCAACCCTCTCAACTTTCAGGCCTTGATTTACCCCATGCTCGATGATCGTACTACCGACCGATCAGATAGGCAGGGGCGCGGCACCTATGCCTGGACCCCCCTGGATAATAAGATCGCCTGGAACACCTATCTTGGTGGGCAGGCAGGAGCTCCCTCACTGCCTGCCTATGCAGCACCAGCGCGCAGGCAAAACCTGGCTGGCCTCCCTCCAGCCTGGATAGGTGTCGGTGACCAGGACCTTTTTTACCCGGAAGGGTGGGACTACCATCAGCGCTTATTGCAGGCCGGCGTGGAGAGCAAATTTCACCAGGTGCAAGGTATGTACCATGCGGCTGACATGATTTTCCCTGAGAGCCAACTCATCCGTGATTTTTATTCATCCATGCTCAGTGCGCTCAGAGCCTCTTTCGAAAACTAGTATGTGAGAAAATGAAGCCATGCGATTTGGTTCTAGTCAGTCCCACCCAAGCTCAGCTTGGGCCCTCACTGATCAGCTAAAAGATTTTCTGGCGCAGGGGCGTACCGTCACCCTCCTGGGGTCAACCGGATCTATCGGAACTCAGGGCCTACAGGTGATTGACCACCTCAACGCTTTAGCGGGCGCTGAAAGCGGGTCAGACGGTGCCCCGGTTCGTGTGCAGGCTTTGGCCGCGGGTGGGCGTTCGGTCGTTGCTCTGGCTGAGCAAGCTGCCCGTCTGCGGCCTCAGCTGGTGGCAACAAGCGGTGGGGAAGATGCTGCTCGCACCCTGCGTGAGGCTCTGGGAGCACTTGCACCGGGCTACGCCCCGCAGATTGAATGGGGGCAGGATGCCGCTACCCGGGCATCGGAAGCTGGTGCCGATGTAGTGCTCAACGGTATTACCGGCTCTATCGGGCTCAGGCCCACCCTGGCCGCCCTGACGGCTGGCTCTCAGGTTGCCCTAGCTAATAAAGAGTCGCTGATCGCTGGCGGTGAGCTGGTCAAAGCCGCCGTTGATGCCTCACCCCTGGAACAACCCATGGTGCCGGTAGATTCGGAGCACTCGGCACTCGCCCAGGCACTTTCAGCCGGGAGCGACCGCGAAATTGATCGACTGATTCTCACGGCCAGCGGCGGGCCTTTCCGGGGTATGAGCTACGAGCAACTGCGGGAGGTCACTCCGGCCCAGGCCCTGGCTCACCCGACCTGGGATATGGGCCTGGTTGTTACCACTAATTCGGCGTCTATGGTCAATAAGGCTCTTGAGGTTCTTGAAGCACATCACCTGTTCGGTATTGACCTTGACCGTATCGATGTGACTGTTCACCGCCAGTCCATCGTTCATTCCATGGTGCAGTTTGTGGACGGCTCAACCATTGCTCAGGCTTCACCGCCGACCATGCTCTTGCCGATTGCCCTGGGCCTGACCTGGCCCCACCGCATCCCTGGTGTGGCTCAGCCTTGCGACTGGACCCAGGCCAGCCAATGGACCTTTGAGCCACTGGATAAGACAGCTTTCCCAGCTGTAGAGATCATTAAAGAGGCAGGCAAGCGCGGCGGTACCTTCCCGGCTGTTTTCAACGCAGCTAATGAAGAGGCCGTTGCAGCCTTCCACGCCGGGAAAATTCGTTTTACCGACATGATTGAGACTGCCGGCCGTCTCCTGGATGAGCATGCCCAGTCAGCTTGGTGCGCTGAAAGCGGCTCCCTGACCCTTGAGACAGTACTAGGGGCGGAGAGCTGGGCTCGTACCCGCGCCCATGAGATTCTGGCCGGTTAGTTCTCTGCCACACCTGGCTTGGTATATATGAAGAAACCCTGCAAAAACGGGGTCGGCACCAGGTAAAAAGCAGGTGCCGACCTTGAAAGTATGCATATCGCATAAGTTATTGGTGGGTTGTAGAGCCCTACCTGGGTTTTAGAGAGTCGTATGGGAGCATCAACACTAATGTTGAAACCCCTGGCTAGCTCTTGATGTTGTACTCGATGCATAAAACTGGGCAAGAATACGAGCTCGTGAGGTACTCATTACTTGAACAAAAACTATTGGGATGATTCCGACTCTCATTACAAGACCTTCGATATTTCTTCACCGTAAGGCCAGCCGATGATAACTATCACAAGAAAAATGATAATGAGCCCCAACAGAAGATAAAATATTTTATGATTTGTATTCATATCATTTTATCAAAATTGGACTGAACACGAATTATCACTAACACTAACACCTTTATTGTACCCAATAAGCCTCGCACACTGAGTGTGTCCCCGTAATTCGTACCCAAGTGGCCTAAAAGAGAAATAATTGTTAGCTACCATTCGTGCGCTTACTGTCCCATAGATACCTGAAGATGGTTTTGAGCTTGTGAGAAACCACTCCGGCATATGCGTTTGCCCCCAATGGTTAGTTTCAGTGCTACTGGTAATCCGGCCACTTGCATAGCACCATTTACCCTCGACCGTCGTCGTAAACAAAAGATTACCGAATACATTATTCTGATAGGTTTGAATTGATGCATTCCAACAACCGGATATTGGTGTAGCTCTTATCAAGGAGGGTGCAGCAATAAAACTTGATGAATTTTCACTGGCGACTGCTGTAAAGTCTTCAAAAAATCGACGCTCATCCACCGTCAGGGAATCCAGAGGGTCTTTTGATGTTCCTGAGTTTACTATTTTCTGGTAAATAGCGTTGTTTTTTCTTGAGGTGAGAGAGGAAGCGTTAGCCAGCGATATGCTAAGAGTTGACAACGACAGGGGGAGTAAAAGAATGAGAAAGGAATTCGCCGTGGTGTGCATAGAATTTCCTTACGCTTGGAGATTTCTTTATGAAATCTGCTTGGGTTAGGTGCCTAGAATTCTAGGCGATGAGGTGAATCCTAGTCAAGAGATTTTTATAGAATTTTTGCAATAATATTATGATGGTTTAATTCGATGCGCATATAAAAACCCACCCCTATCTTCCCTCTGAAAACGAAAAAAGGGGTGACGCTCTTTTTATGCAACATTCATGCCCAAAAGACGGTTAGTAGACGGCGAGCCCGCGTGCCCGGAAGATATCGCGGGCCGCTTCGGTGTCTTCGCGGCTGGGGGGCTTCACATCGGCTAACTGGTAGTCATAGCCCAGGGACTCCCATTTGTCGGTGCCCATCTGGTGGAAGGGTAAAACCTCAACCCGCTCCACGATGTTGCGCCAGCGGCAGACGATATCGGCAACCTTCTCGATATTGTCCGGGTCATCGGTGTAGCCGGGGACCAGAACAAAACGAATCCAGGTCTTAATACCCAGCGCTGAGAGCCGATCCCCAAAGTCAATAGTGGGTTGGAGAGCTCTTCCGGTAAGTTTCTGGTAGACCTCTTCAGAACCAGATTTAACATCGAGTAAGACCAGGTCAACGTTTTCAAGGAACTGGTCTGTTGCGTGAGCACCCAGGAACCCGGAGGTGTCAATGCAGGTATGAATACCCAAAGACTTGGCGCTCATGAGGATATTCTCAGCAAAGGGGCGTTGCATGAGCACCTCACCCCCGGAGATAGTAATACCGCCACCGGTAGCTTTAAAGATTTTGCGCATGCGCTTAATCTTCTTCATCAGATCTGAGGCCATGATGGGCTGACCGTCCTTCATCTTGAAGGTGTCAGGGTTATGGCAATAAAGGCAACGGAGCGGGCAACCGTTCATGAAGATGGTCATGCGGGTGCCCGGGCCGTCAACAGCTGTCACCAGTTCCCAGGAATGGATAGAACCGAGCTGGCCCTCGCGCATGAGCTTAATCTGGGCAGAGCGCTCCAGCTCCGTCATCTCACCCAGGCCCCAGGTTCCAGCCCCAGAATGCCGGTCCGCCGGCGGAGCAAAAGTTAGCTCGCCGGCGGTATCGGTGACATCGTGTGTGACGTCGAGAGACATAGGAACCTATGCCCCGTGGTGGAAGGTGCGTGAGAGTACGTCTAGCTGCTGCTCACGGGTCAGGCGCACAAAGTTAACCGCGTAGCCCGAGACACGAACGGTCAGGTTGGGGTAGTTATCGGGGTTCTCCATTGCGTCCTCAAGGGTTTCGCGGTTGAGAACATTGATATTTGCGTGGTAGAGGCCCTTGGGGGCGGTCTTGGTGGCGCGATTTGCCTTCATAGAAGCCAGACGCTCTTCGTAGGTCTTTACAGCCATGGTTTTCTCCTTAGTGATGAGGTGTTGATAGGGTTGCCGCCCCGGTCGAGGGGGGCCAACCTGCTGGTGCAGGATCGGCGGGCACCCCTCGACCGGGACACTAAATCTATTGAGTTTTAGTCTTCTTCGGGGATAAAGCCGGCATCGAGGATGCCAACTAGGTTGGTTACCTGCTCGTCCTTGGTGCGGCCAAGACCGTTGGGGGTGATGGTATTAGTTAGGGAGATACCGTCCAGGGCGTCCTCGTAGTCCAGCTTGCCGACCGAGAGCATAGAGGCAACCATGCCGTGGGTGTCCATACCGTTCTCTGGGTTGGCGCCGGGGGAGAAGGGGGTACCCGCACGGTGGCCAGAGGGGAAGGAACCTGTTGCCTTACCGTAGACCACGTTAGAGGTAATGGTCAGAACCGACTGGGTGGGGATAGCATCGCGATAGAGCGGGATAGCCTTAATCTTCTCCATCACGGTGTGAACGATGGTTGCGGCGATATCATCGGCGCGGTCATCGTCGTTACCGTAGGTGGGGAAGTCGCCTTCGGTAATGTAGTCCACAATCAGGCCGGTTTCGTCACGAACCGGGGTGACCTTGGCGTACTTGATAGCAGCCAGGGAGTCAGCAACGATGGACAGACCAGCGATACCGCAACCCATGGCACGGATAATATCCGAGTCATGCAGGGCCATTTCGATGGACTCGTAGGCGTACTTGTCGTGGCTGTAGTGAATGATGTTCAGAGCCTCAACGTAGGTGGCAACGACCCAGTCCAGCATCTCTTCGTACTTGAGCCAGACATCATCAAAGTCCAGGGGGCCGTCGCCGGTGACAGGTTCGTAGCCCTCAACAACCTGCTTGCCGGTCATCTCATCGCGACCACCGTTGATGGCGTAGAGCAGAGCCTTAGCGGCGTTGACGCGAGCGCCGAAGAACTGCATCTGCTTACCAATCTTCATGGGTGAGACACAGCAGGCAATGGCTACGTCGTCGCCCCACTGCTCACGAATCTGGGGGTCAGACTCGTACTGGATGGAGGAGGTCTCAATGGAGATAGCGGCGCAGAATTCCTTGTAACCGGCGGGTAGATTCTCGTCCCAGAAGATGGTGATATTGGGTTCTGGGGCGGGGCCCAGGTTACGTAAGGTTTGGAGCAGACGGAAGGAGGTTTTGGTGACCAGGGTGCGGCCGTCGCTGGTGAAGCCACCGTCGGACCAGGTAGCCCAGTAGGGGTCGCCGGAGAAAATCTGATCGTAGTCGATGGTGCGTAGGAAGCGAACGATACGCAGCTTGATGACCAGGGCATCAATCATTTCCTGAGCATCAGATTCGGTAATCAGGCCAGCGGCTAGGTCACGCTCAAAGTAGATATCTAGGAAGCCGGAGAGGCGACCAATAGACATGGCGGCGCCATCCTGTGACTTAACCGATGCCAGGTAGGCGAAGTAGGTCCATTGAACGGCTTCCTGGGCGGTGCGGGCAGGGTGGGAAATATCGAAGCCGTAGAGCGCTGCCATCTTCTTGAGACGTTTCAGAGCCTTAATCTGCTCTGAGTGTTCCTCGCGGTAGCGAGCCCAGTGCTCACTGAAGCCACGGTCAGCTACAGCGTCCTTAGCGCGTTCCTTATCGGCAATCAGGTTATCGACACCGTAGAGCGCTACACGGCGGTAATCACCGATGATGCGACCACGGCCGTAGGCATCGGGCAGGCCGGTGATGATGTGCGAGGAGCGAGCCGCGCGAATGCGGGGGGTGTAGATATCAAAGACGGCATCGTTGTGGGTTTTGCGGTACTCGGTGAAAATCTTCTTGATGTTTTCATCGGGTTCCTTGCCAGCTTCGCGGATAGCGGTCTCAACCATGCGCCAGCCGCCGTTGGGCATCATGGCGCGTTTGAGCGGAACATCGGTCTGTAGACCAACGACAACATCGTCGTCTTCAGAGATGTAGCCCGCGGGGAAAGCATCAATTTCGGCGGGGGTCTTGGTGTCTACGTCGTATACACGGTTCTTGCGCTCTACGGAGAGGTAGTTCTTTTCAAGAGTGTCCCAGACACGCAGGGTCTTTTCGGTGGGGCCAGCTAAGAAACTGGAGTCCCCCTCGTAGGGGGTGAAGTTAGCGAAGATGAACCCTCGCACATCGATGCTGTCCTGCCAGGGGCCGGGTGCAAAACCCTCCCAGGCGCTCGCAGAATGTTCGTTGACAAAGACTCCAGCGGTGGCGGGAGCTTCAACCTGTGCGGTCATAAATGGTACTCCTTGTCAGAAGTGACGGTGCGGGCGCACGGGAGCGGGCGCTCGATGATCTTTCACTCTTTGATTGTGGCTTAAAGTGCGGCAAAAATAAAATCTGCATAAAATATGCTTGATTATATTTAATCTGCATAGATCAGGGTGTTTACCCATGTCAAGTCAAATTTAGGGGTGGCTTCTGGGGGCTTTTGCTGCTGGGCGTGTGACCTAGGGAAAGCATAATTACCGGTTATATAACGCAAGTGTGAAGTTAGGGCATTTTTGACCTAAAAGTAAGGGTGGAAACTACCTCAAAGACGGGGTGGGACCCAGCCTATAAAGTCTGGGTCGTGGCCGTATCTTTACTGCACCCGAGACCCCGTTGAGTAGCCAGGGGGGGAGAAGATGAGGGAGAGAGGGAGAGAGCTGTTACCCAAACAGTCTTGTAGCCACAGAATATCTCATAGCACTTAGCGCCCCTATGGGGGGCACAGTAAGCCCGGCGTGTTTTAGGGGCAAACTCCAAGAGGTCTGAACTGGCGGCTCGGATGGGCTTAGCGTACGCTGGCTTGTATCTTTAAATCCGGCTGGTTCTAGCCGGACGTCCGGTTTCAAGGAGTTGTGCGTGACAATCTTGCTTTTCCTGGTGGGTGTAGTGCTCATGGCCCTGGGTATTGCCTTCTCTATTGCCCTCCACGAGGTGGGGCACCTGGTGCCCGCCAAGCTCTTTGGTATACGGGTTCCCCAGTACATGATTGGCTTTGGCAAAACGGTCTTCTCTTGGAAACACGGTGAAACCGAATACGGATTTAAAGCGCTACCGCTGGGTGGCTACATCTCCATGATTGGCATGTACCCGCCCGGTCAAGATGGGCAAAGTGAGGGGCGGGCAGGTGGAACTAGCCCTCTGCAACAGCTAGCCCGCCAAGCTCGCCAGGCTGATGTTGAGCGCATCCGCCCCGAGGACCAAGGCAGGCTCTTCTACCAGCTTCCGGTCTACAAGCGCATCATTATTATGCTGGGTGGACCCGCCATGAACCTGCTGATTGGGCTGGTAGCTACCACAATTTTGGTAACGGGCTTTGGTTCCTACCAGCCAACCACCGGCATTCAAAGCGTCTCGCACTGCGTCCAAACCCTTGATGCTACTAGGGCTAAGAGCGCTAACTCCGCAGAGTGTGGGGCTGATGATCCGCTAGCGCCCGCTAGTGCCGCAGGTCTCAAGCCCGGTGACACCATTCTCGAATTTGCTGGCCAGAGCGTGACCAGCTGGGAGCAGCTCACTGAACTGATCCGTAGCAAGGCCGAGAAAGAAGTCCCGCTAACCGTCCAGCGCGGTGACCAGACGCTAGAGCTGACTATCACACCCATGTTGACTGAACGCCCGGTAGTTGATCCGCTCACCAGCACTTACCAGACCAACCCCGACGGTAGCTATAAAACCCAGGAAGTGGGCTTTATCGGTATTAGCCCCGCTACTGAGCTGACCCCCGGCACCGTGGGGGAGGTGCTCCCCACAGTTGGGCAGTCCCTGGAACGTATTGGCGCAACTCTGATTAAGCTTCCGGCCCGCGTCTACGGTGTGGCAGTTACTCTGGTGACCAACGGGGATCGTGATGTAAACAGTCCGGTTTCGGTTGTTGGTGTTGGCCGGATCGCTGGTGATATTGCTGCGCAGGATGAAATTAGCCTGCGAGATAAGGCGGCCACGCTGGTGTCGCTGATTGCCCAGATGAACCTCATGCTCTTTGCCTTTAACCTGATTCCGCTTCTACCTCTGGATGGCGGGCACGTCCTGGGCGCCCTGTGGGAGGGGGTGCGCCGCAAGAGCGCCAAGCTACTGGGTCGAAAAGACCCCGGCCCCTTCGACCCGGTTAGGCTCCTGCCGCTGACCTATGTGGTCGCCGGTGCCTTCCTGCTTATGACCGTCATTCTGGTGGCCGCCGATATCTTCAAACCCATCAGCCTCTTCTAAGCTCGACTGAGCATGCGATACTATCTCCAGGCCTGATAGTGCCCGGCTCAATCACACGGGCCTAGGTGCCGCAGTCACCGTGCTGGGCGAAGGTCTTAACCCACCCTTTACGCCCCAGCCAGTCAGCAAAAGTTCTGCAGGGCTGGCGCGGGGAGCTGACTTCAAGTACAGCAGAGCCAACACTGAACCGCTGATTGACCAAGATCTCAGGCCAGCTAACGCCTTCAGTTGTGACGTTCTCGCCAAACATGCCGTTAGGGTAGCTCCTTCCTGCCTGCTCACCCCAGTAATCCAATTCTTCACGAGCATAAAGGTAGACAGCTTTTTCAGCCCCGCCGTGGTGCTTACTATCACCCACAAAATCACCGGCAACACCGGAGCCATCGCCATAGTTCGTGCCGGGAGCAAAAACATCGAGGGAACTCACAGCGACCTTACCAATACCGGTCTGACGCGGGGTTCTGCCAACTAAGGTAAATGGCTGAGCGATATTGGTTGAAAGAACCCGAGGCCTAGCAGAAAAGGTCATCACAGTGGTACCCATACGGTTTATCCTAGCTGAGCTGTGTCGAAAGAGTCCCCGGCCTGTCTTAGTAAATATGGCCTAACTGGTGCACAATAGAGGATGACACTGTACGCCTGCGCCCACCGGCAGGTGTAAGAAACTTTTGGAGGAAAACTTGACCTCGGTTGCTCTTGGAATGCCCGCCGCACCACCCCCCGTTCTGGCACCACGCCGTAAGACCCGCCAGTTCAAGGTCGGTTCCGTAGGGGTAGGGTCAGAATCGCCGGTCTCCGTGCAGTCCATGACCACCACCAAGACCCACGATATCGGCGCCACCCTTCAGCAGATTGCTGAACTCACGGCCACCGGTTGCGATATTGTACGCGTAGCCTGCCCCACCGATAAGGATGCAGAGGCCCTGCCCATTATCGCTAAGCAGTCCCAGATTCCTGTGATCGCCGATATCCACTTCCAGCCCAAGTACGTCTTTGCCGCTATCGAAGCCGGTTGCGGTGCCGTCCGAGTTAACCCCGGCAACATCCGTAAGTTTGACGATCAGGTCAAGGAGATCGCTGCTGCCGCTAAGGACCACGGTACCTCAATCCGTATCGGTGTTAATGCCGGCTCACTCGATAAGCGCCTGCTCGAAAAGTACGGCAAAGCCACCCCAGAAGCCCTGGTGGAATCCGCTGTCTGGGAAGCCTCCCTCTTTGAGGAACACGGCTTCCGGGACTTCAAGATTTCAGTTAAGCACAACGACCCCGTCATCATGGTTGAGGCCTACCGCCAGCTGGCAGCTGCTGGTGACTGGCCCCTACACCTAGGCGTTACCGAAGCAGGCCCAGCTTTCCAAGGAACCATCAAATCGGCAACAGCCTTTGGTGCCCTGCTCTCCGAGGGCATTGGCGATACCATTCGCGTGTCCCTCTCCGCGCCTCCCGTTGAAGAGGTCAAAGTAGGCTCCCAGATTCTTGAGTCCCTGAACCTGCGCCCCCGCAAACTTGATATTGTTTCCTGCCCCTCCTGTGGCCGTGCCCAGGTCAATGTATGGGAACTAGCCGAGAACGTCACCAAGGGCCTTGAAGGCATGAAAGTTCCCTTGCGCGTGGCCGTCATGGGGTGCATTGTCAACGGCCCCGGCGAAGCCCGTGAAGCCGACTTGGGTGTCGCCTCCGGTAACGGTAAGGGCCAGATCTTTGTTAAGGGTGAAGTCATCAAGACCGTTCCCGAAGACGAGATCGTTCAGACCCTGATTGAAGAGGCCAACCGTATCGCCCGCGAGATGGAAGACCGCGGCGAAATTGACCTGTCAGGCGAGCCGACCGTTTCAGTCTCCTAAAGCCTTCAGAAGAAACCCATCGTGTCTCTCTTTTCACGCTTCCAGCGCATCAGCGATGATGTCATAATCCGCCCCCTCACCCTCGATGACCGGGTAGAACTGGAAACCATGATTAGTTCAGACCCGGTGGGTTTTCTCTTTGCCGCTGAACACCTCCACCATTTTGGGTTACCTGCCCCGAGCGCACTGACCTCGCGCAAAACGCCCAGCGGCTTCATTGGTATTTTTGTGCCTCGAAATGCCAGCGGGAAAGAGAGCGGCTACAAGGGGGCACCACCCGCAGTAGGAGGCGGGTATGGTGGCATCGAGATGCCGCTTCCGGAACGCCTCAGAAACACCCTAGATACTCTGCTGGGCAAGACCAGCGACTGGGTGAGCCGATCGGCTGGGGCACACTTTAGCGACCCGGCTGAGCGGAACCTGGCTCCCATGCCGGGACTGGCTGAGACACTTGCCCCGGGGGAGGGGCCTGAAGCGGAACCCAGAGATTGCCTAGTGGGCGCTTTCTGGCTTGGAGCTAACTGCGTTCCACTTTCGCTACCGGAACCCTACTACGAGACGGTTGCCCACTATATTTGGCGGCACAACCGCAAAATTGCATCAATTTTCGGCCACCGCCAAGCAGTCTTGGGTATATGGGGGCACCTAGCTGGGCGCATGCCAACCCCCTTCGGCATCCGCGAAAGCCAGCCCTTGCTTGAGCTCCCCGTGGACGCTGACCTCACAGCGCTTGCTGAACAGTCGCTGGCTCGCCCGCGGCTGGGCGCTCCACCTATCATTGAGCCTGTGCGCTGGGCCCGCACCGATGACAGGCCCAGCCTGCTCAGAGCCTCTATCGCCATGTTCACCCAAGAAGTAGGCTATGACCCCATGACGCGGGACCCTTCCGGGTATGCCCACCGCATTGATGAACTCACCCGAACCGGTCGCACCGTGGTCGGTGTTAACTCCGAGAATATCGTTATTTTTAAGACGGATATCGGGTTGGCGCACGGTTCAATCTGCCAGCTTCAGGGCGTGTGGCTCCACCCCGCCTACAGGGGGCACCGTCTTGCCCCCACCTTGCTAGCTCAGGGCGCAGAGCTAATTCGCCGGCGTTTTCCCCAGCTTTCTCTCTACGTCAACGATTACAACAGTGCGGCCAGGGCTCTCTACCGGAGCACCGGCTGGCAGCAAACAGGCACTTTCTCTACTGTGCTTTTCTAAGGCGATCGCAGATCGATCCGTCAAGAACCGCCCCGGTAGCCTACCCTCTGTACAAAGCGGAGCTAGCTTCTGTGGAAGAGACCAACTGGGGGTAGCCGGTCACCATCGATGCCCGGCAGGTCCCCCGGTAGCAGAGATGTCTTAGCCTCACAAGAAGCGGTAAGCTGGTAGAGAGTATGCCCTGCCCTTAATCCTAGGGTAGGACCAGTCAGCGGGCGAGGAGCCCGAAGCCTAGCGCAGCCTATAACTCTACGAGGTTGCCCTATGAGAGAAATGGAAGCAAGCCACCTTGGTACAGCGCCTGTCCCACCTTTTCCTACGCACTTTGCGTGAAGACCCTGTTGATGCTGAAGTCGCCAGCCACAAGCTACTGGTTCGTGCCGGCTATATCCGGCGCGCAGCCCCCGGCGTGTACACCTGGCTACCCCTGGGCCTGAAAGTCCTGGGAAAGATTGAGACCATTGTCCGTGAGGAAATGAACGCCATTGGTGCTCAGGAAGTCCACTTCCCGGCCCTGCTCCCGCGCGAGCCCTACCAAGCAACCAACCGCTGGGACGAATACGGGGATAACCTCTTCCGCCTCAAGGACCGCAAGGGGGCAGACATGCTCCTGGCCCCCACCCACGAAGAGATGTTCACCCTGCTGGTCAAAGACCTTTACAGCAGCTACAAGGATCTGCCGGTCTACCTCTACCAGATTCAGACCAAATACCGCGACGAGGCCCGCCCCCGCGCAGGCCTACTGCGTGGTCGCGAGTTCATTATGAAGGACTCCTACTCCTTTAACGTCGATGATCAGGGGCTTGACGAGGCCTACCAGGCCCATCGCGCAGCTTACATCCGAATCTTTGAGCGCCTGGGTCTTGAAATTGAGATCGTCCAGGCCCAGTCCGGCGCTATGGGCGGTTCGCGTTCTGAAGAGTTCTTGCACCCCACCCCGATTGGCGAAGATACCTTCGTGCGTTCTGAAGGCGGCTATGCTGCCAACGTTGAGGCAGTCACTACCGTTGCGCCTGAACCCGTTGATGCAAGCAATACCCCGGCTGCTAGCGTTCTCGATACCCCTGATTCACCGACCATTGAGATTCTTGTCCAACAGTCCAACGCACTGCACCCCCGCCCTGAGGGCCCCTGGACTGAGGCTGATACCCTCAAGAACGTTATCGTTGCCGTCACCCTGCCTGACGGCAGCCGTCAGCTAGTTGCTATCGGTCTACCTGGTGACCGTGCAGTTGATATGGGCCGCCTAGAGGCCAACGTGGGTGCTCTACTGGGCGTTGGTGGTGAGGTAGAGGTTGAGGCCGCCACTGAGGAGGACCTTAAGAAGTTTCCGCAGCTGGTTAAGGGCTACATCGGCCCCGGTCTGTCGCTAGATCATAAGTTCCTGGGCGTAGAATCTGCCACCGGTATTCCCTACTACCTTGACCCCCGCGTCGTTGAGGGCTCTGCCTGGATTACCGGCGCAAACGAAGACCAAAAGCACGTCTACAACCTGGTCGCTGGCCGCGACTTTGAGGCCGACGGCATCATCGAGGCCTGCGAGGTCCGCGAAGGCGACCCCGCCCCCGATGGCTCCGGTCCGCTGATTGCCGCTCGCGGTATTGAGATGGGGCACATCTTCGCTCTGGGCCGCAAGTACGCAGAAGCTCTGGGCCTGAAAGTGTTGGACCAGAACGGCAAGCTCCAGACCGTGACCATGGGCTCCTACGGTGTGGGTGTCACCCGCGCACTGGCAGCTATCGCCGAGGGCAACCACGATGACCGTGGCCTGATCTGGCCCCGCAACCTGGCACCTGCCGATGTGCACCTGGTGGTCACAGGTAAGGGCGCTGAGGTGCTTGAAGGCGCTGAGAAGCTAGTAGCTGAGCTTGAGGCTGCCGGCCTGGACATCATGTTTGATGACCGCCCCAAGGTATCACCCGGTGTTAAGTTCGGCGATGCTGAGCTCCTAGGTGTTCCCACCATCCTTGTGGTGGGCCGCGGCTTTGCCGATGGCAAGATTGAAATCAAGGACCGCCGGAGTGGGCAAGCCCGTGAAGTAGCTTTGGACGAAGCAGTTGCTGAAATCCTAGCTGAGGTCGGTCGCTAGAAGCCTATGAGGAATCTGCTGGGCGGGGTAAAGCAAACTTTGCCCCGCCCGCACTGTAAGTGCCCCGACGCCGGTGGGGTAGAGAGGACGCCAACCCGTGGATATCCTTGGTGCTCTGGGGCTTGATGGGCTGGGGCTTAACCCCCTGAGCATTTGCTTGCTTCTGGTAGCGGCCCTAGGCGCAGGCTGGGTTGATGCTCTAGTAGGCGGCGGTGGCATGATACAGCTGCCTGCCCTGCTTCTGGTGCCCGGCTTAAGCCCGGTCCAAGCGCTTGCTGTCAATAAGCTGGGGTCGGTTTTTGGTACCCTGACCAGTGCGGTGACCTATGTGCGAAGAACCCCCATTGATATTCGTACTACTGTGCCAGCTGCCTGCCTAGCTTTTGTGACCAGTATGGCCGGTGCGGTGCTTGCGACCGCTCTACCGCAGGAGTTCTTCAAACCTATTATTGTGGTGGCCCTTTTAGCGGTCCTGCTCTACACCGTTTTTAAGCCCTCCTTAGGCGGTTCAACAGAATTGAAATACCGGGGCCTTAAACACCTGATGGTGGGCCTGGGGGCCGGTGCGGCTATTGGTTTCTACGATGGGCTCTTAGGCCCGGGTACAGGTTCTTTTCTGATGGTCGTTCTGGTTGGTCTGATGGGGTATAGCTTCCTGCAAGCAAGTGCTCAAACAAAGATTATTAATGCGGCCACCAATCTAGGTGCCCTGGTGCTTTTTGCTGCGTCAGGTCAACAAGTGTGGGCGCTCGGTCTCATGCTGGGCATAGCAAATATGGTCGGCGGCTACCTGGGCGCGCGTACGGCTATGGCGCGCGGTAACAGTTTTATTCGCTTCATGATGGTGATTGTGGTCAGCGCACTGATACTGAAGCTTGGGGCAGATATTCTGGCTGGTCGCTAATCCAAGGTGTGGAGCGCTAGAGCTAGAGCAATGACTTCGATGGAGTCTTCTGCGGTACTCACTGCGGGATCGGAAAAAACCGCCATAGAGAGGGCTGGCAGGGTTGCGGTCAGGTCACGGAGTTGGCTCTCTGCTTGTTCTGGGGCAACCGTGGGGTAGGAGGGCTGTATTGCTTCAAGGCGCTGGCTACAGATGAGGGCGGGGGTCACTGTATCGCGCAGGGCGGCGCTCTGCTGGGCTAGAGTTCGGGCCTTTGCTGCTAGACCGGTGTAGCCCTTGTCTGCGCGGGCGGCGTAGACCTCAGAGGCATAGTTAATCCGGTAAAGCACCTCCTGCATCTGCTCAAGGGAAGATGACGGTTCCGGCGCTTCGACCTGGGGGTTAGTGCAGGTGAAGTTCTCCAGCTCCTTGATCTTTTGGGCTAGGGCAGCCGGGTACTTATTGTCGGTTATTCCCTCGCTAAGAGCTGCACTCCATAAGCGGGTGACAGCAGTCAGCGCGTGAGCTCTGTCTTCAAGGGAGTCTGTTTCAAGACCAAATTGCACAAGAGCGTCGGCGCTTGCTGTAAGTTGCTGGGGGAGCGGTTCAGCCTGCGAACTTTCAGCAAAATCACGTGCGGCGGGAGCTAGCTGCGCCAGGGAATCATCAAGGGCAGTAACCAAAATATCTTGGCCTTCGGCTTCAGCGGCCTCACGTAGCGTCTTTAGCTCAAGGGCAATAGTAATTTGGCCGGCCAGATCAGCTTTGATTCCTTCCTGCCGCTGTATGCCCTGCCAGCCCATAACCAGAAAAACAGCTAGCAGGCAGGCCAGCAAGGTAATGAGCGGGCGGAGAAAACGAGACATAGAGCGGGCCTTTCAAGAGGGGGAGTTTACCCACCATTGTGCCAAAAAAAATCTGGCTTCAGCTCACCCTGGTAGGCTTAGGGATTTAGAAGACCCAGATACGCTCGCAGAAAGGGAAGGATCATGGCAGGACCAAAAGCCGGTAAGAAAGAGGCTCCCAATGCGCGGGAACGTCGAGCAGCGGCCCGAGCCCAAGAAGGTATCACCCAAAGAGCCCCAGCAGAGAGCTTTGTAAGCCTTGAAAGCGTTCGTCCGGTAGTAACCGAAGTCGTTGAAGGTCAGTTCAAGCTGGTGCTGGAGAAACTGGCCCTCAGGGGTAAAGGAGCTAACCGCACCCTTGAAATCGTGCTTGACTACCCCGAAGATCGTACAGACGCCCTTTCCCTTGACACTATCGCTGAGGTTTCACAGGCTCTCTCCCAAGCGCTTGACTCAGCTGATGACGGCGAGGTTCCCTACCTGCTTGAAGTATCTTCACGGGGAGTGACCAGCCCGCTGACCGAAACCCGCCACTGGAAACGCTCCATTGACAGGCTCCTGGCAATCAGCCAGACCGACGGGGAAACCTACTTAGCCCGGCTCGACTTCGTCACCGAAGAAGGCCCCGTGGTGCGCCGCAAGAAAGAGACCAAAAAGGGTCAGCCCGAAAGCTACCGCGACGCGCAGACCCTACCCTGGGCCACAATTTCTTCCGCAAAAGTAGAAATTGAATTCAACCGTTAGCAAGTACTCGGTAGAATAAAAACAAAACGACCACCTCTCAACATATTGAGGCCGCACGGTACGCCGTGCGAACATACACCGAAAGCGGTGCCGGAGCCTATGAGCCCCGGCACCGTATTACACGGAAGGGCCCACCATGGACATTGATTTGAGCAACCTTCGCCTGCTCGAAAAAGAGCGCGATATCTCGATCGACCACCTGATCCCAATGATCGAAAGTGCCCTTCTTTTGGCTTACCAGAAGCAGATCGGCGCGATTCGCGGTTCACGAGCAGAGATTGACCGCTCCAGCGGCACCGTCACCATCTGGGCGCCTGAGCTCGATGAAAACGACCAGATAATCGGTGAGTTTGACGATACTCCTAAAAACTTTGGCCGTATCGCGGCTTCTACCGCCCGCCAGGTCATTCAGCAGCGCCTGCGTGATGCACAGGACTCCGCCGTCCTGGGCGAATACAAGGACCGCGAAGGCCAGCTGATTTCCGGTGTCATCCAGCAGGGCCCCAACCCCCGGATGATTCACGTTGATTTGGGCACCCTCGAAGCCGTCCTCCCGACCGCTGAACAGGTCCCCGGTGAGCGCTACACCCACAACACCCGCCTGCGTGCCTATGTTCTCGAGGCCCGCCGCGGGCCTAAGGGCCCCTCCATTGTTCTGTCACGCTCGCACCCCAACCTTGTGCGCCGCCTCTTCGAGCACGAAGTGCCCGAAATTGCCGACGGATCAGTAGAGATTATGGCCATTGCCCGCGAAGCCGGGCACCGCACCAAGATCGCAGTTCGGGCAACTAAGCCCGGCATTAACCCTAAGGGATCCTGCATCGGTGAAATGGGTGCCCGCGTGCGCGCTGTCATGGGGGAGCTGAACAACGAGAAAATAGATATCGTTGACTACTCAGACTCACCCGAAGAGTTCATCGCAGCTGCCCTGTCACCCGCACGGGTTAGTGAGGTCACCGTGACCGAACGTAAGACTTTCTCTGCACGCGCCATCGTTCCCGATGACCAGCTCTCACTTGCTATCGGTAAGGAAGGGCAAAATGCTCGACTGGCCGCAAAACTGACCGGCTGGCGTATTGACATCATCTCGGCCTCCAAATATGAGGCAGCTATGGCAGCAGCTCAAGCAGCTGCTACCCCCGCCGAGGGAGACGGCTCGGACGAGAGCTAACTAACATAATTGCCGTTAGCCCCCGCAAGGGGGCTAAACTGGCTATAGAGGTCACAAGACCCAGTGCTTAATGCTGGTCTCGTAACAGCTAGCTAACCGGCCAGGCCCCAGGGCGTACAGCCGGGCGAACACATGAAGGGAGCAACCAAAGCTGCACACCCCCGTCCGCACCTGCATCGGCTGTCGAACCACCGCAGCACAAGCTGACCTCACACGAATTGCCCTCAGAGGCACCGCCCCACCCAGGGCAGTCTTTGATAGGGACAAAAGCCTCCCGGGGCGTGGAGCCTGGCTCCACCTGACCGAAGCATGTCTGACCAAAGCACTCAAAAAGGGTGCCTTTGCCAGAGCATTCAGAACCCGGGTGGATACCGCCGAACTGGTGATCAAAGCATAAGCCGAGCTCACCGGTTGACGGCCCGTTTCTCGGGCTGGCGAACCATATAAGTCAACGGGTTTGACGACTTACCTTGTAAGAAAGCGAGTCAGAAAACTGATGGAAACCCAATGAGTGCCGCGCAATGAGTACTAACCTGTGCTCGCCAACCGGCAAAAAAATAGCTTTATATAAGCTCAAACCTCACACAAACTGAAGGTTCGCCCCTGTCCTGGTGCGAACCAGAACAGGAGAAAAGTGGCTAAGCCCCGCGTTCACGAGATCGCTAAAGAGCTCGGAATCCCCTCAAAAGAAGCCGTCGCAAAGCTTCAAGAACTTGGCGAATTCGTCAAGGGAGCATCATCAACTTTGGAAGCTCCGGTAGTTAAAAAACTACGCGCAGCTTTCCCTCAGGCAGCTGCTCAGGCAGAAGCCTCAGAAAAGAAGGCAGAGGCCAAGAAGCCTGCCGCTCCCGGTGCCAAGACCGAAGCAAAGACATCTGCACCCAAGCCTGCTGCCGCTGCACCCGCAGCTCCCAAGCCTGCCGCAACGCCCAAGTCAGCCGCAGCGCCAGCCGCCAAACCTCAGGCAGAAGCTGCCACACAGCCTGCTGCCGACAAGGCAGAAACCAGCAAACCTGCTGGCCCCCGCCCCGGCAACAACCCCTTCGCACCGACCCAGGGCATGTCTGCTCCCAAGCCCGGTGCCCCTAAGCCCGGTGCTCCCAAGCCAGCCGGTGCTAAACCCGGCCCACGCCCCGGCAACAACCCCTTCGCCCCCTCCCAGGGCATGGGCAAGCGTAATGAACGCTCAGAAGGCGGTCGCTCAGGCGGCCCCCGCCCCGTAGGTGGACGCAACCCCCGCGGTGCTAATAACCCCGGCGGTCCCCGTCCTGCCGGTGGCGGCGCTCCTCGCCCCGCAGGTGGCCGTAACAAGGCCCCTCGCCCCGCAGGTGCAGGTGCAGCAGGCCCCCGTCCCGCCGGTGGTGGCGCTCCTCGCCCCGCTGGTGGTGGCAACCGCCCCTCACCCAACATGATGCC
This sequence comes from Rothia sp. P5764, assembly GCF_048512965.1. Classification (NCBI taxonomy): domain Bacteria; kingdom Bacillati; phylum Actinomycetota; class Actinomycetes; order Micrococcales; family Micrococcaceae; genus Rothia; species Rothia sp. P5764. The sequence goes on along the minus strand of NZ_JBLXXQ010000004.1, from coordinate 97,009 downwards.
CACCAAGATGAGCGGCAATGTCGGTGCTCGCGGTGCTGCTAGTGCTCCTGCCGGTGGCGGCCCTCGCCGTGGCTCAGGTGGACCCGGTGGCGGTAACGGTGGTGGCGGTTTCAACCGCGGCCCCGGTCGTGGTGGCCCCGGTGCCGGTCGCGGTAACGCTCAGGGTGCTTTCGGACGCGGTGGCGGTAAGCGCAAGAAGGGCAAGACTAAGTCAGCTCTGCGCCGTGAAGAGCAGCTGAGGCAGCCTACCATTGGTGGCGTCGCTGTACCCCACGGTGACGGCACTACCGAGATTCGTATGCGTCGCGGTGCATCGCTCATGGACTTCGCCGAGAAAATAGGTGCAAACGCAGCCGCACTGGTTACCGTTCTGATTCACCTGGGTGAAATGGCTACTCAGACCCAGTCACTCGATGAGGAAACCTTCGAGCTACTTGGCGCTGAGCTGGGCTACGTCGTTAAGATCGTATCTCCCGAAGATGAAGAGCGTGAGCTCCTTGAATCCTTTGACATCAACCTTGATGCCGAAGCTGACGCTGAAGACGATGCAGTACTGGAAGTTCGCTCACCGGTTGTTACCGTGATGGGTCACGTTGACCACGGTAAGACCCGCCTGCTCGATGCTATCCGTAACACCAACGTCATTGACGGGGAAGCCGGTGGCATTACCCAGCACATTGGTGCCTACCAGATTCACACCGAGGTAGATGGTGAAGAACGCTACCTGACCTTTATCGATACCCCCGGTCACGAAGCCTTCACCGCTATGCGTGCCCGTGGTGCTAAGGTCACCGACATCGCTATCCTCGTGGTAGCTGCCGATGACGGCGTCATGCCCCAAACCGTTGAAGCTCTCAACCACGCTCAGGCTGCTGACGTGCCGATCGTTGTTGCTGTCAACAAGATCGATAAGGAAGGCGCTAACCCCGAAAAGATTCGCGGTCAGCTCACCGAATATGGCCTGATTCCTGAAGAGTACGGTGGCGACACCATGTTTATCGATGTTTCTGCCCGCCAGGGGAAGAACATCGACGAACTGCTCACCGCTGTTACCCTGACCGCCGATGGCGCTCTGGAACTGAAGGCTAACCCCAACAAGGAAGCCCGCGGTGTAGCTATTGAAGCTAACCTCGATAAGGGCCGCGGTGCTGTAGCTACCGTTCTGGTTCAGTCCGGTACCCTGCGTATCGGTGATGCTATCGTTGCCGGTTCAGCCTACGGTCGCGTTCGTGCCATGTTCGATGAGAACGGCACCAGCGTTGAAGAAGCTGGCCCTTCACGCCCCGTCCAGGTGCTTGGCCTCAACTCCGTGCCCCGTGCAGGTGACACCTTCCTGGCAACTGAGGAAGAGCGTACAGCCCGCCAGATCGCTGAGAAGCGTGAAGCCGCTGACCGCAACGCCCAGCTGGCTAAGCGCCGTAAGCGAGTCACTCTTGAATCCTTCGATGCCGCTGTGGCTGAAGGCAAGATGGACACTCTCAACCTGATCATCAAGGGCGACGTTTCCGGTGCTGTTGAAGCGCTGGAAGAGTCACTTATGAAGATTGACGCCGGTGGCGACGAAGTTCAGCTTCGCGTTATCCACCGCGGTGTTGGTGCTATCACCCAGAACGACGTCAACCTGGCAACCGTTGACAACGCCATCATCATTGGCTTCAACGTCCGCCCGGCAGAGCGCGTTGCAGAACTGGCCGATAGCGAAGGCGTAGAAATGAAGTTCTACTCCGTGATCTACCGTGCTATCGAAGAGGTCGAGGCAGCCGTCAAGGGTATGCTCAAACCCGAGTACGAAGAGGTTGAACTGGGTTCAGCCGAGGTCCGCGAGGTATTCCGTTCCTCCAAGTGGGGCAATATCGCAGGTTCAATCGTCAAGTCAGGCGTTATCAAGCGCAACTCCAAGGCGCGCCTGGTGCGTGATGGTTCGGTGGTTGCAGATAACCTCACCATTGAGTCCCTGCGCCGCTTCAAGGACGATGCTACCGAGGTCCGTGAGGGCTTCGAATGTGGTATCGGCCTGGGCTCCTTCAACGACATCAAGGACGGCGACGTCATTGAAACCTGGGAGATGCAGGAAAAGCCGCGCGTCTAGTCTTTAGATAAGACCTAGGAAAGGGGTGGGGTAGTCGTTTGACGATTACCCCACCCCACTACAATTTATAGAAGCAGAATAAACTTTCACATCAAGGAGAACACCATGGCAGATCCGGCACGCGCCGCCCGCCTAGCAGACCGTATCAAGGTCATTGTTGCCCAGGCGCTTGAGCGCCGCATTAAAGACCCACGTTTGGGCTTTATTACCGTCACAGATGCCCGGGTCACCAACGACCTGCAGCACGCAACGGTCTACTACACCGTTTTTGGGAGCGAAGAGGAACAGGCTTCAACCCGCGCCGCTCTTGAGTCAGCTAAGGGTATCTTGCGGGCAGAAGTCGGTAAGAACATCACCGCCCGTCTGACCCCAACCCTCACCTTTGTACCCGATGAGGTGCCGGTGAACGCCGCTCACATCGAAGATCTGCTCCGCCAGACTAAGGAACGCGACGCCGAGCTTGCCGCCGCCCGTGAGGGCGCCGAGTACGCAGCTGGTGAGGACGCTTACAAGATTGCTGAAACTGACGAGGACGAAGCCTAGAGACCGTGGCTAAGAAAGCACCGACCGGCCCTTCTGGCCTGATTATCGTCGATAAACCTGCGGGTATGACCAGCCACGATGTTGTCTCTAAGATGCGATGGCTTGCAGGGACCCGCAAGGTAGGCCATGCTGGCACCCTGGATCCTATGGCAACCGGGGTGCTGATTTTGGGCGTCAATAAGGCAACCAAGCTACTGACCTGGGTGGTAGGAGAAAGCAAAACCTATACGGCAACTATTCGCTTGGGCGTATCGACGCTTACCGACGACGCCGAAGGCCAGGTTACTGCTTTGGCTCCTGCCGGCGCTCTTGAAGCCCTGACCGATGAGCTGATTGCTGAACAGGTAGCGGCTTTGACCGGCGATATCATGCAGGTGCCCAGCGCGGTGTCTGCCATTAAGGTGAACGGCGTTCGGTCTTATGCTCGGGTCCGTTCCGGCGAGGCCGTTGAGCTAGAGGCCAGGCCGGTGACGGTCCACAGCTTTGAGGTGGAGGGCCTTGACCGGCTCACTGCCACCTACCCGGTTCCTTCTGCTGAGTCCCCGGCGGGAGAGGCCGTAGAAAAGGGATCTGGACAGCAAGAACAGAATGAATATGACGTCCTCGATGTCCGGGTGACGGTTATCTGCTCGGCGGGTACCTATATCCGGGCTCTGGCACGCGATATGGGAAAGGCACTGGGGGTTGGCGCCCACCTGACTGCCCTGCGCCGCACCGCTATCGGTGAGATTAGGGCTGAGGATGCTCATAGCCTGGACACTCTGATTGCCGGGCGTGAAGCAGAACAGCCCCTTCCGCTGCTTGCTCTCGAGGAGGCCGCCCGCCGACTGTTCGGTGAGCGTCTTGTAAATGCCCAAGAGGCTACCGACCTGTCCAACGGGCGCAGGATTAGCCCTAGCGCTGGTGCCGAACAGGCCAAGCGGCACAGCAGTGCCGGTGGCTCAAGAGGCGGCCACGATAAACCCACCACCGAAGGCATCGTAGCGGCTTTTGCCCCCGATGGAACCCTGGTCGCTCTCATCGAGAACACCCGGTTCCGCGGTGAAGACCTAGCCGCCCCTGTGCTTGTCTTTGAAGCCGGTAGAACTTTCTAGGAACGAGAGAACACAATGATAATTGCTGGACTTGACCTGTGGTTTTGGGTCTGCCTTGGGCTGGGAACCCTATCTTTTCTGGTCTGCCTGCTGGCTTTCTTGCGAGGACGGGCACCCGATGACTTCAGCCAGGGCTCGGTTCTAATTCTCGAGGCTTTCCTACTGGTCTACCTGGTCGGCTCTATCATTATGCAGGCAGTGACCGATGGGCCGAGCGGGGACTGGTTGGAGTACTATGGCTATCTGGTGACAGCCATGATTATTCCGGTGGGCACCTTTATCTGGTCTTTGGCGGAGCGCACCCGGTGGTCGACACTGGTTCTGGGGCTCACCGGCCCGGTCTTGATCATCATGGTTCACCGCATGAATATGCTCTGGTACTACTACTAAACCGATACTGAGGATACACAGATGGCACCCTCCACTTCACCGCACCAGGTATCTGCCCCGGCTAAGGGCTTTGGCCGCTTACTGGTAGTCTTTTACGGCATCTTTACCCTTTCAGCGGGTGCACGAGCACTGTACCAGGTGATTCGTAAGTTTGATGAAGCTCCGCTTTCTATCAGCCTCTCGGCGCTTTCGGCTTTAATTTACCTGGTGGCTACTCTGGCGCTCTCCCGTAGGGGCCAGGGCGCTTGGAAAGTCTCACTGCTGGCGGTAGGGACCGAGATGGCTGGTGTTTTGCTGGTCGGTATATTCTCCTACCTTCAGCCCCAGCACTTTGCTCTAGCCTCCGTATGGTCTCACTTTGGGTCGGGCTACGGGTACGTTCCTCTTGTCCTACCCATGATTGGGCTCTGGTGGCTCAATAAGGCTCGTCCTGGTAAGACAGCGCATGACGGGCGGAGCTAGGCTGGTTCTTTATGGACCGGTATCAGCACGTAGGATAGACACCAGCAGCAACCCACAAGGAGCACAGTGAAGCGCTACACCGACCTCGCCCAGATTCCCGCTGGCTACGGGCCTACCGTGGTCACCATCGGCAACTTTGATGGTGTTCATATCGGGCACCAGAAGGTACTCTCTACGCTGGTGGCTACGGCACAAGAGCGCGGGTTGACCTCTGTTGCTGTTTCCTTTGACCCGCACCCTGCGGTGGTTCACGGGCCGGCGGGGTCGCACGTCGATATCATGGGGCAGAAGGACCGCCAAGCGGTTATGGCTGAACTGGGCGTCGATGTTTATCTGCTCCTGCACTACGACCTTGACTTTGCTGCTCAGACTCCAGAAGAATTTGTGACCCGCACCTTTGTTGACGCGCTGGATGCTCGGTGCGTTGTCATCGGTGATGACGTTCGATTCGGCACCAATAACTCAGGCAACCTGGCAACCATGAAGGAGTTGGGCCAGCGTTTCGGTTTTGATGTTGTGGTTGTTGAGGATCTTCTGGTGTCCGATGCCAGCCGCTGTTCTTCTACCGCTATCCGTCAGCTCCTTGGACAGGGCAGAGTAGCGGAAGCCGGCTCCCTGCTGGGCCGGTCCCACTACATGCGCGGTGAAGTCGTCCACGGTGCCGCTCGGGGTCGTGAACTCGGGTTCCCCACCGCCAACCTGTCGGCCGATTCCAAGGGCTTGGTTCCTGCTGATGGTGTTTATGCAGGCTGGCTGATTGATGAGCAGGAAATTCGGCACCCTGTTGCCATTTCTGTGGGAACTAACCCCACCTTTGAAGGAATTACCACCCGCCAGGTGGAAGCCCACGTCATCGATCGGACTGACGAAAAAGTTGAGGACTTTAACCTCTACGGGCAGCAGATCACCTTGGAGTTCGTCGCTTTCTTGCGGGGCATGGTTGCCTATACGGGCGTCGAAGCTCTAGTGGAGCAGATGTATCAGGATGTTGAACAGGCTCGGCAGATCCTGAGCTAGAGTTCAGCACAGACCAGACGACAGACTACCGCCCCGGCAGAAAATACTCTGCCGGGGCGGTTGCGTCCTTGGGGCTTACATTTCTTCGTGGGTGGCGGGGTCAAAACCCCGGCCAAGGCCCGCTTCTAAATCATCAATGGTGGACATCTGCTCTTGGGTGAGTTCCCAGCTGAAGACATCCAGATTTTCTTCCATGCGCCGGGTGTGAGCTGATTTGGGTAGGGGCAGGTGTGCCTTTTGAACTTCCCAGCGGAGGATAACCTGGGCCGGTGTCCTTCCGATGTTTTGAGCTATCTCTGCCAGGCTTGGGTCCTTGAGTAGGCGGGTCTTCCGCCCCAGCGGCGACCAGCACTGCGTAAGGATAGCCTTCTGACGGTTGTAGCTGGCCCACTCCCGTTTCTGGGAGTAGGGGTGGAGCTCGATCTGGTTGATAGTGGGGGTAACCCCTGTTTCTTTAACTAGGAGGTCAATGTGCTCTGGTAAGAAGTTCGAGACACCGATGGTGCGCACCAGCCCCTGCTCTTGCATCTGGATCAGTGCCTTCCAGGTTTCTAGGTAGAGCCCCTGGGAGGGGTTGGGCCAGTGAATGAGGTAGGCATCAAGATAGTCAAGACCCATGCGCTTGAGTGTGCCTTCCAGGGATCTGAAGGCACTATCGTGGCCGTGGTCACGACCGGGGAGCTTGGACTGAACGAAGATTTCTTGACGGTCCACACCAGAGCGCAGGACCCCTTTTCCTACTCCTACTTCATTGCCGTAATTGACCGCCGTATCAATGAGACGGTACCCCCTGACGATGGCTTCCGATACGGCAACCTCTGACTCTGCGTTACTGAGAGGGTAGGTCCCTAGGCCCAGGGGCGGGATGGAAGTACCATCGCGCAGTGTATGGTTTTGCACAGGTTATCTCCTAGATAGTCAGGAGGGCTAGGACGAGCTGGGCGCTCCTAGCCGCTACGATGGGGGCATCCATGTGGAAGTCCTGATCGGCTGCGGGGCCGCAGAGATCCGAAATACCACGGATAGCGATGAAAGGAATTGAACGGCTAGCACAAATTTGTGCCAGCGCGGTGGTTTCCATGTCTGTGGATAGTGCCTGGGGGAAAATCTCCCGGGTGTCCTTGACATTATGAGCAGTTACGAAAGAGCCACCAGCCAGCATCGTACCGAACAGGGGCTTGCCTTGGCCGGTGTAGCTGGCAGCAGCCTGCCGGGCCTTATCAACCAGTGCCGCATCGGAACTATAGCTAGCTGGCATACCGGGAACCTGACCGTAGGCGTAGCCAAATGCTGTGGCATCTGCGTCGGTGTAGGTGTAGTCGGTGCCTACCGCCAAATCGCCTACCTCCACGTCGGCCCGTAGGCCACCGGCTGTACCGGCAGAGATAACTGCGGTGGGGTTGGCAACCACTGAAAGCGCCAGGCTCAGGGCCGTGGACGCGTTGACCAAGCCGATCTTAGAACGCACCAGCAGAATGGGGTGCTCTTCGCTGTCCGTCGTGTAGGTACGGGGGTAGAAAACTGCCTCACCCACGGTGAAAGCGGAGCCAGCTTCTTCAGTAGTTTCAAGGAAGGGCGCTGCCTCTTCATCCATTGCCACCTGAACGATAGTGGCACGGTCGAAGCCTTTGAAGGTAGGAGCGGACACTAGGCCATCACCTGCGCCCATTTATCTTTACGGTCAAGGAAGATCCGCACAGCTTCTTGGGCTTCTTGCAGTGAGTGGTTAGCACCCCAGCCGCACTGAACCTCATTGGCCGCAGGGACCTCTGTCGCCCGAAGCAGATCGTTCATGGTGGCTTCAAGGATAGCCATAAAGGCCTCGGGTTCGAGCCCCAGGGTCAGGGCGTAGAAACCGGTTTGGCAGCCCATAGGGGAAAAGTCGATGAGAGCGTCGGTGTGGTTGCGCATATGGTGCGCGGTCATATGCTCAATCGAGTGGATAGCCTTCATGCCCAGGTGCTCTTTATTGGGCTGGCAGAAGCGGACATCGTATTTGATGAGGACGTCCCCTCCGGGTAGTTCTTTTCGTCCTGCGACGCGCACATACGGCGCAAGAACGAGGGTGTGGTCTAAATCAAATGATTCAACATTGGTTTGATCTCGTGAAGTCATTGTTAAATTATATAGTCCTCAATGGGCTACCCAAGAGTAACCGCCATGTTTGTAAGGCTTGAGCTGTGAAGTGATGTGAAAATTGGGTTTGAGCGAATGAACAAAGGGGTATCGGTTCGTATTCAGCCTCCTAACAGTAAAGGCCCGACCTGGGGACTCTTCCCCTGATGAGGAAAGTCGGCAACCCCGTCATGACAAAAATCCATAGTTTTAGACTGTTAGGATTGAAGCGGTTGAGAAAGCTTGCAAAAGTTTCTGTTTGGTTACTGCTCAAGGTTTTTAAACTCACCCGGTGGGTAAAATGAGCTTAGAACTGACGTTTGGGTTCGTTGCGTATACCGTTTACATAGAGCGAAAGAATCAAATGACAGAAAATCTAACCCGTCGAACAGTAACAAAGGGCGCAGCCTGGTCTATTCCTGCTGTGGTTGCTTCTACTACTATCCCGGCGTACGCAGCATCAAACCCTTCGGGTCAGGTCTCACCCAGTTCCAACACGATTGTACCCGCTGTAACTATTACTGTTACCGGAACGAAGTCGTTTACGGCTTTTGGGGAGCCTGATAGCTCCGGCGGCGGAACCTCCTACAGCATCAATTCAGGGCAATGGCAAGTTGTTCCCCCCGCAGAGCTAGGCACCGTTACCGCCTTTAAGGTAGAGGAAGTCGTCGGTTCTGCCGCCTTTGTGGTGAGTGCCAGTGGAGTCAAATCAACCGCCACCGTCACGAAAGCTTCCGCATCTGAAACCCAGACCATTGGGTCAGGGGTAGAGCGCCTTGTAGAGATTCGTTCCCAAGTTCCTTACCGCCTCTTGGCTAAGAAAGCCGATAACTACATGGAAAAGGTATCAATTCCTTTCCAACTCACATGGTTTAAGGGTCTGTCCCAGGTAGGGCAGGCCAGCTCTTACTATATTAACTGGGACTTCTCTATCGCACCGGACTGGTTCGGTAACTACCCTGATGAAGGATCTGTATCTACCAGCGGGGAGGGCTACAGTATCAGCGCTCTCCCGCTCTACGAGTAAACTGCATACAAAGGTAGATATACTCACACTAAATAGTGAGAAGCCCGTCTTGAAACCCCGCACCGCTTTGCTATAGCCTTGAGAGTGGCCCCTTAGTGGGGTTAACCAAGTAAATATTCTTCGACTGCGGTCCGTGGCAGTCAGAATACAAAAATCGTTAGATTTTTGCTCCCGCTAGTAAACACTAGTCGGGCCGTACACGGCACTAACTCTAGGAGTTATAAAGTGGCACTCGATCCCGCCATCAAGCAAGAAATCATGAAGGAATACGCAACCCACGAAGGTGACACCGGTTCACCCGAGGTTCAGGTTGCAGTTCTGACTCGTCGCATCACCGACCTGACCGAACATCTCAAGTTCCACAAGCATGACCACCACTCACGTCGTGGCCTCATGATCCTTGTTGGTCGTCGCCGTAACCTGCTGGGCTACCTCAAGAGCATCGATATTGAACGTTACCGTGCACTTATCGAACGCCTCGGTATCCGTCGCTAAGGCGAAGGCTGCACCAGAGTGAGGGCGCCACTGTAATCCACCAGTAACTTCGGGTTCCTTGGAACACGGAGTCAGTGTGGGGCAGTGACGCCCTTATAGTTCTCCCAAGAGAACATCAACATAAACTACGAAGTCGTCGCGCATTGTCACGGTCCTCGGTAGCGGTTTACAGAAGACACCCGGCAAGGGTGCTCCCACTGTGAGCCTCAATCGATGACCAGCAGCGCGGCGCAGATAAGGAAACGGAGGAACCTTGGAAGGTCCCGAAATTCAATTTGCAGAAGCAATCATCGACAACGGCAAGTTTGGAAAGCGCCTTGTACGCTTTGAAACAGGCCGCCTAGCCCAGCAGGCAGCTGGCGCAGCTCTGGTCACTATCGACGAAGATACGACCCTGCTCTCGGCCACCGCCGTTGGCAAGAGCCCCCGAGAAGGTTTTGACTTCTTCCCTCTCACCGTAGACGTTGAAGAGCGTATGTACGCAGCCGGTAAGATTCCCGGCTCCTTCTTCCGCCGCGAGGGCCGCCCCTCAACCGAAGCGATCCTGGCTGCGCGTCTGATTGACCGCCCTCTGCGCCCTGTCTTCAAGAAGGGTATCCGCAACGAGGTCCAGGTTGTTGTTACCGTTCTGACCATCGACCCCGATGAAATCTACAACACTGTAGCTATCAACGCCGCATCCTGCTCCACCACCCTTTCAGGTGCACCCTTCGCTGGCCCCATCGGCGGCGTACGTATTGCCTTGATAGATGACCAGTGGGTCTGCTTCCCCAAGTTCTCCCAGCTTGAGAACGCGGTCTTCGACATGGCCGTTGCCGGTCGCGTCGTGACTAAGGCAGACGGTACCGAAGACGTTGCCATCATGATGGTTGAGGCTGAAGCTACCGATACCTCCTGGAAGCTCATCAAGGAAAACGGTGCCACCGCACCCACCGAAGAGATTGTCTCTGAGGGCCTAGAAGCCGCAAAGCCTTTCATCGCCGCTCTGTGCAAGGCCCAGTCAGACCTGGCTGCACGCGCAGGCAAGCCCGCTATGGAACTCCCCATCTTTGGCGAACGTGCCGCAGAGGTAGATGAAGCCGTCAAGGCTTTTGAACCCAAGATCGTGGAGGTCTACTCCATCGCAGGTAAGCAGGAGCGCGAACTGGCATCTGCTAACCTTCAGCAGGAAGTTCTCGAAGCACTCGCTGGCGAAGGTAAAGAATTTGAAGGCCGCGAAGACGAAGTTAACGCAGCATTCAACGCCCTGAGCAAGCACCTTGTACGTCAGCGAATTCTGACAGAGCAGGTTCGTATCGATGGCCGCGGCCTGACCGATATCCGTCAGCTCACCGCCGAGGTTGAGGTTCTGCCTCGCGTACACGGCTCAGCAATTTTCGAGCGTGGTGAAACCCAAATTATGGGTGTGACTACGCTAAATATGCTTAAAATGGAACAGCAGCTGGACTCACTCTACCCGGTCAAGTCCAAGCGCTACATCCACCACTACAACTTCCCACCCTATTCCACAGGTGAAACCGGTCGCGTTGGTTCCCCCAAACGACGCGAAATCGGTCACGGTGCCCTGGCCGAGCGTGCCATCACTCCGGTCCTTCCGGACCGCGAGGATTTTCCCTACGCAATCCGCCAGGTGTCAGAAGCCTTGGGCTCCAATGGTTCAACCTCCATGGGCTCAGTTTGCGCTTCAACCCTTTCCCTGCTCAACGCAGGTGTGCCCCTGCGTGCACCTGTAGCGGGTATCGCTATGGGCCTTGTCTCCGATGAGGTCAACGGCGAAACTCGCTATGCAGCTCTCACCGATATCCTCGGTGCAGAAGATGCGCTGGGAGATATGGACTTCAAGGTAGCGGGTACCAGTGAGTTCGTGACTGCTATCCAGCTTGATACCAAGCTGGACGGTATTCCCGCCTCGGTTCTGGCCGGTGCCCTGACCCAGGCACGCGAAGCACGCCTGCACATCTTGGAAGTTATCAATGCCGCCATTGACGCTCCCGACGAGATGAGCGACTTTGCGCCCCGCGTGATTTCGGTGAAGGTTCCCGTTGCCAAGATTGGTGAGGTCATCGGGCCCAAGGGCAAGATGATCAACCAGATCCAGGAAGAGACCGGGACCGACATCTCTATCGAAGATGACGGCACCGTCTACATCGGTGCAACCGATGGCCCGTCCGCGGAAGCAGCTCGCGCAGCTATCAATGCCATTGCTAATCCTCAGGTTCCTGAGATTGGCGAACGCTACCTGGGTACCGTTGTGAAGACAACTGCCTTCGGCGCTTTCGTATCTTTGACCCCCGGCAAGGACGGCCTGCTTCACATTAGCGAGCTTCGTAAGCTCAATGATGGCAAGCGCGTTGACGACGTTGAAGATGTCGTCGGTGTAGGGCAGAAGGTTCAGGTTGAGATCGCCAAGATTGACGACCGTGGCAAGCTGTCACTGATTCCGGTTGTTGCGGAAGAAGACAGCGAAGCCACTGAAGGCTAAAAGCAGGATTTTGACTTAGGTCGATGCCCTGTCGCTAAAGAATAAAGAGGGAAACTCATCACTCGATGAGTTTCCCTCTTTATAAGTCAAACGGTTGAAACCTTGCAATCGCGGAGATTCGCCCTGCCAGCAAAACCTTGACTCATCACATGCTGTTTGAACAAGTATGCCTTGTCAGGGGCTTGCTTTATCTTCCTTTAGGGGCTGACTTCAGGTTCCTAGGGCTTGGGTAGGGCCTCAGCCAGTAGTTCTGCGAATATACCTTGCCATATTACTATCCTTGATGACTGCCCTTGTGTACCTAGCCCGTCAAGTCACAGCACTAGGTTTTGTGTTTGCTCCGGTAAGGTATATGCCTGGATATGTCTGATCTATAGAAAGCGCACTATGCCCATAGAACTACCCATCACCCTGGCGGATCTCGCCGGTGAGCTTGATTATCTGAATGGTCGTCTGATCTATGTGGGGGAAGGCGGTAACGAGGTTCGCCGTAGCGTCTTACCCGGTGGCGTTCGCGTGATTACTGAACGTATGCCCTCCCAGCGCAGTATTTCTCTTGGCTTTTGGGTGGGCGTTGGCTCCCGCGATGAACAGCCCGGCATGCTGGGTTCTACGCACTTCTTAGAACACCTTCTGTTCAAGGGTACCCCCAGCCGTACAGCATTAGATATAGCCCATGCCTTTGACCGCGTAGGTGGTGAGTCCAATGCGCTGACCGCTAAAGAACACACCTGCTACTATGCGCGTGTGCTCGATGACGACACCGCTATGGCAATCGACCTTATCGCTGATATGGTGACTGGCGCGGTACTGGACCCTGAGCTCTTAGAACAGGAGCGCGGTGTCATCCTGGAAGAAATCGCTATGGACCAAGATGACCCCACCGACGTTGCTTTTGAATCCTTTATTGAACAGCTCATGGGGCAGAACCCTCTGGGGCGACCTATCGGTGGTACCCCTCAGGAGATTACAGAAGTAGCCCGCGATAAGGTCTGGGAACACTACAAGAAGTTCTACACCCCGGACAGGCTGGTTATTTCTGCAGCGGGCAGCCTAAACCACTCACATATCGTTCAGCTAGTTCTCGAATCACTGGACAACCGGGGCTGGGACCTCACCGAGGGGAAGGCCCCGGAACCTCGCCGGTCCCGCCAGCAGGCAGTTATTGTTCCGGGCGCTCGGGAGCGGACCCTGGATAAAGGGTTCGAGCAAACCAACATTGTGATGGGTTGCCCCGGACTGGTAGCTGGCGATGACCGCCGGTATGTGATGAGCGTGCTCAATAGCGCCCTGGGTGGTGGAATGTCCTCCCGCCTTTTCCAGGAAATCCGCGAAAAACGTGGCCTTGCCTACTCCACTTTCTCCTTTAGCGGCTCCTACTCCGATGCGGGCTACTTCGGTATGTACGCCGGGTGCCTACCGGCTAAGACCCAGCAGGTAGGTGAGCTCATGCGCTCAACCTTTGATGAATTGGTCCGTGACGGGCTCACCCAGGACGAGCTGGATAAGGTGCTCGGGCAGCTGGGTGGCGGAACCATTCTGGGGAGCGAAGACGCGGGGTCCCGGATGAGTCGTCTGGGTCGTGCAGAACTGGATTCAGGCCAATTCCGGAGCCTTGACGAGCTCCTAGAGGGGATCCGATCTGTTACCCTCGAAGAGGTTCAAGAGCTTGCGGCTTTCCTATCCAAGCAGGAATGGGTCACTACCATTGTGAAATAGCAAATGATCAAAGCCCCTCCCTGATAACAGGGGGGGGCTTTAGCTTTACCCGCAATGTCAGGGTGATGGACGGCAGAGGACTAGGGCCGGTTGGCGGCAACCGCTTGCGCTACCGCCGCTTTAACAGTTGAGGCGTAGACCGTAAGGCCCTGTCCCTGGGGGTGTACGCCATCAGAGACAAGGTACTCCGGGTGTCCGCTTGCTGCGGCCTGCCAGTCAGCAATAAAGACGGTGCCGGGGTTCTTCTGCGCAAATTCACGGATGACCTTGTTGGAGGGCTCTATCCAGGTGAGGTTTGCTGGCCCCAGACCTGTTACCAGCACAATCTTTCGCTGGCCATCGGGTGAAACGGTAGCTTTGAGTGTTTCCAGTTGCTCCAGTGTGAATGTTGAGTTAGCGGTCACAGAAAGAACCAGTACCTGGCCTGTCTGGCTGTCCTTGGTCATTTGCTCGATGAGAGGTAGGGCCGCTGAACTGGTGCGGGAGACCTCGGCATTAACCCTTGCAAGTGGCATTGCCTGCCCGAGCGCAGCCGCAGAAGCCAAGGTGACTGAGTCCCCAACGATGGTGACGCTTTGGCCCTCAGCAGTAGCCGGTAGAAGATCTGCAGTCGCGCTGGGGGAGGGGCTGGGGGTGTGGCTTTCTTCGCTGGTCTCAGCTACTTGGGTTTCTGTGGCTTCGGGCGCCCGTGATGGGTTCTCTGACGCGGTGTAGTTTTCCCCTGCTGCGACGACAGCCTGGGCCTCGGTCATAGTTGGCGCTGTGCGAACTGCAAAAACCGTGCAAATGAGCACAACCGCAGTGAGCGCCGCTGAAGCCAGCGGCAGGGTTCTCTGGCCGGGAACGAACATAGCGGAAAGCCAGGCTGTAATTGCACCGCGGAAACCCAGTTTACGAACCGGCTGTTCAATATAAATGTAGGACAGTCCCGCAATCACCAGCGTTAGCATAAGAACTCCGCCGTTTACCCAGGGGGAGCGTGCGGCACCGAAGGTGTAGTGGGCGAGGACCATGAGCGGCCAGTGCCACAGGTAGATGCCGTAGGAACGCTGACCTACCCACACGAGGGGGTAGAGCGAAAGTAAGCCTCTAAAGAGGTTGCTGGTGCCACCGCGCACATCGGGTAGAAGCGCCTGAATCATGCCAAGACCTAATAGAGACCCTGCCAGTAGGCCCCAGGGGATGAGCAGGCTTGGGCGCTGATCGGTCAGAGCCAGGGCCAGGGGGAAGACCAGCCCCAGGCAAGCCCACCCGATGAGCTGGCGGATCCAGCCCCAGATTCCGTTGCCGTAGCCCACATGGTCATAAAGGCGGGGGTCAACCGGCGGGTACATAGACCAGGGCACCAACATGGCCAGAAGAACGCCGAGCATCAGCCCGTAGAGGTGGGTGTCCGTACCGTAGTAGAGGCGGGTTGTGGAGGCACCGATGAAAGTGAGAACCAGTGCTGTGAGTAATGAGAGCACACCTAAAATTGCCGGAACCAGCGCCCGCTGCCACCATTTGGCGGTGAACATGAAGACGAAGACCATAATGACCGGCCAGAAGAAGTAGAACTGCTCTTCAAGAGCCAGCGACCAGAAGTTGGTCATCAGCTCAGGTGAGGTCTGCACAAAGTAGTCGTTACCGGCACCGATCAATAGCCAGTTAGATGAGTAGGTAAAAGCGCCCAGAATCTGGCGGCCTAGCCCGACTTGAGCGTCCCCTCCCACAAGTAGTGCCAGCGCGCCCACAACCAGGCTGAGCCAAGCAAAAGCCGGGACAAGGCGGCGTAAGCGACGGATCCAGAAGGAGACAATATCCATTTTTCCGGTGTAGGCGCCTTCGCGCAGTAGGAGCGCGGTAATCAGGTAGCCGGAAATGACGAAGAAGATATCGACACCGATCATTCCACCGGGTAGGTGCTGGGGCCAGAAATGGTAGATAACCACCAGCAGGACGGCGAGCGCACGGATACCGTCCAACCCGCGCAGGACAAAATGACCCTGGCCTTCGGGTGGGTGAACATCGGAGTAAAAAACGTGGTCGTCTTTCATGGGTCCTTAGGGGGTCATAGTCAGCTGTGCTAGGGCACCCTATCTAGTGTAAGAGCTAGGTGGGGTTTTGACGCTATAGCCGGAGAGGTGTTGGTCGCTTCTGTGCCTGGGGGCTTGAGTATGTTAGGCAATAGCAGCTGGCAGCTTGCGGTATTTTCCACCTGTCCTGGTTGCGGTGAATACGCTGGGTCTGCCCAGGTTGGGGTGCGTAGCCTGGTCCTGTTGGCTAGAGTAGTGATGTGACTCGTTAGCGTATGGCCTGCCATCACCACGCGTCATATGCGGGTAGTGTCTGGCTTACCCGCACTGTTTACTAGCTATTATGAGGGAAACACATGAGCAAGGTATGGAAAGTCGCTGTGGTGGGAGCCGCAGGTCGCATGGGGGCTGAGGCTGTTAAGGCGGTGAACACCGCTGCGGATATGGATCTGGTTGCTGCCCTGGGCCGAGATGATTCCCTGGACCTCCTCCTTGAGCACGGCGCTGAAGTCATGATTGACCTGACTGTTCCTGCCGCTACCGAGACTAATGTTCGTTTCGCAGTGGAGCACGGTATCCATGCTGTTGTGGGTACTACCGGCTGGACCGAGGGGCGTCTGGCCTCCCTTGAGGCTCTGCTAGCTGAGCACCCGCAGGTTGGTGTGCTTATCGCCCCCAACTTTGCTATCGGCTCGATTCTTGCAACAGAGTTTGCAGCTAAAGCGGCTAAGTACTTTGAGTCCGTTGAGGTCATCGAGATGCACCACCCCAATAAGGTTGATGCCCCCTCCGGTACTGCCGCCCATACCGCCAAGAAAATTGCTGAGGCTCGCAGAGCCGCCGGTGTGGGCCAGTCACCCGACGCCACAGAAACCGATGAGGGCGGCTCACGCGGTGCCCGTGTAGAGGGCGTTAACGTCCACGCTGTGCGTCTGCGCGGTCTGACTGCACACCAGGAAATCCTGCTGGGTGATCCTGGCCAGCAGCTGGTGATCCGCCACGATTCTTTTGAGCGCACCAGCTTTATGCCCGGTGTCCTTCTGGGTGTTCGGCAGGTTGCCTCCCACCCCGGTCTGGCCCTTGGGCTAGACCGCTACATGGATCTGACCTAACCCGATGGGTTCACTGCGCTTATTTACGGCCGGAGCCATCGTCCTAGCAGTTCTGACCCTTATGGTTCTGCCCCTGCCGTTGGGAACTCGACTCTTCTTGTTAGCTGTCGGTGTTTTCTGCGCGGTTTTTATTGCGGTGGACGCCGGTGGCCGGGGAAGAATCTTTGCCTCACTGGTGACAGTGGCTCTGAGCCTCTACCTTGCCCTGACCGCCCAGCGCGGGGTGCTCCTTATGCAGGGCACGGGGCCGGTGGGTATGGCCTTAGGGCTAGCCCTGATCGTTCTGCCTGTCTTGGGGGCTTGGGCTATGGTTCGTGAAATTGTCTTTGGGGCCCGCACCCAGCAACTTGCCTCGCTTATGGCTGCTGAGGGAAAGCTCCCGGAAGATAACCTGCCGCGAACCGACTCAGGTCGCATAGAACGCGCCGCCGCCGATGCCCAGTTCGCTGATTACGCTCAGGCCGTTGAGAATTACCCGCAGGACTGGTCACACTGGTTCAATCTATCGCTGGCTTACGATGCTGCCGGTGACCGTAAACGAGCCCGTAAGGCTATGCGAGCCGCTATTAGCCTCTACCGTGGCGGGTCAGTAGCCAGTATCTCTGTCTAAAAGTTTGCTTGGCTACTTCAGCAATAAGTAAACTCACCCTCCCGTAACCCCAGAATAAGGTAACCTTATTAGTATGTCTGAGACTTCACCGCACACAGTAAAAGCCACCGAGCCCGTCTTTGGGCGACTCCTGACCGCTATGGTCACCCCCTTTACCGCAAACGGCGAAATTGACGAAGCCGCTACCGCTGGGCTTGCTCAAAACCTGGTTGACCGTGGCCACGACGGCCTGATTGTGTGCGGCACAACCGGCGAATATTCCACCATGACCGATGAGGAAAACGAACGCGTTTTCCGCATCGTCAAAGAGGCCGTGGGGGACCGCGCCAAGATTGTTGCTGGTGTTGGTTCTAACGACACCGCCCACACCCTGCACCTAGCCTCCCGCGCTGAGGCCGTAGGCGTAGATGGCCTACTGGTTGTTACCCCCTACTACAACAAGCCCACTCAGACCGGCCTTGAAGCCCACTTCCGCACCCTGGCGGACGCGGTTAAAACCCCCGTCATGCTCTACGACATTCCCGGTCGAGCGGGTATCGCAATTAGCCCCGAGGTTTACCGTGCCCTGGCCAGCCACGAGAATATCGTTGCGGTCAAGGATGCCAAGGCTGATTTCACCGCTGCTACCGAGGTCATGGAAACCACTGACCTGCAATACTACTCAGGTGATGACGGGCTGACCCTGCCCTGGATTGCTATGGGCGCTGTGGGCCTGGTTGGTGTCACCAGCCACCTAGCCCCCGAACTCTTCCGCAAGCTCATTGACTCCGCCCTTGCCGGGGATCTAGCAACCGCCCAGCAGATCCACCTTGACCTTGCCCCCATCGTGCGTGCGGCCATGAGTCGCGTACCCGGGTGCGTTGCCGCCAAACAGATTCTGCAGTGGCAGGGCCTGCTTGAAACCAAGACCGTGCGCCTACCCCATGCGGTAGCCACTGAAGCCGAAGCGGCGCTCATGCGAGCAGACCTTGAAGGTTCCGTTATCGCTTCCTCCCTCCTTAAGTAAAGACCTATTGCGGGGTCCGGCGGGTTCACCCAAAATCATGCGATTTTGAGGTGGCCCGCTTTGCCCGTATTGAGAAAAAATAAATCGACAGATAAGAGAACACATGCAAACAGTAACCAGTCCGCACCTTCCCCCCAAACTCAGGAAAGACACCCTCCGCGTTGTCCCCCTGGGTGGCCTGGGCGAAGTTGGCCGCAACATGACCGTCTACGAGATCAACGGCAAACTGCTCATCGTTGACTGTGGCGTGCTCTTCCCCGAAGAGTCTCAGCCCGGCGTTGACCTGATTCTTCCTGACCTGAACTACATCAAAGACCGACTGGACGATGTTGTAGCACTCGTGCTGACCCACGGCCACGAAGACCACATCGGCGCTGTTCCCTATCTCCTGCGTCGCCGCCCAGATATTCCCTTGGTTGGCTCACAGCTGACCCTGGCACTGGTTGAAGCTAAGCTACAGGAACACCGCATCAAGCCCTACACCATGGAAGTCCTTGAAGGCCAGGTTGAGCGCTTTGGCCCCTTCGAGTGTGAATTTGTGGCGGTTAACCATTCCATTCCCGACGCCCTGGCTGTCTTTATCCGTACCCAGGCAGGTAAGGCCCTGCACACCGGTGACTTCAAGATGGATCAGCTACCCCTCGACGGACGCCTGACCGACCTGCGCCACTTTGCCCGCCTGGGCGAAGAAGGCATTGACCTCTTCCTACCGGACTCCACTAACGCTGAGGTCCCCGGCTTCACCCCCACCGAGAAGAACATCGGGCCCGTTATCTCTAACGTCATGCGCGATGCCAAGAAGCGCGTTATCGTTGCCTCCTTCTCCTCGCATGTCCACCGTGTACAGCAGGTGCTGGATGCCGCGGCAGAACGCGGCCGCAAGGTGGTACTAGTGGGCCGCTCCATGGTCCGCAATATGACCATCGCCGAGAAGCTGGGCTACCTCAAGGTGCCAGATGGTCTGCTCGTTGACCTTAAAAAGGTTGATGACTACCGCCCCGACCAGATTGTTATGATGTGCACCGGTTCCCAGGGCGAACCCATGGCAGCCCTGTCCCGTATGGCAAACGGAGACCACAAGGTTCAGGTTGAGCAGGGTGACACCATCATCTTGGCATCCTCACTGATTCCCGGCAACGAAACCTCTGTTTACCGCGTGATTAACGGCCTGATGAAGCTGGGAGCCAACGTGGTCCACAAGGGCAATGCTAAGGTCCACGTATCGGGTCACGCCGCAGCGGGCGAACTGCTCTACTGCTACAACATTCTGAAGCCCAAGAACGTCATGCCCGTTCACGGTGAAGTTCGCCACCTGCTTGCCAGCGGTAACCTGGCCGTGGAAACCGGCATCAAGACCGACCGCGTTCTCATCTGTGATTCGGGTACCGTTGTTGACCTCAAGGACGGCATGGCCGAAATCGTCGGACAGGTCCCCTGTGAATACGTCTACGTTGATGGTAAGTCAGTAGGCCATGTGACCGAAGACGACCTCAAAGACCGCCGCGTCCTGGGAGAAGAAGGCTTCGTGTCGATTGTGACCGTGATTGACCGTGCCACCAAGCGTGTTGTGACCGGCCCCGATATTCACGCCCGCGGTATCGCAGAAGACGACTCGGTCTTTGACGACATCACCCCCAAAATTACTGCGGCCCTGGAAGATGCACTGCACCGGGCACCCGAACGGGTTCACACCGCCCACCAGCTGCAGCAGATTGTCCGCCGCACAGTGGGGGCCTGGGTTGCGCGCCGCCTGCGCCGTAAGCCCATGATTGTTCCTGTGGTCATCGAAACCCACACCGCTGAGGCCGATAACAGCTAAAGCATCTGCCCGCCTCGGTTATACCCAGGGCAGGCAGGGCGGGGGAGTGGCTCAGCCCAATGCTGAGAAGCTACCCTCACGATGACTCTGCCACCGGCTTTACCCCTGCACGGGGGAGCCGGTGGCTGTAGTCTGTTAAGAACTACGGTCGCCCACCACCCGGTGCCAGCGACCGTCTGAACTGCACACCGTCACCGACTTGTATTGAGAAGAATGGCTCCGCGAAAGTCTGCATCGAGTAAATCAGCTCCCCGCTCCACCGGGAGTGGCTCAAGGGCGTCCTCACGGCGTTCAACCTCAGCCAAAGGCCGAGGGAAAAAGGGTGCCCCCGCACCGGCTCAGGAAAGCAATATCTTCATTCGAGCTATTGTGGGTGCCTGGCAAGCTCTTGCCTTCATCATCGGTGGTGCTATCCGCCGTATGGGTGCCCTGCGCACCGATATCGAACTTCACGAACGCCGCGATGGGGGAGCCCTCTTTATCCTGGCTATCGGTCTGCTGACTGCCGGTGTGGAATGGTGGGGCTGGCGTGTTGATACCGCAGCTTCCCTCTCCTGGTACGAGTGGCCTCTGCACCTGTGGCACATCATTGTGGGCGGGCTCTTTGGTCAAGGCTCACTGCTCATACCCATTCTCTGCCTCATTTTTGCTATCCGTATTTTCCGTCATCCCCTGGAGGTTAGGGAAAATAACCGGATTGCTATCGGGTTTACTATCATGACGGTTTCGGCTTCAATGATGGGAGCCAAGGTAGCTGGTTACCCCACTTTTTCCAATAACTTTGATGACTTCTGGGGTGGCGGTGGAACCATTGGTGTTCTCATCGGTACGCCCGCTAGCCGTATTGTAGGTGGCATTTCTGTGCTGGAGTGGCTGGTCATTGCACTGGTCTTCTGCGCCGGTGTACTGGTTGCTACTGATACGCCCCTGCGTCAGGTTTGGCCGAAGCTTGTTTTCATTTTCAGTGTGCTCCTGGGGGAGAAACCCAACGGCTCTATCCGCGATGCAGGCCGTCCATCTCGCGCTCGTGCTCAGGATGAAGTCGAGACGCGGGTGCTTGATGAGGAGCATGACCGCTCCTACCTGTACGAAGAGGTTGCTGATACTCCTAGTCCTGCACGCCGTGGTGGGCTGCTGGGCTGGCTAGGTTTTGGGGCGCGGCCCGATACCGACCCCAGGCTTGACCGTTACGAGGGCGATGAGGCCTACCAGAGCGCCCTTCTTTCTGAGCCTGAAACCGATACCGCTCCCGTAGGGCGTGTCACCGCTACCGGTGGTCGCCCTGGCAGCGCTCACCCACAAGAAGCCTTTGATGTTGAGGCACCCCGCAAGCAGACTCGGAAAGAAAAGCGGGCAGCTGCTAAGGCCGCTAAAAAGCAGGGCCAGCTCTTTGACCAGGGCGCCTGGGCCGATGACGGTTATCGTGCCTCCGATGCACCTGCCCAGCGGCTGGACCAGGCTCAGCGGGCGGCCGCTGAATACGGCCGTTTGCCTGAACCTGAGGTAGAAGCAGAACTTCCCAAGACTCTTGAAGCCTGGGAAGAACCTGTCGATGAGGCACCGGCTGCCCTGGAAGCCCCGACCCCTCAGAAGCCCGTAGCGCCTCGTGCGCCTTCTGTGCCTCGACCTTCTGCTAGGCCTACCGCTGCGGGTTCTGCAACCGGCTCTGCCCTCGGTGCCGCCCTGACTGGAGCCGCAGCCAAGGGTTCAGCACCTGCTAAGCCTGCGGACACCCCAGCGCCCCGCCTTGAACGGCTCGCCGCTAAAATTCAGAACCACACCGTTGCAGAGACAACCGAACAGCCCCGTGGGGAACTGGTTGTGGAGTCCTCAACCGGTACCTACGCCCTGCCTACCGAGAGCATGCTCGAAGCAGGCCCCCCCGCTAAGGAAAAGTCCGAAGCCAATGAGCAGGTCGTTGAGGCCCTGACCAACGTGCTGGATCAGTTCAAGGTCGATGCCGAAGTCACCGGCTTCTCCCGTGGACCCACGGTCACCCGCTACGAGATTGAGCTGGGCTCTGGTACCAAGGTGGAACGCGTTACCGCTCTGTCCAAGAACATTGCCTACGCGGTAGCTTCGGACGATGTGCGTATCCTGTCGCCCATTCCCGGCAAGAGCGCCATCGGTATTGAGATTCCCAATACCGACCGCGAAATCGTGGTGCTGGGTGATGTCCTGCGTTCGGCTAAGGCTCACGCAACCGAGCACCCCATGGTCATGGGCGTTGGTAAGGACGTTGAAGGTGGCTTCGTCATTGCCAACCTGGCTAAGATGCCGCACATGCTGGTGGCTGGTGCGACCGGTGCCGGTAAGTCCTCCTTCGTGAACTCCATGATTACCTCCATCCTGATGCGCTCCACCCCCGATCAGGTTCGCCTGATTATGGTGGACCCCAAGCGCGTAGAACTTACCGCCTACGAGGGCGTGCCCCACCTGATTACGCCCATCATCACCAACCCCAAGAAGGCCGCCGAGGCCCTTCAGTGGGTTGTGCGTGAGATGGACGCCCGCTACGATGACCTGGCCCACTACGGCTACAAGCACATTGATGATTTCAACAAGGCGGTCAAGGCCGGCAAGATTCAGCCAGATCCCGGTTCTAAGCGCCAGATTAAGGCTTACCCCTACCTGCTGGTCATTGTGGACGAGCTTGCTGACCTCATGCTGGTGGCTCCGCGCGATGTTGAAGAATCTATTGTGCGTATCACCCAGCTAGCTCGTGCCGCCGGTATCCACCTGGTACTGGCAACCCAGCGCCCATCGGTGGATGTTGTGACCGGCCTGATTAAGGCTAACGTGCCTTCGCGTATGGCTTTTGCGACCTCATCGGTGACTGACTCCCGCGTGGTCCTTGATCAGCCCGGTGCCGAGAAACTGATTGGCCAGGGTGATGCCCTCTTCCTGCCCATGGGTGCTTCCAAACCCATGCGTGTTCAGGGTGCCTGGGTGAGCGAGTCCGAGATTCACGAGGTCGTGGAGCACGTTAAGAAGCAGGCTCCCGCCATCTACCGCGAGGACGTCATCGCTGTTGCCCCCTCCAAGAAGATTGATGATGACATTGGAGATGACCTCGATGATCTCTTGCGGGCCGCTGAACTAGTGGTGAACACCCAGTTCGGTTCAACCTCCATGCTGCAGCGTAAGCTCCGTGTGGGGTTTGCTAAGGCTGGCCGCCTCATGGACCTGCTCGAATCCCGCGAGGTCGTTGGCCCCTCCGAGGGGTCCAAGGCCCGTGACGTTCTGGTTCAGCCCGATGACCTGCCCACCGTCCTAGCAAAGATTCGTGGTCAAGAGCCCCCGGTGGAGGCCACTGATGATACCTACGGCCATGACCCAGTTGCTCACATGAACGACGGAGTCCCAGAAGCTGTGGACTACTACGACACCATGGACGAACCCGATAGCGAAGACGCCTGGAACCTGACCGGCAGATAGCCCCTTGATCCCCGGCCCCCGCTCTACTCTAAGGAGAACCGATGTCTGAGCATAACCCCGGTACCGTATCAAACTGGAACATACCCAATGCCCTGACGGCCCTGCGTATTGTTATGGTTCCCCTCTTCGTCTGGGCCCTGCTGGGCGGTGGGGTCTACGGTGCTAGCGATATGGGCCTGCGCTGGTGGGCCGTCGTCATCTTTATCCTGGCTATGATTACCGACTGGCTTGACGGTCACCTGGCCCGCTCGCGGGGGCTGATTACCAGCTTCGGAAAGATTGCCGACCCGATTGCCGATAAGCTTCTGACCGGTGCCGCCTTTGTTGTTCTTTCTATGCTGGGGGAGCTGTGGTGGTGGGTCACCCTGGTCATTCTGGTGCGCGAGTGGGGCATTACCGTGATGCGCCTGTTCATTATCAGGTACGGTGTGATGGCCGCCTCTAAGGGAGGTAAGCTCAAAACCGTTTTGCAGACCCTTGCCCTGGTGCTGATGATCCTGCCTCTGGGTCTTTTGGGTAGCTGGGCACTCTGGCCGGGCTGGCTGCTCATGGCCGCTGTTGTGTTAGTGACTGTAGTTACCGGTATTGATTATGTGCTGAAGGCTATGCGGTTGCGCCGCGACTATTACGCCCAGCAGAGCAAGTAGGTCCCTGTTATGCAAGCTCCTGACGCTCAGTTCCACCTGGAGGAAGCCGCCGCCCAGCTCGTTGCATCGGCAACAGAGTCGGGGTGCCTGCTGGCAACCGCTGAGTCTTTGACCGGTGGCATGGTTGGCCAGTTCATCTGTTCGGTGCCCGGTGCTTCTGCCGTCTACCGGGGTGGCGTTATCTCATACGCTACCGAGGTTAAGGCTCAGGTGCTGGGGGTTCCGGTTGGTCTTCTGGCTGAGCGCGGTGCGGTGGATCCCGATGTTGCCCTAGCTATGGCCGCTGGGACGGCCCGGGTTTGCGGTGCCGACTACGGTGTTGCCACAACGGGCGCTGCTGGCCCGGAGCCATGTGACGGTAAGCCTGTTGGCCGGGTCTACCTGGCGGTATACGGTCCCACAGGTAGCTGTGTCGTCGAGAAGAACTACGCCGGGGGGCGGGCTGGGATTCGGGCGCAGGCCGCTCACCATGCCCTGCTTTTGCTGGCTGAAGCTATCGGGAATAATTTTTAGCGGGGGACTGAGGATGCTCGCACACTACCTCCTCAAAATTTCCAGGAAATTTTCAGATGAATTTTTCAGCAAACAGGGAATGAAAACACAGAACTGTAGGTTTAGATAGATGTCATAAGAATAAAACGTGAACTTACGTGACTTATTCTCAACTTGAGCTGACGAACACGTAGCAATTACGTTAGGCTGAAGTACACAGCTCCTGATCTACCGGGAGCACGATCACCAGGAGATTGGTATAAAAATGACTAAGCAACCCGTATCCGTGAACGGTGTCGTCCGTTGGAAGGATGTGGGTCAGACCGAGAACACTGTCCCCGCCCAAGACACCGGTAAAGTTATTCTGCTCCGCCACGCAATTGGCGAAGTCCTGCGCGATGTCCGCCAGCGACAGGGGCGAACCCTCCGCGAAGTTTCACACTCTGCGCGAGTCTCCCTTGGCTACCTCAGTGAGGTAGAACGCGGTCAGAAGGAAGCCTCATCTGAGCTTCTTGCCTCTATCTGCCAGGCTCTCAACATCTCACTCTCAGCTATGCTGGGCGAAGTATCCCACCGCATGGCTGTTGAAGAAGGCTTCTCGGTACCCGATACTGTGCCCGCAGAATTCTCCGAGCAGTTCAAGCGTGAATACGGAATCGCGGCTACTTCAAGCCGAGACATTCCTGCCGTTGAACGCCCTCTCCTGACCCGATAAAACGGAGTGAGCGTACGACAAGGAGCCGGGTCCCTCACAGGGGGAGCCGGCTCCTTCTATCTGCAAGCAGGAAGAGGATAGGATGAAACTTAGTGAATTTTGGGCTGCCATGGACCACGAGTTTGGCCCAGCCTATGCCAGGCATCTGGTGCGGGATTTAGTTCCGGGTGATTTTGGGGACCTGACTGCGGGGCAAGCTCTGGAGGCTGGTGCCGATGTGCGCACCGTCTGGCTCGCGATTTGCCGGGAACAGGACGTCCCCGAAGCACGTAGGCTTGGCCCGGACATACCGCCTGCCCCCTAGCTGGGGAGTTGGGTGTGGCAGGGAGCCCAATAGAAAACCATTCGTACTTAATAGAAAATATGTTCTAGTTTGTGTACTATTGTGTACAGATAACAGTGGTGTGGCGGCACAGAGAAGAATTATCCACAGGTTTACAAGAATCTGCGGCCTATTCCCTAAAGTGTCAGCCACCCGTATTACCGTGGAGACCAGAAGGAAAACCGGCTCCGCGATAAGAAATGAGGAAGATGTATGGCAGCGAAAACTCGCATGCAGTCCGTAGGTCAGGTTCCGGCTGAAGGCCGCGAAAAGGCACTTGAAGCTGTTCTTGCCCAGATCGATAAGAACTACGGCAAGGGCTCAGTGATGCGCCTGGGTGACAAGGAAGCCACCAAGGTTGAAACTATTTCTACCGGGGCGCTTGCCCTGGACGCCGCCCTGGGTATTGGTGGACTGCCTCGCGGTCGTGTCGTGGAAATCTACGGCCCTGAGTCTTCCGGTAAGACCACGGTTGCCTTGCACGCGGTTGCCAACGTTCAGAAGCAGGGTGGCATTGCCGCCTTCATCGATGCTGAACATGCTCTGGACCCGGTATACGCAGCCAAGTTGGGTGTTGACACCGATGCCCTGTTGGTATCCCAGCCTGATACCGGTGAGCAAGCCCTGGAAATTATGGACATGCTGGTGGGCTCCGGCTCCATCGACATCATTGTGGTTGACTCCGTAGCCGCCCTGGTTCCCCGCGCTGAAATCGAAGGCGAAATGGGTGACTCCCACGTGGGTCTGCAGGCTCGCCTGATGTCCCAGGCTCTGCGTAAGATTACCGGTCGTCTGGCCTCTACCAACACCACCGCTATCTTTATCAACCAGCTTCGCGAGAAGATCGGTGTTTTCTTCGGTTCACCCGAAACCACCACCGGTGGTAAGGCGCTCAAGTTCTATGCGTCGGTGCGTATCGATATCCGCCGTATTGAGACTCTTAAGGACGGCGCTAACCCCATCGGTAACCGCACCCGCGCCAAGGTCGTCAAGAATAAGATGGCTCCGCCCTTTAAGCAAGCCGAATTCGATATTCTCTACGGTGAGGGTATCTCGGTTGAAGGTGGAATCCTTGACCTGGCTGTTGACCACAACGTGGTCAAGAAGTCCGGCGCCTGGTTCACCTACGAGGGTGACCAGCTAGGCCAGGGTAAGGAAAATGTTCGTCGTTTCCTCAAGGATAACCCCGAGCTGACCGAAGAAATTAAGTATAAGACCATGGTCAAGCTCGGCATCATTGAAGCTGAGGAAGAAGAGACGGAAGAGCTAGAACCCAGCACTTCAGTCGATCCTCTGGACGATATCTCCGAGAACTTCTAACCTGACTTTCCCAGGGTAGGCCGCTACCGCCAACTCGGCGGTAGCGGCCTTTCAGCATAGATAGAGCTTGCCCCTAAGCTAGAGAACTTTGTATTCTCTTCCGCAGAAGAAGGCCCCAAGGACCAATGACTGATACAGATTTTCTGAGCCCCGAGGAATACCCGTCCTGGCACCCCGCCGCGCAGGGGCTGAGTGAAGACCGCCCCGGCGATAGTTACCTGTCTGTTATGCAGGGGCAGGGCACTCCCTACACCGGTGGCGCCGGGAATACTGCTGACTCAGCTGACAACACAGCTAGGGCTGTGAATAGGCAGGGCCGGCAAGAAGAGCTAGATAAGTACCGACACCGCCGGAATCCCCAACTGAAAAAGGGCTTCCGTAAGCCACCGGCCCGCTATGCGGCCCGCTCACCCTTTGCCCCTGCAATCGGTGCACACCAGGAGGACGTCCAAGAGAAGCGGTCAAGCGGGAAACGGAGTATCCCGCTTTTTAGGGAAGGCTCTAGCCTTAATGAACCGGTGAGCGATGCTGAACTGCTGGTCCAGGGCCTCACACCTATGCCAGGTAGCCGGGGTCGTGGGCAGGCTGAGCCGGAGAGTGAATTTAGCCGTGCCAAGAACATTGTGCTCAACCAGCTAGCGGCGGCACCTAAGTCCCGGGCTATGCTCGAAGGCAAGCTGGCGGAGAAAGAAATTTCGGCAGAGGTCATTGAGGATATTCTGAACCGTTTTGAGGCGGTTAACCTCATCAATGATGCCGAGTTTGCTGAGATGTTTGTGCGCTCGCGGAGCAAGGTTAAAAAGTTGTCGCGGTCAGCTATCCGTAGGGAGCTTAGAGCTAAAGGGATTGAGGGCGAGCAGGCAGAAACTGCTTTAGAGCACAGGACCGAGGAGGATGAGCGGGCTGATGCGCACGAGCTGGTGCGTAAGAAATTGCGGCCCTCTATGAACCTGGCGGACCGCGCGGAACGGGATAGGGTGATGCGCCGCCTGGTGGCCATGTTGGGCCGCAAGGGTTACCCGGCAGGTCTGGCTTTTGGGGTGGTTCGGGAAGAAGTGGAGAATTATGCGCGGGAGATGGGGGCAAATACAGAGGGCAGCTTCAACTACTGGGAATAGCTAGGGGAAGAAGGTCTTAGCGCTTGGCCTGAGATAAGCCCCAGGACGAAGAGAAGGAGGGCCGCAACCAAGAGGGCAAAAGATAGGAAGATGAGCATATCTAGCAGTGTTTCAGCCTCTGCTTGGAATCGGTCAAAACTACTTATGCCAACTGTTCAGCTAGGACTGCCTGAATCGTCAGTACTGCTGAACGCACTGCCGGAGCCTGGTACACGTCGGTGTGGGGGTAGGGGGCAACTAACCGATAAAACTTTTGGGTAGCTAGCTGCCAGTTCTCGTGCCCGGCCAAGGCCGTGCTGACTGGGCCCTTAGGCCATGATGGGAAACCTAGCATCATTTCTGCCACCGGTAGTGCCCAGTGGTGTATGCAACTACCCTCTGCATCAATTGCTCGAACTGCGCGAACCAAGGGAAAAACAGGATTAGCTGATAGGTCGCGGCTATTCCCTGAACCCGTCAGATAATCCCTGCTCGGTAGGAGTAAATTGGCCGGAGAAAAATCCCCCGAAGACAAGACAGCATCGCCTGGCTCTGGGGATATGATGCTCCCTACCTGCTTCTGCCACAGCTCGAACTCCTCAGAATCTAGGGCTACCCCCTTGGCTTTAGCTAGGAGAGCTAGCCCCTTAAAGGCAAGCTGGGGTGAGGGTATCGACCCCGGTGCAGTAGCCTGTGGATCAGCTTCTGCTAAAGCCTCAGCAAAGGATTCTTGGGCTGTAGCCTGCGCCGGTGAGCCAAGAATGTTAGCCCACGTAAAGGCCCAGGCATCCAGTGCCTGCAGGGACGTGGTATCCGCTCTGGAGGACAGCAGAAGCTCACCCAAGCTGACGGAAGAAAAACTATCGCTCTTAATGTCTTCAAGAATCAAGAGTCGGCTAGCATCGTCGGCCGCCAACAAACGGGTGTAGAGGCCCGGTACCAGGGCATCCAGTGCACCCAACCCATGCTTCTCCCTCAGATACCCAAAGCCACCGGAATTGCTAGCTGAGTCTTTGCGCCGAAAGTATTTGAGGATGACGCTGGGCACCTCACCCAACCCCGGCAGATCCACCGTACCGGGGCTAAACCGCACCCTAATCACTACCGAACGCATACCGGCAGAGAGAATCTGGGCATGGGTTGGGCAAGCAGCCAAGGCTTTGCTTGCCTGGTTCAAGAGCCAAGCCAGAAGCTGCAGAAATCGGGGCGAACTAACGTCCTGCTCGGTCACTTGCGGGCAATAACCTGCCGAAGCGCGCTGAGCAAGTGACCAAAAGAATGAGGCGGAAGGCAGAGCTGACATAGTGCCCATTATGACCTATCGAGTAATCTAGTGGAGTGAGTATTGACGTGAACCCCGAAAAGCCCCAAGCACAGACCAAAACCCGTACCTACGAGGTACGTACTTTTGGTTGCCAAATGAACGTGCACGATTCCGAACGTATGAGCGGTCTGCTCGAAGCCAGCGGCTACCTTCCTGCCACTGAGGGAAGCACCCCCGACCTGGTGGTGTTTAACACCTGCGCTGTCCGCGAGAATGCCGATAACAAGCTCTATGGCAACCTGGGCCAGTTAGCTCCCGTCAAACGCGAAAACGAGGGGATGCAGATTGCGGTGGGCGGTTGCCTAGCGCAGAAAGACCAGGACACCATTCTGAAGAAGGCTCCCTGGGTTGATGTTGTCTTTGGCACCCACAACATTGGCTCCCTGCCCACTCTGCTTGAACGCGCTCGTCACAACCAGGAGGCCCAGGCTGAGCTGCTCGAATCACTTGAGGTTTTCCCCTCCACCCTGCCCACCAAACGCGACCATGTCTACTCCGGCTGGGTTTCAATCTCCGTGGGCTGTAACAACACCTGTACTTTCTGCATCGTCCCCTCCCTGCGCGGTAAAGAGAAAGATCGCCGCCCCGGCGAGATCCTAGCCGAGGTTCAGGCACTGGTCGATGACGGTGCTATTGAAGTTACCCTGCTGGGTCAAAACGTGAACTCCTACGGTGTGGGCTTTGGCGACCGCCAGGCTTTCTCCAAACTCCTGCGTGCCTGCGGTGAGATTGAGGGGCTAGAGCGTGTGCGTTTCACCTCACCTCACCCCGCCATGTTTACCGATGACGTCATCGAGGCGATGGCCGAGACTCCGAACGTCATGCCGGTGCTCCACATGCCCCTTCAATCGGGTTCCGATAAGGTGCTTAAGGACATGAAACGCTCCTATCGGTCCACCAAGTTCCTGGGGATTTTGGACAAGGTCCGCGAGCGCATCCCCGAGGCCGTGATTACCACCGATATTATTGTGGGCTTCCCCGGCGAGACCGAGCAAGACTTCCAGGAGACTCTGCGCGTGGTAGAGGCGGCCCGGTTCTCTTCTGCCTTTACTTTCCAGTATTCGATTCGCCCCGGTACTCCTGCTGCCACTATGCCTGACCAGGTACCCAAGGCCGTGGTGCAGGAACGCTATGAGCGGCTGACCGCTCTTCAGGACCGGATCGCGGGCCAGGAGAACCGTAAGCAACTGGGTAAGACCGTTGAGCTGATGGTGACCGCTGAATCTGGCCGTAAGGCTGAGCAGACCAACCGGCTTTCTGGCCGTGCCCGCGACCAACGCCTAGTTCATTTTTCCGTACCTGAGGGCTGCCAGCTGCCCCGCCCCGGTGACCTGGTTACCCTGCCTATCACCGAGGCCGGTTCCTTTCACCTGATTTCTGACCCCGCCCCCGAGCAGTATTCGGTGCGCCGTTCACGCGCCGGGGACGCCTGGGACCGGGCTCAGGCCGATTCCTGCGGTACCGGTACTACCCAGGTCCCCGGTTCGCCGGTTTCCTTGGGTTTCCCCACCTTTAAAAAATCAGCGCTCTCATGAACAGGCCCGTTCAGAAAACCAACCTTGGACCCGGTCCGGCAGAACAGGGCGGGCACTGCGACTTCGGCCAGCTACCCGTGATTGCTGTGGTAGGCCCGACCGGTAGCGGTAAGAGTGACCTGGCCATTGAGCTGGCTCTGGAACTAGGTGGGGAGTGCGTCAATGCTGACTCCATGCAGTTCTACCGGGGTATGGATATTGGCACTGCCAAGCTGACAGCAGAAGAGATGCGGGGTGTACCACACCACCTGCTCGATATCTTGGATGTGACCCAAGAAGCCTCCGTTGCTGTTTTCCAGGGCCAAGCCCGCCAACTCTTTGACCAGATTAGAAGCCGGGGCAAGTACCCGATTCTGGTGGGTGGTTCCGGCCTGTACGTGCGGGCGGCCCTGGACGTATTGGAGTTCCCCGAAACCTGCCCCGCTGTTCGCGCTCGCCTTGAGGCGGAGCTCGTTCAGCAGGGCCCTGGGGCCTTGTTAGCCCGCCTGCGCGAGGTAGACCCTGTCTCAGCTGACCGGGTAAAGGATGACCGCCGCCTGGTGCGGGCACTGGAAGTGTACGAGGTGACGGGCCGCCCCTTCTCGTCCTTCATGCCAAGACGCACCTACTACCAACCGGCTCTCCAAATTGGGCTGAGCGGTGACCGTGCTGAGCTACACCGGCGTCTGCACGATCGGGTGCTCACTATGAGGCAGAAAGGCCTGCTCGAAGAAGTCCAACGGCTCGAAGCCCAGGGCTTACGTCAGGGTAAAACTGCCTCAGCGGCTATTGGCTACCGGGAGTTCCTTAAGGCTTTGGACTCATCACGGGGCCTGCTGCCCGCGGGGCAGGAATACTCGGTGGATTCGGCTCTTGAAGATACCGTAACGGCCACCCGGCAGTTTGCCCGCCGTCAGATTACCTGGTTTAGGGCAGACCCCCGTGTGCACTGGCTGGAATGGTCTGATCCACGCAAACTTGACCTGGCCCTAAGGCACATCTCTTAGGGCAGGCAGGCACTAGACTAAAAGAAGATATGAGGCCCGAGAGCGGCCAAGCCCAATGGAAAGGCACTAGCTGTGGCAACCCACACTCAAGAAATCGCCCCCTGGGGAGACCTGACCGGCAAGACCCTGACCAAGGGGCAGGCTACCGGTAACGACTTTATTTTTGTGACAGACCCTCAGGCTGAGCTGGACCTTACTCCCGAGCTAGTTGCCAAGGTCGCTGACCGCCACTTTGGTATTGGTGCCGACGGTTTCATTCGCGCTGTCAAAACAGCAAACCTGGACTTTGCGGCTCACCTGCTCGAGGAATACCCCGAGGCTACCTGGTTTATGGACTACCGCAACGGCGACGGATCTATCGCCGAGATGTGCGGTAACGGTGTACGCGCTTTTGTGGACTACCTGATTGCGGAGAACCTTGTTCAGCTTGAGTACGGTGAGCGGCTCCTGATTGCCACCCGTGCGGGTGTAAAGACTGTGGGGCGTACCGAGACAGGCTACGCCATTGATATGGGCCCCTGGAGCTTTATTAACGGTGATATGGCCCGTGATAACGGCACCGATGCGCAGGTGACAGCCAAGGGGCTACGGACACCGCGCGGTGCCCTCTCCATCAGCATGGGCAACCCTCACACCGTGGTGATGCTAGGTACTGACGGCAAGCTGGACGGTCTGAACCTGTATGATGCACCCAAGGTTTCACCGCTCCCGCCCGAGGGCACCAATGTTGAATTTGTGGTCCCCGAAGAGATTTCTGCTGAAGACGGTGACCCCGCTACCGAGAACATCGGCTCAATCCGTATGCGCGTGCACGAACGTGGAGTGGGGGAGACACTTTCCTGTGGCACCGGTGCCTGTGCGGCTGCTGCAGCCACCCGCTTCTGGGGTGGGGAAGATGCACCCGATGAGTGGCTGGTCCGTGTACCCGGTGGCACCCTGGCTGTTACCTTTGTGTTGGGTCCTGATGATCTAGAGCATGTTGTTCTGGCCGGCCCTGCCGCTATGACCGGGAAAATCCTCCTGGGCTAAGACCCCAAGAACTTTATCAAAGAACCGGCCCCGCCTGATATGCGGGGCCGGTTCTTCTGCACTTGTTAGTCCTGCCGTTTTATGGGCGGTGAACCCGGATAATACGGAAGCCCTTAGAGCTGGCATAACGGCTGGTTTCAAGGTCGGGGAAAGTCTGCACCAGCCATTTTTGCAGTGAATCGGAGCCCAGGTTCTTCTGCACAACCAGGTAGGCGTTCCCACCGGGGGAAAGACGGGGGAGCCAGGTCTGCATTATCTCGTGCAGGACTTCTTTACCTACCCGAATAGGAGGGTTAGACCAGATGGTGTCAAAGGTCAGCGACTCATCCAGGGCTTGGGGGGAGGACACCCTAATATTGTTTAGCCCCAGCCGCTCAGCGTTCATCTGGGTGAGCTGGGCAGCGCGTGGATTGACCTCCACCCCGTAGACCTGCGCCTCAGGTGCCAACATGGCCAGGGTCAGGGTAATAGGCCCCCAGCCACACCCAATATCAAGCAGGCGTGTTCCTTGGGGCGCGGGGGCTTCATCGAGCAGAATCCGCGTGCCCTTATCGACACCGCCGGGGCTAAAAATTCCGGGGGCTGTGAGCACCTGGACTTTATCTGCTGCCAGTTCCACGGTGAGGGGTTTAGTTGCAAAGTCACCTGCGGGTTCTTCAGAAAAATAGTGTGTTTTGGTGCTCATAAGCCCTCATTCTACGGCACTACTACTCACCTTAGACGCCGCACGCTAAACTTGTAGGGACGATTGATTCTTAAACGAAAGGCACTATGGCCGACTCATTACGCCCCGGCAAGGAACCGAAGCTACCCTCCGATGAGCAATTACGCCTGACGGTAGATCGAGTACTGGGCCGAGCCTCTAGCTCAACCGGTAACCTCCTGGGGCAGCGAGCCCGAGAGCTCTCCCACAACCAGCCCGAACACTCATCCTATGACGGTGATCAGCAGGACCTTGAAGAACGTCGGGCTCTGCGCCGCGTCGCGGGCCTCTCCACCGAACTCGATGACGTTACCGAAGTCGAATACCGCCAGCTCCGCCTGGAACGAGTCGTCCTGGCCGGTGTGTGGAGTGAAGGTACCCTGGCTGAAGCCGAAAACTCCCTGCGTGAGCTGGCCGCGCTGGCAGAAACCGCTGGCTCCGAAGTGCTTGATGGCCTGGTACAGCGCCGTCTTAAACCCGATCCCGGCACCTACCTGGGCTCAGGTAAGGTGCTTGAACTCAAGGATATTGTTGAAGCTACTGGCGCGGATACTGTCATTGTCGATGCAGAGCTAGCGCCTTCCCAACGCCGTGCGATTGAGGATATTGTCAAGGTCAAAGTGATCGACAGGACCGCGCTGATTCTCGATATCTTCGCCCAGCACGCTAAATCTCGGGAGGGTAAAGCCCAGGTTGAGCTAGCCCAACTCGAATATATGCTCCCTCGCCTGCGCGGTTGGGGTGCCTCCCTGTCCCGCCAGGCCGGTGGCCGTGCCGCAGGGGGCGAGGGCATCGGCTCTCGCGGCCCCGGTGAAACCAAAATCGAACTGGATCGCCGCCGACTGCGCGCCCGTATGGCTAAACTTAAGCGCGAAATCGCCGCCATGGCACCTGCCCGCGAAACCAAGCGTCTCAACCGTAAACGCAACAGGGTGCCCTCCGTTGCTATCGCCGGTTACACCAACGCGGGAAAGTCCTCCTTGCTCAATAGGCTCACCGACGCCGGCGTCCTGGTCGAAAACGCCCTCTTTGCGACCCTTGACCCCACCGTACGTAAGGCCCAGACTCCCGATGGGGTAGGTTACACCCTCTCCGATACCGTAGGTTTTGTGCGCTCTCTGCCTACTCAGCTGGTTGAGGCCTTTCGCTCAACCCTTGAAGAGGTCGCCGACGCAGATGTCATTGTGCACGTGGTCGATGTCTCCCACCCCGACCCGGAGGGGCAGATTCAATCGGTCCGCCAGGTGATTACCGAGGTGGGAGCACAGAACATTCCCGAGATTATTGTGCTCAACAAGGCCGATACCGCCGACCCTTTCGTCATCGAGCGCCTGCGCCAGCGCGAACCCAGCCATGTTGTGGTCTCCGCTCGCACCGGTGAGGGGATTGAGGAGCTCCAAGTAAAAATTGCCGAGACTATCCCGCGTCCATCGCTGGAACTACACCTGCTTATTCCCTACGCCCAAGGTGGGGTTGTCTCCCGCCTACACGAGTGGGACGCCGAAATTCTCCGCACTGCCTTTGTCTCTGACGGTACCTACGTCCACGCCCTGGTGCGTGACCAGGTAGCCTCCGATTTGGCAGGCTATGCCCTGGACGCTGACCTACTGGAAATCCTGCAGCCAGAAATTGACCAAGCAGTTGCGGCAGGAGCGGTGGAGACCGTCCGAGTATGACCCAAGACATCACCGCACCCACCGGGCAGGAACTTGAAACCCTGCCCGGTGCCCAGCCTGTTCTCAAACTTCTGGACACCGTTATCGCCCGTAGTGGCGGCCAAATCCGACCCGGCCAACGAAAAATGGCCGCCTATGTGGCCCGCGCGCTCGAAAGTGACCGGCATCTACTGGTCCAGGCAGGAACCGGCACCGGTAAGTCCCTGGGCTACCTGGTCCCAGCTCTGAGCGCAGCCCAGCACTCCGACAAACCCATTATTGTGGCCACAGCAACACTGGCGCTTCAGTCGCAGATCGTTAGCCGCGATATTCCCCGGCTTCTTGAAGCCCTGGGCGATGAACCAGAACACCAGACCGATGTGGCTATTCTCAAAGGGCGGAACAACTACCTCTGCCTACACAAACTCGAAGGCGGCTACCCAGACGATGACGGGGAGGCGCTCTTCGATATGGACACCGAGACTGGCTCTGTAGGGCCAGCCGGAAAACTGGGGGAAGAAGTAGTTCGCCTGCGCTCCTGGGCCCAGACCACAGAAACCGGGGACCGTGACCAACTCCTACCCGGGGTCAGCGACCGAGCGTGGCGGCAGGTATCGGTAAAGGCCTCCGAATGCTTGGGCAAGAAATGCCCGCTGGTCGAAGAATGTTTCAGCGAAAATGCCAGGACACGGGCGGCAGATGCCGACATCGTGATTACTAACCACGCCCTGCTAGCTATTAATGCCTTTGAGGGAGCGGCTGTCCTGCCGGATCACGATATTGCCATTATCGACGAGGCCCACGAGCTCGCAGACCGAGTCACAGGTGCCGTGACAGGTTCACTTTCCCCGGCCAACATCACCAAGGTGGCCCGGAGCCTCAAACGCCACACCGACGCTGACCACCGCGCCCTTGAACAAGCTGCCCTGGCTCTCGATGACTCCCTCAATGGTGTTCCCGCCGAGCTCATGACCAGGGGCCTGCCCGAACGTGTTGCCGCCGCCATGGAAAGGGTGCGCGATGCTGCCCGTCAGGCCATAACAGACACCAAGAGCGGCGATAAAGATGCCGATGCCGGCCGTCAGATGGTGCGGGCAAGCCTGACCGAAGTACACGAAACTGCCGAAAAGATGCTGACCGCAGATCCTAACTTCCAGGTCATTTGGGTATCGCGTACCGGCTCCTGGGAGCCGGGCAGAGGCTACCTAGCGGCGGCTGAAGATGACCCTGCCACCCTCAACATCGCCCCGATTTCTGTTGCAGGCTATCTGCGCGAAGGCCTTTTCGATAATCGCACCGTGGTGCTGACGTCCGCGACTCTGACCGTGGGTGAGTCTTTTGACGCTACTGCCGGTTCGCTGGGCCTCATGGGGCAGGGCTCCCCCCGCTGGGACGGCATCGATGTTGGCTCCCCTTTTGACTACCCTAAACAGGGGGTGCTGTATATCGCTTCTGACCTGCCTAAACCCGGCCGGGGTGTTTCGGTGGAACAGCTGGACCGGCTGGTGGAGTTAGTGACGGCATCTGGTGGCGGTGCCCTGGGGCTCTTCTCCTCTAAACGGGGTGCTGAACTTGCCGCTGAGTATGTTCGAGAAAAAATTGATCTCACGGTGCTCTTGCAGGGGGAGTCGTCCTTGCGGGCCCTGGTCAAGGAATTCACCGAAGACACCCATGCCTGCCTCTTTGGAACCATGAGCCTGTGGCAGGGCGTTGATGTGCCCGGCGACTCTTGCCGTCTGGTCGTTATGGACAGAATCCCTTTCCCACGCCCCGACGACCCGCTATCACAGGCTCGGACCAGGGCAGTTGCAAGTCACGGCGGCAACGGTTTTATGGCTGTTTCAGCTACTCATGCGGCGGTGCGTATGGCCCAGGGAGCCGGTCGCCTAATTCGCTCTGTGCATGATCGCGGTGTGGTTGCTGTGCTGGATTCTCGACTTGCAACCCAGCGTTACGGGTCATTCTTGGTCAAATCGCTACCACCTTTTTGGACTACTACCCGCCAGGACGTAGTGGTAGGCGCCTTACAGCGCTTGCATGAAGCCCTTGAAAGCCAAGAAGCCTAATCAGGGATGGCAGAGTAAACAGTCTGGGGCCAGAATCATGGTGATTCTGGCCCCAGACTCTTGAGCTAATAAAATGCTCGCTTTGTCAGATTCGCTCTAGAGACTACGCAGCACGGAGACGACCTTGCCCATGATGGTTGCTGAGTCACCCAGGATGGGTTCGTACTGAGTGTTCTGAGGTAGCAGCCAGGTGTGCCCATCACGCTGGCGGAAGGTCTTAACCGTTGCCTCGTCATCGAGGAGGGCCGCCACAATTTCACCGTTTTGGGCAGTGTTCTGAGCACGAACCACCACCCAGTCACCGTCGCAGATAGCGGCATCAATCATGGAGTCACCTTTGACTCGAAGCATGAAGAGGTCGCCCTGGCCCACCAGCTGACGCGGGAGAGTCATGACGTCTTCGACCGCCTGTTCTGCGGCAATTGGTGCGCCGGCGGCAATGCGTCCAACCAAGGGGACGGTAGCTACGTTCTCATCATTCTGAGCAAAGGTGGGAAGCACCGGCAGGGTAATGACGCTGGTCTCAGGCCTTGGCTCTTCGAGCGGCTCTTCACCTGTGAGTACTTCAATAGCGCGTGGCCGTTTGGGGTCCCTGCGAATGTATCCCATCTCTTCAAGCCGGGAGAGCTGATGAGTAACAGAAGAGAGCGAAGCCAACCCCACAATATCCCCAATCTCACGCATAGAGGGCGGATAACCGTACTCGTCAATTGCAGTAGATATTGCGTCAAGAATTTTCTTTTGGCGCGCTGTCAGGGGGCGAGCGCCCTTAAGGGAAAGGGGTGCCGGAGTCTGCGGGGTTCGTTCGCTCACGGTGTCTCGTCTCTTATCGGTTCTTAAAGTGTCAGCCACCCCTTGTGTACTTATGAAGTGGTCTTCTAAGACTATGCCAAGCCAGCAGCTTATTCAAACATTTGTTCTAATTTTTCTCGACTCTGTTCGATTTTTCTGATAGAACATATATACGAATCAATTTTAGAACAGACATTCGATGTGGGTGTCTGAGCATGAATCAGGAGAAAGACTTATGAGCACTATCGCACTGCCCGAGTTTATGGCTCGTACTTCTTTGAAGAAGCCCCTTGATCAGGCAGCTACTTTCGTTCCCCGATCAACTGCCTCCGAAGCTGTCTCGGCGGGTTCTGTTCGACAAC
This sequence comes from Rothia sp. P5764, assembly GCF_048512965.1. NCBI lineage: Bacteria > Bacillati > Actinomycetota > Actinomycetes > Micrococcales > Micrococcaceae > Rothia > Rothia sp. P5764. Next base: position 58,531 of record NZ_JBLXXQ010000004.1, on the reverse strand, counting down.
CTCGTTACCGTATTCGATATGCTCCCCTTAGCCCTTGTGCCGGGCACCTGGAGGCGAACGCCAGCTCCTCTGGGAGAATCAAAGGAGCCGCTCAGCGGCAAGTTGCCCACGCTGACCGTCCCACCTTGCCCGCTACCAAGCGGGGACTGGAGTCTCTAGAAGCTGGGCAGAATGGCTACCAGGTTACTTGGGCAACCAAACATAGTTCCCGTGTGTCTCAGCGCGGGGGTTTCCGCCTTACCCGGAGGGGGCGGCTAATTTTTCGCGGACTACCGCTACTCACGCTGGCAGCCCTCATGGTCTTGGGTGCCTTCACCTTTGCTTTCCCGACCCAGGCCAAGAGCAGCACAAGCTATTCCGAAGCGCCCGTAAGTCAGATGGTTAGGGTCTACCACGGTGACTCCCTCTGGACTATCGCCCAGCAGGTCGCCCCGGGGCAGGACAGCCGTGACGTCGTCAATCGCATTATGCAAATCAACGATTTAAGGAGCGCCCAGGTAGAGCCCGGACAGGTGCTTGAAGTGCCCGTTTACAGTAAATAGAGCCAAGACTAAGTAATTCCCCTCAGAGTTCGGGATAAAAATGCGGGAACCAGAGCCCAGTAGATACACTAGGGGGGTGACTGATACTACTCAAAGCCTTGATGCCCTGCCCTTGCGTGATGACCTGCGTGGCCGCTCACCCTACGGCGCGCCCATGATCGATGTGCCGGTAACGCTCAACGTTAATGAGAATACGCACCCCATGCCTCAAGAAGTTGTGGAGGCTATTACGCGTGAGGTTGCCCAAGTGGCAGTCACCCTCAACCGTTACCCGGACCGTGAATTTGATACCCTGCGTGCTGAACTATCTGCTTACCTGGGCCACGGCCTGACCCCTGACCAGCTTTGGGCAGCTAACGGTTCCAACGAGATCCTTCAGCAGATTATGCAGGTCTTTGGCGGGCCCGGCCGGAGCGTCATGAGCTTCGTCCCGACCTACTCCATGTACCCGCTTCTGGCCGATGGAACCAACACAGCTTTTATTGCTGGGCGCAGAGCCGCTGACTACTCTCTGAGTGCAGAGTCGGCTGTTGAACAGATTCAACAACACAGCCCCACCATCGTCATTCTTTGCTCACCCAATAACCCCACCGGAACGGGCTTGGGGTTAGATGTTATTGAGGCCGTCTACGATGCGGTTTCAACCTATAACGGTATCGTCGTGGTCGATGAAGCCTACGCAGAGTTTGCCCAGGACCGTACTCAGACCGCGCTCACCTTACTGCCGGGCCGTCGTAACCTGATTGTCACTCGTACCATGAGCAAAGCATTCGCCTTAGCCGGTGCTCGGCTGGGTTATTTTGCCGCCGATCCTCTGATAGCAGATGCTGTTCGCCTGGTGCGCTTGCCCTACCACCTATCAGCAGTCACCCAGGCAACCGCTATTGCAGCCCTGCGACACCGGACTGAACTTCTAGCCAATGTCGATGACATCCGTAGCCAGCGCGATCGCATTGTCAACCGGTTGCAAGAACTCGGACTGACCCCGGCTGTCTCGGATTCCAACTTTGTATTCTTCGGTGGACTTAAGGACGAAAAAGCTGCCTGGAACTATCTGCTCGAACGCGGAGTTCTGGTGCGCGATAACGGTATTCCCGGCTTCCTACGAGTCACCGCCGGTACTGAGGCGGAAACCAGCGCCTTCCTGGAGCATCTGAGCACCTATATCGAAACTTTTGAACCTTAACCACAGCAAAGAGGCAATTATGGCAGTACCCACCACTACATCAACCGGAATCGGCCCCCGAATCGCATCTATGGAGCGTGTGACCAGCGAGTCCTCGGTCAGCCTTGAAATTAACCTTGACGGCACCGGGGTCTCCGACATTGATACCGGCGTGCCCTTCTATGACCACATGCTTACCGCTCTGTCCAAGCACTCACTGATTGACATGACGATAAAGTGCACCGGTGACACCCATATCGATGTTCACCACACCGTTGAAGACACCGGGATTGTGCTAGGCGAGCTACTAGGCAAGGCGCTGGGCAATAAGGCCGGTATCCGCCGCTTTGGCAGCGCTACCGTACCCCTGGACGAGGCTCTTGCCTCAGCTGTCGTCGATATTTCGGGGCGCCCCTACCTAGTGCACACCGGTGAACCCGAAGGCTACGAGTACCACCTGATTGGCGGGCACTTTACCGGTTCTATGGTGCGGCACGTCTTTGAGGCAATTGCCTACCACGCCGGTATTTGCCTGCATATCACCCTGCTCGGCGGTCGGGATCCGCACCATATTGCCGAAGCCCAGTTCAAGGCTCTGGCCCGTGCCCTGCGCCAGGCAGTTGAGCCCGATCCCCGCCACTCTGGTATTCCTTCCACCAAGGGGGCGCTCTCATGAGTGCTGAGCAGAAGCCTACAGTAACCGTCCTTGATTACGGCGCGGGCAATGTCCGCTCAGCCGTTCGCGCTCTTGAAGAAGCCGGTGCGCAGGTAATTCTCTCGCGGGCTGAGGAAGACGTACTTGGGGCCGACGGCCTGGTAGTACCGGGCGTAGGTGCTTTCAAGGCTGTGATGGACGGGCTGCGCCATGCAGACGCTATCCGCATGATTGGGAGGCGTGTTGCCGGTGGTCGCCCCGTACTCGGTATCTGCGTCGGCCTTCAGGTCATGTTTGAAAAAGGTGTTGAGCACGGGATTGAAGCCCAGGGTCTGGGGGAGTGGCCTGGCACCGTGGAACTCCTCAAAGCACCCGTAGTGCCGCACATGGGCTGGAATACCGTCAAGGCTCCGGCAGGCAGCACCCTTTTTGCGGGTATCGAACATGAACGCTTCTACTTTGTGCATTCTTACGGTGTTCAGGAGTGGAACTTCGATCAGAACAACGAGGCTATGCTTCCTCCGCAGGTAACATGGGCCAAGCACGGCGTTGATTTTATTGCGGCGGTAGAAAACGGCCCTCTCAGCGCAACCCAGTTCCACCCCGAAAAATCTGGGGAGGCTGGAATCCAGCTCCTGCGGAACTGGATCAGTGCCTTGCCGGTAACTGGCCGTCTAGCTGGTAAGGAGTAATAGGGATGTCTGCAAGTACTTCTGGCCTCTTGCTGATGACGGTGGGCATGATTTTTCTGGGTGGGGCCTACTCCTTCTACAAGCAGAAAATTACTTGGGTGGCCCAGCTAGTGCTCTTACTGGTGGGCTTAGCTTTCGCCAGCTATGGCTTTTACCTTGTCCTTAACTACAGCTAAACGTACAGATTTCTAGGAGAAATGAATGACTCAACGACTTGAACTGCTCCCGGCAGTTGATGTGGCAAATGGCCAGGCTGTGCGCCTGATTCAGGGTGAAGCCGGTTCCGAGACCAACTACGGCTCACCGGTCGAAGCGGCCCTGGAGTGGCAGAAGGCGGGTGCAGAGTGGTTGCACCTGGTCGATTTGGACGCAGCCTTTGGGCGTGGCGATAACATCGATATCCTGACCGAGGTCGCCCAGGAACTCTCCATCAAGATTGAAATGTCTGGCGGTATCCGCGACGATGCTTCCCTGGAACGCGCTCTGAGCCTGAACCCCGCACGCATTAACCTGGGCACCGCAGCTTTGGAAAACCCAGAATGGACTCGCAAGGTTATTGCCCAGCACGGGGACATGATCGCTGTGGGCCTGGATGTGCGCGGTGACGTGCTGGCCGCCCGTGGCTGGACCAAAGAAGGGGGCAACCTCTGGGAGGTACTTGACCGCCTGAACGAGGACGGCTGTGCCCGCTACGTGGTTACTGACGTCACTAAGGACGGCACTCTGCAGGGGCCCAACCTTGAACTACTGCGCAAGGTCGCTGAGCGCACCGATAAGCCTGTTGTTGCTTCCGGTGGTATTGCCACTTTGGACGATATTGCCGCCCTGCGTACCATGGTGCCTTACGGTGTAGAAGGCGCCATTACCGGTAAAGCTCTGTACGCGGGTAAGTTCACCCTGGAGCAGGCACTTGATCTAGCGGGTCGCCCCTAGTGACTGATTTTTCTGATCGCCTTCGTCGCGCTCACACCCACGGGCGCGGGAACCCTGGTGGTCCCAAACGGGAGTTACCTGCCCACATTGCCGCCCAGTTGGCTTCTGCTGGCAGGAGCACCGACACAGGTGGTCAGCCGTGGGAGGGGCGCAACCTGGGTGAGGGAACCAGCCACACCCACCTTTATCCCGGCGATGACGGTAGAACCGACCCCAACCTTGAAAAAGTGCTGGCTGACTTCATAGCCGATACTGTTGACGAAGTTGCGGTGGTCGATGCCCTCCGGCAGGTAAGGGTTTTTGCACCTATCGTTGCCCAGCTTTCGCAGGCCGAAATTACCGCTGACGGGCTGGTCTCCGATAAAGAGTCAGACATGGCCCTGGTCAGTATTCAAGCTCCCGATGGTCGTAAGGCTCTGCCGGTGTTTACCAGTGTTGACGCGCTAACTGCCTGGCATGATTTAGCTCGACCTGTTGCCGCAGATATGCGCAAGACGGCTCTTTCTGCCATAGAGGACGATAACCAACTGATCGTGGTTAATCCCGGGCAGGACGTAACCTTTGTGGTTCGTCGCCCGGCGGTATGGGCTATAGCGCGGGGTCAGAAGTGGGTACCGTCCTACCGTAACTCGCAGGTCGCCCAGGCGCTTTCTGACCTTGTAACCCCACTGTCGGGAGTTGTGAGTGTAGAAGCTAGCCCCGGTGCCGGTGTCTATTCACGCTCTGCCGCGGGTAAGGTCTTGGCAGGTGGTGGCCCCGGCCCTGAGCTCAACATTACGCTCAAGCTGATTCCTGGCTTGAATCGGGAGCAGGTAGACCGGACGGTGGGCAAACTTCGGGAAGGCTTAGCGGGACATCGCCTGCTTTCCGAGCAGGTGGACTCAGTTCAGATTGCTCTGGCCTCAGCCTAAACCTAAAAATGGCGGGGTGTAGGCCCCGCCATTACGCTTAGAATTACAGGCTCCTGTTCTAGAAGACAGGGCCGGTGAACTTTTCACCCGGGCCCTGGCCCGGCGCATCGGGGTAGGGGGAAGCCTCGCGGAAAGCCAGCTGAAGAGAGCGCAGACCATCGCGGAGGGGGGCCGCATGCTGGGAGCCGATTTCGGGTGCGGCGGCAGTGACGAAGCCGGCCAGGGTAGTAATGAGCTTGCGGGCCTCGTCTAGGTCCTTGAGCTCATCGGCGTTTTCATCGGCGGCTAAACCGCACTTGACGGCGGCGGCGCTCATCAGGTGTACGGCGGCGGTGGTGATGACCTCAACAGCAGGTACTTCGGCAATGTCACGCATCTGGGCATTAACTTCGTTGACCTGCTCAGCGGTGAGGCCTTCGGGGAGTTGCTCCGCGCCGGTGGGCTGGTTTTCATCAAAACGGTAGGTAGATTCGTTGCTCATGGTTACTAGAATCTCATACCGGCCTAAAAGACTGTCAATCGTGAACACCTGTAAAGGCTAAAAGCGGGCTGACAGATAGGGGCTTGCCGGTTTACTCTTGATAAATCCCCGAAATACCGGTAGAGTGACTATCTGTTTGCAAGCGGAACTTTCAAGGTTCCCACCCCGTGACCGCTCAACAGGTTGCCGGGTTATCCCACACAGCTGAAGCTGTGACAGGAATGTAGGGCACTTGTCTGCCATACACTCCATCGGGTGGGTATCTTAGCCTCCGCTTGCTGACCGCAACCGGGGGCTTTTCTGCTCCCACAGAAATTCACGGGGAAACCCGCACAAGCAACAGGAGCTTTGTCATTAGCGATCCACGCATCAACGACCGAATTCGCGTACCGGAAGTTCGACTCGTCGGCCCCGGCGGTGAGCAGGTCGGTATTGTCCGCGTAGAAGATGCACTGCGTCTTGCTCAGGAGTCAGACCTCGACCTGGTTGAGGTTGCCCCTAACGCTAAGCCGCCTGTGTGTAAGCTTATGGACTTCGGTAAGTACAAGTACGAAGCCGCAGTGAAGGCACGTGAATCTCGAAAGAAGCAGGTCAATGCTTCTTTGAAGGAAATCCGTTTCCGCCTGAAAATTGACACCCATGACTACGAAACCAAGGTAGGGCACGCACGTCGTTTCCTGGCCAGCGGTGACAAGGTCAAGGCTATGATTCAGTTCCGTGGTCGTGAACAGCAGCGCCCCGAGATGGGTGTGCGCCTGCTTGAACGGATGGCCGGCGACCTGGCGGAGGTTTGCACTGTAGAGTCAAACCCCCGTGTAGACGGTCGTAACATGGTGATGGTTCTTGCTCCGCTCCGCGGTAAGCAAGAAGTCCGCCGTGAGAGCCCTAAGGCAAGCGGACGCAAGGGTCGCGAACGCGTCAACACCACCGAGGCTACTCCTGTGACCAATTCTCTGGCAGATTCAATGCCGGAGGAACTTAAGGCTCAGGCTTCCGCCGAATAAGAACTGAAAATAGACATCCAAGCACGGCTCCTATAGTGTTCAGTGTTTGGTCCTGGTTCGCCTGGGAACCGCACGTGCGGTCGCTCAGCGAGCACAACACCCTTAGACAGCGAAACGTTGTTGAGTTTTTCAGTTCCTCACCGCCTGAGAGGGCGTGAGGGTAGAAGGTAAGGAGAATCGGCTCATGCCGAAGCAGAAGACCCACTCTGGTGCTAAGAAGCGCTTCAAGCTCACCGGTACTGGCAAGGTAAAGCGCCAGCAGGCTAACCGCCGCCACTACCTGGAGCACAAGTCCTCCCGTCTGACCCGTCGTCTGGCCTCTGACCAGATTGTAACCGGCGGTCAGTCAAAGGTCATCAAGAAGATGCTGGGCAAGTAAGCCTAGCCTGCTTCCTGAAGCTTCGCCCCTTTGAGGGCACACCAAAAGTAGATATTTTCTCTCCTGCACCAGCGCTAGTGATTCAAAGCTGGGTAGGACACAAGATGTAAGGAGACACACGTGGCACGTGTGAAGCGCGCGGTAAACGCGCATAAGAAGCGCCGAGTAATCCTGGACCGTGCATCGGGCTATCGTGGCCAGCGTTCACGCCTTTACCGTAAGGCTAAGGAACAGGTCACTCACTCACTGGTATACAGCTATGACCACCGTCGTAAGAAGAAGGGTGACTTCCGTCGCCTGTGGATTCAGCGTATTAACGCTGCAGCCCGCGCTGAAGGTCTGACCTACAACCGTTTCATTCAGGGTCTGAAGGCTGCTGAGGTTGAGGTTGATCGTCGTATGCTGGCTGAGCTGGCTGTCAACGAGCCCGCTGCTTTCTCAGCTCTGGTTGAAATCGCTAAGAACAACCTGCCTGAGGACACTTCAGCTCCCAAGGCTTCCTAGTCTTTGAGCTTTCTCTGTCCCCGGCCCTGCCTGGGACAACGGACCGCCTTCCACTCTTCTACCCCTAGGTAGGGGGAGTGGGAGGCGGTTTCTTTATGCGCCCTACCCCCTGTCTTCTACAGGCCCGTCTTTCTCTCTTGAACCCGGGGTGAACAATGGGTTCAAGAGAGAAAGGACGGGGGTAGCCGAAGGGGGTAGATCTTAGCGGTCTTTGCTCATTGTTGAGCCAAAAGGCAGGCAGGTAACTGAAATAAGTCACATAAAAATGCTGTTAAAGATGACTTAATGTTTATAATAGGTATACCTAATATTATTTTTTCTGAAGAAACAGGTTTACATGTTCCAAAACTTCCTGATTGGACTGCGAGAGGGGCTGGAAGCGGCTCTGATCGTTGGCCTTTTGCTAGCTTACGTGCGCAAAACAGGCAAATCCCATCTCATCCCTAAAATCTGGATGGGTGTAAGCCTGGCGGTATTGGTTTCTCTGGGCTTCGGGGCTCTGCTCACGTTTGGGCCCAGAGGTCTGACCTTCGAGGCGCAGGAGGCAATCGGTGGGAGCCTGTCCATTATTGCTGTGGGATTTGTAACCTGGATGATTTTCTGGATGGCAGAAAATTCAAAGCATCTTTCCCGTGAGCTTGGCCAAAAAATTGACCTGGTTCAGGCAAGTACTGGAGCCGTTGTCTTACTGGCTGCTTTATCGGTGGGCCGCGAAGGGCTTGAAACAGCTCTCTTTATTTGGGCCGCCTCCCAATCCGTAGGTAACGGAGCCACGGCACTTATAGGAGCTCTACTGGGCATCGCCCTGGCGGTTCTCTTAGCCTGGCTGTTCATGCGCGGCGCCCTTAAACTCAACCTGGGGATCTTCTTCCGCTACACCGGGCTCTTTCTAATTTTTATTGCTGCAGGGGTGCTGGCCTATGGCGTTCACGACCTGCAGGAGGCTGGGATTTTGCCAGGCTTGAATTCTCTAGCTTTCGATATTTCTCATCTTATTGCCCCCACCTCCCTGCTGGGCACGCTCCTGAAAGCTATCTTCAACTTCTCCCCGGCTACAACCTGGCTGGAGGCTATCGCCTGGTGTACCTATGTGGGTATTGTGCTTCCCCTCTTTGTGGCCAAGAACCGCAGTAAAGTTGTCTCCCCAAGAACGAGCCCCCAACCAAGAACCTCATCCTAGAAACCAAAGGAAAAACTATGAATAAAAATCTTAAGCTGAGCGCTCTGGCTCTTTCGGTAGGGCTGTTTGCCTTGACCGGTTGTACCGAAAACGCTAAATCTGATGACAGCACTGAGGCTGTTAAGGTCTCATCTACCGAGACCGAATGTAAGCTCTCAAGCACTGAGGTTAAAGCGGGTAAGAACACCTTCTCTGTGACCAATGATGGTAAGGAAGTCACCGAGTTCTATATCCTGGCCGATGACGGTTTAAGGATTATCTCGGAGATTGAAAATATCGGCCCTGGAATTACCCGAGACTTGACAGTTGAACTGGCCGAAGGCCAGTACAAGACCTCCTGCAAGCCAGGTATGGTCGGTGACGGCATTATGGGGGACTTGAAAGTAACAGCTAATCCTGATGCTTCTCCGGTGGCAGCGGATGAGCAGGCCCTGCGTGACACCGCTGTCAATCAGTACACGGCCTATGTTAAAGATCAGACCGAGCAGCTCAAGACTAAGACAGACCAGTTTGTAGAGGCCCTGCAGTCCGGTGATAAAGACAGTGCTCGCTCCCTCTACCCCCAGGCCCGTATCCACTATGAACGTATCGAGCCTGTAGCGGAATCCTTTGGCGATCTTGACCCCCTGCTGGATGCACGAGAAGCTGACCTGGAAGACGGGCAGGAGTGGACAGGCTGGCACTTGCTGGAGAAAGATCTCTGGCAACCTACCCCCGAAGAAAATGGCGGCAAACCCTACACCCCCTTGACCGATGATGAGCTCAAGAAAGCAGCTCTTGAACTTCAAGAAAACACTCAGAAGCTCTATGACCAGACTCGTGATTTAGATCTAACCGTCGACCAGATTGCTAACGGTGCTAAGAGCCTACTGGATGAGGTTGTTTTCTCTAAGATCACCGGGGAAGAAGAGATCTGGTCTCATACTGACCTCTCCGATTTCCAGGGCAATATTGACGGCGCTAGAGTGGCCTTCGAGGACGTACGCCCGCTGCTCGAAGCCAAGAACTCTGAGCTGGGTACCACCCTAGAAGCAAAGTTCGATGATGTCCAGAAACTCTTGGATCAATATAAGCAAGGTGACGAGTTCACTCCTTACACTGATCTTTCTCAGGAACAGATTCGTCAGCTCTCAGATGCCATTGATGCTCTGAGCGAGCCTTTATCGCAACTGACCGGAGCAATCATTTAGTAGCTCCAGCAGCTTTGCACGGTAAAAGACCTAGGCTCCTGCTCAGCATAAGAGCAGGAGCCTTCCCCATAGAAAGAAGGCTTATATGCCTGAAAAGAAGAATCCCGCACTAGCACTTCCCAGCATGAACCGGCGCGCTGCTATGTTAAGTAGTCTGGGCGTAGCCCTGGTAGCCGGGGGCACAGCCTGTAGCTCTCTGAAAGCATCAGAATCAGCGGCAGAAGACCAGAATAGCTACCCCTTTTTTGGCGAACACCAAAGTGGGGTAGTAACACCCGCCCAAGATCGCCTGCATTTTGTGGCTCTAAAAATTACAGCAGAAACCAGAAAAGAGCTACAAGAGCTCTTCATGGACTGGACTCTGATGAGCCGTAGCTTAATGGCTGGCCAGGATGTGGGGGAGGAAAAGCCTCTTGAATCTCCACCGGATGATACTGGCGAAGCTATGGATCTTCCCGCTGCCCATCTGACCCTTACTTTTGGGCTAGGCCGGTCACTCTTCCTTGACGCGGACGGTAAAGATCGTTTCGGTCTTGCTGATCAGCTTCCCCCGGCTCTCGAAGATATTCCCAAGATGAGTGGCGATATGCTGGAGAGTAACTGGCAAGGTGGAGATGTGTGTATTCAAGCCTGTGCAGATGATCCGCAGGTAGCTGTGCACGCTATTCGCAACCTGGTGCGACTGGCAGCAGGCCGGGCTGCGGTCATGTGGAGCCAGCTAGGCTTTGGTAGGACATCTTCTACCTCCACCGCGCAGATCACCCCCCGTAACCTCTTCGGTTTTAAGGATGGCACCGCCAACATTAAGGCTGAAAGTAAGGATTCCCTGGTAGATCATGTGTGGGCTTCTGGCGCTAATTCTGAAGGTAATCCTGCCTGGATGGAGGGCGGCACCTACTGTGCTGTGCGTAAGATCCGCATGCATATTGAGCCCTGGGATCGGACTTCCTTGAAGGAACAAGAAGAAATTATTGGGCGAACTAAGAAAGATGGGGCTCCTCTTTCTGGCGGTGGAGAATTCGATAAGCCAGATTTTTCCATGCAGGGCAAGTCTGGCCCCATTATCCCCGACGATGCCCATATGCGACTGATGCACCCTGATAACCATGGGGGAGCTAAGATGCTGAGGCGAGGCTATAACTATACAGATGGTAGTGATGGCCTGGGCCACTTGGATGCTGGTCTCTTCTTTATCGCCTATGTGTGCGACCCTCGCACTCACTTTGTCCCTATGCTCAGAACAATGATGAGTTCTGATGCCTTGAGTGAATACCTACGCCATGTGGGCAGCGCACTCTTTGCTGTTCCCCCGGGGGTCAAAGACCAGGATGACTACCTGGCATCAGGGCTTTTTAAAGCTACTAGCTAGGCAGGTGGGCTGGCTCTGCTTTCTGCATAAGATGGGGGAGTGCCAGCCCCCCTGCCTCAGGGGCGGGGCGCTTTAGCAGTCTTCTGCTCCGTCTATTTGTTTACTTCCTTCCTCTAGGGCTATAGGCTAGCTTATGACCCATGGCACTGTTGGCAGTGACCTCATGATTTTGTGGAAGGTGGCAGGGCATGAAAATCCTACTCACAGGTGCCTCTGGTTATATAGGGGGCAACCTGCTCAAAGAGCTTAAGAAGAACCACCAGGTCATTGCGGTTTCACGCAGCGCCCAAGGCAAGACCAACGAAGAGAACGTCACCTGGGTGGCAGCCGATTTGTTTGCACCTGAGGATAATCAGCGCATTATGCAAGGAATCGATCTGGCGGTTTACCTGGTACATTCCATGCAACCTCAGGCCAAGCTGACACAGGCTAGCTTTGAGGATATGGATGCCCTACTGGCTGACAATTTTGCCCGCGCCGCAGCTACCTGCGGGGTCAAACGCATCGTCTATTTGAGCGGGATTATCCCTGATGCCCCTAAGCTGTCGCGGCACCTAGCAAGTCGCCTGGAGTGCGAAAAGATTTTGGGTTCCTATGGCGTGCCGGTGACGACCTTGCGGGCAGGGTTGATTGTGGGGCCGCAGGGTTCTTCGTTCCCTATCCTTCAGTCCTTGGTTCAGCGGCTACCGGGTTTGGTCTTGCCCAAATGGGCCTATAATCGTACTCACCCTGTTGCCTTGGACGATGTGGTCCACGGTTTACTGGCCGTTATTGAGCGTCAGGACTTGGGGCAGCAGGCTATTGATATTGGTGGCCCTGAAGAGATGACCTACCGCCAGCTTTTTGAAGAGACTGCCCAGGAACTAGGTAAGAAACTACCCATGGTGGATGTGCCCCTGATCCCTGTCTGGCTTTCGAAGCTGTGGGTGACCCTGATTAGTGGTAAGCCCATTGAGATGGTTGGCCCCCTACTCGATAGCCTGGTCCACGATATGGTAATCAGCCCTGAACACACGGTTGAGGGGATTACAGATGCCCCGACGACTTTCCGGCAGAGCGTTCGGAGGGCTACAGAGAATCAGGATTCCCCGGGCTACAGTTTGCCGCGTTTCTCGATTCCCTTTAAGAAGGATATGGAGAACCCTAAGAATGACGTTAAGTCAATCCAGCGGGTGAGGATTCCCGCGTCTTGGTCTGTGCAGGACACGGCTGACTACTACCTGGCCTGGTTGCAACGGGCCAGCTTTAAGGCAGTGAGTACTCGGGTAAGTCAGGGACACGCAGAGATTCACCTGCCCCTGTTGCGGGATCCTATCCTGGTCTTGGATTATTCCCCTGCGCATTCTAGCGAGCAGGATGTAGTGTATGTGATTTCTGGAGGTCGCTTAGCGAGGGTTAAGAACGACGATCGCGCCCGTCTGATCTTCCGCAGGGTGCTGGCTGAGGACAAGGTGATTATCGCTATTCAGGAGTATGAGCCAACCCTGCCCTGGTTTGTCTATACTTTGACTCAGGCCCGTGTTCACCTGCTAGTGATGACAATATTTGGCTACGAGACTGCTGCGTTAGCTACCTGGGAAAAGTTGCGGCGGTCTGACCGTGCCAAGGAAGCAAGAGACAAAACTGGCGCACCCACAACCTAAGTAATGTTTCATTTCTGGTTTTAGGGGCGACTGAGGACCTAGTTCCATAATCAAAAGAAAGACAGAGCTTTATGAGCCAAAAGATAGAACGAGCTGAGTTGCACCGCGCCCTATGGAAAATCGCAAATGACTTGCGCGGAAGTGTAGATGGCTGGGACTTTAAACAGTATGTTCTGGGTTTCATGTTCTACCGGTTTATTTCAGAAAATCTTACCCAGTATCTTGATAGTGAGTTAGAAGAGGGTGATGCTAGCTATGCGACGATGACCAATGTTGAGATTGCGGGGAATCCCGAAGCTATCCGCGATACGGTGAATGAAAAGGGTTTTTTCATCTTCCCTGAGCATCTTTTTGAGAATGTTCGCCGCCGGGCAAATGCCGATAGCGAAAACCTTAACGAGGTGTTGCAAGAGGTTTTCGGTGCTATTGAATCCTCTGCAACTGGCATCTTGAGTGAATCGGATAATAAGATTCGCGGCCTCTTTGATGATATGGATGTTAATAGTAATAAGCTGGGCTCTTCGGTTTCTAAACGTAATGACCTCTTGCGTAAGCTGCTGAATGAGGTCGGGAATTTTAATCTGGGTAACTTTGCTGATTCGCATAATGATACTTTTGGTGATGCCTACGAATACTTGATGGGTATGTATGCATCTACTGCGGGAAAGTCAGGGGGCGAGTACTTCACTCCGACTGCTGTCTCGGAGCTTCTAGCCCACATTGCAGTGGATGGTAAGAAGAAAGTTAATAAGGTCTATGACCCGGCCTGTGGATCGGGCAGCCTTTTGCTCAAATTTGCAAAGGTGTTGGGCAAGGAGAACGTTAAGGAAGGTTTCTTTGGGCAGGAGATTAACCTGACGACCCGTAACCTTGCGCTCATTAATATGTTCTTGCATGACCTGAACTATGCTCAGTTTGATATCGCGCATGGCGATACTCTGATTGACCCTGCCCATGTGGATATTGAGCCTTTTGAGGCTATTGTTTCTAACCCGCCTTACTCTGTGAAGTGGGAGGGCGACGCTAACCCTTTGCTGATTAATGATGAGCGGTTTGCGCCGGCGGGTGTTTTGGCTCCAAAATCGAAGGCCGACCTTGCCTTTACAATGCATATTTTACATTGGTTGGCAGAGAACGGTACGGCTGCGATTGTTGAGTTCCCTGGTGTTCTTTACCGTGGGGGAGCAGAAGCCAAGATTCGTAAGTACCTGATTGAGGGCAATTATGTTGATGCGGTTATCCAGTTGCCGCCGGACCTCTTTTTTGGAACGACGATTGGCACGTGCATTATTGTGCTGAAGAAGGCGAAGAAGGATAACAAGACTCTTTTTGTTGATGCTTCGGCTGAGTTTGAGCGCTCGGGGAATAAGAATACGATTACCGAGGTGCACCGGCAGAAAATTTTAGATGCGTTGGCGCGTCGTGAGGATGCTGAGTATTTTGCCAAGCTGGTAGATAACAGCAATATTGCAGATAATGACTATAACCTTTCGGTGTCTTCTTATGTTGAGGCTGAGGACACCCGTGAGGTGGTTGATATTGTGGCTTTGAACGCTGAAATTGAGCGGATTGTGGCCCGGCAGTCTCAGTTGCGTACCGAGATTGATGCCATTGTGGCAGAACTGGAAAGTGGAAAATAATGAAGGCTGTCGATTCAAACCTGCTGGATTTATTGAAGAAGAGCGAACGTTTTGTCGTTCCTATCTACCAGCGCGTGTATTCCTGGGGCAAGGACGAGTGCCAGCAACTATGGAAAGATATTATGCGCGCAGGTTCTCGGGAAGCCTTGGCTAATCATTTTACGGGGTCAATTGTTTATATTGAACGGGATCAGGGTTCTAATACTGCTAAGGAGCCTGATTTGCTGATTGATGGTCAGCAGCGAGTTACTACTGTTACCTTGGTGCTTTCTGCTTTGGCTTCTTACCTGGAGACGCGTCCTAAGGAGCAACAGGAGCCTATAGCTGGTTTTTCACCTCAGAAGATTCGGGGTAAGTACCTTACGAATGAGTATGAAGAGGGTGACGAATATTTTAAGCTCACTCTTACTCATCGCGATAGGGATGCCTTGCAACGTGTGGTGCAGGGGCTAGATCCCATTGATGAGAGTTCCCGCGTAACAGCGAATTTTAGGTATTTCGTTGACCAGATTGGGGCGCTTGATGAGTCAGGGGTCAAGGAGCTGTGCGAGGGCTTGAATAAGCTGGTTGTTGTTGATGTTAAGTTGACTCGCAAGCAAGATGACCCGCAACTGGTTTTTGAGTCAATGAACGCAACGGGTAAGAAGCTGTCCCAGGCTGATTTGATTCGCAACTTTGTACTGATGGATGTTCCTCAGCGGCTCCAAGCTCGGCTGTATAAAGATTACTGGTTCCCTATGGAACGGGTTTTTGCGGAGTGCGATGAGCGTCGTTTTGATGAGTTTGTGCGCCACTACCTGACCATGAAAACTAAGAAGATTCCTCGGTTGGATGATGTCTACGAGGCATATAAGGAGTTTGCTTTTACTCAGGATTCTTCTTCTGATGCGTGGAAGGAGAAGCTGGTTGCTGACCTCTATACCTATTCAACCTATTTTGCTGCTATGGCCTTTGGACGGGAAAGGGACCAGCAGCTGGCTCAGCGTTTTTCTGAGATGGAGCAGTTGGCAACAGTTGCCTACCCCTTCCAGCTTCGTGTGTATGCGGACTATGAGGCTCGGATTCTTGGGCATGGGGAATTTGTGACTATTCTTGATGCACTAATTTCGTATCTTTTCCGTCGAAATATTTGCAAGATTCCAACAAATAGCCTGAATAAGACCTTTAATACTTTGGTGAGTAGGGTAAACCCTAATGACTATGTTAATTCGGTGCTGGGCTATCTTTTGTCCTTGACGGACTATCGTCGTTTCCCAGCTGATCAGGAATTTATTGAGAAGCTGGAGAATGAAGATGTTTACTTTAGCCAGAAGAAGAACTATCTGTTGCACAAGTTAGAGAACTGTGACAGTAAAGAGGTTGTTCCTACCTCTCACTACACTGTGGAGCACATTATGCCCCAGACCCTAACGGAAGAGTGGAAGCATGAGCTGGGGGATAACTGGGAGGCGATTCACCGGTATTTCTTGCATACTTTGGGTAATGTGACGTTGACGGGTTATAACCCTGAGTACTCTAACCGTTCGTTCCTGGAAAAGCGGGACATGGAAGGCGGATTTGCGCAGAGCCCCTTGCGTTTGAATTTGTCTTTGCGTAATGCGGTCTCGTGGGGACAGGAGCAGATGGAGGCTCGTGCTAGTGAGCTGTCGGCTAAAGCCGTGCAATTGTGGGCCTACCCGCTTGTTGAAGATGGTGTGATTGAGCGGTATTCAAATTTTGATCGTTCTTCTTTTGACTGGTCTACTGCGCATTCTATTCTTGAGGTTTTGCCTTATGGGGCGTGGACTAATTATCAGGAGTTAGCTGAGGCTGTGGGGACTGGACCGCAGGCTATGGCGTATCATCTGACGAATCATGCTGGTTGCGTTAATGCTTACCGGGTATTGACCTGGGAGGGCCGTGTCTCTGAGGGTTTCCGGTGGGCGGATGATAGGGACACTCGTGATCCTCTGGATGTTTTGGTGGAGGATGGTGTACGTCTGGTGGATGGTGTGGCGGATGCTGACCAGCGGCTTAATTCGGCTGAGCTCTTGGCCTTGCTTGGAGAAGAGGGAGAGTAAGTGAGTAAGATTTTTGAACTGATTGAAGAACTCTGCCCGGACGGTGTTAAACATGTGGCTATGAGCGATGCCGGTACTTTTTCTCGGGGAAGCGGAATCCAGAAGAAAGATTTTCTGGCAGAAGGATTCCCTGCCATTCATTATGGGCAGATTTTTACCCTATACGGTTTATGGGCTAAGGAAACATTTGTCTTTGTGAGTGACGCGGTAGCTGAAAAATCCCGTTTGGCTTGTCCAGGGGATGTTGTTATTGCGACTACCAGTGAGAACGATCAAGACCTTGCAAAAGCGGTAGCTTGGGTAGGTGAATCTCCAGTTGCTGTTAGCAGCGATGCAATGATTTATTCTCCTAAGAATCTTGATGCTAAGTTTGTTTCTTATTTTTTGAACTCCACTGATTTTCAGATTCAAAAAGGGAAATTTATAACTGGAACAAAGGTTAGAAGAATCTCCTTACAAGGGTTTTCTAAAATAAAAATACCTGTGCCTCCGTTAGAAGTCCAGGAAGAAATCGTTAGAATACTAGATAAATTCACCTTGCTGGAGGCTGAGCTGGAGGCTGAGCTGGAGGCTGAGCTGGAGGCGCGGACAAAGCAGTATGCCTTTTATCGAGATTCTTTATTATTCAATGAGGGGCATGAATATAATTATTATTCCCTGTCCGACCTTGGTATAATTTCTACAGGTAAAACTCCTCCAAGTAAAGAAACGAGTGCATGGAATGGCGAGTTAAAGTTTGTGACTCCATCTGATATTTCGAATGGTCAAAAATTTATATCTGAATCTGCGAGAAGTGTAAATTTTAACTGGGTTAAAAATCGTCGTTGGAAAATTTATGGAAACGATTCTGTGTTTGTTACTTGTATTGGTGCGGACATGGGAAAGTCTGTTCTTCCAAACTGCAAATGCGTTGTTAATCAGCAGATTAATGCTATTCAAGTTAGTCGAGAATTTAGCCGTGAGTATATATTCTATTGGTTGAGCTCCAAGCGTGATTATTTACTAAAGTTAGGGCAATCTAATGGGTCTACGATGCCGATTTTAAATAAATCTAATTTTAGCAAGATTGAGATTCGTTTACCTGCTCTGAATCGACAGATTGAGATTGCAGAGAAGATTTCTAAATTTGATGCCTTGGTTAATGACATTAGTTCCGGTCTGCCTGCTGAGATTGCCGCTCGCCGTAAGCAATACGAGTACTACCGCGACAAGCTCCTCGCCTTCAAAGAGCTCCCACAGCCCGCACCCCAAGAACAACCATAAAACCAGCCGACCAACCCATCACCGGCACCTCAACCTCTAAAATAGGGAGAAGCACCGTGACTACCACATCACGGCGCTTCTCCCCAAACAAAGCTAGCGAAAACAGCAAGGCAGAAGCTCTCGATGACCATCAAAACCAGCCCCGCCACAAAAATCTCCCCCATCCTGCTCACCGAAGAGCACACCGTAGCCACAGAAGCACCGGTCACCGAAGAGCACGAACTCACCTACCAAACAGAAGCCCAACTAGAAGCCGCCTTCATCCAAACCCTCCAAAGCCAAGCCTACGAGTACCTACCCATCCGCAAGGCAGACGACCTCAAAACCAACCTGCGCACACAACTCGAAAAACTCAACAACTACACCCTCAGCAACACCGAATGGGAACGCTTCTACAAGACCGTCGTCGCCAACCCCACAGCCACCCACACCGACAAAACCGAAATCATCCAGCACGAACCCACCCAAATCTGCCTACTCGATGACGGCACCGTCAAAAACTTCAAACTCATCGACCGCCGCAACATCCACAACAACAGCCTACAAATCATCAACCAGTACGCCACAAGCGGGGGAGCCGCCTCAAACCGCTACGACGTCACCATCCTGGTCAACGGCCTACCCATGGTCCACCTAGAACTCAAACGCCGCGGAGTAGAAATCAAAGAAGCCTTCAACCAAATTAGCCGCTACCAACGCGACTCCTTCTGGGCAGACTCCGGCCTCTACGACTACATCCAAATCTTCGTTATCTCCAACGGCACCAGAACCAAGTACTACTCCAACACCGTACGCTACAAGCACGTAGATGCCCAACGCACCCAACGCCGCCGCCAAGCCAGCGCAGACTCATTCGAATTCACCAGCTGGTGGGCAACCGCAGACAACAAACGCATCAGCGACCTCACCGCCTTCGCCAAAACATTCTTCGCCCGCCACACCCTGCTCAACATCATCACCCGCTACTGCGTCTTCACCGTAGACAAAGACCTCATGGTCATGCGCCCCTACCAAATCGTCGCCACCGAACGCATCCTGCGAAAAATCCTGATCGCAACGAACTACAAAAAACAGGGCACCATTGACGCAGGTGGCTACATCTGGCACACCACTGGCTCAGGCAAGACACTCACCAGCTTCAAAACAGCCCAACTTGCCAAAGACCTAGATACCGTACACAAAGTACTCTTCGTCGTTGACCGCAAAGATCTGGACTACCAGACCATGAAGGAATACGACGCCTTCCAACGCGGCGCCGCGAACTCCAACACCTCAACCAAAGTTCTCACACAGCAGCTTGAAAACCCCCACGCCGAAATCATCATCACCACCATCCAGAAACTCGACCACTTCATCAAACAAAACCCCGGCCACCCCATCTTTAGTGAACCCGTTGTCCTTATCTTTGATGAGTGCCATCGCTCCCAATTCGGTGACATGCACAAAGCCATCACCCGAAACTTCAAAAAATACTTTATGTTTGGCTTTACCGGGACGCCTATCTTCGACGCCAACGCACGCTCAAACGGGGATATCAAACTACGGACCACCCAGGATGCCTTCGGGGAAAAACTCCACTCCTACACCATCGTCGACGCAATCCAAGACAAAAACGTTCTACCCTTCCGCGTCGAATACAACAACACCGTCAAACTAGCCGACTCAGTTCAAGACGCCGACGTCTACGGTATCAAAGCCGAAGAAGCCCTACGCTCACCAGAACGCATCAAACCCATCGTGCGGTACATCCTGGACCACTACGACCAGAAAACCAAACGCAACGAAACCTACACCCTCAAAGAACGGCGGGTCAGCGGTTTCAACTCAATCCTCGCAACGGCCTCTATCGACGCGGCTAAGGTCTACTACAATGCCTTCAAAACCGAACAAGAGCTACGGAAAGAAACCGACGGCCTTGAACCCCTCAAAGTAGCAGTCATCTTCTCCGCCGCCCCTCACAGTGAAGAAGCTAGCGACTTTCTGGCAGAAGAAAGCCTGGACGCCTACGATCTCGACGCCAATTCTTTCGCTTTCCTCCAAGACGCCATCACTGACTACAACGAACTCTTCGGAACAAACTGGGACCTCTCCAAAGGCGGTTTTGAAAAGTACTATAAAGACGTTTCAAAGAAAATGAAAAAGCGGGAACTTGACCTACTCATTGTGGTCAATATGTTCCTCACCGGCTTTGACTCCAAAACCATCAACACCCTGTGGGTTGATAAAAATATGCAGTCACACGGCCTTCTGCAAGCCTTTAGCCGTACGAACCGTATTCTCAACTCGGTCAAAACCTACGGCAACATCGTCTGCTTCCGCAACCTAGAAACCGAAACCGATCAGGCCCTTGCCCTCTTCGGTAACAAAGAGGCTCGCGCAACCGTCCTCCTCAAACCCTACACCGAATACCTAGAGAACTACCGTGCGAAACTTGACCAGCTCACGCAAGACTTCTCCTTAGCAAGCCTGAGCACAGGTGAACTTGGCGAACAAGCACAAAAAGACTTCATCAGGCTCTTCGGCGAGATTCTTAAACTACGGAACATCCTGTCAGCCTTCGACGAATTTGAGTCAGATGATACTTTAGCGCCCCGGGATGCCCAGGATTATCAGTCCCACTACCTTGATATCTACCGGGATATGCGCGAACCCAGCGAACACGAACGCGCCGATATCACCGAGGACCTCATCTTCGAGATTGAACTTATCAAACAGGTCTCAGTAGGTGTTGATCATATCCTCATGCTTGTAGACAAATACCGTCAGGGGCAGGGCACAGACCAAGAAGTGCGTGCCGAGATTACTCGTGCTGTTGACTCAAGCCCGACCCTTCACAACAAGAAAGACCTCATCGTGGACTTCCTCGATAAGGTTTCTTTGGAAAAAGATGATGTGCGAGGGGAGTGGCGTAAGCATATTGAGGAGCAGTCATCTGCTGAGCTCGAAAAAATCATTGAAGAAGAAAAACTCAAACCTGATCCCACCCGTGCATTCATGGCAGATGCGTGGCTGTCCGGGGGTATCCCTGTCCACGGAGAACGTATCGGTAATCTTATGAACTTCACCGGTTCACGTTTTGCTCGCTCAGCAAATGGTGAAAGCCGTGCCGCACGCAAGGAACGCCTTATCAACCGTCTACAGCGTTTCTATGAGCGATTCAGCGAAATAATTAGCTAGATCGTTGCCAGGAAACAAAATAAAATTCGCCCGCTTACCGAGCATGTGAAGGGTAAGCGGGCTGAAACGTTGAGTTGCCTGAGTTTACAAAAATCTCTTGCAGAAGCGGGAAAGCCCCGAAAACAGGTAGTCTACCCCGCCATGAGGAGACCCTTTTCCCAGTCATCGGGTAGCCCCAGTGCCGTTTGCGTTACTAGTGGGTTAGCCAAGAACTCCTGCTTGATAAGATCCACAACTTTCTGCGGCCAGCTTGTGCCAGGGGACGCGATACGCAGTAAGTGCGACATCATAAGCAGCGCACCAAAAAGGTCTTCGCTCTGCCCCTCAGGTAGGAGCCGAAACTCATCTTGAGTACGTAAAGCAACAGTTGGTGCCGGGGTAAAAGATTTATTCCATAGTCTGCTGTGGTGTGCGCAGATGTTACGGACGATAGTTATCTGCTCAAACCAGCGGGCCAGAGGTGATTGCTTCTTCAGCTTGGTTTGCTGGCTCTTCGACAAACCAGCAAGGGCGGGTGTAACACCCAGCCCTTCGGCAATTGCACGTTGGTCACGTGCCAGCATCCCCTCATACAGACGAGATACATCAGAAAAATCTAGAACCTCAGCTAAGACCCAAAATGGATACTGACCACCGTACTGAGCCTTGTAGTGCTTAATAGGCTCATTGCTACGAGACGCACGCCTTACTCTTTTATTCGCGGTGCTGACCCAGCTGGCATGGTCAAAGGTTGGACGGAAATGACGCGGATCTTTATAGGCAAGTGGTCCAGAAGCAACAAGGCGTTCACCAATCCGTGTACGCAACATAACTTCGATACGCTCTATGCCATCATGTACAAGAGTACGCAATTTACGGTCGGCTTCGTAGAGAGCTACAACGTCGCTGAAGCAGGTTCCCTCATGTACCGCATCTGTACGTTTGCCATCTTGGCCGAATGCACGGGCTGGGTACCAATAAGCAGACAGACGATAATAACTAACATTCTCTAGCCACTGATAGGCAAGAGAATCCTCAAGGTGCATTCCGCGGCTGCGCAGAGTCTCAATCTGTTGTTTAGGGGAAGTAGCCGGTTTGAGTATCCGGGGCATATGTAAGCTCCTGGCATCAGATAGAGATCCAGCCCACTACCTTCCAATGGTTGGAGGTGCGGGCTGAACTGTTGATACAAGATTAACATATAAACTCCACCCTAAAAAGAACTGCGAGTCATCAGATCGTAATAAATATGCAGAAAAACGCACTGTTCTCAAGAAAATGTGTTGCCAGTAGGCACTCCGAAGAATGCTAGACCCTACCGCGTCCCTGCTCACAGGCAGGGCTGCACCCGGCTTGCTCGTGAGAGAATGGGGAAATGGATTTTAGAGAACGTCTCGCTACCCCCGTCGTCATGGAAAACCCTCAGGCTGATCGCGTGAAGGATATCGCCAAACTTGCTACGCGTGCCACCCGCATTAAGACCGGGCTCTTCCTGGTTGAAGGCCCCCAAGCTGTTCGCGAAGCCCTCTTGGCCCACCAGGCTAAGCCAATGCTAGATGCCGTCTACATCACCGAGCGAGCCTTTGACCGCCACCAGGACATCGCCCAGCTCATGGAAGAAGTCCACGGCACCCCCACCCCCCAGCCGGGCCGTAAGGTCTTCATGCGCATGGTCACCGACCCCGTGCTGGCCGCTATGGCTGAGGCTGTTAGCCCCCAGGGCGTGCTGGCTGTGGCTCACCAGCTCGATATCGCCCCCGGCGATATCTGGGGTGAGGGCGCTATCAACCCCACACTGGTTGCTGTACTGGCCCAGATCCAAGACCCCGGTAACGCAGGCACTGTGCTGCGTGCCGCAGATGCGGCTGGTGCAGATTTAATCGTGACCACCAAAGGATCAGTGGATCTCTATAACCCCAAGGCTGTGCGTTCCACTGCCGGCTCCCTCTTCCACCTGCCTGTCATTCAGGGTATTGACCTAGAAGATTTTGCCGAGGACGCTAAAGCCCAGGGCCTGGGGGTGCTGGCAGCGGACGGTTACGGCCGGGTGTCCCTGGACGACCTACAGGATGCCGCTTTTGCCCTGCGCAAGGGGGTAGAGCCCCGTAAGAAGGTCAAGTACGATCTGGCTCACCCCACCATGTGGCTCTTTGGTAACGAGGCCGCTGGGCTTAGCGCCCAGGAAAAAGCCGCTGCCAACCTGCGTGTAGCCGTGCCTCTTCGCGGTGCTGCCGAGTCTCTGAACGTGGGTATGGCAGCTGCTGTTTGCCTCTTTGCCTCATCGCTGGCCCAGAACCGTAAATAATAAAGGGTGATAAGGATGCCTCAAATGGGGGAGCAGGACCAAGCAAACCGTGTGGAAACCTATCCAGTGCAAGTAGTAGCTGCCGCTATCGTTGATTCCTTGCAGGCTCCCACCCGCCTGCTGGT
The DNA here is from genome assembly GCF_048512965.1 of Rothia sp. P5764. NCBI lineage: Bacteria > Bacillati > Actinomycetota > Actinomycetes > Micrococcales > Micrococcaceae > Rothia > Rothia sp. P5764. The sequence goes on along the minus strand of NZ_JBLXXQ010000004.1, from coordinate 35,334 downwards.
AGGTCAGCGTTCGGCCCCTCCGGCTTTAGCGGGGTTCTGGGAGTTCCCCGGGGGCAAGGTCGAACCGGGGGAGAGCTGCAGAGAGGCGCTCGTCCGGGAATTACAGGAGGAACTGGGGGTTAGGGTTACCTTAGGCGGCGAATTAGCTGGCCCCCACCCCCAGGGTTGGGTCTTAGACCAGAAAGCGGCCATGCGGCTCTGGTGGGCTCAGATAGCTCAAGGTAACCCGCTGCCACTGCAAGATCATCATCAGCTCCGCTGGGCCCCTTGGGACTTGAGTATCTTAGAGCTCAACTGGATTCCCGCTAACAGAGCGATAGTCAATTCTATGCTCCTTTCGTCAGGTAAAAACCCTCGCTGATATTTATACTGGGAATTACATATAGGGCATATTTCTTACAGGTGTGAAAATTTTTATTCTTAACATTAAGTCTTTGTATCTGCTCTAGCCATCCCCAATTTGTGTTGGAGCTTCAAGAGGGAGACAATAAAAGAAAATTACTTATTGCACATAGGGTGTTGAAAGATGTACGAAATTTTCAAGCCTAATCCCTGGCCAGGACTTGAAGAGCTCGAGGGGTCTGAGAATCGGGGCTTCTGGGTTTACGGTTCCAGCCCCAACACCCTGCAGATATCGGTGGATGCTCAAGTCTATTTCCAGCAACCTCTTTTAGGCTACGTGGACGATCTGGCTCAGCCAGGGCCACACCCTATGGACGGCAAACCGGTTATTCCCTATGCCGAGCTACCTCCAGAATCTTGGGTCATGATTGGTATGACCAAACCAGCCGTCCGCCAGAAAGTTTATAATCGCTGCCGGCACGATGGGCATAAGATTCTGACTGGCACCGGCCTGAGCCCCCTGGTTCCAGCCAGCGCCCAGATCGGCCAGGGTACTTTTGTGGCCCTGCATAGCCGAACAGGCTGGAATACTGTGCTGGGGAGGGGATCGCTGGTTCTAGGGGATATCGTTGCCCACGACTCGTCTTTAGGTGATTTTAGTGTCCTGGGTATTTCCAGCAGTGTCCTGGGTCATGTTCAGATAGGCCGGGGAGTCATGATCGCTCCCGGAGCTGTAATCCACAATGGCAGGCCCGACAGGCCCTTAACCATTGGGGACGGCGCCCTCATTGGGGTTGGTGCAGTGGTTGATCGTGATGTCCCCGCTGGGGCCACCGTCATGGGGCTGAGAGCTATGCCCAAGGAGAATATTCTCAGGCTCAAAGACCTAGCCCAGGAGCAGGACTAAATGACCGGTAAAGCTCTCACTCTGGGCGTGCCCACAGCACCCGATCGGGCCCTTTTCCACCAGCTCAGCGAGCAGGTGTTCGCCTCGGGTCAGTACGCCAATAACGGACCTCTTGCGGCTCTCTTTGAAATGAAATTAGGGCAGCTGTACGGTCAAGAGCTGGCTCTCTTCACTAGCTCTGGGACGAGCGCTCTTACTTTAGCCTTGCAGGCCCTAAAATTACCTCATGGCACGGAAGTTCTGACTCCTGCCCTGACATTTGTGGCTACTTCTAGCGCTATCGAGGCAGCCGGTCTGAAGCCTCGATTTGTTCCCTGCCACCCGGTTAGTCTCACCCTTGACCCTGGGCGGCTGGAACCCTATATCACTTCAAGGGTGGGGGCAATTCTGGCGGTTCACCTGCTGGGGGTAGAATGTGACAGCCAACTTGATGCCTTGGCTCAGCAACACCAGCTGCCCCTTATTTACGACGCCGCCCACATCTTCCCGCAGGAACCTGAAGGCGCAAAAGAGCTGCTAGGGCGGGGCCGTTTCAGCTGCATTTCACTGCATGCCACTAAGCTGCTTCACTCTGGTGAGGGCGGGGCAGTCTTTTGCCAGGACCCCCAAGACCTGCCTTACCTACAGCAGATCAGAAACTTTGGCCTCAATGCCGGAATCCCGCAGGCATTCGGAATCAACGGAAAAGCTAGCGAACTCTCTGCCGCCCTAGGGCTGGCAGTTATCCCAGAAATAGGCAAAGAACTGGTAGCCCGCCGCGCTCTTGCCCAAGAACTCGATGCCATTATGCAGGCCTCACCCCGGGCCTGGGTACATCCGCGGGGTAGACACTCCAATATCTTCTACGCCTTTCGCTGTGAACCTGGTGAGCAGAAGCAGCTGGTTCAGCAGTTGCAGGAGAAAAAGATTATGGCCCGTACCTTCCCCGCTCTGACTCAAGAGGGCAGTTACTGGTCCCGGTATGCGCTAGATGACCTCCCCCTCAGGCAAGAATCTGATGAACTGGCCCAAAGTTTTGTGGCCCTGCCTTTCCACTCTCAGGTGGATCAGAAGCACCTAGAAAGTATCTATGAGGTACTCAACCCGTGAAGTCTATTAAAAGTTTGAATAGCATTTTTGTTTTCCGCCGCCTGCTTGATCAAAAAACCCGGGGGAAACTTCTCATCCTGCTGGCCTTCTCCCTGCTGATTGCCCTAGTAGAATTGGGAGCTACCTTCTTGGTGCCGGTTCTGGTGTTGACCCTGAGCGGTAACTATCAGAGCCCCGGTGTTCAACGATTCGGTGACTTTCTGGGTACTACTTCTCAGGGTGAGCTCATCATCAAGACCACCCTGACTATTGTGGTCGTTTTTGTGCTCAAAGACATCAGTGCTTTGCTCTTTAGGCGCTGGTATTTGAGTTTTATCCTGCTGAACGAAGCGGAAACCTCAACTCGGCTTTTGTCCACCTACCTTAGTTCAGGTCAAGAGGAGCACAACCAGCGTAGTTTTTCAGTTGCCCTGCGCCGGCTTGAACATTCGGTACGTCAGTCCTATTCAGGCTATCTCTCCAACCTGGTTTTACTGGTCAGCGATGTACTGACGACCCTATCGATGATTGTGGCAATTTTTCTTATTCTGCCGCTGAGCTACCTGGCCCTGATTGCTATTACTACACTGATTTCTGTCGTCTTTATTAAGATTATCGGTAAGGTGTCACAAAGTGTGGGCGCCAAGAATCTGAGCATCTCACAAGACCACTACAAGATGATACTCAGAGCCATGGGAGGCTTTAGCGAGTTTAAGATACGGGGCACAGAACACAAGGTGATTGAGGATTACCGCCAGGTCTCCAGAAACCTGGCCTTGGTTAATCGCGACATGGGTATTCTTGCTGAGCTACCACGCTATATTCTTGAGATAGTTTTTCTCTCGTGCTTGCTTTTAGTTGTTCTGGCATCGGGTGAGCCCTCCAGCCACGACCTGGCCTATCTGGGAACAGTGGTCATCATCTCTTTTAGAGTCCTGCCTAGTATGCACCGGATCATTAGTTCTTACACCGTGATGCGTATATCAACTCCTGCGGTCTATGAGGTTCTTGAAGAGCTAGAGGCAACATCTAGCCCCGCCCCAGTTACCCTCTTGCCCAAGCACCCCGCCGGACAAGCAATTGAAGAGTTCAAGGAGGCGATTTCCTTTACGGGCCTGAGTTACCGGTTTAGTGACAGCAAGGATGACCAGTACGTTATCAGAGACATCACCGGTGATATTCCCAGAGGGGCTAGGATAGCCATTGTAGGGCCCAGCGGAGCAGGGAAAACGACTTTCATTAATATTCTTTGTGGGCTTTTACCCGGTTACAGCGGTAGCTTATGCATCGATGGCATAGATGTCAGGAAGGATTGGGCAGGCTTTAGGAAGCTCATCGCTTTGGTCCCGCAAAAGCCCTATATCGCTGAAGCCAGTCTGCGGGAGAACATCGCCTTTGCCTTTGGTCAGGAGGAAATTGACCAGAGAAAAATCGAAGAGGCGGTTAAACTTTCAGCCCTGACCGATGTAGTGGAGGGCCTGCCCCAGGGCTTGGACACGATCTTGCCCGAACAGGGCAGAGGACTCTCCGGCGGTCAGTGCCAGAGAATCGCCATAGCTCGAGCACTCTACCGAAAAGCGCAGATACTGATCTTGGATGAGGCAACATCTGCCCTTGACGATGACACAGAGTTTTTGGTGGATCAGGCTATTAGGTCATTACCTGAAACTATGACCGTTTTGTGTATTGCCCACCGGATGAGCACTATCGCAAGTATGCGTCAGGTGGCGCTTTTTGAAGCCGGTCAGGTGGCTTCTTTTGGGTCCTACTCAGAGGTTTACGCAAACAATGTCACCTTTAAACGCTGGGTTGATCGTAACCAGGTTTTGTTGAATAAAAAAGATTAGTTCTTGGGAGCCGCTATCGGTTCCAAGGAGTCGGTAGTGGCACCGACAAACAAAGTTTTCGGGACCGTACCATGTGAGAAACCCTGCCTTTATCAGGGGCTTTAAAGATCATAAGGTGCAGGCAGAAAGGCAAGATAAATATGGAAAATCTATCAAGCTCCCCCTGGGGGGCCCTGAACCCAGAAGTCCCAGACGGCATTTTTGATGAGGACTACTACCTCAGGACCTACCCCGATGTTCTCAATTATGAGGGTAGCCCCTGGGAACATTTTATCTTCTGCGGAGACAGGGAGGGCCGTTCCCCCAACGCGGAGCTGGACATTAACTTTTATAAGCGTTGCTATATGCCTCTGGAAAGTACTTACGCGGGCCACCACTATATCCTCAGAGGTAGACCCCTTGGCTATCACACCCGTCCCCGCCAGATACCTGCCGGGCTGACGGGAGAAAAAGTTCTCAAAGATTTTCACACCCGCCCCTGCCCCCTACTTGTCTTGGGCAATGATGCCCACAAGGCAGGTGCCCCCTTACTTCTGCTTGAATTACTTAGTGCCCTGAAATTGTTAGGTTATCAGCCCCTGGTGGTGCTGAGGAACGGGGGAGAGCTTTACGAACAGTACCGCGCAAAGTACCCGACCTACATCTGTGAAGAGGGCTGGGACGTTCAAGAAATTTTAGAAGCACTGCCCCCGAAAACTCCGGTGATAGCCAACACCTGCTGGGGCGTGCAACTCTTATCTGAAGGTCCAGAATCCGCCAGAGAGTTCTCACTGGCACTGATCCATGAAATGCCGGACTATGTCAGGCAGAACTCTTTAATGCCAGCTCTCCAACAGATGCCTCACCTGGTCTTTGCCACCGAGGCTGTCCGCTTAAGTTATCAGCACGAGCTGGAGCCCCCGAGCAAGAGTTCCGTTGTGGTTCCTAGCATCAAAGAACACTCTGTCAGCAATAAAGAAGCCAACCGGTTACGGCTTGAACTGGCAAGGCACCGGACCCTAGGGGATATATATATATCGGCTGGGTACGGGGACCGGCGAAAGGGATTTGACCTATTTATTGAAGTGGCCTGGAAGATTCTGGCCAGAGAACCTAAATCAGTTTTCATCTGGTTAGGTGAGCTATCTGCCTGGGCGCTTGAGATAGCCCAGGAGGCCCGACAGCAAGGTTTGCCTTTGATCACCCCTGGCTATGTGGCTAACTCCCACACCTGGTATGCGATTTCGAGTGCCTATCTCTTGACCTCCCGCCAAGATCCGGGGCCAACAACTGCTATTGATGCTCTGGGCCAGGGCCTGGCTATGGTTGCCTACCGCTCCGACTTAGGTATTTTAGATATCTTCAGTGCTGAGACTGCCTGGGTGGGTCAGTTGGTGGAACCCTACGATAGCGACTCAATGGCTGAGCAGGCTCTGGATCTAGTGATGAGTGACACCCCGGAGAAGCAAGGGCGACGGAAGGAGTTTGTAGCTACTATCGGCAGCTCCAAGAGATACGCTCATGAGTTGCTGGATCTGCTGCCTGCTGGTGCCCATAAGCCCTCTGTTCTCCGTTCTCAGCTGGGGGAGCGCCTAGCCTGGCTAAGACCCCTCAAGCATCTTCTGCAGGTTCAGATCCTTGGGACCTGTAAACAGGCTATCCAAAGCACCCCGGTATACAGTAAGGCTTACTCAGCTCTGGGCCCCATCTACCATTGGGGTTTTGCTCAGGTAGCTGTGAATCCCCTAGACCCGGCCCAAGGCTCAGAACCAAGAACGACAGATTTGGCTGCCGAGGTCATGGCTATCAAGCCTTGTCAAAGGAGCTGGGTTCAGTCTCTTGATTCCTTGAGATTTATGACGACCCCTTTCATCGCCCACCTGGTCCGCCACCCCGGTGACGAAATCAAAGTTCTCAGGGCTATCGAGGATCTAGCTCTTTCTTCACCTTTGGCCGAAATTCGGCAGTATGATTCCAAAAAGTTGCCCGGCTGGGTAGCAAAGCGCAAAAGTCCCCCCTTGGCTCCCTGCAGGAGCAGACAGAAAGCTTCCGTGCAATATGTTGACCCCAACGCTCTGGCATCGGAGAAGCCGCTGAGCCGGCTCCCCCGTATAGCGGTCTTCATCCACATGTTTTACCTGGAATCTTGCCCGGTGATCAAAAAGTATCTCGAACATGTGCCCCAGCCCTATGACCTCTATATCTCCACGAACACGCTTGCTAAGCTCCAGGCCATCGAAGGCTGGTTCCCCGATGTTAGAGTAAAAATCGCTGAAAACCGGGGCCGAGACATCATGCCTAAGTTTGTAGTCTTTGCCCAGGAACATCAAGATTATGACCTGGTCCTTCACCTCCACAGTAAAAAATCCCCCCACAGCGCGGATCTTGACGACTGGCTGGTCTTTATTCTTGATTCTCTTTTGCCCAGTCGCCAGGCAGTAGAGCAGATCATCGGTGCTTTGGCCTCGGATCGGGTGGGTATGGTGGCTCCTTTTCCTCACCCATCGGTTGTAAACTCCTGGAACTGGTCTACTAACTACCCGATTGCCCAGGCACTGACCTGGAAGAACAACTGGGGTCAGCTTCCCAAGAACAAGGACTTTATGTTCCCGGCAGGTAGTATGTTCTGGGCAAGGGTGGATGCTTTGCAACCTATTTTCTCTCTAGGGCTTACGGCAGAGCATTTCCCGGTTGAAGAGGGCCAAAAGGATTCAACGGTGGCCCACGCGCTTGAGCGCCTTTTGGCGATTTCCTGCAGTAAGGCCGGTCATAAGTTCACCATGGTTAACCAGCACAGCTGGCCTCAGCAATCATAAGAACCTGTCAAGCCTGAATTGCTGGGATAACCCTTTGATCTCTGATGCCAACTACCGGCAGCTAGACCACCACCTAGCCCCAGATTTTGCAGACACCCTCTGCAGAACCGTGGTGAGCAGAGAGCCGGCCTCCCGATAGGGGAGCCAGCACCAACACAGTATTTGCACTAGACTTATACCTTGATGATTTGGGCCTAGTGCCCCTACCCAACCGACGTGAAGAGATAGCTTCTATGACTGATCCTTTGCACCAGATACCTGAAAACCCCACACCCTCTCAGGTCCTGGCCAATATCCGCGCAATTCTAGAGACAGACCCGCAGCGGGGCCTAGCTACCGTTGAGGAAGCCTTCCGGGCTGAACTTGACCGAGCCCTGACCGATATTGCTGAGAAGACCCCCACCTTTGAAGACCTCAAGCGGGTTCGTCTAGAGTTTACTGGCGATAAGGGCGGCTTTACCCTAGCTAATAAGCAGATGCGTGATCTGGGTAAAGAACACAAGGCTGACGTTGGTAAGCTCATGGGCCAGGCCCGTGGCCGACTGGCTAAGGCACTCGAAGCCCGTAATACCCAGCTTGAAGAAGAGCGCGATGCCAGGATTCTGGTAGAAGAAGCCGTAGACGTCACCGCCCACACTCCCCGCCGCCGTATCGGTGGCCGCCACCCCATCAGCGTCCTGCAAGAGCAGATGTGCGACATCTTTATTGGCATGGGCTGGGAAATCGCCGACGGCCCCGAGCTGGAATCCGAATGGTATAACTTCGATGCCCTCAACTTCAAACCGGATCACCCGGCCCGCGAACTGCAGGACACCTTCTTCGTGGAACCAACCAAGGCCCACCTCATGCTTCGTACCCACACGTCACCGGTGCAGATGCGTTCCCTGCTGGAACGTGACCTGCCTCTCTACGTGGTCTGCCCCGGCCAGGTTTACCGCACCGACGAGCTCGATGCCACCCACACCCCGGTTTTTCACCAGATTGAAGGCCTTGCCGTAGATAAGGGCCTAACCATGGCTGACCTCAAGGGCACCTTAGAGCATATGGCTCGAGCTATGTTCGGTGCAGAGGCTAAAATCCGGTTGCGCCCTAACTACTTTCCCTTCACTGAGCCCTCAGCTGAGCTGGATGTTTGGCACCCCGATGCTAAGGGCGGCCCAGCCTGGATTGAGTGGGGTGGCTGTGGCATGGTCAACCCCAACGTCCTGCGCGCCGCTGGTATTGACCCTGAGGTCTACTCCGGCTTTGCCTTTGGCATGGGTATTGAGCGCACCCTCATGTTCCGTAACGGCGTAAGCGATATGCGCGACATGATTGAAGGCGACGTCCGTTTCTCACAGCAGTTCAAGATGGAGATTTAACCCATGCGAGTACCCCTTTCCTGGCTGCGTGAATACGCGCCCGTCCCGGCCGACGCAAGCGCCGAAGATCTTATGGCTACCCTGGTTAAGGTTGGCCTTGAAGAAGAAGACGTTCACCGCCCCACCGATGATCTGACTGGCCCGATTGTGGTTGGTCAGGTGCTTTCCATGGAGCCCGAGACTCACTCCAACGGCAAGACCGTTAACTGGTGCCAGGTGCGTGTAGTCCCCGAGGGGCAGAAACAGACCCTGACCGGTAAGGGTATCGAGGAATCTGGCGTGCAGGGCATTATCTGCGGTGCCCACAATTTCAAGCCCGGTGACAAGGTTGTTGTCACCCTGCCCGGTGCTGTTCTGCCCGGGGGCTTTGCTATCACCGCCCGTAAGACCTACGGCCACAAGTCTGCTGGCATGATTGCCTCCGTGCGTGAGCTGGGCATTGGCGAAGACCATGACGGTATTCTGGTACTCTCCACCCTGGGGCTTGACCCCGAGGTTGGCTCAGATGCCATGGAACTGCTGGGGCTTTACGACCAGGCCGCCGAGGTCAATGTGACCCCGGACCGTGGTTACGGTTTCTCTATTCGCGGCATTGCCCGCGAGTACTGCCATGCGACCGGTAGCGACTTCAAGGACTTCGTGCTGGAACTGGCCGCCAAGGCACCGGCGGCAAACGATGCTGGTCTGACTGTCAGGCTGACCGATTCAGCCCCCATTCATGGCAAGGAGGGCTGCACCCGCTTTGTCACCCGCACCGTCACCGGGGTTAACCCGGCCGCGCCGACACCCCCTTGGATGTCCTCTCGACTGCGCCTAGCCGGTATCCGCTCACTCTCACTGCCGGTGGATATCTCCAACTACGTCATGCTTGAAACGGGCCAGCCCCTGCACTTCTACGATGCAGACAAGCTGGAAGGCGGTATCACCGTGCGCCGTGCCCAGGCGGGGGAGAAGCTCACCACTCTGGATGGCAAAGACCGCGACCTGCACGCCGAGGACCTGCTCATCGCCGATGACTCCGGCCCCATCGGTCTGGCTGGTGTCATGGGCGGTGCCTCCACCGAGGTCACCGACTCAACCAGCACCATCGTGATCGAAGCTGCCCGCTTCGATGAGGTTTCTATTGCTCGCACCGCCCGCCGCCACAAGCTACCTTCTGAGGCCTCCAAACGCTTCGAACGCGGCGTTGACCCGCTGATTCAGGCCGCCGCCGCCCAGCGCGCGGTAGATCTGCTGGTTGAGCTGGCTGGTGCCCAGGTGGCAGAAGGGGTGACCGATACTGGCTCAGCCTATAAACCTACCCTTATCACCCTGCCCAAGGGCTACACCGCAGGCCGTATTGGCATTGACTACACCCAGGAACAGATTGTCAGTTCCCTAGAACAAATCGGTGCCAGCATTGAAACCACCGACGATGCTTACCTGGTCACCGTACCCTCATGGCGTACCGACCTGGGCGATAAGGAAGACCTGACCGAGGAAGTCGCCCGTCTGGTTGGCTACGACCAGATTCCCTCCACCCTGCCCGTTGCCCCTCCCGGGCGAGGCTATACCGTGGAGCAGACCCTGCGCCGCCGGGCACTGAACGCCCTTGCCTCATCGGGCCTGACCGAGGTCTTTGCCTACCCCTTTGTCTCCGATGCAGACAACAACCTGTGGGCCAGCCCCGTAGCCGGTGAAGAGGTTGATTCAATCCGCCTGGCTAACCCCATCTCCTCCGCCCAGGGCTGGATGCGCCGCTCTCTCTTGCCTGGTCTGACCGAGGTTCTTTCACGTAACCTCTCACGCGGTCTCAAGAACCTTGCGATCTACGAAACCGGTCATGTCTTTATCCCCGGGCCCCAGCTTGGCTCGGCCTCCATCCCCGGTCTGGGTGCTAAGCCTGATGATCAAGTACTTGCTGATCTCAACGCCGGTATTCCCGACCAGCCTCGCCACATCGCAGGTATGTTCGCCGGTGCCGAGCACGAGGATGCCCCCGGGCTCACTGCCCGAGCCTTTGACTGGCGTGATGCTCTGGACTCTGTGCTGCTGGTGGCCGATGCTGCAGGTGTCAAGCTCACCGTCGCTAACGGCGAGCATCAGGCCTTCCACCCCGGACGTACCGCTGTATTGAGTAACTCTCAGGGGCAGGTCGTAGCCTACGCGGGTGAACTACACCCCAAGTTGCTGGCTCAGCGTAACCTGCCTGAGCGCACCAGCGCTTTCGAGCTGAACTTCACCGCTCTGCTGGCTGAGGCAGGCCAGGCTGTGCAGGCCACCGGTATTTCCGGTTTCCCTGCTGCTAACCAGGATGTAGCCCTCATCGTTAAGGCTGATATCCCTGCCGCCGATCTAGCCGCCACCTTGGCTGAGGGTGCGGGCGATTTGCTTGAAGACGTTCGTGTCTTTGACGACTACCGAGGCGCCGGCATCGAAGAAGGCTATAAGTCGCTTGCCTTTGCGTTGCGCTTCCGTGCACCGGATCGTACTCTGACTGCTGATGAGGCAAGTGAAGCACGAGAAGCCGGTGTAGCTCTAGCTCTTGAGCGTTTTGGGGCGGTTCAGCGCGCCTAGAATCGTGTAGCCGAGAAGGCTGTAGATGCCCCCGCCCTAACCGTCCTAGCGGTAAGGGCGGGGGTTTTCATATCAGTGTGAGATAAAGCCACCGCAGTTTGCGGGGCCTTAGCTGTGACTTGTAGGCTTGCAGAAGTAGGCTTTATGATGCCCCTAACATAGGGGCTTTGCAGAAAGATGAGAGGGAACAGGGCATGCCAGAGAACCGGGATATTGTTGAGGACGAGGAACAGGTATCAGATTTTTTTACTTTCGCTGAGGACGGTGAAGAGGACGATGCTGATTCCCGCGGCTCTCTTAGATCTAAGCTAGCTGCAGCCGGTATTATGCTGCTGGTCTCGGTAGTTGCATTTATCCTGCTCATTGGCGGTGTACGTACCTTCAACGAGGCCCGAGCCAACGAGGGCTATGAGAATCGTTCCTGGGTTATTAGCGGAGCAATCGATGATGTGACACCTGATCTGCAGAGCGATAAGAACGTCGCTATCTACTCTGGCAAGCTCCCCGATGATTCTGCTATGGCCGGTAAAACTTTTGTGTCAGATGTGGCTGACCCCGCCAGCGTGAACCCGGGGGATTCCGTTAAATTCCGCGGTTCTCAGACCGGGAGAGTGAGTGCTGACTTCCCCCAGAGAGTCGATGCCCTTTTGGCTCAGACTTCTGATACGGAGCTAATTGTTGTGCGTACGGGTACAGAAGGTAGCCTGGTGCCGGTTACGGAAGACACCGTGAGCTCACAGAAGCGTTCGGCCATGCTTCGCCTGGGCGGGGCCATCCTAGTATTTGGTGCTGGGGTTGTGGCAACCTTCATGCTCATCCGTAAACGTAAGGATGAAGAGTTTATCGATTAGAGGCCAAGCCGCTAGCCAATACGCGTACTAAGGTGGGGCCCCTAGCCACGAGTGACTAGGGGCCCCGCCTCAGTCTTGATGTGCTTAGGGTACCAGTAAGACTTTGCCCCTGGTTTTGCGGGCTTCAAGGTAGCGGTGGGCCTGGGCTGCGTCAGCTAAGGGGAAAGTCTGGTCGATGCTGAGCTTGAGCTGGCCAGCCTGGATTGCTTGGAAGAGTTCGCCCATACGCCAGGTGACTTCTTCTCGGTTTTGTGAGTAGTGGGCGAGGGTAGGTCGAGTGATAAAGAGTGAGCCTAGAGAGTTGAGCTCTTGGAGGTTAAAGGGCGGCACTTGGCCAGAAGCCCCACCAAAGAGCACGCCCATACCTCGGATTGCAAGCGACTTGAGGGAATCAGTAAAAGTGTCTTTCCCTACCCCGTCGTAGGCTACGGCCACACCCTTTCCGTCGGTGAGCTCATGGACTTTCTGAGCAAAACCTTCGTAGCGTAGGGCATGGTCAGCGCCGTGGGCCAGGGCAATGGCTTCTTTTTCGTCTTTGGATACCGTAGTGATGACGGTTGCCCCCTTGGCTTTGAGGAGCTGGATAGCAATGCCGCCTACTCCACCAGCTCCGGCGTGGAAGAGCACGGTTTCACCTGCCTGGACGGGGTAGGTGGAGTTGATGAGGTAGTGGGCTGTCATACCTTGGAGGGGGAGAGCCGCGGCTTCAACCGGGTCGATGCCCTCGGGGATTAGTAGGCAGAGTTCGGCAGCAGCTGTGAAGAATTGGGCGTAGGTGCCGGTGGCGCTGGCCGTTGCAATCAAGTCGCCCGGCTGAAATTCGGTAACGCCTTGGCCTACCGCTACCACGCGGCCGCTGGCCTCGGAGCCTGGGGTGAAGGGCAGAGGCACAGGGTAGATGCCTGATCGCTGGTAGGTTTCAATAAAGTTCACACCGGTTGCGATGGTTTCTGCAAGAACCTGCCCGGGTGCGGCGGTCGGGGTAGCAAGGTGGTTGAGCTGGAGGACCTCGGGGCCTCCTGTGCTGTGAAGCTGGATAGCTGTCATGGTCTGAGAAGTCATATCTTTAGCCTACTCCCAGGGCAAGGCGGGTATGAAGAAGATGGGGTAAGGAAGTCATACACCCATAGATAATGAATAAATATTTACTGGTATGCAAAAACATGCAATGATGGTGTTATGACTATTACCGTAGCTGTCACCGGAGCCACCGGGTATGCTGGTGGCGAGATTCTCCGGCTCCTAGCCACCCACCCGCAGGTTGAGGTAAAAACTGTTGCCGCGCACTCATCGGCAGGTCAGCCTCTGGGGGATCTAGCCCCTCACCTGCGAGCTTACGCTGATCTGGTAGTTGCTGATACAACCGTCCAGGCACTGAGCGGACACGACGCTGTATTCATGGCCCTCCCTCATGGGGCTAGCGCTGAGATAGCCTCACAACTACCCGAGAGCACCCTGGTTATTGATGCCGGGGCTGACCACCGGCTTGATAGCGCCGAGGCCTGGGTCAAATTCTATGGGTCTGAGCATTCTGGCACCTGGCCCTATGGGCTACCGGAGTTACCCTTTACCTGCGGGCAGAAACAGCGTGACCAGCTAGTGGGAGTCAACCGTATTGCCGTCCCAGGTTGCTATCCCACAGCTTCGCTGCTGGCTCTAGCCCCCGGTTTTGCCGCTGGCTTACTTGAACCGCAGGACCTTGTGATCGTTGCGGCTTCGGGCACCTCAGGTGCAGGTAAGAGCCTCAAACCGCATCTGCTCTCTTCCGAGATTATGGGGTCCATGAGTCCCTACGGTGTGGGCGGTGCCCACCGGCATACCCCTGAGATCGAAGAAAAACTGTCTGCGGTGGCCGGTCAGCCGGTTCAGATTTCATTCACCCCCACACTGGCACCCATGCCCCGGGGAATCCTTGCTACCTGCACCGCAAAGGTCAAACCCGGTGTTACCGAGGAACAGCTTCGGCAGGCCTGGGCTCAAGCCTATGAGGTGGAGCGTTTTGTTCATTTGCTCCCCGAGGGGAAGTGGCCCACCACCAAAAGCGTTCAGGGCTCAAACCATGCAGAAATGCAGCTAGCCTTTGACACCCACGCCGGTCGAGTCATCGTCACCAGCGTGATTGACAACCTGACCAAGGGCACTGCAGGAGGTGCCATTCAATCCATGAATATTGCTTTGGGTCTGCCGGAGGATGCGGGCCTGTTGCAGGAAGGACTTGCACCGTGAGCGCAACCCAGCACCAGATCGAAGGGGTTATCACCCAGGGCGTGACCTTGGCACGCGGGTTCCGTGCTGCCGGGGTGAGCGCTGGTATCAGCGCTCTTGAAGGCAAAAAGGACGTTGCCTTGGTGGTCAATGACGGGCCGCTGAAGAACGCTGCTGCCGTTTTTACTACCAACCGGTTTGCGGCTGCGCCGGTGCTGTGGAGTCAGCAGGTGGTCGGCGATGGGCGGGTTGATGCGGTCCTGCTCAACTCCGGTGGGGCTAACGCCTGCACCGGTGCTCCTGGCTTCCAAGACACTCACACCAGCGCTGAGCATGTGGCCGATTTGCTCAACATTTCTGCCGGTGACGTGTTGGTATGCTCCACCGGGCTGATCGGGCAGAGGCTCCCCCTGGATAATCTCTTGGCAGGCAGTGAGCAAGCCGCTAGGGCTCTGGGGGTAAGCCCATCCGATTCTTTGGCCGCCGCAGAGGCAATTATGACCACCGATACCGTCCCCAAGCAGGCGGCCATCTGCGTTGAAGTGGAGCAGGGTGGTGACTATCTGATCGGCGGTATGGCCAAGGGGGCGGGCATGCTTGCCCCCGGGTTAGCTACCATGCTGGTAGTACTGACCACCGATGCCGTCTTATCACCTGAAGACCTTGACACCGCCCTGCGCCAAGCCGTCCGTTTGAGTTTCAACCGGGCTGATGCTGATGGGTGTATGTCTACCAATGACACCGTAGTGCTCATGGGGTCTGGTGCCTCTGGACTTGTGCCCGATTTAGTCGGCTTTACCGAGGCTCTGACCAAGGTCTGCCTGGACCTCGCCCTGCAGCTGATTGGTGATGCGGAGGGTGCTAGCCACGACATCCACGTCCGCACCTTCAACGCCGCTACCGAAGAAGAGGCCGAGGAGGTCTCCCGCGCGGTTTCCCGCTCCAACCTCTTCAAGACCGCTATCTTTGGCAATGACCCCAACTGGGGCCGAATTCTATCGGAGGTCGGTACAACCTCAGCAGACTTTGACCCCGAGAACGTCAATGTCCTGATCAACGGTGTTCAGGTCTGCACCGGTGGTGGTATTGGTCAGGACCGCAAGCTGGTTGATTTGGCGGCTGACCGCAAGGTCACCGTAGAGATTGACCTGGCCGCTGGCGAACACGAAGCCACTATCTGGACTAACGATCTCACTCACGACTATGTGCACGAAAATTCGGCCTATTCTAGCTAGCGTCTGAGATTTTGGTCCAGAGAGCCTCAAGACCAGCACATCCGTTTTTACCAGCATCCGACTCCCCAGAAAGAAAGCCATGGCAGAGCAGAAGAACGCCCAGGCCCGTTTTGAAACAGCCCAGGAAAAAGCGAAGACTCTTATGGAGGCCTTGCCCTGGATCCAGCAGTTCCGGGGTAAGGTCATGGTCTTCAAGTACGGTGGCAATGCCATGATTTCTGATGACCTCAGGGCTGCCTTTGCCGAGGACATGGTTTTCTTGCGCACCATCGGTATCTGCCCGGTGGTGGTTCACGGTGGTGGGCCTCAGATTACTGCCATGCTGGATAAGCTCGGGATTGAGAGCCAGTTCCGCGGGGGGCTACGCTACACAACTCCCGAGGCTATGGATGTGGTGCGGATGGTGCTCACCGGCCAGGTCGCCCGTGAACTGGTATCACTTATTAACAGTCACGGACCTTTTGCGGTAGCCATGAGTGGTGAAGACGGTGGCCTCCTGCGGGCACACAGGATTACCACCCAGGTGGACGGCCAGGAAGTAGATCTGGGCTTGGTGGGTGAGGTAGTAGGGGTGAACACCACCGCGATTATGTCCATGATTGAGGCAGGTAAGATTCCGGTGATTTCTTCGGTAGCTCCCGAGATATCTGACCCCGATAAGTACCCCGATCACAGCCACGGCTTGGCTGGGCTGACGGGAGAAATCTTGAATGTTAATGCCGATACCGCCGCCGCCGCAGTGGCCGCCGCCTTGGGGGCAGAGAAACTGGTTATTTTGACCGATGTTGAGGGGCTCTATGCTAACTGGCCTGACCGGTCCTCCCTGATTAGCTCCTTGAAAGTGAGCGAGCTCCGTCAGATGCTCCCCTCCCTGGTCTCGGGCATGATCCCCAAAATGGCCGCCTGCCTTCAAGCTGTGGAGCAGGGTGTTCCGAAAGCAACCATTGTGGATGGTCGCCTGCCACACTCACCCCTGCTGGAAATCTTTACGGACACCGGCATCGGCACCCAGCTCATCCCCGATGATGTTGAGGACGTCGCCTGGCGTCACCCCGCTCCCGATTTTCAAGTACAGCCACTGACCTACTAGCCTCTGCTTCCGGAACCACACTGATACACCCTGACGGTTGGAAAGAAGGACCATGAGCCAAGAAAGACTGATCACTGAGTACGCCCACGACATGCTGGGGGTCTTTGGCCAGCCCGCTCTTGTATTGGTGCGGGGGAGCGGGTCGCGGGTCACAGATGCCGAGGGCCGTACCTACCTGGATCTTTTGGGTGGTATCGCGGTGAATGCTCTGGGTCATGCTCACCCCGCCTGGGTCAGGGCTGTGAGCGAGCAGGCTGCTCAGCTAGCGCACGTCTCTAATTTCTTCACCACACCGCAGCAGGTGGGACTGGCTCAGCGCCTCTTGGGTTACCTGGGGGCGCAGGACGGGCGGGTATTCTTTTGCAACTCGGGTACCGAAGCCAATGAGGCCGCCTACAAGCTAGCTCGGCGCTACGGTAACGTCCGGGGTAAGGGCACGATTCTGGCTCTGGAACACGGTTTCCACGGGCGTACCCTGGGCGCTTTGGCGCTGACTCACAAGCCTGCCTACCGTGAGCCTTTCGAACCGCTACCAGCTGGCATCAAACATATCCCCGCTACTATAGAGGCTCTCGAAGAGAACCTGTCTGATCATGTCGCGGCCCTGATCGTTGAACCTATTCAGGGGGAAGCCGGTGTCCTGCCCCTGCCCGAAGGCTATCTCCAGCGTGCTAGGGAACTCACCCGGTCAGCCGGTGCCCTGCTCATGGTCGATGAAGTCCAGACCGGTATGGGGCGCACCGGTCGCTGGTTTGCCCACTCGCGTGAACTGACGGGGCAAGAGCTACCCGATGTTATTACCCTGGCTAAGGGGCTGGGCGGCGGCTTCCCTATTGGAGCGGTGCTCACTGTTGGGCCTGATGCCGGCCAGACCCTAGAAGCAGGTATGCACGGAACGACCTTTGGCGGTAACCCCTTGGCCACCGCAGCGGCAACTGCGACCTTGCAGGCCATTGAAAATGAAGGTTTACTTGAGGCTGCCAGCCAGCGTGGAACCCGGTTCCGCGCAGCTATTGAGCAGGTCCCTGGGGTAGCAACAAGCCGCGGAGATGGCTTGCTGATTGGGATTGTTCTTACAGACTCAGCAACAGAGCAGGGCAACCCTCTGGCTCCTGCCTTTGTGATAGCGGCTCGTTCAGCGGGTTTCATTGTAAACGCCCCAGATGCCCGCACCGTGCGTATCGCTCCGGCTCTGACGATTACCGATCAAGAACTGGCAGAATTCACTGCTGAGTTCCCCATAATTCTTGCTCAGGCACGTAAGCTCTAACACTATTCACCCAAATGCATAAGTATCAAAAAATATGCATATAATTGATACTCTGTGGCGTTGACCGCCACGCTAGCCAAGGAGAGCCAATGGTCCGCCACTTCCTCAAAGACACCGACCTCAACCCGCAAGAACAAGCCCGCGTTCTTGACCTAGCAGCAGCCATGAAAGCTAACCGCTACGGCTACAAGCCACTAGCTGGCCCGCAGACAGTTGCCGTCATCTTCGACAAGACTTCTACCCGCACCCGCTTTTCCTTCCACGCTGGCGTGGCAGAGCTGGGCGGAAACCCGCTCATCGTCAACCCCGGTGAAGCCCAGCTCGGGCACAAGGAATCTATCTGTGACACCGCTCAGGTCATCTCCCGTATGGTCTCTACCATCGTGTGGCGGACCTACTCTCAGAGCGGGCTGGAAGAAATGGCCCGCTACTCCCGCGTACCCGTTATCAACGCTCTTTCCGATGATTACCACCCCTGCCAAATTCTGGCTGACCTGCTCACTATCCGTGAGCACCTGGGCCAGCTGGCTGGCAAAACAGTGACCTATCTTGGCGATGCCGCCAACAACATGGCTAACTCCTACCTCCTGGGGTGCGCAACCGCCGGCATGCACGTGCGCATTGCAGGCCCCGAAGGCTACCTGCCAGCTCCCGCAATCGCCCAGGAAGCCCAGCAACGAGCCGCCGAAACCGGTGGGTCAGTTCTCGTAACTACCGATATGGACCAAGCCCTTTCTGGCGCCGATGTCATAATCACCGACACCTGGGTGTCCATGGGTCAAGAAGACGAAAAAGAAGCACGAACCCGCATCTTTGCCCCCTACACCGTCGATGCCAAGGCCATGGCACAAGCCGCCCCCGGAGCAATCTTCCTGCATTGCCTCCCGGCCTACCGTGGCTATGAAGTCACCGCAGACGTTATCGATGGTCCCCAATCCCTTGTCTTCGATGAAGCGGAAAACCGCCTGCATGCTCAGAAGGCTCTCATGACCTTCCTCCTGGTCGAATCAGGCCTGGCAGAAGATAGACGAACAGCGCTCCCATCAGTAGCTTTAACCCTCAACGAAGAGAAGTAATCATGGCAATCCCATCCACAAAAACAGCCCGACAAGCCCGAATCATCGAGGTGCTTCAAACGCACCGCGTGCGCTCGCAATCTGAGCTGGCCCAGCTTTTGGTAGACGACGGTCTCAAGGTTACCCAGGCTACTCTTTCCCGCGATCTGGTAGAGATCGGCGCTGAACGAGTTCGTGACGATAAATCTGGCCTCATTTATGCGGTTCCTAACCACCCGGTGCGCCGTAGCTCTCAGGACGGCCCCGATGCCCGCTTGGTCTCCCTCTTTAAGGAACTCCTGGTTACAGCCGAAGCTTCAGCCAACCTTGTGATTCTCAGGACCCCGCCGGGGGCGGCCCAATTCCTGGCATCTGCTATTGACCAAGCCGGGCTGGAACCTCTTCTAGGCTCTATCGCTGGTGATGACACCGTCATGGTGATTACCAGGGATCCGCAGGGCGGTCAAGCGGCAGCTTCGCTGTTCTTGGATTGGGCGGCTTAGCCTGGTGACGGTGTCTGCCAAAGAGTTGGGGCGGTAGCTAGTAGTGCGCTAGCTACCGCCCCTGTGTCTACTGAGGTGCTGGTAAAGTGGTGGGATCTTATGAGGAGAAAAGTTTTTTCATCTCTTCCAGGTCGAAGAACTCAGCGACCTGAGCTGGTGTCTGGGAGCCAAGCGTCTCGTCGGCCCCTGCATCCAGTAGCATACGGGCAATGGGAAGGTTGTTGCGGAAGGCTGCACAGACTAAAGCAGTTTGACCTCGTTCATTGAGCCGGTCAAGGTCAGCGCCTTCGTTGATGAGTAACTGGACCATGTCGGTGTGCTCGTGGTAGGCCGCGAGTATGAGCAGTGTATCGCCTTTGGCGTTGGTGAGGTCTACAGGCACCCCCTGGTCAAAAAGAGACTTGAGAGCTACCGGTTTATTCTCGCGTGCCAAGTCAAAAACTGAATTGAGGAATTCTAGTTCCTGATCGGTCAGGTTTGAATCTGGGACTGTCATAGCTTCACTTTCTCAGAAAAGAGCTTCAGTTAGCAAGCTCAGGTGGGTGCAGGACCAGCCAACTCTTGCGGCCTGCCGGGCACAGGGAGTTTAATGAATGGCCGGGTGTGGGAAAATAGATTGTGTGCTACCAGTTCCTGCTCACCTGAAAGTAACCAGAATCTATGACACACACAGCAAAGGCCGTAGCCGCACAGCATAATCTTGCATCGCTGATCACAGACCGGGCTGAGAGCCAGTCAGTGGCTTTAACCTGGGCAGGCGGTGGGCTCACCTACGCGGAGCTTGTCATAAGAACTGGGCAGGCTCGGCTTTGGCTTGAAGCTCGGGGACTAGTTGCTGGTGACCGGGTTGCTTTGGCTCTGCCGAATGTTCCCGAGATGGTTATTCTTTACTACGCTCTTGTATCCTTGGGAGCTGTTGCGGTTCCGCTTCATCCTCTGCTCTCTTCACGAGAGGTTGTATACCAGCTTGAAGATTCTGGTGCGAAGCTCTTGATCGCCGGCGAAGGCACGCGGGTTGCTGATCAAGCTGAGCAGACCGGTCGGCACCTGGGCAGCGAGCTAAAGATTGAGATTCTTGGTCTGGGCTTTGATTTTGCGGCTCCTAGGGTAGGCCCCTGGGAGCCTAGAGCCGTGCACCTGGACGCGCCCGCTGTTCTGCTCTACACTTCGGGGACGACGGGTGCCCCCAAGGGCGCGACCTTAACCCATGCGAATATGCTGTCCAACGCCCGTGCCTGCGCAGAGGTTTTTGGTTTTAGGGGGGACGACACTATTTTTGGCGGGCTCCCGCTCTTTCACGCTTTTGGTCAAACGGTGTCCATGAATGCAGTCTTTGCGGCCGGTGCAAGCGTTGCTCTGCTTCCGCAGTTCACACCGGGGGGAGCAGCACAACTGTGCGCGAGCGCCGGGGTCACGGTTTATGCCGCGGTGCCAACCATGTATGGGGCTTGGGCCGCCTATCTGGCTACTGACCCTGCCCTGGCCGCCCAGTTGCGGGGGACTATCCGGTTTGGCGTATCTGGCGGGGCAGCTTTACCCGCTTCTGTTCACCGGCAGATTGAGCAGATCTTAGCTTTTCCCATTTATGAGGGCTATGGCTTAAGCGAGACTGCTCCCGTGGTGGCTTTTAATCGTGCGGAGTTTGGCTTGCTCATCGGGTCGGTGGGTCGTGCTCTTCCCGGGGTGCGTGTCAAAGTTGTTGATAGCAGGGGGCAAGAACTTGGCGCGGGCCAGCCCGGTGAGCTCTGGGTTGCCGGCCCAAATGTTATGGCTGGCTACTGGAACAACCCCCAGGCAACACAGCAGGTGATGCAGGGGGAGTGGTTTGCGACCGGGGATGTTGCAAAAATTGATGAGCAGGGCAATATCTTTATTGTTGACCGTCTTAAAGACATGATTCTGCGCAATGGAAATAGCATTTACCCGCGCGAGATCGAGGATGTCCTCGACATCCATTCTGGGGTCAGGCAGGCCGCGGTCGTGGGTGTTCCCTGCCCCCGGGTAGGTGAGGAGGTCGTGGCTGTGATTGTGCCGCATGAGCAGCTTGATGAAGCGCAGATGGGTGAACTGGTGGCGGCCCTTGATGCTCTGGCCCGTGCAGAATTGGCAGCCTATAAGCGGCCTCGTCGCTATGAAGTCCGGCAGTCGCTACCGCTGGGTCCGACCGGAAAAATACTTAAGCGTGAACTAGCTGGGACTATAGTTTTAGAGGGCTAATGACTGCTCAGGACTAGTAGCCCTGAGGCCGCGGGGCGCTGATTGAAAAGAACCTTACTTTCTAGCTGGTGGTAGCTCAAGAAGCTAGGGGCCGGCGGCGGTGTTTTTGTGTGTTCGGGTTGGGGTGCAGGGGTGCTGTCGTCGTTTTGGGGTGTGGTGCCGGCCGGTTGGTTTGATGATGGTGGTGCTGTGCGGGATCTAGGGTTGTTGGGTTCTGGTGCTTCGGGTGTGCATGCGTCTGTGGGGGTTATGGTTGAGAGTGTGAGGGAGGGTTCTGGTGAGTGAGTCTGTGGAGGGCAAGAAGCCTAATGGGTGGCGGTATATGTCTCCTTGGGAGCGTGTGCGTAATCTTGTTGGTTTGTCGATTTTTCTTGTCCCGATGGTTTATGGGGTTTCCTGGTTCTTGCTCTCGCCTTATTTTAATCGGGTGTTTCATTATGAGAAGCAGTGCACTATTGAGTGGGCTGCCGCTGGTGAGAGCCGGTCTAAGTCGTATTCGGGCAATCCGTATATTTATGTGCAGACTTCGGATTGTGGTGGTTTGAGGTTTAAGGGGGATCGTCATGGGTTGAGGCGTGCTGAGGTTGCTGAGCGTATTGATGCTCTTGCTGGTCAGCGGGTGGCGGTGGATGTGGGGTATTGGCAGATGTTTGGTCCTGGTGAGTTGTCGGTTGTGGGTTTTGAGGGTCTTGATTTGGGCCGGTAGGTCCTGGTTTGTCTGGTGTGGTAGTGGTGGCGGTGCTCTTGTGTGTTGGGTGCATGGGGGTGCTGTCGTCGTTTTGGGTGTGGTGCTGGCCGGTTGGTTTGTTGGCTTTTGGTGTGTTGCTGGGGTTTGGTTAGGCTTGTGGGTAGTTGGAGAGGTGGTTTGTGTGGCTGTTGTTGATCAAGACCGTGGTGGTAAGTCTGGGGCTGGTGGGGCAGGTGTGGCTAGTCCGCGGGTGCGTAAGATTTTTATGCGGTGTGTGTGGACTTTTTGGGTTGTTGTTTTTGCTTATTACTTTGGTGATATGTATTTTTATCGGACGGTTGATTGTACTGTTGTGGGTGCTGAGGTTGTCAGTGGTGGGGGCGGTTTGCGGTCTTCTTCTTCATGGCAGGGTGTGAATACTGAGACTGAGGAGTGTGGGCTGGTGTTTTTTACAAAAATGCAGAATGAAGGTTTTGATAGTGCTCAGGATTTGGCTGATGAGTTGAATCGTCATCGGGGTGAGCGGTTGCGGTTTCGGGTGAGTTATTTGTATGTGGGGCACTATACTGCTCGTGCTGTGGAGTTGGAGGGTTTTCCGATTCGGGGGTAGGTGTGTTTGGGGTCTTGTTTTGGGTTGGTAGGCCCCTGGTTTGTCCCTTGTGGTAGTGGTGGCGGTGTTTTTGTGTGTTGGGTGCTGGTGGTGTGCCGTCGTCTTTGTTTTGGTAAGGGTTTTGCTAGTTCTGCTCTGACGTCTGCTCCTGTGAAGGGGCCTGCAACGGATCAGTTGTATGCTATGGGTTCATCTGCTTCTGGTGGTCAGAGGTCTATGGTTGCTGGTGCTAGTGGTATGGCGGTGAGTGCGACTGGTTTTGCTGTTGAGGAGGGGTTTGATAGTGATGAGCCAAAAGAACAATAAAGGTGAGTCGGCTGAGTCCGGTGAGACACCGCAGAAAATCAATTACCCGGTTTTGTCTCTTGTTCTTCTTATGTGGGCTTTAATCCTTGGAACGCCGTTGTATTACGGCTGGCGGCTTTTTATCTATGATCGTTCGCATCAGGTGCCTCTGGTGTGCACGGTTAAGTCTGCTGAGCATGAGTCCAGGAGTTCAAGTGGTGTCAGGTATAGCTCCTCTGAAGGCGATATTGTTTTTTCGACTGTGGAGTGTGAGGGGCTTTATATGCCGGTGAGTGAGGGGGAGATTGAGTCTACGCTGAGCCGGGTTGAGCCGGGTAAGAAGTATGAGTTTATGCTGGGTGAGACTGGTGTGGATAGTTGGGGTCAGCGGAGGGTATATTCGTTTTCTGGTCCTGTTGAGTAGTTATCTGCTTGTTGGTGTGGTTCTGGATTTAGGCCGGTACCGGTAGGCCCTGGTATACCTGACGTAGTGGGCGGCGGTGTTCTTGTGTGTTCGGTTTGGGTGCATGGGAGCGCCGTCGTCTTTTGTTTTTGCTGGGTTTGATGATGGTGGTGCTGTGCGGTCGATGGCGGGTCAGACGGTTCAGGGTGTTGCTTCTCATGTGACGAGTAATAATTTGGCGTATGCGTGGGGTGATTTTAAGGAGCATACTGTGGGTGGTTATGTTCGTGCTACGGGTGCGGGTGCGGGTGCGGGTTTTGGTGTTGGTGTGGTTTCGACGGGGATTAGGCCTTTGCGACAGAGAACTCTTGGTACTGCCGTGCCTGGCGCAAATGTTCTTGATAAGGGATTGGTGGCTGCGAATGGGTTTGCGATAGATCGGAGTGGTGATGCTCTTACCGGTATGGCAAGTTATGTTGTTGCGCCTCAGGATCAAGATTTGAGTTGGGAAGGTGCATTAAAGGAAGGGTGTAAGAATTCGGTGAGTGGCGGCTCAGGTACATTTAGTACTTTGGGGGCTAATAGAATTCGTCCAGCTGACCAGTGATACGGTAGCAGGTGATTAGAATGGCAAGTCAGTTTCAGCGGCCACCTAGAATGTCTAGGAGCAAGTTGGTGATTTCGATGATTACCCTATTGATCGGTGCGTTGATTTTTGTCGGTCTTCCCTTGGGTGAGAAGTACAGGCGTTCTCATACAGTAGATAAAGACTGCACCCTGATTTCTGCTGAAGTGCTCAATAGTCGTAGTGGTACCGGTGGGCTTGCGACCTCGAGTACCCAACTGAAGGTGAGTACCCAGGATTGTGGGACTGTGTATATAGATTATGTGGTTGCTCCGAAGAGGTCTTATCAGGATATGGCTGATGAGCTTAACCGGTATCAAGGCGAAGTTGTGACTCTCATTTTTCCTCCTTTTCAGTTGCCTGCTGAGGGTGATTATGCTTTGGGGTATGGGTATCGGTTGTAGGGGCGTGCTCTTGTATTTGATGACGTATTCTGCTCAGTATGAGTCGTATAGGGAGCCTGATTATGACGGTCCGGGCTGGAAGCTACAGGATGCTTTGAGTGCTGGGTTTAGGGAGTCTGTTAAGGGGACTGTGAATGGTTCTGCTCCTGTTCAGTCTTTGAAGTCTCCGTCGTTTAATGGGTGGACTGGTTTGGTTGGTGATTCTTTGTTTACTGGTGTTGCTGCTCCTGTTGGTGGCGAAGTAGCGGGGGCTGGGAAGCAGGTTGTGGAAGGGGTGTTTGGTGATGGTCAGGAGTAAGAAAAAGAGGCCGCCTAATCCTTTTTCTAGGGGTGAGGTGATTCGGGCCAGGATTATGGTGCTTGTCATTTTTGTGCCGCTTATTTATTCTCTGCTGTGGTATTTTGTGTCTCCTTGGGTGAATGCTTTTTGGCAGAAGGATATGCAGTGCACTATTGAGAGGGCGATGGTTCATGATTCGGGGACGAAGTCGTATAACAGTAATGAGTATGTTTGGATGAAGTCCTTTGACTGTGGTGATATGAAATATAACGGTCCTCGTCGTGGTTTATCTAATCAGGAGATTAAGGATAAGCTCAATGAGCAGGTTGCTGGGAGAAAGGTTCATCTTAGAGCTGGTGTCTGGAATTTTCCTATTCGGGACTTTGTGCATGTGTATGAGATTGAGGGTTTTGATTTAGGCCGGTAGGTCCTGGTTTGTTCCTTGTGGTAGTGGTGGCGGTGTTTTTGTGTGTTGGGTGCTCGTGGTGCGGATCCGTTTGGTGTTTCGCCGAGGATTAGGCCTTTACGAGAGAAACATATTGGTGGATCTGTACCTGCACAATTGACCGGTGTGGGTGTTGATCGTGCTGGTGACTACGTTTTAGGTGTTGCCAATTACCTTGTCACGCCGCAAGAGAAAACATTAAATATCAATGATGCATTGAATGAAGGGTTCAAGAGTATGGTTAGTGGTGGCTCAGGGAGTATAAGCTCTTCTAGCGCGGATACTCTGCGTCCGGTTAGCATGCAGTCTGGAAAGTAAAAAATGGGTATTTTTTATATAGAAGAATTGAACAAAAATGGTCAAAAGAAACCCCGTAAATGGGTCAGTTTTTTATTTTTTCTAATTATTTTTTCTAGCTTTTTTCTTATGATTGGTGGTTCTCTTTATAATTTCTATAGTCGTTCTCATCCGGTGGATAAGGAATGTACCCTGGTTTCTGCTGAAGTGTTCAATAGTCGTAGTGGTACCGGTGGTATCTCTACCTCCAGTACAGAGCTAAAAATCAACACTGATGGGTGCGGAACTGTCTACGTGGATTATGTTATCGCTCCGAAGAAGTCTTATCAGGATATGGCTGATGAGCTTAATCAGTATCAAGGCGAAGTTGTGACTCTAATTTTTCCTCCTTTTCAGTTGCCTGCTGAGGGTGATTATGTTTTGGGGTATGGGTATCGGTTCTAGCCATGCGGGGTATCTCCTGGTTCTAGGTTCTGAAGCACTGGTAGCTGGGGAAGAGTGACAGTGCATGGTCCGCACACAAACATATTTGAATAATTATGTCTAAGAGTGCATAATTATTTATAGATGTGTGGAATCCCCGCACCCTCAAACAACTATCAAGGAGCACCATGAAAGAGCGGATTGTTCTGGCCTACTCAGGCGGCCTCGACACCTCAGTTGCCATCGGCTGGATTGGAGAGGCAACGGGTGCCGAAGTTATCGCCGTTGCGGTAGACGTAGGTCAGGGGGGCGAGGATCTCCAAACAATCCGCCAGCGGGCCCTTGACTGCGGTGCAGTCGAAGCCTACGTGGCCGATGCGCGTGACGAGTTTGCTGAAAACTACTGCATGCCCGCCTTGAAGGCAAACGCCCTCTACATGGACGCTTACCCCCTGGTTTCTGCCGTCTCCCGGCCGGTCATCACCAAGCACCTGGTCGCCGCAGCAAAGCAGTTCGGCGCGAGCACCGTTGCTCACGGTTGCACCGGAAAAGGCAATGACCAGGTCCGCTTTGAGGTGGGTATCCAGACCCTTGGCCCCGACCTCAAGTGCATTGCACCCGTACGTGATCTTGCTCTGACCCGCGAAAAGGCAATTGACTACGCAGAGAAGAACAACCTGCCGATTGCCACTACTAAGAAGAACCCTTTCTCCATCGACCAGAATGTCTGGGGCCGAGCGGTAGAAACCGGCTTCCTCGAAGACATCTGGAATGGCCCTACCAAGGACGTCTACGACTACACCGACGACCCCACCTTCGCGCCCACCCCCGACACCGTCATCATTACCTTCAAGGAAGGTATCCCCGTGGCGATTGATGGTCAGGCCGTTACCCCTTTGCAGGCTATCGAGATCATGAACCGGCGCGCCGGGGCCCAGGGTATCGGTCGTATTGACATCGTGGAAGACCGTCTGGTGGGCATCAAGTCCCGAGAAATCTACGAAGCTCCCGGTGCCATGGCCCTGATTGCGGCTCACAAGGAGCTGGAAAACGTTACCATTGAGCGCGAGCAGGCCCGCTTCAAGAAGACCGTGGGCCAGCGCTGGACCGAGCTGGTCTACGACGGCCAGTGGTTCTCACCCCTCAAGAAGTCACTTGACGCTTTCATAAACGACACCCAAAAAATGGTTAACGGAGAAATCCGTATGGACCTGCACGGAGGCCGCGCGGTAGTAACCGGTCGCCACTCCGAGACCTCCCTCTACGACTTCAACCTGGCAACCTACGATGAGGGCGACAGCTTCGACCAGTCCATGGCTCGCGGCTTTATCGAGCTCTTCGGCCTGTCTTCTAAGGTCGCTTCAGCCCGTGACCAGCGTCTAGGCCTCTAAGACGAGGAATACCCCCCCAGCTCTGGGTGCAGTGAACGCGCTGCTACAAGCTGACTCTCTCGGTTCTTGCGCGGGGCGCTCACCCCGGTTCAGGCCAGACCCTGCCAGCTTGCAGTCAGCGCGACCTCCTGCACCTTTTGTGCACTTAGACTTTTTGACTTCACCAGAACAGGAAAACCTCATGACTGATGTAAAGCATGGAACCAATGACGGAGCCCTCTGGGGCGGCCGTTTTGCCGGCGGGCCTTCTGAAGCTCTCGCGGCTCTCTCCAAATCAACCCAGTTTGATTGGCGTTTAGCCCCCTACGACATTGCGGGTTCCCGTGCCCACGCTCGTGTTCTGGCCAAGGCAGGTTTGCTGACCGAGCAGGAGCTGTCCGACATGATTGCCGCGCTTGACCAGCTTGAAGCTGATGTGCGTTCTGGCGCTTATGTTCCGGCAGAAACCGATGAGGACGTTCATGGCTCTTTAGAGAAGGGGCTCATCGAGCGTGCCGGTACAGACCTGGGCGGTAAGCTCCGCGCCGGCCGTTCCCGTAACGACCAGATTGCTACCCTGGGGCGTATGTACCTGCGCGATCACGCATCGATTATTGCCACTGGTGTGCTGGCAACGATTGATGCTCTTATCGGGCAGTCTGAGGCTCACCCCTACGCGCCCATGCCCGGGCGCACCCACCTGCAGCACGCTCAGCCGGTGCTACTGTCTCATCAGCTTCTGGCTCACGCCTGGGCTCTTTCGCGTGACCTGGACCGTCTGCTGGACTGGGATAAGCGTGCAGCTGTTTCGCCTTACGGTTCTGGTGCGCTGGCTGGTTCATCCCTGGGTCTTGACCCTGAGACCGTGGCCACTGATTTGGGTTTCAATTCTGCGGTCTATAACTCTATTGACGGTACTGCCTCACGCGATGTTTACGCCGAGTTCGCCTGGATTGCGGCCATGATTTCGGTGGATATTTCGCGTATTTCTGAGGAGATTATCCTCTGGGCGACCAAGGAATTTTCCTTTGTGACCCTGCACGATTCTTTTTCTACTGGCTCATCGATTATGCCGCAGAAGAAGAACCCCGATATCGCTGAGCTGGCTCGCGGTAAGGCTGGCCGCCTGATTGGTGATCTGACCGGTTTGCTGGCAACCCTTAAGGCGCTACCGCTGGCCTATAACAGGGATTTACAGGAGGATAAGGAGCCAGTCTTTGACGCTATTGACCAGCTTGAAGTTCTGCTCCCTGCGGTTTCTGGCATGATTGCTACTCTTACTTTTAACACTGATCGTTTGGCTGAGCTTGCACCCCAGGGGTTTGCTCTGGCTACCGATATTGCTGAGTGGCTGGTGCGTGAGGGCCTGCCTTTCCGTGTGGCTCATGAGCTGGCTGGTGAGGCTGTGCAGGTCTGCGAGACTAAGGGCTGTGAGCTGTGGGATTTGACCGATGAAGAGTACCGGGCAATTTCCCCCCATCTGCATGCCGGTGTTCGTGAGGTCCTGACTGTTGAGGGTTCCCTGAATTCGCGTAGCGCCCAGGGCGGTACTGCGCCTTCTGCTGTGGCGCAACAGTTGGAAGCTCTTAAGCATGAACTGGAACCCCAGCGCATCTTTGCTCAGCGTCAGACTCTCATCAGCTAAGCTAAAGAGTCACTGTCGTAGCTGCCTGATGAGGAGTTACGGCAACCTTTATCATGAGCTTGGGAGAAAAATTGCATTTAGTTGATCGACTGAGAGCCTTCCGTGATTCCTTCATCATGGTTCCGTCTATCTTTATTGTCTGCGGTATTGGCCTGTCCTTAATCCTGGTTGCCTTGGATCAGGCCATGGGCTACGGGCCGGCAGATGCCACCCTCCTCTTCTTTACGGTGGGCCCTGAAGGTGCTCGCGGTATTCTTTCCTCGATCGCGTCAACGGTTCTTTCTGTTGCAACCATGGCTTTCTCTATCACTATTTCTGTGATGAGTTCAGCTAGTAGTTCCTTTGGCCCCCGCCTGGTCAGAAACTTCATGTCTGACCGTGGCAACCAGGTGGTTCTAGGAACCTTCACCTCAACATTCTTGTACTGTCTCTTGGTGATGAGAAGTGTCCAGGGGGCTGACAACTCGGTGAGTGGGCAGTCTTTTGTTCCTCATATTGCCGTGAATTTCTCGATGGTTCTGGCACTTGCCTGTGTAGGGGTGCTCATTTATTTTATTAACCACATTGCCTCTGGTATCCAGGTCAGCACTATTGCTACAACGGTTCAGAGTAAGTATTTGAAGCTGATTGACCGCAATAATGAGTTTGGTGAAAAGGGCAGCGCTACTTGTGTTCGTCAGGATGAGAGAAGTAATTGGCCTTATTCCTACCCGGTGTGCACTTCTGATAGTGGCTATGTAGTTGATATCGAGCCTGTCGTCCTTGCCGAGAAAACTAAGGATAGTCAGGCTTTTGTCAGCCTACTGGTCAGGGCCGGTGATCACTTGGTGGAGGGCCAAAGGATCGCATGGATTTTTTCTGATACAGAGCTGGAACCAGAAACCCTAGAAAAGATGAAGTCTGACGTTCAGGCTATTTGCTCGCTGGGGGACTCTCGAACCGATTACAATGATATTCGATTTGTCCAGGGGCAAATTGTTGAGCTGGGGGTACGCGCCCTATCACCGGGCACCAACGACCCTTTCACGCTGACGGACTCTACCCATGAATTAACCGTTGGGCTGGTACGTGCCGCTCAGCAGCCGCCAGCTCCTAACACGGTGATCTGCGATGGCAGAGCTTGTGTCGGTTACCTGCCGGTGGAGGCAGCGGAGTTAATCGACCTCGTTTTTGATAGTTTCCGGTCCTATGCTTTAGATCATGAGCAATGCCTGATCGACCTGCTCAAGATGGCTGGAAAAATTATTTGCTTGGGCTCTGATCAGCAGGCTACTGCGCGGGCTCGATGGCATGCTGCGGTGATAGTGGAGTATTTCCGGGCTACCGAGCCTCTGCCACATTCCCTGGATTTGGTGCTGTCCGCCTATGATAGGTACATAGTTCAGCAACAGTTTTAATGTGAGTGAGTATACTTATTGTGAATCGTCTAGCCAGTGGCTAGCTGGTCAGGTGAGCTTTTCTAGCTCGGCTTCTTGAGCTCCCTTTCTGGCTTAACTCATGGTTGGGGTAGTCTTGGCGGGTACCCCTAAGAAACGGGTGCTGGCCTGTGGAATAGGCTTCTTGGCCACTGGTTCCTAGGTACCCCCTGCTGATATGTATAAGGTGTTAGATTTTTTATGATTGAGCTGGTGGATTCTTCACTGCCCCTTGCGGAGCAGATTCCCGCTGCTTGTGCGCAAATTCCGGACTATCCCAAAGAGGGCATCCTCTTTTACGATGTGACCACCCTTTTTGCTAACCCTCAGGTTTTCCGCGCTTCGATGGAAGAAATAGCAGCCCGTTTTGAGGGGCAGTTTGATATCGTCGCCGGCGTTGAAGCGCGCGGCTTCTTGATGGCTTCCGCCATTGCCTACATTGCAGGGACCGGTGTGATGACCGTTCGTAAGGCAGGTAAGCTACCGCGCGATACCTACATGAAGGAATACTCCTTGGAGTACGGCCAGGCGGCTATCGAAATTCATAAGGACGACATCCCTGCCGGTTCTCGTGTTCTCATCGTGGATGACCTGCTGGCAACCGGTGGCACGCTTGAAGCGGCTACTCATCTGATGAAGATGGCCGACCTTAAGGTTGCCGGTATCGGTGTGCTCCTTGAGCTTGATGGCCTGGGCGGGCGTGAGATTCTTGCTCCGCACCGTCTTGAGTCTCTTTCACTGGTCTCGGAATAACCGAATAAGGTTGCATAGCTTTAGCCCCGTTCCCCCAGCATCATGCAGGGGGAGCGGGGCTTGGGCATGGGCAAACTGTCAACCTCCATGGCCTTGCTTTGGTGAGGCCTGGGCGAGGGGGTAGAATTGAGGGCCTGAAATTACCTGCCATGGAGGGTGCCGCCTTGACTGAAAACACCACTGATCGCTCCCAGGATGCTTTAGCCGAACAGGCTTATGAGAAGGAGCTCGTGGGGGAACGCATGTATGTCGCCAGGCTCTATGAGCGGCTGGACGAGCTACGGGGGATTAACGAGCGCAAACTCAAAAATACCCGTAAGGATCAGGCTGTTGGAAGCCACCAGAACCGTTCTGAGCGAGATGCCTATGCCCAGCATTACGAGGACAGGCTGGCCCAGTACAACGCGGTTGATCATCGTCTAGCTTTTGGCCGTCTTGACCTTGATGAAGGTGGCCAGCGCTATATCGGTCGGATTGGGTTAGCCACCGATGCGCACGAACGGCTGCTCATTGACTGGCGCGCACCGGAGGCCGGTACGTTTTACCAGGCCACAGCTTTTAACCGGCAGGGGGTGCGTCGTCGCCGCCATCTGATGCTGGAAGGCCGTCAAGTAACCGGATTTGAGGACGATGTCTTGGATTCGTCCATGCTCGATGAGGGTGCTGAAGCATCGCTCCACGGGGAAGGCGCTTTGTTGGCGGCCTTGAATCGTAAGCGCACCGGCCGTATGGGCGATATTGTGGCTACCATTCAGGCTGAGCAGGACGCTATTATCCGTGCTGACCTGGCCGGGGTGCGTGTAGTTCAGGGCGGGCCGGGTACCGGTAAGACAGCGGTGGCTTTGCACCGTGCGGCTTATCTGCTGTACACCTTCCGGGAGCGTCTGAATAACGCGGGTGTTTTGGTGGTTGGTCCTTCTGCTTCATTCATGTGGTATATCGAGCGTGTCCTTCCGTCGCTCGGTGAGACCGGGGTGGTCATGTCTTCGTTGGCTACCCTCTACCCGGGGATTAAGGCTGTACCCGAAAAAGATCCTGGCGCCGCAGGGGTCAAGGGCGATTTGCGCATGGCTGAGGTGCTCAAAAAAGCTGTCTCTGACCGCCAGAAAGTTCCTGATCAGCCGGTCAGGCTGGCGGTGGATTCTACTGATCTTGTTCTGACTCCGGCTATGGTCAAGCAGGCCAGGGCTACCGCTCGCTCAACCGGTAAGCCTCATAACCAGGCGCGCGAAACTTTTGTCAAGGTCTTGCTGAAAGAGCTGACCGCACAGTTGAACGAGACTCTGGACCGTGCAGCCGGCCATGCTGTGGACCGTCCCTATCTTGAGGATGATGTTCGAGGTTCTATGGATGTCCGTCGCGCCCTTAACCTTGCCTGGATGCCTTTATCACCAGAGACTCTGGTACGTTCTCTGTATTCCAAGCCGCATTACCTTGAAAGTGCAACTGCCGGTATTTTGAGCCAGCAGGAGCGCGATGTGTTGGCACGGCCTGCGTCCGCGCCTTTTACCGAGGCGGATGTCCCGCTTCTGGATGAGGCCGCCGAGTTGCTGGGTGATTTTTCCCAGGTCGCAGGTGCGGCCCAGATGGCCCGAGCCGAGGCTGCCCACCAGGCTAACCTTGAGAATGCCCGTAAGGCACTGGAAAACGTTGACCAGCAGCTTGCTGATATGGGAATTGATGGCGTGGTGACTGCTGAGCAGATTGCGGAGCTGAACGAGGAACGCGGTGAGCGTATGACCGCAGCCCGCGCGGCCCAGGCTGATAGGACCTGGGCTTATGGCCATGTTGTGGTGGATGAAGCTCAGGAGCTTTCCCCGATGCAGTGGCGTTTGTTGATGCGCCGTTGCCCCATGAAGTCCTTCACGGTTGTGGGCGATATCGCGCAGGCTTCGTCTGCGGCGGCTTCTACTTCTTGGGCAGGAGCCCTTGAACCCTTTGTGGGGGAGCGGTTTACCTTGGAGGAGCTAACGGTGAACTACCGAACACCGGCGCAGATTTCCGATGCGGCTGTTGCTGTGGCGCAGGCAGCTGGTTTGTGTATTTCTGCTCCGAAGGCTGTGCGCCAAGGCCGCTGGGCACCTACCGCTGAGATTGTGGGGGAGGACCAGCTTCTGCCGTCGGTACTTGATGCTGTGGGCCAGGAACTTGAGCAGGCCGCTGGCGGTCTGATTGGCGTAATTGTCGCTGAAGGCAAATATCAGCAGACTGCCTTGGCTTTGGCGCAGGAGCACCGGGGCAAGTTGGGAACAAGTGCCTCAGCCTTGGAACATCAGGTGCTGATTCTGACCCCGTGGGAGGCCAAGGGCTTGGAGTTCGACAGCGTCATTATTGTTGAGCCAATGGATATTATTAGGGCCGCTAATGGTTCGGTTGGTGACCTCTATGTTTCGATGACCCGCCCCACCCAGCGTCTGAAGCTTATTGCTAGTGCTGAGCTTCCTGCCGGTTTGGAGCCCTTGACAGATTAGCTTTCTGCGCCACCTCTTAGTTTCGTGCCAGCTGAGTATGCCCGCTACTTCTGTGCTTGGGCTACTGAGCT
Organism: Rothia sp. P5764; assembly: GCF_048512965.1. Lineage (NCBI taxonomy): Bacteria > Bacillati > Actinomycetota > Actinomycetes > Micrococcales > Micrococcaceae > Rothia > Rothia sp. P5764. Next base: position 1,847 of record NZ_JBLXXQ010000004.1, on the reverse strand, counting down.
GGTACGGTTGGAGGTGGTAGTTTCTACCGTTTTATTGATGACTAACCAGGAGTAACCGTGTCTGAAGAGACTCTCGCAGCTCAGCACAACGACGATTCCTTTGAGAATATTTGGCAGGAATTGAAGTGGCGTGGCTTTGTGCACGTCAGTACCGATGAAGATGCCCTTGAAAAAGCGCTGACTGAAGAGACCGTCAACTTCTATATCGGTTATGATCCCACCGCTGCTTCTTTGCACCTGGGGCACCTGGTTCAGCTTCTGCTGATGCGTCGCCTTCAGCTTGCTGGTCACAAACCTTTTGGCCTGGTGGGTGGTGCTACCGGTCTCATTGGTGATCCCCGTCAGACATCTGAGCGTGTCTTGAATTCACGCGATGTTGTGGAGGGTTGGGTTGAGCGTCTGCGTAGCCAGATTGAGCGTTTCCTTTCGTTTGAGGGTGAGAACGCTGCCAGCATGGTGAATAACCTAGAGTGGACTAGTCAGCTTTCGGCTATCGACTTCCTTCGTGAAATCGGTAAGAACTTCCGTGTGGGCACCATGATTAAGAAGGAGATTGTGGCCAAGCGCCTGAACTCTGATGAGGGTATCTCCTACACTGAGTTCTCCTACCAGATTTTGCAGGGCAATGACTTTTTGGAGCTCAACCGCCGCTACAATGTGTCTTTGCAGTGCGGTGGCTCTGATCAGTGGGGCAACCTGACCTCCGGTACTGAGCTGGTACGTAAGGTTGAGGGCAAGAGCGTTCACGCCCTGGGGACCCCCCTGATTACTAACTCTGACGGCACTAAGTTTGGTAAGTCTGAGGGCAACGCTATCTGGCTTGATCCCGAGATGTGCTCACCCTACGCCTTCTACCAGTTCTGGCTGAATACTGCCGATGCCGATGTGGCTGACCGCCTCAAGGTCTTCACCTTCAAGACTCGCGATGAAATTGCTGAACTTCAGCGCTCTGTTGAAGAGGAACCTTTCAAGCGTTTGGCTCAGAAGACTTTGGCTTACGAGGTCACGTCGTTGGTTCATGGTCTTGAAGCTACGGAGAAAGTTATCGCGGCTTCCGAGGCGCTCTTTGGTAAGGGCGACTTCGCAGCTCTTGATGAAGCAACTTTGAGAGCCGCTACTGCTGAGCTTCCGCACGCTCTTGTGTCTGCGGACCAGCTCGATATGGTGACCGTTCTGACTGAGACCGGTTTATCTAGTTCTAAGAGTGAAGCCCGTCGTACTCTCAAAGAGGGAGGTGCAGCAATCAATAACGTCAAGGTTCAGGGCGAAGATGCTAGGCTGGCCCAGGAGGATCTCTTGCTCGGTAAGTATGCTGTTATCCGCCGAGGCAAGAAGAACATGGCTGTTGTTGAAATTGCCTAGTAAGTTCTGGGTCTTGAAAGAAACTGCCTGCACTTGACTGGGGCCCTTGAGGTCTTGGTGGGCAGGCAGTTTTTGTCTTTCTAGGGCAGCGGTAGAAGGCCAAACCTGTTTGGTGGAGGTTCCAGGTTACCTAAAAGTGGCCTGAAAGTTGCTAGCTGAAAAATTTTTGGAAAAATTTATAAATCAGTATTTACTTGGTAAAACACTGGTAGCTTGGGTGGGTTTCGGTGCCCGATGGGCGGTTTTGAGGCCTTCTTGACTTGCAGAGTGTGAAAAACCTGCGTAAAGTATTACCAGTCGCCGCGGCGAGGGGAACCTTGCTCAGGGCTGTCTAATTGAATAGCGCACCACAAGTTCGGTTGCTTATGTAGCCAATTGGGATAGTGAATGAGAATTCGGTAGATCAAAAACAACTTGTGGTTATCGTCACGCAAAGATGATTTGCAAACGATATTAAGACGCGATAGACTAGACGAGTTGCCAAA
>NZ_JBLXXQ010000003.1:0-296458 GCF_048512965.1 Rothia sp. P5764 | reverse complement strand
AGTAACCCTGATGAGCCTTCTGGTAGTCCGCTAGTTCAGCATCAGTAATAGGCCGCAAACCCCACGGATCCACCTGATTCACCGGATTATTACCCGCAAAAGAATACGGGTTAGAACCCCACGCAGCACCAGCCACAGGAGCCAGAGGATCAACGCTCAAAAATGAAGCAGTCAGCGGATCATAACCACGAGCACCCATCAACTCCACACCGGCAACAACAGGCACACCATCAGCGCTAAGACCAAAACCAGCAACCAACCCGCCCTCACCAGAGGTATCGGGGCCAGCCCCGGGAACAGCGAAAGGATCCACCTCATCCGTCGAACGGGCCAAACGCCAACCGGTCGCAGGTGCAAGCCCCAAAGACTCACCAGCAACACTGACCAGCGTGGGAACCGGGGCGGTAGAATCCCAGAACAAATCAATACCGTCAATCTGAGCAATCTCACCCAGAGCATCAACCGTTATTGAATGTGCTATCGACTCCCCAGCGCCGGTACCAACCCGAATGCCTTCCAGATAGCCAGCAGGCCCATAGGCAAACTCACGTACCGAACCGTCGGGGTCAGTCTCCCGAACACGCCGCCCCAAACCGTCATACACAAACTCACGAACCAGACCATCAGACCCAGTCACACTCACAAGTTGAGAAGCCGCATCGTAGGCTAAAACCTGCTCAGTACCATCAGCACCCACAGTTCGAACCAGACGCCCACACTCGTCATACTCATAACGCACAGACTCTCTACCGGTAGTCGAGCTATGAACAGACACAAGCTGCGACGCGTCATCGTAACCGTAGTTTGCGTAGGTGCTCGTTCCATCAACGGCAATTCTTTCAAGGCCTGCAACACGCCCAAACTCGTCACGGGAAATCGACGTTTCCTGAGCAACCTTGCCCTGGCCGTCCACCAGACGGTGAGCAACCACAGCACCGTTAGCGTAAGTCCACTGTGATACTAGATCCTTAGTCGCTGTAGAAACTACACGCGACGCAACATCGTAGTTATAAACAACCCTTCTGCCGTCTGAATCAGCAACACTTTCCAGGCGCCCCGCACCATCGTAGGAATACTCAACAGACCCACCAACAGGATCAACCCTAGACAGCAACTTGCCAGCCGCATCATAGGACCAGCGCATAGTCGATTCGCCACGCGAACGCGAAAGAAGCCTGCCCACACGGTCATACTGCAACTCGTGCACAGTCTCGCTGTCACCCAAATACTCGTGAACGCGCACCTTACGCTGAGCAAAGTCACGCTCAACCGAAGAAACCAAACGCCCATTGACGCTCATTGAGGTTTCGCGGCCCTCAGAGTCATAGGTCCAGCTAGTAACCCGGCCCGTGGAATCGGTCTGAGAAAGCTGACGCCCAGCCGCATCGTAGGTAGCCTGTGTAACACGCCCCAGGGCATCGGTCACAGAATCGACCTTATCCAACTGCGTGTAAGTACGGGTTGTTACACCCCCAGCAGGGTCAACCATACGCACCATACGGCCACGCAGATCATACTCATACCGGGTGCGCCCACCCAAACCGTTAATAGCCTGCACCAGTTGACCGGCAGCATCGTACTTGAAGCGACGAATACCGAATGAGCCATCCTGCATAAAGGTCAGACGGCCACAGACATCGTAGCCGTAACGTGCTACTCCCCTACCCGGGCTTACAGCCCTGACCAGGCGACCGCAGGCATCGTACTCATACTCTGAGCGCTCACCAGCAGGGTTCACCTTAGCAACCACACGGGAGTCAGCGTCATAAACCAGCTCAGTCACAGCACCCGTTGCATCAATATAACGGTAAGCACGACCAGCGTCGTCATACTCGTAGCTCACACGGGCACCATCGGGGTTAATGACCGCAACCAAACGACCCGCAAGGTCATACTCGCACCGAGTCAGAGCGCCCTCACCATCGACCAGCTCAACGGGATTACCAGCAAGGTCGTAGGAAGTCAGCTCAACAGAGCCATCCAAGTTTTCGCGCTTAACCGGCCGACCATACGCATCGGTAGTAATCGTAGCGGTGCCAAAAATATCGTTCAGCGTAATCCGCTGGTCAGCACGGTCAAGGCTCGCCGTAACCCGGTTACCCAAAGGGTCAACAGTCGCAGCAAGCTGACCGGTCTGATCGTATTCACGGCTCCACACAGAACCCGCAGGGTCCGTAATCGCAACCAGTCGTGAAAGGCTGTCATGCTCAAAGCCCCAGGAGGCTCCGTCAGGCAAAATAGCCGCAGAGACGTTACCCATATCGTCAAACTCACGTGACACCGACCGGCCCAGCGGGTCAATAGTCTGGGCAACCTGGCCGTGCGCACCGTAGCGCATAGAAGTACGCTCACCCGCAGGGTCAACGATTGCTACCAGGCGGCCCGCGGTATCGTACTCGTAGCGGTGTGTTGCGCCATCAGGGTCAACCTTACCCACCACCTGACCGGCGGCATCATAGGTAAAACGCGTCTTATGGCCACCCGGCGAAATAGCCTCAACAGCACGCCCAGCCTGGTCATAGACCATACGCGCAGTATCACCGTAGGCATTCGTTACGCTCGTCAGGTTACCGAAGGAATCGTACGTAAAACTCAACGGCACCCCGGTCGGCCCAACAACCCCAGTCAAAAGACCGGACTCCCAGGTCAAATGGGTGATACCGCCCAGTGCATCGCGAATCTTGCAGGGGTTACGGTCCTGCCCCTCATAGGAGTAGGAAATCAGACCACCGGTGGTAGTCACAACATCGGTGATACGGTCCTGCTCATCCCAGGCAAAAGTAATGTCAGAACCCTCTGGTGTTACTGTGCGGGTTCGCCGGCCACGCTTATCATAAGCATGCACAGTAATTGAACCGTCACGTTCAGTAACAGAGACAAGGTTACCCTTGCGGTCATAAGACATCGACTGCCGATGGTCGTGAGCATCAATAACGCCCACCAACCTACCCTTGGCATCTGAAATCCAAGAGTTAGACCGCTGGCCGTCTTCATCAGCCACAACAGTAACTCGGCCGGGCAGGTAGGAGAACCTGACTAAACGACCGTGCGGGGTCTTCTGGCTAATAACCCTGCCGTACTGGTCATAAGTATTGACGACTTCCTGGATCCCAGCGGCATCAGCCACCACTTCAATAAGCCCCTGCTCATTGTGCGTGTAGCGGCGGTGGTAGTTACTACCCTTAGCCTCGGTCAGCAAACCAGCTGCGCTGTAGGAATACTCAATCCTTCGCCCATCAGAGCTGGTTGCAACAGCGACCTTGCCATCTACATATTCAAAAGAGATAGCCCTGCCGCGCTCATGCCTTAGGGCAGTAATTTCGCCCTGGCGATCACGGTCAACATAGACTCCCGTTCCCGGCCCCTGAGCAGAACCAAGCCAGTCACCCGCAGCAGTGAAGAACCACCCGGAACCGGTATTATTGGCAACAACCCAGGCGACCCGACCGCTCAGAACCTCAGGTATCAGAACGGTACTTGCATCTGCTACCGGTACAAGCCAAAAGTTCTCGTCAGCACAGGGTAAGAAGCCCTCCCCCGACCGCGCAAAAGAAATCTTTCTGCCATCGTGCATAGCCCAGGTTGCCTGCTCATCATCAAAGATAAGAGCAGTATCGAGCACAGAGCTCCACCCAGGGCCAAAAACCCCGCCCGTCTCACCGCGCGAGTTATACACACGGGTAAGCGCTAGAGCCGAGCAAGCACCCGCAAAAGAAAGATCATTCTCCGGTTCAATAAAGTTACCGTTACCGGTATTAACCGGGTCAAGCGTGTACCCGCTAGTTGGTTGACCGCCAACAGCGGAGGGGTTTACCACAGTCATATCTTCACGGATCGCTGATACACCTGCGTTATTAAGTGCCGTAGCCAGAGCAGAATCAGCTAGTGGGACGGGATGACCCGCGTGCGCCCCTGCGTCCTCAAAAGCTTGAGCAAGCGTGTGAGCCCACCTAATATCTTGAGCGTTCTTCTCAAGCCAGATATCAATAGCTCCAATAGCACCAGCCGCATCGAGGGAACCGTAGTTGCAGCTCCCCTGAAAATCCGTATAAGCAGTATCCAGGGATGTTTTCTTACCCTTGACCTCTGTATCCAGCGGTTCCAAGCCGGTACTGAAAGCCCTGAGATTTTCAGGAATAGCGGATGTTGTGCCCCCGCCGCCCCTACCGTTGCCAGGGCTGGGTGTTTGACGCGGGGTATTATCCGGAGTCGGAGCACTCTTGTTGATGGGGGTTGATGGTGGGCCCACTGGGGGTTCAGGTGCGCCAAAAATGTTGTCGTAGGCCTCCTTGAGCCCCCCAAATGTATCTTTAAGGCGCTTCTGCTCAGCGATGAACTCGCGTGCAAGGCGGCGACGTTCGTTCTCTTCTTTTGCCCTTTGAACAAGGTCGTCCACCAAGCCAACAGCATTACTCAGTGCCGTAGCGATCTCATCTGCATCGCTGGCAGCTGTCTGGGCATTGGAAGCAAAAAGTTCTTCAAAGTACCCTCGAAATTCTTGCCGGGCGGTGGCGACAAGTGAAGCGCGCGAAGAAGCTTGAGTTCTTAAGAGACCCGCCGCGTTCCTCAAAGCGCTTTTGAGGGTTTCGGCGTGCCCGAAGTTAAACTCAACGTTGCCATCAATTGCACCGAGATTATCGCTCATCTTCTTCCGCTTCCTGCATCACATTATCGAACTGTTCAAAACTGCAAATATCTGCTTCACCAAGACAAACATCCACCTTTACTGATTCTACTCAAAGAGCCTCAACTGATTTCGTTGTGAAACGTTTTTTGATGGAACCAGCTCAGTTGTTTCCCCTGCTTATTCTTCATGCCCCAGTCCGAATGACCTTATACTGGGCGGCCTGGGCGACCGGGCGCAGAGTGATATGGTCCAGGTTGATGTGGTGGGGAATGTTCACCGCAAAGGTGACGGTCTGGGCTACGTCTTCGGCCAGGAGCGGTTTCTCTACTCCGGCGTAGACCTTGGCCGCAGCTTCGCCCGAGCCCAGGCGGTTGAGGGAGAATTCTTCGGTGCGAACCATTCCTGGGCGGATCTCAATCACGCGCACGTTGTTCTCTGCTTCTTCAAGACGCAGGGTTTCGGTCAGCGCGCGTTCCCCGAACTTGGCGGCGTTGTAGCCTGCTCCACCTTCGTAACCAGCTTCAGCCGCTGTGGAGGTCAGATTGAGTACGGTGCCCTGCCCGTTAGCGCGCAAGGCGGGTAGGAAGGCCTTGACCATGTTCAGTGTTCCAACAACATTGAGGTTGAACATGGACAACCAGCCGTCGGGGTCAGCATCAGCCACGGCATCCACACCCAGAGCGCCACCGGAGATATTAACCAGCGCATCGAGCTGTCCCCCGGTTTCTTCCAGAATCCGTGCGGCTTGCTCAACCACCGCGTCACGGTCAGTAATATCTAGGACCACCGGGCGCACACCGCACTGCCGGGCAAGTTCTTGGAGCCGTTCAGCGCGGCGGGCTACGGCGTAGACAGTCCAGCCGGTAGCGGCCATGAGCTGGGCTGTTGCCCGCCCAATCCCCGAGGAGGCACCGGTCACCACCGCCACTTTTCCAGCTTGAGCATCGGGGCTAAAGGGGTTAGCGGGAAGGGCCATGGGTATGCTCCTCAATCTGCGGGGTAGTTGCTTGGCACGCAAACGGTGCGGCTACCTCCATCTTACGAGCTTTGAGCGCCAAGGCCCGGGTGCATAGAGCCTCAAGACATGAGAGAATGAAAAGCATGGCTGAAATAAACCAGGGCACAGACACGCCCGCAGAACCCGCAGTAGACATTACCGTTCCCGCAAAGCCCGGCCTCGAAGGCCTCGAAAAGAAGTTCACGCAGAACTGGGCCGAGCATAAGACCTACGCTTTTAACCGGGACACCACCCGCGAGCAGGTCTACTCCATCGACACCCCGCCTCCCACAGCCTCTGGCTCCCTGCATGTGGGGCACATGTTCTCCTACACCCAGACCGACGTCATCGCCCGCTACCAGCGCATGAAGGGCAAGAACGTCTTTTACCCCCTGGGCTGGGACGATAACGGCCTGCCCACTGAGCGCCGTGTTCAGAACTACTACGGGGTTCTGTGCGACCCCGCTATCCCCTACGACCCCAACTTCACCGCACCCGAGAAGCCTGCCAAGAACCAGCGTGACTGGCCGCGTATCTCACGCCAGAACTTCATTGAACTCTGCGAGATTCTTGCTGTTGAAGACGAAAAGGTCTTTGAAGAACTCTTCACCACTCTGGGTCTTTCGGTGGACTGGTCACACACCTACCGCACCATTGATGCCCACTCCCGCAAGGTCTCCCAGCTTGCCTTCCTGAACGATCTAGCCAGCGGCGATGCCTACATGGCAGAGGCCCCCACCATGTGGGATGTCACCTTCCGCACCGCGGTTGCCCAGGCCGAGCTGGAAGATAAGGAACGCCCCGGTGCCTACCACCGCATCTCCTTCCACCGCGAAAACGGCGAGAAGGTATGGATTGAGACCACCCGCCCCGAGCTGCTGCCTTCCTGTGTAGCTCTGGTGGCCCATCCCGATGACCAGCGCTACCAGCCTCTCTTTGGTACCAAGGTCACCTCCCCGCTCTTCGGCGTTGAGGTCGAGATTAAGGCGCACCCTCTGGCTCAGCCCGACAAGGGTGCCGGTATCGCCATGATTTGTACCTTTGGCGACACCACCGACGTCACCTGGTGGCGTGAGCTCCAGCTTGATACCCGCGCACTCATTGGCCGCGACGGCCGCTTCGCTTCAGAAACCCCCGACTGGATTACCAGCCCCGAGGGCCGTGAACGCTACGCCCGTATGGCCGGTGCAACCGTCTTTACCGCGCAAAAGACCGTGGTCGAGATGCTGATTGAAGCCGGCGAAATGGAGGGCGAGCCTAAGCCCATTACCCACCCGGTCAAGTTCTACGAAAAGGGCGACAAGCCCCTTGAAATCGTGGCCTCACGCCAGTGGTATATCCGCAACGGTGGCCGCGATGCCGAGCGCCGCGAAGCTCTTATTGAGCGTGGCCGCCAGATTACCTGGCACCCCACCTTTATGCGTTCCCGCTACGAGAACTGGGTAGAGGGCCTCAACGGTGACTGGCTCATTTCACGCCAGCGCTTCTTCGGTGTGCCCTTCCCCATCTGGTACGCCCTGGACGCCGATGGTGAGCCCAACTACGATGAGCCGATTGTTCCTAGCGCTGAGATGCTGCCGGTAGACCCCGCCTCAGAGCCTGCACCCGGTTACACCGAGGATCAGCGTGGCCTACCCGGTGGCTTTATCGCTGACCCCGATGTTCTAGATACCTGGGCTACCTCGTCACTGACCCCGCAGATTGCCACCGGCTGGGCAGTGGATCGGGAGCTGCACGAGGTCACCTTCCCTATGGATTTACGCCCCCAAGGCCACGACATTATCCGTACCTGGCTCTTCTCCACAGTGGTTCGCTCAAACTCACTAGAGAACTCTGTTCCCTGGACCGATACCGCACTGTCAGGCTGGATTCTAGACCCGGATCGTAAGAAGATGTCCAAGTCCAAGGGCAACGTGGTTGTTCCCCATGAGGTGCTGGAAAAGTACGGTTCGGATGCGGTCCGTTACTGGGCGGCCAGCGCCAAGCTGGGTGCCGACACCGCCTACGATGAAGCCCAGATGAAGATTGGTCGCCGCCTGGCTATCAAACTCCTGAACGCTTCAAAGTTCGTGCTGGGTCTGGGGGCAACTGCTCAGTCAGTTATCACCACCCAAGCACAAGCTAACCTGCTCACCAACGACCTGGATCGCTCCCTGCTGGCTCGTCTAGCTAGCCTGGTTGAGGAATCTACTGCGGCCTTTGAGAATTACGAGTACGCTCGTGCCCTCCAGATTTCCGAGACTTTCTTCTGGCACTTCACCGATGACTTCGTTGAGCTCATTAAGGACCGCGCTTACGGCAAGGCAGGAGACGCTGAACAGGCATCAGTTCTGTCGGCTCTTGCCACCACCTTGGACGCTCTGCTCCGTATGTTTGCGCCCTTCCTACCCTTCGTTACCGATGAGATTTGGTCCTGGTGGAGGGCAGGCTCGGTGCACCGTGCGCCCTGGCCTACCACTGCCGGTTACGCGAAACTTGCCAAAACCGCTGACGCAGAGATTCTGCCCACCGTGGCGGCCGCTCTTGGAGGGATACGCAAGGCTAAGAGTCAGGCCCAGGTCAAACAGCGTACTGAAGTTGAGTCAGCAGTAATTACCGGTTCTAAGCAGTCTATCCAGCGCCTCAAGGCTGGCCTAGCAGACCTGAAGGCAGCCGGAAATGCTCACCAGCTCACTCTGCAGGTTCAAGACGCTCAAGCCGAACTAGAGATCAGCCAGGTCAAGCTCAGGGCAGAAGAAGAGAGGGCTTCCTAGCCTTCCTTACCTGCCCTGAACGGCTTACCCCCTGAGAGAGGCCTAGCTCATTCACCCGGGCTAGGCCTCTCCTTTACTACCCTGACACTAGACTGGACTGATAGACCTATGAACTCTGATCCCAATTACCCGCGATACCGGGGCAATACCTCGCCCGAAAAGATCAAAAGCTACCTGCAATTTCAAGCAGATAGGCGGGTTTTCTCGGGTGCCCTGGACAAGCTCTATTTCATTGGAGCTGGTCTGGCCTCAATTTGGCTGGCCATTGTAGCCCTCATAGAAGCCAGCACCCATTCCTGGTGGGCTATCCCCCTGATCATTGTCTTCTGGGGTATCTGTGCTTATTTCACCTTGCCGCGTTTTCACCGAATCATGACCGATATTTATGTGCCCAGCTACTTTATCGGTCGTGCTCGGACCGGTGACGGCCTTTTGGGAGACCCTATTAACATAGGTATCAGAGGGGAAGAAGCAGATATCCACCGCGCCATGACCCAGGCAGGCTGGCATCAGGCAGAGCCTGTCACGTTAGCATCCTCCTGGCGTATTATTCGCAATACTCTCACGAGAACTCCCTACCCCACTGCACCGGTTTCCCCTCTCTATCTCTTTAACCGCAAAGAGGATTTCGCCTACCAGCAAGAGGTTGATGGGTCGCCCCAAAAACGACACCATGTACGTTTCTGGAAGGCCCCTCAGGGGTGGAAGCTGCCCGGCGGTGCCTCAGTTGATTGGCTAGCTGGCGCAACCTTCGATAGGGCCGTCGGACTTTCCCTTTTCACACTCCAAGTCACCCATAAGATTGATGCAGACACTGATAAGGAACGAGATTATGTAGTAGAAACTGTCGCCTACTGCAACCCCCAGACTCAGGTTGAGGTCATCAAGGATTTCTCTACCGGCTACCACTCCCGTAACGGTGGTGGGGATGATATCCTCACCGACGGTAACCTCCCCATCTTGGAACTTGCTCAGCTTCAGCCCTCACCAGCAGAAAACTCAGACCTTAGCCCAGAAAAGCTCAGAGGCCACCGGCCCGCCTGGGAACTGGTCCAAGAAGCACCGCCCAGCGTCTGGGTAGCTGCACTCTTTGTGGGCATTCTGGCGATGTTCCAGTTAGGTATTAACCTCTGGCAAATCTCTCGGGGCGATTTTTTGAGTTTGGAGAATAGCCTAACTGGGGATGAACTAGCCCATATCTCTAATGCTATGACTATAACCCAGTGGACTCTTAGCGGGTTGCTGATCCTCATTACTGTGACTCAGGTCTTCCTCTGTATCCAAGTAATTCGTGGCAGCCAGCGATCACGAAAAATAATCCTGGCACTTCTGAGTCTCTCATTCGTAGGTACAGCGCTCTCGGTCTCGGCTGGATCAGCCGAAGGCGGAAACCTCTATGCCGTCTTTATTATTATGGCAAGCCATGTTTTTGCCATGCTGGAGTTTACTTCTGATGGAGCGGTTAACTACACCTACAATGCCACCGCCAAAAACCAGGCTCGCGCACAAAAGTAGCTAGCAGGCATAAGCAAAGCCCCCGGAGCAGGTTCCCTTCAAGGGACCCTCCGGGGGCTTCACTCTAGTTCTCTGCTCTAGCTGCGAAGATGGGACCCACTGTTCTGGGTCGCTTAATTTCAAAGAAACCGGGGTAAGAGGCTAGTGCTACAGCCCCATCAAAGACCTTAGCGGCTTCTTCACCGGTGGGGGCAGGGCTCATGACCGGACCAAAGAAGGTCACGCCGTTAATGCTGATCAGCGGCACACCGATGTCATCGCCACCGGCGGCTTCGAGGCCCGCACGGGTTGAGTCGCGCATGAACTCATCGTATTCTTCAGTGAAAGCAGCCTGCGCAAGTTCAGAGGGCAGGCCAACAGTTTCCAGAGCCTTAGTAATGGCGTCAGCGTAGAGTTCACCGCCCTTGTTCTGCTGGTGGTGGATCTCCTCCCCCAGGGCCGTGTAGAGCGCATCAACCTCGGCCTGCGAGTACTTCTGAGCGACGGCAGTAACCACACGGGCCGGGCCCCAGGCCGTTTCCATGTGTGCCTGGTAGTCAGCAGGCAGGTCACGCCCCTCATTGAGAACAGACAGAGAGAAGGGATGCCAGGTGACCTCAACATCGCGCAGGCCCTGGACCTCTTTAATCCAACGGGAGGTCATCCAGCACCAGGGGCAGGTGGGGTCAAACCAAAAATCAACTTTGTTCTCAGCCACAGGGGCTCCTTTCAGAGAAAGCTGTGCTTTTGCACCGAAATACTGTCACCAGCAAAACACCCCGCTCCGGGATACTATTCCCGGAGCGGGGCTTTTCTTAAGCGCTCTTCTTTTCCACCGAATTATCAATGACGAGAATCGGGTCTTTATCGCCGGTGACAACATCGGCATCGATAATGACCGCCGATACGTCACTACGGCTGGGTACATCGAACATGACCGGTTGCAGAATAGACTCCATGATGGAACGTAAACCGCGAGCACCGGTGTCGCGTTCAACAGCCTGGCGGGCAATGGCGGCAATGGCGCCGTCCTCAAAAATCAGTTCAACACCGTCAAGGGCGAACATACGTTTGTACTGCTTGACCAGAGCGTTCTTGGGTTCGGTCAGAATCCGTTTGAGGTCGCTCTCGGTCAGCTTACCCAACGTAGCAAGCACTGGCAGGCGGCCAATGAACTCAGGGATCAGACCAAATTTCAGTAGGTCTTCGGGCATGAGCTTAGTGAGGATATCGCTCTCCTTGGCGGCCTGCTCAATCGAGGCACCAAAGCCAATACCCTTGCGGCCTACCCGCCCACCTACTATCTCTTCGATACCGGCAAAAGCGCCGGCCACGATAAAGAGGATATTGGAAGTGTTAATCTTGAGGAATTCCTGCTGAGGGTGCTTACGACCGCCCTGTGGAGGCACCGATGCATCCGTACCCTCAAGGATTTTAAGGAGTGCCTGTTGCACCCCCTCACCCGAAACGTCTCGAGTGATGGAAGGGTTATCTGCCTTACGGGAAATTTTATCGATTTCATCAATGTAGATGATGCCGCGCTGGGCTTTTTGAATGTCCCCATCGGCGGCCTGAATTAGCTTGAGCAGAATGTTCTCAACGTCTTCGCCCACATAACCAGCCTCGGTGAGTGAGGTCGCATCGGCAACCGCAAAAGGCACGTTGAGTTTTTTGGCCAGGGTCTGGGCCAGGTAAGTCTTGCCGGAACCTGTCGGGCCAACCAGCAGAATATTGGACTTAGCAATCTCAACGTCTTCACCGTCAGTAGCCAAAAGCTCCTTAGCCTCAAAAGCTGAGCTTTCTTGCGCCCGAATACGCTTGTAGTGGTTGTAGACCGCTACAGACAGGGCACGCTTAGCGGCCTCCTGCCCAATGACGTACTCCTGGAGGTGGTCAAAGATCTCACGGGGGTTGGGGAGTTCTTCAGCAGACCCTAGACCCTTGACCTCGGTCAGTTCCTCTTCAAGAATCTCGTTGCACAGCTCAATACATTCATCGCAGATGTAGATATTGGGGCCAGCAATCAGCTTACGAACCTGCCGCTGATTCTTGCCACAAAATGAACATTTGGGAAGAGTGGTGCTATCGCCTAGACGAGCCATACCCCTACCTTTCTTTGGGTTCCACTACATAATCTACCCTGAAAAATTAGCCAGCCCAATTGTGTGACGTTTAAGGAAAGATGACGAAACAATGACATCTGTGTTCTCACAGATATCACCCCGACTCGATAATCCATATAAAACGCCGCCATCGGCTCTCTACTCTCGTGGAGCAGAACCAAAGGCGGCGCCAATACCCAACGGTTTGGGGTATCTATCTAGTCGTGCTTCTCAGCAGTGTTGAATGCCGGCTTATTGGCCTTGCGTGACTCAAGCACCTGGTCGACGATGCCGTACTCCAGTGCCGCTTTAGCGGTCAGAATGTTGTCACGTTCAATCGACTTATCGACCTCTTCAAAGGTCTTACCGGCGTGCAGAGCAAGAGTCTGGGCAGTCCACTCACGCATGCGCATTACTTCGTTGGCGTGAATCTCAATGTCTGATGCCTGGCCGCCCTGCTGACCCGACAGCGCAGGCTGGTGAATCAGTACGCGGGCGTTGGGCAGGGCAAGACGCTTACCGGGGGTACCGGCTGCCAGCAAGACAGCGGCGGCTGATGCGGCCTGACCCAGGCAGACAGTCTGAATCTCGGGGCGGATGTACTGCATGGTGTCGTAGATTGCAGTCATCGCGGTGAAGGAGCCACCGGGTGAGTTGATGTAAAGAGTGATGTCACGGTCAGGATCCTGGGACTCAAGAACCAGGAGCTGGGCCATGATGTCATCGGCTGAGGCATCATCGACCTGAACGCCCAAGAAAATGATGCGGTCTTCAAAGAGCTTGGCGTAGGGGTCCTGGCGCTTGTAGCCGTAGGGGGTACGCTCTTCAAAGTTGGGGAGCACGTAGCGGTCGGTGGGCATACCGGCCGGGGCGGTAGATGAGGGGAGGTGAATCATTCGGTTTCTCCTAGAAAGTCTTGCGTGGCCGGTTTACTTGTCGGTGGCGCTGGTGGCCGGGCCAATTTTGTCCAGAATCTTGTCGAAGAAGCCGTAAGCCAGGCCTTCTTCTGCGGTGAACCAGTTATCACGGTCGTTATCGCGCAGGATGGTTTCTACGGTCTGGCCGGTGCGCTCTGCGGTGATTTCGCTCAGTCGCCTCTTCATATCCAAAATGAGCTGGGCCTGGGTGCGAATATCTGATGCGGTACCACCGATACCGCCGGAGGGCTGGTGCATAAGGATACGGGCATTAGGGGTGGCGTAGCGCTTGCCGGGTGCCCCTGCTGTGAGCAGGAACTGCCCCATTGAGGCGGCCATGCCGGTCACAACGGTGACAACGTCGTTGGGGATAAGCTGCATGGTGTCGTAGATAGCCATGCCTGCGGTTACAGAACCACCCGGTGAGTTGATGTAGAGGTAGATATCGGCCTCGGGGTCCTCAGCCGAGAGCAAAAGGAGCTGGGAGCAGATACGGTTGGCGTTGGAATCGCGTACTTCTGACCCCAGCCAGATAATGCGCTCTTTGAGTAGACGGTTATAGATATAGTCGTCCTGGCTCCCCATGGGTGTTTCCATGGCGGGGGCCTGGTGTGCTTCAGGAAGGGTGAAGGACATTGATTCCGCTCCTTGTGTCGGTGGCGGCGGCCGCAGACTGCGGGCACCAAAGAATTGCTTGACATTCAGGTTATCGCTTTTGGGCACTGGCGTGAGCACAAAAGAGCCTCAGTTCGCTGATGGCATGTTAGGGCAAACGGTCTCTTAGCCTGCCCAGCCCAGGGAAGGAGACAGAACAAAGGCCCCACCTAGCCTTAGCTGGGCGGGGCCTTGTACTAAAGCACCAAGGTCGGTGCAGGCTAGTACTTACTGCTGGCCATCATTGTCGTTAAGGAATGATGAGAGGTCAACAGCCTTACCGTCTGCGTCAACAACCTCAGCCTTAGCCAGAACAGCGGCCAGAGCCTTGGAGCGGCGAACTTCGCCAACGATCATGCCGGACTGGCCTGAGCCGTCAAGCATCTGAGCGAACTGGTTGGGGTCCATACCGTACTGCTGGCTCATGGTGATGATGTAGTCGATCAGCTCGGACTGCTCAACAGAAACTTCTTCCTTCTCGGCGATTGCGTCGAGAATGATTTCGTTCTTGAAGGCACGTTCGGTGTTCTCACGAACCTCAGCGCGGTGCTCTTCGTTGTCGTGGTCAGCTTCCTGGCTGGGGGTCTTGAAATGCTGCTCCAGCTGGTCTTCAATAACCTTCTCGGGAACGGGAACTTCTACCAGTTCAACCAGCGAGTCAAGAACCTTATCACGCGCTTCTGCGCCCTGCTCGGCAACCTTGGAGTCAGCGGCCTGCTTCTTCAGGTCTTCCTTGAGCTCTGCAATGGTATCGAATTCGGAGGCCAGCTGAGCGAAGTCGTCGTCTGCCTCGGGCAGTTCGCGTTCCTTAACAGCGGTGACAGAAACCTTGACGGTTGCCTCTTCACCAGCGTGCTCACCACCGGCAAGCTTGGTCACGAAGGTTGCATCTTCACCAGCAGACAGGCCAAGAACAGCTTCGTCCAAGCCCTCCAGCATGGTGCCGGAGCCTACCTGGTAGGACAGGTCGTTGGCAGCGTCAACTTCTTGGCCATCGATTTCAGCGGCGATGTTAATGGTCAGGAAGTCCTGGTCAGCGGCGGGGCGCTCAACAGCCTTGAGGGTACCGAAACGGCCACGCAGGGCATCGAGTGCCTTCTGCTCGTCTTCTTCAGTAACTTCTACGCTTGCAACCTCAACCTTGATGCCTGAGTAGTCAGGCAGTTCAATTTCGGGGCGAACGGTAACCTCTATAAGGAGCTTGAGGTCCGCTTCACGGTTGCCCTCTTCGGGCTTTGCAATGATGTCCAGTTCGGGCTGAGCCAGGGGTGTGAGCTCGTTCTCAGCCAGAGCCTGGGAGTAGTAGCTGTTCAGCGCTTCATTCAGAGCGTTCTCAACAACAAAGTCGAAGCCAGCACGCTGATCAATCAGAGCCTTAGGGGTCTTGCCCTTGCGGAAACCAGGAACTGAAATCTGGTTAGCCAGTGACTTGTAGGTGCGGTCAAGGTAGGTCTTGAACTCAGCGAAGGGAACCTCGACCTCGATTTTTGCGAGGGTCGGGTTGATCTTCTCGACGGCAGTCTTCACGTCCGTTGATCTCCTGATATCTTGAGGGAACCGCAACCCGGAACTAAATATGAGTGCGGCAAACTAATCGTTCTATAGAAAAACCCGCCGTTTCCGGCGGGCCGATCTATTTCACGTCGGGGTGACAGGATTCGAACCTGCGATCTCCTGCTCCCAAAGCAGGCGCGCTAGCCAAGCTACGCCACACCCCGTATTGCACGGAAGGCAACACCTAGTCTAGCGGGAACCCATCGTAAAATCTAACTGGCGACCGCATTACGCCTAGGGCGTGTTGCCGACTTTTCTAGCCTAGCCGATTTGACAAGCCCACCACAAACCGGGTTTACTAGAAATCGTCCACGAGGACGCCACCCCACACGGGGATGTAGCTTAATGGTAAAGCCTCAGTCTTCCAAACTGATTACGCGGGTTCGATTCCCGTCATCCCCTCTCCTGCGGCTGTAGCTCAATGGTAGAGCGCACGCTTCCCAAGCCTGATACGCGGGTTCGATTCCCGTCAGCCGCTCCAAAGAAAAGCGACCACCGGCAGGTGGTCGCTTTTTTCTGCCGTCCATTTTGCAGAGGGTGTTCTACGGTCTCAAGTTTCTAGTAGTGATCGATAAGTTCAGTCAGCGCCCTAACCCGCTCAATTCCGGGCGGAATCTGCTGGTGACGCCTGCTCCTGTTAACCCAAACCGCTCCTAGGCCGGCTCCTACCGGGGCTTGCACATCTGCCAAAAAATTATTGCCCACATGCACAGCAAAAGCCGGGTCGGTTTCAAGAGCGGCGCAGATGAGACGGAAAAAATCTTCTTTTGGCTTGCTGGTACCCAGGAGTTGTGATGTTAGCAGCGGCAGATCTGAAAGGCCTAAAGTATCTAGCTTGGCCTGTTCAACCGCCTGAGACCCGTTAGTTACGGCAACTACTTGAAGATGAGAACTATAAAGGTCGAGGCCACGCATGAAGCCCTCAACATCGTCAAAAGCAACCCAGGCCTGCCGACGGTGGGCCTCAAAACAGCCCAAGAAGCCCTCTGCCCGTTCTTGGGAATGGGCAGTGCCCGTCATGAGGTTAAGCATGCTGGCTATCCGCTGGTAGTAGTGCTGATCAAAGGCCTGCTCCCCTGCCAAATACAGCTGAAAATCTTCCCGCTGAATATCTGACCAGACGCGGTACAAAGCTTGCGACTCAGCAAAATCACCCCGAAAACCATACCTCTGAAGGGCCCGGTAAAACCCTAGAGATGTAGCGGTTTCACTATCAAGCAGGGTGCCCTCAATATCAACCAGCAGTAGTCGAGCTCGCCTCAACAAAGAACTCTTAAGGCTCACGCTACCCTCCCCAGCCTCTACTGCACTTTCCTACAGCATAAGCCTATCCCTGCTTGAGCGCCCTCTAAAAGAGCTCTTTTAGCCAGCTCAAAAGAACCGCGAAGCAACCCTACGCGTTCAACAGCCCACATGCCGACTTTAGGATTCTTCAACCTAATCGATAAATCCAGGGACATTAGGGTCGCCTATCGAGATTATGAGCTGACAGAGCCTACAGAGCACAAAACCCAGTAACTCAAAGAGTTTAGAGGACCTTCTCAACGCTGACAGCCGGGGCACCAATACAGTTTTCGCCCAGCAACTTCTTGCAATGCAATCGTGCTCCCGCACCGTAAACAAGCCTGCCCCTGGTGGTGATAGACGTAATTTGCGTGCTCAGGCCAGGCCTCATATTCAGAAACACCAGGGCGGTCAGCCGGCTCAGTTGTAATAATCCGGCCCACCCTGACACCAATTTCAAGCAGGTGCTTGTTATCGCCCCAGAGAGCCTCAAGTTCAGAGCTACTACATTCTTTTGCGGGGCGGAAAGGATCGATACCGCACCTGAACAGAGATTCAGCCCTAAAAATGTTGCCGACACCAGAGATAACTTTCTGGTCCATCAGGGCAACCCCGATAGGTCGGGAGGTCTTCCTCGCTCGGGCATAAAAGGCCTGCGGGTCAGCATCCGGGTTCAGAGGGTCCGGCCCCAGCTGAGAACGCACGCGGGCCACTTCGTCAGCCGTTAAAACCCGGCAAATGGTGGGTCCGACAAGGTCGGCCCACCCATGCTCAGAAACCAGGCGAGCGCGAGTGGTTGGCCGCGGTGCCGGCGGCTTGGCGCTGAGCTCTTGGGAGTGATCCTCCTGCTCACCAATCTTGCGCGGTGCCCCAATCGACGAGGCACCCGTGAATCGCTCGTCACCGCCAAAGGTAAATGCACCGTAGATACCCAGGTGTACGTTCAGGTAAAGGTCGTTGGAGAACTCTGCAAAGAGGTGTTTACCGTGGGCAAACGACCGGATCAGCCGGTGCCCATGCAGAAGCGCCGCTCCATCGGTGAAACGTCCCTGGGGGCTACTGACGGCAAGTTGCTGGTTGGCAAAAACGTCGGTGAGCTGGCGTGCAAGCCGGTGGATGGAGTGGCCTTCTGGCATGGGTTCCTTCTGAGGTTTTGGTCGCGGGGGTGGGTGATCCTAGTAAGTATCGATGTGTTTGCCGCTGATTGCCCCGGTGGTTTCGTATTCTGCCATTTGACCGATGCGGCGGGCGTGACGTTCTTCCTTGGTCCATTCGGTGCTCAGGAAAACCTTGATGATGTCCAGGGCCTCTTCCTTGCTGTGCTGACGGCCACCTACAGCTACAACCTGGGCATTATTATGTTCACGCGCGAGGGCGGCGGTTTCGTGGTTCCAGGCGAGCGCTGCCCTGATGCCCGCTACCTTATTGGCTGCCATCTGCTCGCCGTTACCGGAGCCGCCCAGAACAATCCCCAGGGAATCTAGCCCTGCCTCACGGTCAGCACGAACGGCAAGCGCAGCATTGATGCAGAAGCTGGGGTAGTCATCGAGGGCGTCGTACTCTGCTGGGCCGTGGTCGACCATCTCGTAGCCAGCTGCGGTGAGTTCCTGGATGAGGTAGTGGCTCAGGTCAAGGCCTGCATGGTCAGTAGCAATGTGGACGCGCACGGTGTCTCCTTAGGTCGTTGGCGGCAGGGGGAAGCTGGAAACCACACTAGATAGTTAGGTGAATCACGGGCTACCACATAGAATTATAGGCGTATGTGCTGCGTGACGACCAACCTGCAGCAGCAGGTTACCCGTGGCTGTTGGCAGGGCAAAGACCGCCCTTCTAGTACTGGAGCTATCCGGCTCTTCCCTTTCTACCACGATAAGGAACCCCATGCCTGGAATGAATTTGACCCGCGCCGAAGCTGAGCAGAGAGCATCTCTTATTCAGCGTGTAGATTCCTACACCATTGATCTTGACCTCACCCGGGGCGAGCGAGTGTTTGGTTCACGCACTGTTGTCCGTTTTGACGCTGTACCCGGGCAAGAGACCTTTATTGACGCGATTACCGATACTGTCCACAGTATTGTTCTCAACGGGGAAAACCTGCCGGTAGATTGCGCTGATGGCCTTCGGATTACTTTGCCCTCACTAGCCCAGAAGAACGAACTGGTGATTGAGGCCGATATGCTCTACACCAACACTGGTGAAGGCCTGCACCGCTTTGTTGACCCGGTAGATGGTGAGGTCTACCTCTACTCGCAGTTTGAGGTTCCGGATTCTCGCAGGGTTTACCCCGTTTTTGAACAGCCCGACCTCAAAGCTGAGTTCGAGTTCAGGGTCAAGGCGCCCGCCCACTGGGTTGTTGTCTCTAACCAGCCCGAGACATCTGTTGACGAGCAGGCAGACATTAAGGTGTGGAACTTCAAGCCCACTCCCCGCATTTCCTCCTACATCACCGCCATTATTGCTGGTCCCTACGCGGGTGTTTCCTCATCACTGACCAACAGCCAAGGCCGAGAGATTAAGCTGGGTTGCTACGCCCGTAAATCACTCATGGAATACCTGGACGCTGACGAGATCTTCCACATCACCCGCCAGGGCTTTGAGTTTTTTGAAGAACAGTTCAAGACTCCCTACCCCTTTGAAAAATATGACCAGCTCTTTGTGCCCGAGTTCAACGCCGGTGCCATGGAGAATGCCGGGGCGGTGACCTTCCTTGAAAGCTACATCTTCCGTTCCAAGGTCACCGAGGCAATTATTGAGCGCCGGGCCATTACCGTCCTGCACGAACTGGCCCACATGTGGTTTGGTGACCTGGTTACCATGAAGTGGTGGAACGACCTGTGGCTCAATGAGTCCTTCGCTGAGTTCATGTCTACCTTGGCTTTGGCCGAAAACACCAGTTTCGCCCCCGAAGCCTGGGCAACTTTCTCCGCGTCGGAAAAGACCTGGGCTTACAACCAGGACCAGCTCTCCTCGACCCACCCCATTGTGGCACCTATCCGCGACCTGCAAGATGTTCAGGTGAACTTTGACGGTATCACCTACGCTAAGGGCGCCTCTGTGCTCCGCCAGCTTGTTGCCTGGGTGGGCCAGGAGAACTTTATGGCCGCCCTCAAGGTCTACTTTGAGAAGCACGCCTACGGCAACACCGTGCTCGATGACCTACTTACCGAGCTTGAAGCAATCTCCGGGCGCGACCTGCGGGCCTGGAGCAAGCTCTGGCTAGAAACTGCCGGGGTCAATACTCTAAGCACCGAAGTTGAAGAAGCAGAGGACGGAACTCTGGCCCGCCTGGCTCTGCGCCAGACTTTTGCAGAGGGCTACGAAACCCTGCGCCCCCACCGCCTCATCCTTGGCTTCTACAGCATGAAAGATGGTGCGCTCACCCGCACCCACCGCCTAGAAATTGACGTTGACGGCGAGCTGACCGAGGTACCCGAGGCCGTCGGGCTGGCCCGCCCCGATCTCATTCTGGTCAATGATGAAGACCTGGCCTACGCCAAGATCCGCTTGGATGAGCGTTCCCGCGCTACCGCCGTAGCCCACCTGGGCGCTATTGATTCTTCAGTTGCTCGCGGGGTTGTCTGGGGCTCCCTCTGGGACACCGCCCGCGACGGCCAAATGCCTGCCCGTCAGTTCGTTGAATTGGTACTTAACAACATCGGGGCAGAAACTAACTCCACCGCTGTCCGTACCCAGCTCACCAACCTGGAAACTACCCTGCGGGCTTACCTCAACCCCGCTCACGCGGAGTCTGTACGCCAGCAGGCTGCAGACCGGCTGTGGGAACTTGCTCAGCAGGCTGAGGCCGGTTCAGATAAGCAATTCCAGCTGGTCGGGGCCTTTGCACGTCTTGCCCACACCGACAGCCAGCTTGACACTCTCGAAGCCCTGATGAGTGGGAACACCCAGCTTGAGGGTCTTGAGATTGATACTGACCTACGGTGGGCCCTGCTCATTTCACTGTCAGCCGGTGGCCGCAGAAGCAAGACAGATATCGATGCTGCTCTGGCAGACGACAACACCGCTACCGGCCAGCAATCAGCGGCCACAGCACGAGCCGCTATCCCCACCGCAGAAGCAAAAGCAGAAACCTGGCGAGCGGTCGTTGAAACCGGTGAACTTTCCAACAACGTCCAGCGCGCGGCTATTCTTGGCTTCTACCGCGGCAACCCGCAGGTCACAGCCCAGTACACCGAACGCTACTTTGAGTCTGTGGAGAAGGTCTGGCGTGAACGCTCCCACGAGGTTTCCACCCAGATTATTACCGGGCTCTTCCCCCGTGTCTACACCCAGCAGGTGCTTGACCGTGCCGAAGACTACCTGGAAACACTGCCTGAGGACGCCGCAGCCCTCAAACGCCAGGTTGCCGAAGGCCGCGACGCTCTAGCACGCGCGCTCAAGGTTCAGGCCGCCGATATGGCCTAAAGCTACAGCACCAAGAAAGGCGGGGTTTTCGCTCAGTGAGAGTGAAGGCCCCGCCTCTTCTATACCTCCCGTCCCTGCCGGTGGTCAGACCGTAGCCAGTGCACGGGAGTAAACTAGAGGGCATGAATCAGTTACCCAACCCCGCTTTCAAACCCATCTCTCTAGCCGACGGCGCAGGTCAAAATCCCCAACCAGAAGGTGACGATATTGACCCCCGCTCTTTCTATTCCCAGGTTGGTGGGCACCCAGTTTTTGAAAAACTCTGCCGGGAGTTCTATTCGCGGGTTGCAGCTGATGAGGAATTTAAAGCCATGTACCCCGAGGCTGATTTAGGCCCCGCCGAAAGACGGCTCAGAATGTTCCTGGAACAGTACTGGGGAGGGCCCAAAACCTACCAGGAAGAACGCGGCCACCCCCGTCTGCGTATGCGACACAACCCCTTCTATATTGGCCCTAAGGAACGGGACACCTGGTTGCGGTATATGCGGGAGGCCATGGACACTCTGGAGCTTGCCCCGCTCTATGATGCCGAGATGTGGGGCTACTTTGAGCGTGCCGCTCACGCTATGCAGAACAGGGATCAGTAGCGCCTGGAAGCATTCTCTCGCCCCCTTTACGGCTTGCTTGACCGCACCAAAACATGCCCTGCACGAGCAGAAATACGGGCCCAATCCCCATTCACCCACACCGGCATTGGCTCGGTAGCTCGCGGAGGCAAAAAGCCCAGCACCTCAAGGGCGAAAGCAGCACCTGCTGGCAGAGGCACCTGAGTATTCGGTGTTTGGACGGGTGAGGACCAGATGCGTGAACGCACTGTTGAAACCACCGCATGGCCGGGGTGAGCTGGCAAGGCTCCGTCCACTGTCTCAATACCGGCCTTAGCGGTCTGACGTGCATCATCGGATAGGTAGAAGCCAGATTTTTCCCACCCGGTAATTGGTGGTGTCCGGCCAGCCCAGCCCGCAGTCACGGCAACCGGTGGAAGCGCCAGTTGCAAGCCCTCCTGCTCAATACGAGCCAGGCGGTCTAGCAGGGCAGCAGCCTCAACCGTTATATCCAGATCAGCCGGTTCAGCCAGTTTGATAGCGCGCAGGCCAAGAACCGTAGGGGTCGTATCTAAAAGATGCTCAGGTTCCAGGGCGCACACAGTTACCCCCAGAATATCCCCGCGAGCCTGCAACCGTACGGCCGCCTTCGGGTCCAGAGACTTAGCCCGCACCAGATAGGTTGTGAGGTCGCGGGCTGTGGATTCATCGGGCAGGTGCACATACGGTCTTGTATGCGCAGATCCTTGGCTAGACATGGGGTGCCTCTTTCAATACAGAATTAATCACTTCATCTTATCCCTCATAACATTAGCCCACTTATGAGAAGGTAGAACCATGAGTCTAGATACACACCAAGAGACGCTCACCCCCACAGGCAAGCTACTTGCTATGCTTGACCTACCTGTAGCTAGTGCCTCTGCACATGAGCAGGTCTTTCAGGCAAGGACCCTGACTAAAGAGTCACCCCGCATCTTCGGCGGGCAGGTTCTCGCCCAAGCCCTGGTTGCTGCGGCACGGACCGTAGAGAGTAAACAGGTACACTCACTCCACGGCTATTTTCTGCGCCCTGGTGATGTCAACGCCAGCCTCGCCTACGGGGTAGAAAACCTCAACGACACACGCTCTTTCGCCAGCAGGCGTGTTCAGGCCTACCAAGGCGGCGCACCTATCTTCTCCTGTATTGCCTCTTTCCAGACAGCAGCCAAGGGGCCGGAGCACTCATCGGAGATACCCACCGACCTGCCAGATCCCGAGTCGCTCCCCACAGCAGCCGACCTACTGGGGCATATCAACCTACCCATCGCCCAAAAGGTGGCGCACGGCAGACCCTTCGATATCCGCCATATCAGCCCAGCGCTCTACCTTGACCCGGACACGAGCGGATCGGCTCAGAATATGGTCTGGTTCAAGACTAAGGAGAGGCTACCGGATAACCCGCTCATTCATCAGGCGGCTATGGCTTATGCCTCTGACTACACACAGATTGAGCCGGTTCTGCGCCGCCACCAGAAATCATGGCTAGAACCGGGCATGAAAGTAGCTTCCTTAGATCACACCATCTGGTTCCATCGGCAGGCTCCTGCGGATGAGTGGCTTCTACTGGTTCAGGACTGCCCCAGCTCTCAGGGCGCACGTGGATTATCGCTGGGTAAAATTTTTACCCGTGATGGCAAGCACATTGCAACGGTAGCCCAAGAAGCGCTCATTCGGCTACCCGAATACCGCACGACCTAAGAGCCCTCTAAACGCAAGAATCCCCCGCACCCCATGAGGTGCGGGGGATTCTTTACAGCCATGACCGGAGCTACCTGCGCCAAACTACCGTCAGGGATAAGAACTTACAGGTTGAGCCGGTCATTGTAAGCCTTAGCGGGTCAGCTTACGGTGGACAAGGCGGTGAGGCTTAGCGGCATCGGGGCCCAGGCGCTCCACCTTGTTCTTCTCGTAGGACTCGAAGTTGCCTTCAAACCAGTACCAGTTATCGGGCTGCTCATCGGTGCCTTCCCAGGCCAAAATATGGGTAGCAACCCTATCTAGGAACCAACGGTCGTGGGAGACCACAACGGCGCAGCCGGGAAACTCTAGCAGAGCGTTTTCCAGCGAGGTCAGGGTCTCAACGTCCAGGTCGTTGGTAGGCTCATCGAGCAGTAAGAGGTTGCCCCCCTGCTTGAGGGTCAGAGCCAGGTTCAGACGGTTGCGCTCACCACCGGAAAGCACACCGGCCTTCTTCTGCTGGTCAGGGCCCTTGAAGCCGAAGGCTGAAACGTAGGCGCGCGAAGGCATTTCAACCTGGCCAACCTGAATGTAATCCAGGCCGTCAGAGACAACCTCCCACAGCGACTTTTCGGGGTCAATGTTTGAACGGTTCTGGTCAACGTAGGAAATCTTGACGGTCTCGCCCACCTTGAGGGTGCCACCGTCCAGGGCTTCGAGACCGACAATAGTCTTGAACAGGGTTGACTTACCCACACCGTTAGGGCCGATAACGCCAACGATACCGTTGCGGGGTAGCGAGAAGGAGAGGCCGTTGATCAGTGAACGGCCGTCAAAACCCTTTTGCAGGTTCTCGGCCTCAATAACCACGTTGCCCAGGCGCGGTCCCGGGGGAATCTGAATTTCCTCAAAGTCAAGCTTACGGGTCTTCTCCGCCTCAGCTGCCATCTCCTCGTAGCGAGCCAGACGGGCCTTTGACTTAGCCTGGCGGCCCTTAGCGTTGGATCGAACCCAATCCAGCTCATCTTCAAGGCGCTTAGCAAGCTTGGCGTCCTTCTTACCCTGAACTTCAAGGCGAGCACGCTTCTTGTCCAGGTAGGTGGAGTAGTTACCCTCGTAGGGGTAGAGGTTGCCGCGGTCTACTTCGGCAATCCATTCAGCCACATGATCGAGGAAGTATCGGTCGTGGGTAATGGCAATAACAGCGCCCTCGTAGGACTGCAGGTGCTGTTCGAGCCAGAGCACCGATTCGGCATCTAGGTGGTTGGTGGGCTCATCGAGCAGGAGCAGGTCGGGCTTCTGAAGCAGGAGCTTACAGAGAGCTACACGGCGGCGTTCACCACCGGAGAGGTGGGTTACGGGCGAATCTCCGGGAGGGCAACGTAGAGCGTCCATTGCCTGCTCAAGCTGGGAGTCAATATCCCAGGCGTTGGCGGCGTCAATGGCTTCCTGGAGTTTGCCCATTTCTTCCATGAGGGAGTCGAAATCGGCATCGGGGTTAGCCATTTCTTCTGAGATTTCGTTGTAACGAACAATCTTCTCGTAGATTTCGCCCACGCCTTCCTGGACGTTACCCAGGACGGTTTTTTCTTCATTGAGCGGGGGCTCCTGCATAAGGATACCCACGGTGTAGCCATCGGAGAGTCGTGCTTCACCGTTGGAGGGGGTGTCAAGACCCGCCATAATTTTCAGGATGGTTGACTTACCGGCACCGTTGGGGCCGACCATACCGATTTTTGCACCGGGGAAGAACGACATTGAAACGTCGTTGAGGATGACTTTATCGCCCACAGTTTTGCGGGCTTTGGTCATGGTGTAGATAAATTCTGCCATGCCTTTAAGCCTACCGGTTTATGTCAAGTTGGTTGGCCCCAAGCGGGCGACCGCCTGAGAAACTTGGTGAGAGTCTTGTACCTCCCCTCTTGTTCAGAGCATGACCGAGAGGGCTACCGCTCTCGAGCCCTCAGTGCCGGCGTGTTCTAGCTGGTGAGGCTGACACTGGCCTCGTCGTTTGCTCTAGCCTCAGTGAGGCCCGTCTGGTCGTCGGCCTGCACCTGCTCATTGAACTTACGGTCGGTATCGTCTATCTCTGGCTTGCGGTCGGTTACCCGGGTAAAGTTTGCCAGCCCAAAGTTGAGGTCATGCCCTATAGAGCTAGCATCAATCTCAATGCTGGTACCTGCCGAGCCATCTGCCCTTTCGAACTGTTTGACCTGCAGGCGGCCGGTGACCAGGACGGGCTGGCCCACATGAAGGCTGCGGGCAGAGTTATGGGCGAGCGCCCTAAAGGCATTGACTGTGTACCAGTTGGTATTGCCTTCTTTCCAGCTCCCCGATGTGGTATCGAACCAGCGGGGTGTGGAAGCGATGCGGAAGTTTGTGACCGGTATCTGCCCACCTGGCAGGAATTTCTGGGTTGGTGCTGTGGCAATAAAGCCTCGAACGGTGACGGTATCGCTCATGATTCCTCCTTGAGTCGGCTCTGTTCTGGTAGCCCCAACCTGCCAGGTAGGGCCTGCTGGAGGCAATAGTGCATAAAGCCTGTGGATACGAAAATTCAGGCTATGAGAGGTAAGTAAAGCTGCACTCGATGAAGATAAGACAGTTTAGGAATATGAGATGTTCACACCTCTACCTCTTGGGCTGCTCTCTCTTTAGGCTGGTGGCAAGCTCAGCAGGAGCTGGGCAGGGTAAGGCATAGAGTGAGTCAGCAGACCTGGAAGGAATACCTGTGAAGCCAGAGGTTTGGTGTGGAGCAGAATAGTTATGGGTAACTATCCCTCATGGGCGCCAGAAGAGATTGCCAGCTATCTCAGCTCCCTAGGGTTTAAAGGCCTTGGGTCGGTAATTACTTGCTCCCTAGCAGAGGTAGCTGGGTACATCAGACGTGCTGATGAACCGCATCAAAGTGACTTTTTCTGGCCCAGGAGCTAATATTGAGTGCGCTAGCCTCAGTAGCTCAGTGGATAGAGCAGGAGCCTTCTAATCTCTTGGTCGGGGGTTCGACTCCCTCCTGGGGCGCTATGCACAATAGCCCCTCACCTCTTGGTGAGGGGCTATTTCTTTGGGCGGACTCTCCGGTTCGAGTTTTTGGGTCTCTCCCCTATTCCTTAGATACTGACCTCGTAGAGGGAAGAGCGCTGGGCTCTTCGCAGGACTCGACGGGTGGCTGGGTCAAAGAAGACCAGCCAGAAAGCGTAAGCCAAACTCAAGACCACGGCAATAAGACGGCCCATGTTTTGGTCGAAATTATCCAGATAGGGCGAGACAGCCAACTGGTCTGAAACCGCATAGATAACGAAGAACATGGTGGTCAAGAAGTAGAAGTCAAGTTGCCAGTCAGTTCGTACACCAGAGACAACAAAGAGTGGGATAAACCACAGCAGGTACCAGGATTGCAGCATCGGTGAGAAAGCCACAACTAGGCCCAGGGCTAAGCCTGCCCTGCGAATCAGGTTCTCGTCTTTACCGCACACCATAGTCAGGACTGCCAGTAACACGCCAGTGAGCTTGCCCAGGTTGAAGAATGTGTCCCGAATACCGTTTGCCAGGGCATTATCACCTGTAATCGACACAATAATCTGGTTAATTTGTAGTCCCAGGAACCCGATGGGAGTGAACCAGATGTACTGCCCACCGGTAGTGGAAAGGGCTGAAACCCAGCCAAAGTTAAGGCCTGTTACCCAGCCCATGAGACCGAGTTGGGCCATTGAAATTGCCAGGGTGAGTGCCCAGAAAACGATGCGGCGTGGCCAGCTTGCCCCACGCCCTGCCCAGAAAAGCCCGATAAAGGGTAGGGTTACCAGGGCAATCGGTTTGACGGCAACGGCAGCAGTCACCAGGGTCACGCCAAGAAGGCAACCCAAGGTATCGCGTCTAGAAGCAGCGTAGTAAACGCCGGCCAGGATCAGTCCGGTCATCAGCGCATCATTATGTGACGAGGTAATAAAAGCTGCGATGAAGAGCGGGTTTGCTACCACCAGCCAGTTGGCGCGAATACCGTTGATACCGTGGAGTTGAGCGAGCTTGGGAACGTAGTAGGCAATCATGGCTACGCCGATGAGTGCAAGGAGCCTAAAGAGATAAAGGGCGGTATCGACTGAATTACCCGACCATTGGGCTACCCATTTCTCAATCACCAGGAATATGGGTCCGTAGGGCGGTGCTGATTCAGACCACATCTGGTCGGCCCCGTATTGGAAGAAGTTATTAACCGAGGAGACTCCATACTCATAGGGGTTGAGGCCTGACGCCATCACCCGCCCCTGGGCAAAGTAAGAAAAAACGTCCCGGCTATAGAGCGGGAAAGCAAAAAGTTGAGGAATGATCCAGCATACCGCTGCACCCGTAGCCCATTTTTTTGCCCTCGAATCCCAGACCATGAGCTTCTGAACCATGCGGAGCCATTCTCGACACAGCATCATGGAACCTACCACCAGCATGGCGATGCAGGTTACCAGACCGGGAGCGGTGTAACGCAGGGGAATAATCCAGTCGACGCGTCGGAAAAGTGAAGCATCGGCAAGCCAACCCACACCAAAGGAGGCGAACATGACCAGGAGCGAACCAATGGTTCCAACGATTAGGGTACGTAGTGGGCTACCCGACACATAGTTAGCTGTCTTGGGGTTATAGCGGTGCACAGGGCGGTTACCGGGTTCGATTTGCGCTGTTCTGGGGCTCATGGTCATCCTAGGCGGGCTGAAGATTACACCTGATTTTACCCGGCTCACGCCTTGAGCGAGTACAGCTTCTGCTGGTGGGCCATATTTCCCGAGTTCGGGCCAGCCTGCACACGGTTTGGGGTAGATTGGAGGTGTGTCTATTTCAAATGAACGAATCGTATGGATTGATTGTGAGATGACGGGCCTTTCCTTAGAGAATGATGCCCTGATTGAGGTTGCAGCCTTGGTGACTGACGGGGACCTGAATATTTTGGGCGACGGTGTTGATGTTGTCATTAAGCCTGAGCCCCGGGCCCTTGAGCAGATGGACGATTTTGTGCGGAATATGCACACCGTGTCGGGTCTGCTCGATGAGCTTGATGGCGGTATGACCATGGCGGAGGCCGAACAGCTGGTTCTGGACTACGTCAAGGCCTGGGTGCCCGAACCGGGTAAGGCTGTTTTGGGCGGTAATTCGGTGGGTACCGATAAGACCTTCCTGGTACGCGATATGCCGGCCCTGGTGGACTACCTGCACTACCGTGTGATTGATGTATCTACCATCAAGGAACTTTCTCGCCGCTGGTTTGAGAAGGCAACCTATAACGCTCCTGCTAAGACAGGGAATCATCGTGCTTTGGGCGATATTCAGGACTCTATCGATGAGCTCCGTTACTACCGCGGTACGGTTTTTGTGGCCGCTCCCGGACCGGATAGTACGACCTGCCAGCGGGTAGCTGAGTCTGTGGCTGAAAGCCGCCAGGAGATCAACCCGGCCTAGCTCTTGTACGGTGGGCTGAGCTTTCTTGGCTGAGACAGTCATTTTCCAACCCTACAGTGAGAACCATCACCTCAATTTGGGGTAGGAAAATTTGCAGGTTCCCCTGGACGCATGTAAGCTAGTATCCGTTGCCAAGACAAGCTGTTGAATCGGTTTGGCTTGAACACATGGTGGTCGTAGCTCAGTTGGCAGAGCGCCTGGTTGTGGTCCAGGAGGTCGCGGGTTCAACCCCCGTCGATCACCCCGAGTGAGAGGGTCGCTACGGTTTGTCCGTAGTGGCCCTTTTCCTTTACCCAGTTTTCCGAGAGGTTGTTCCGATGGCTGTTTTACCTATTGTTGTTCACGGTAACCCTGTTCTGCACCGCCCGGCAGCTCCGGTGACCGTGTTTGATGATGACTTGCGTCAGCTCATTGATGATATGTATGAGACTCAGGAATTATCGAACGGTGTGGGCCTTGCTGCCCCGCAGGTGGGTGTGGGTCTGCGGCTTTTTACCTATAAGTTTGAGAATGAGGATGGTGTGCCTCCCCTTGGTGTGGTGGTGAACCCGGTTCTAACTCTGGGCAAGATTGCTACCACTGACCCTGACCCCGATGAAGAGGTTGAGGGTTGCCTATCTTTCCCCGGTTATTCTTTCCCATTGAAGCGTGCTGAGTGGGTAACTGTTTCTGGTTTTGATGGCCACGGTAATCCCCTAAAGTTTGAGGCGACCGGATGGTTTGCTCGCGTGATGCAGCATGAGACGGATCATTTGGATGGCAAACTGTATGTAAATCGTTTGAACGCTAAGTACAGCAAGAAGTACAAGAAGGTTGTTAAGGCTGAGGGCTGGACCGTTGAGGGTAACTCGTGGGTTCCCGGTGTGGACCCTGACCCTTTCGGCCACTAATTTGGTTTGAGTGTAGGACGCTGGTGCTGGGCACCGGCGTCCTTATGCCTTAAGGGGTCGTGTGGTCTGTAGCGACGGGCCTAGCACCCCGGGTTCTGCCCGGCAAACGGAGCTGTGCCCTGAGCACCAACTGGCTCGGGGCTGACCTTTAAGGGTGTTGGGTCTAGCTACACCGCCCAGTAGGTAGATAGGTAAGTAAGAGAGAACGGGACGCCCGATAAGCCGGGTTCTGTCCCCCATTTCTGGGGTGGCAATCATCCATCTAGGCCCGTCGTTGCCGGCGGGCTCAAGCAGCCTACCCGAGCGCTTCACCGCACTAGTTACTGGCGCGCTCTGTTTGACCTTGCTCCGGGTGGGGTTTACCTAGCTACCGTAGTCACCTGCGGTACTGGTGAGCTTTTACCTCGCCTTTTCACCCTTACCCCGTGGGGGCGGTTTGTTTTCTGTGGCACTGTCCTGCAAGTTGCCTTGAGTCGATGTTATCGACCACCCTGTGCTGTGGAGCCCGGACTTTCCTCGAGGTGTTGCCTCGCGATTGCCTGGGCGTCCCGTTCCGGGTTCCTACTTTACTACAATGGTGGGTATGTTGATTTTGTTTCCACCGTCTGAGGGTAAGTCTGCAGCTGCTGTGGGTGAGCCGGTGTGCCTGGGTGATTTATCGTTTCCGTGTTTGACGGGTGCTCGCGAGGCTGTTGTTGATGAGCTGGTTCGTGTCAGTGCCTTGGAGGAGGCGCCGGAGATATTGAAGGTTGGGGCTTCCCTAGTAGGTGAGGTGGAGCGCAATACCCGTTTGTGGTCTGAGCCTGCGATGGCTGCCGCTCAGGTCTATAGCGGGGTCCTCTTTGAGGCTTTTGGGTACGGGTCGCTATCTGCTGGGGGGCGGGCTCGGGCTGATGAATCGGTGCTAGTGATTTCAGCGGCGTGGGGTGCCGTGCGCCTGGTTGATGCTATTCCTGCTTACCGGCTGTCGATGGGGACCAAGTTGGGTGAGATGGGTGATACCGCTAAGTTCTGGAAGGGTGAGCTGGCTGATGCTCTTGATGAATTTGCGGGCGATCAGCTTATTCTTGATGGGCGGTCAGCGGCCTACGCTAAGGTGTGGTCGCCGCATCCGTCGCGCCACCTGCTGGTGCGGGTGGAGCGGGTGCAGGCTGATGGGGCCCGTAAGGTGGTTTCGCACATGGCCAAGCATTACCGGGGGTTACTGGGCCGCTATGTGGTGGAGCAGGGGCTTACCGGTCTTGAGCAGGCTGAAGAACTTGTTCAAGCTCTCAGCGGCGCCTTTGAGGTGGAGCTTGTTGCTCCTACCTCAAAGAAGGCGGGGACGCTCACCTTGCTGGTCAGGGACTAGCCTTTCTACCCCTAGGGTAAGGCAGGCTCACAGCCCCTCTTGGGTGGGGCTGTGAGCATGTTGTAGTTGGGGGCCTTGGCGGTTTTCTAGCTGCTGGGCGTTCTAGCCGGCGGTGGAGGCAGAACCCGGTGTGTACCCGGTGCTGACGGTGAAGTCCCAGGGGTCGGTGTTCAGGGTTGAGACGTAGGTGCTGATAGCGAAGCCGCGCTGGGCTAGGGCATCACTCAGAAGCCGAGCGGTTTCTTCCATCCAGAGCCATTCACTGGCGTAATGAGAGCAGTCAATGAGTGCGGGTTTACCGCCGTTCAGTAGTGCCTGTTCGCGGGCTTCTGAAGCGGGGTGGTGGCGCAGGTCAGCGGTGATGTAGACATCGGCCCCGCTGTCACGGGCCTGGGCAAAGAGTGAATCACCGGCCCCGGTGCACAGGGCTACCTTCTGCACGCTGGTTTCGGGGTTCCCTGCGATACGGAGGCCACCTGCTGTGGCAGGGAGGAATACTGCAATTTTTTCTGCCAGTTGGGCCAGGGTCAGGGGCTCGGGTAGGTTACCGACTCGACCGATACCTACCCTTCTTTCGGTTCCCGAGATCAATGCGTTTTTTTCATCGGCTAGTATCTGCCGGTCGGTAATCCCCAGGCAGTCCATAAATGCTTCGTTGGTGCCGTGAGGGGCTGAATCGACGTTGGTATGAGCGCCCAAGAGACCGCAGCCAGCTTCGATGAGAGTATGAACGATTTCGCCCTTGTAGTCTGTAGCGGGGAGGAAAGAGGCTCCTTTCAGCAAGAGTGGGTGGTGGGTGATGAGCAGGCCTGCCTGTTCCCGCGCGGCTTCCTGTGCCGTGGCTACGGTTGCATCAACAGCAAAACCTATACGGTCGACGGGGCGATCAGCTCTGCCTAAGACCAGTCCTGCGGCGTCCCAGCCCTCGGCAAGCTGAGGGGGGAACATCTGGTGAAAGGCTTCGACAATATGAGCTAAGGTCGGGGTTAATAGTTCAGTCATAGCCCTTATTCTTCCACGGTGCTCAGCTCACGGGAATAAAGGGGCATTGTGAGCAGTTGAGGAGAGTATGAAAAGTTTTGTTGTAGGCGGCGGGTGCTTCTGGTGCATTGACGCCGTTTTTCGCCAGTTTAAGGGAATTACCGCCAGTATCTGCGGGTACACCGGGGGCACATCCCCTGATCCCACCTACCGGGAGGTCTGTTCAGGGCTAACCGGGCATGTGGAGGTGGTCAAGGTAGAGTTTGATGAGACGGTAATCCCGGAGGAAACCGTTCTCGATATTTTCTTTGCCTCGCACGATCCCACCAGTTGGGACCGTCAGGGGGCCGATGCAGGCAGCCAGTACCGTTCCGCTCTCTTCTATGCCTCTGAAGAGGAGAAGAACCTTTTTCAAGATGCTGTTCGTCGAGCCCAGAACCTGTGGGACTCCCCCATCGTGACCCTTGTCCAGCCGCTAGAAACTTTCTACGAGGCTGAGGACTACCACCAGAATTACTATGCGCTCAACCCTTACCAGGGCTACTGCATGGCCGTGATTAACCCAAAACTTGCTGCGGCAAGGAAAAGTTACGCTAGGTTTCTTAAAGGGTAAAGCTCTTGCGTGTGCTCTCGTAGACTAGGGAGCGAATTCATTGACTTATTTGAAAGGCTTGCCTCATGACTCAGCTTTACAAGAACATCACCGAGGTCGTAGGCCGCACCCCGATTGTGCGTCTGAACCGTCTCGATGCTGACCTGCCGGGGAATGTGGCCGTCAAGCTGGAATTCTATAACCCCGCTAACTCGGTCAAGGATCGTATCGGCGTAGCTATTATTGATGCCGCCGAAAAGGCGGGTGTACTCAAGCCCGGTGGCACCATTGTCGAAGGTACCTCGGGTAACACCGGTATCGCTCTGGCTATGGTCGGTGCCGCACGCGGTTACAAGGTGATTCTGACCATGCCCGAGACCATGAGCAACGAGCGTCGTGTCATGTTGCGTGCCTACGGTGCCGAAATTGTCCTGACCCCCGGCTCAGAGGGTATGCGCGGTGCTGTGGAGAAGGCAAAGGAGATTGTGGCTTCCACAGAGAATGCTATTCTTGCCTCGCAGTTCTCCAACGAGGCTAACCCTGAGATTCACTATAAGACCACCGGCCCCGAGATCTGGGAAGCTACCGAGGGTAAGGTTGATATCTTTGTTGCCGGTGTGGGTACCGGCGGCACTGTCTCAGGTGCTGGAAAGTTCCTCAAGGAGCAGAACCCTAAGGTCAAGGTTGTTGCTGTTGAGCCTAAGGATTCTCCGCTGCTGACTGGGGGTAAGGCTGGCCCCCATAAGATTCAGGGCTTGGGCGCTAACTTTGTTCCCGATACCCTCGACCGTGAGATCTACGATGCAGTTGCTGATGTGACTATCGAAGATGCTGTCAGCACTGCACGGGAGCTGGGCACCAAGGAAGGTATCCTGGGTGGTATCTCCTCCGGTGCGGCTGTTTGGGCTGCTCTTGAAGAGGCGAAGAAGAGCGAAAATTCTGGCAAGCTGATTGTAGCTGTTGTTCCTGACTTTGGTGAACGCTACATTTCAACTCTGCTCTACGAGGATATTCGCGGCTAAGACGAGACTTTTTGCACGGCTACCAGGTGCCCCTTTGCTACGGTTAGGGGGCACCTCTTTTTTGCGCATTACGCCGGGCCCTCCAGGTAGCAGAGAGTCGATCCCAGTTATTTTTTGGGGCCTACCGGAATATGCTGGGCTACCTGAGCGTTAAAGAGTTCAACATGAAAGTGGCATGCGAGTCACAGGAAGGGAAGGCCTATGAGTTTCTGGTCAAGACTGAGAGAAGATCTTGAGACAGTGCGTACCCATGACCCCGCAGCCCGCGGCCACCTGGAAA
This sequence comes from Rothia sp. P5764, assembly GCF_048512965.1. Lineage (NCBI taxonomy): Bacteria > Bacillati > Actinomycetota > Actinomycetes > Micrococcales > Micrococcaceae > Rothia > Rothia sp. P5764. The sequence goes on along the minus strand of NZ_JBLXXQ010000003.1, from coordinate 262,832 downwards.
TCCTCATTAACTATTCGGGGATGCACGCTATTTGGGCTCACCGACTTGCCCATAAGCTATGGCAAGGTGAATCGACCAAGAGTTTGGCGCGTACGCTTAGCCAGTTGGCACGGTTTTTGACCGGGGTTGAGATTCACCCGGGCGCAACTATTGGTCGTAGGTTCTTTATAGATCACGGTATGGGCGTGGTGATTGGTGAGACTACGGAAATCGGTGACGATGTCATGCTGTACCACGGTGTGACCCTGGGTGGCCGTTCCTTGGAGAAGGGTAAACGACACCCCACCATTGGTGACCGAGTGACGGTGGGCGCCGGTGCTAAGGTTCTAGGGCCGGTACTAATTGGCCCTGACTCAGCAATCGGCGGTAACTCGGTGGTTGTGCATGACCACCCGGCTGATTCGATTATTACCGGCATTCCGGCGCGCTCACGACCCCGAACCCCCGACGCTAAGAAGCCCCTGGTTGATGCGGTGGAGTATGTAGACCCCACCATGTGGATCTAAATACTAAGAAAGAAGCCCTACCCCGGTAAAGGAGTAGGGCTTCTTGATATTTAGTACCGGTCAAGCTCACCCACTGACCTGCCTGGCCAGCTGATGCGTGGCTGGCCTTTTGGGATCTTGGCCGGCACGGAAGCGCATGAAACCTGCCAAGCGCAAACCCTAGTGGGTGTGGGAGTCCTCGGCGTTAATCTCGCTACGGTCACCACTCCACTCGGTGTGCCACATGCCCTCAGCATCAACGCGACCGTAGGTGTGGGCCCCGAAGAAGTCACGCTGACCCTGAATCAGGGCAGCGGGCAGGCGCTTGCGGCGTAGGCCGTCGTAGTAGCTCAATGAGGATGCAAACACGGGGACGGGAACTCCCTCTGCAGTAGCCTTGGCCACAACGCGGCGCCATGAGGGAACCAGGTCTTCCAGGAGCTTCTTGAAGCCGGGAGCCAGCAGCATGTTGGCAGGGGTTTGGTCCTTATAGGCGTCCATAATGACACCGAGCAGTTCAGCGCGGATGATGCAGCCTGCGCGCCAGAGACCGGCGATAACATCGAGCTTGAGATCCCAGCCGTATTCCTTACTTGCCTTGGTCAGCATGTCGAGGCCCTGGGCGTAGGAGACGAGCTTGGAGGCGAAGAGTGCCTTGCGGACGTCCTCGATAAATTCCTCATCGCCAGCGGCTACCGCGGTGGCCGCAATCAGGCCTGCGGGCAATTCTGCCTGTGCCTGGGTGCGAGCGGCGGGGTTTGATGAAGACAGCGCACGGGCGAAGACTGACTCAGCGATGCCTGAGACGGGTGAGCCGAGGTCGAGTGCGGCCTGAACAGTCCAAAGACCGGTACCTTTCTGGCCTGCTTGGTCTGTGATGACATCAACGAGAGGCTTGCCGGTCTTGGCGTCGACCTGGGCCAGAACCTCAGCGGTGATTTCGATGAGGTAGGAGTTCAGGTCCGTGGTGTTCCAACGCTTAAAGATTTCGGCCTGCTCGGCGGGCTCTACTCCGGCAACGGTGCGGAGCAGGTCGTAGGCTTCGCCGATAACCTGCATGTCTGCGTATTCGATGCCGTTGTGAACCATTTTGACGAAGTGACCGGCGCCGTCGGTGGAAATCCATGCGCAACAGGGGTCGCCGTTGGGTGCCTTGGCGGAAATCTTTTCGAGCAGGGGGCCGAGGGATTCGTAGGCCTTGGCGGAGCCGCCGGGCATGATGGAGGGACCCTTCAGGGCGCCCTCTTCGCCACCTGAGACGCCGATACCGACAAAGTGCAGTCCCTTTTCAGCCAGTGCGCGTTCGCGGCGGATGGTGTCGGGGAAGTGGGAGTTACCGCCGTCGATAATGACGTCGCCTTCATCGAGAAGGGGTACCAGCTGGTCAATGACGGAATCAACGGGACCGCCGGCCTTGACCATGATCAGAATCTGGCGGGGCGACTCCAGGGAGTCAACCAGTTCCTGGAGCGTCTCGGTGCGGATAAAGTCACCTTCTGAACCGTGGGCTTCAAGGAGGGCATCGGTTTTTTCAACAGAGCGGTTGTGGAGGGCAACGGTGTAGCCGTTGCGGGCTAGGTTTCGGGCTAGGTTAGCGCCCATAACAGCCAGGCCGGTTACGCCAATCTGCGCCTTCTGTGCAGTCTTATTTTTAGTCATGTCTTAAAGACTACGCCGGTTACTGTCTTTTGTATTTACAGGCCGACTGAGACAAATAAAACTTTCACATATTGGGAGGGAACGGGCGCACTCCCCCAGCCTCTAATCAGCTAGCTGTTATAGGTGTCCTTAAAGAGGACCCAGACGGCAGCAGCGCCAATTACTAGGGCAACTACAGCGAAGATTGACCAGAGGGTTACGAGAGTGCCTTGCCCTATGAAGAAGAGGGAAATTGCCAACCAGGTGGCTGACAGAAAGACTGCTGTAAAGTTTCTGGGTTTAAAGTTACGATTCATGGCTTTCTTCCGTCACCTAGGGACACGAGGTGTCAGGGCGGCTCATCAGGTGAGTGAGCTTTTAGCCCCTGATAAATCTTAATAAAAGAAAAACCCCGCACAGGGTGCGGGGCTTCTTGGTGGGTCCTACCGGGATCGAACCGATGACATCCACGGTGTAAACGTGGCGCTCTACCAGCTGAGCTAAAGACCCATGTGTCTTCCGCCTTATCTCTCGCGGCGACAGGTAATACTCTACGCAGTCCTAAAGGGCTGTGCAAATCGAAAAGGGGTTCACCTGACCATTTTTAGGTCATTTTTTGCCCATTTTTACCCAAAAACCCCGCATTATACTGCCCTGACATGGGAATATATTCAGGGTAAAAAAATTCCAAAAAATTTTCCAAGCGCTCCCCAGAAAGCCGAAGGGCCCCTTACTAGAGGCCCTTCGATACTCACACTTTACTTGCCCTGGTGGGAAATCAGACGGGTAGCAGTCCATTCCTGAGCCAAGGACTCAGTGGTGGTCACTTTAAGCCCTGCCAAGGGAGCCGCATGCAACACATCTGCCGGAGAAACATAACCTTGACGACCGGATTTAGGTGTCAGCAACCAAATCACACCCCCATCATCAACAGAGGCAAGCACATCCATCAGCCCGTCAACCAGGTCGCCATCATCAGAGCGCCACCACAGAAGAACACCGTCGACAATTTCCTGGTCGTCCTCATCCAGCAACTCAGAACCCAACAAATCTTCTAGAGAGTCTCGAAGATCAAAGTCAACGTCGTCGTCATAACCGAACTCTTGAACCAAGCCGTCTTCGGGCAGGCCCAACATTTCTAGTGTCAGTTTTTGTGCAGCACCAGTGGCACTCACGTGCGTCCTCCAAAATCAAACCGTTAGGGTCCTTAGCTCCCAGGCCCGCATCGTGGAACGGCCCTCAAAGCTATACAACCCTGCTATCAGTACCTACTGAACACTTTTCAGCCCATCAAATCAACAGAACACGACCAAAAACTGCCGGTAAATTTTGCGCTGAACCCAAGCCACCTTAAGTGACGGCTATTTCACACCGGTAAACCAACGTCACCGTGACCTAAAAGGGGATAATTTGTGACAACATAGAAGAGAAGTTGTCTCTGCGACTAAAACTCTTGGCACATGAGACAAGACAAAAGGTTCACCATCGGCAGCACAGTTGCCCCGCGGTGACACAGACCCCTACAACAAAGAGAGGTTGGCTAGTGGGACCCTCAGATACGAACGATCACGTTCTCAGTGCACTGACCAATAGCTTCACTGACATCGACCCCGAAGAGACCAGCGAATGGCTCGAATCGTTTGATGACCTTGTAGAAGCGCACGGCACCGAGCGTGCGCAGTTCATTGTTCGCTCACTCATGCAGCGGGCAGGCCAGAAGTCAATCACCGTCCCCATGGTGACCACCACTGACTACGTCAACACCATTCCTGTAGACCAGGAGCCTGAATACCCCGGTGACGAGCAGATCGAACGTCGCTACCGCGCATTCCTCCGCTGGAACGCAGCCGTCATGGTTCAGCGTGCCCAAAAAGCTACCATCGGCGTGGGCGGGCATATCTCCTCGTATGCCGGTGTTGCAACCCTCTACGAGGTAGGCTTCAACCACTTCTTCCGCGGACGCAACCACCCCGGTGGCGGCGACCAGATCTTCTTCCAGGGCCACTCCTCACCCGGTAACTACGCTCGTGCCTTCCTCGAAGGCCGTATCACCGAAGAGCAACTCGATGGTTTCCGCCAGGAAAAGACCAAGCAGGGCACCCACCTACCCTCCTACCCACACCCCCGGAACCTACCCGACTTCTGGCAGTTCCCCACCGTATCCATGGGTCTTGGCCCCCTCAACGCAATCCACCAGGCACAGTTCAATAAGTACCTGAATAACCGCGGTATCAAGGACACCTCCCAGCAGCATGTCTGGGCTTTCTTGGGTGATGGCGAAATGGATGAGCCCGAGTCGCGTGGCGCTCTCCAGCTTGCCGCTAATGACAAGCTGGACAATCTGACTTTCGTCGTTAACTGCAACCTGCAACGACTGGACGGCCCCGTTCGCGGTAACGGCAAGATCGTTCAGGAACTCGAAGCTTTCTTCCGCGGTGCCGGCTGGAACGTCATCAAGGTTCTCTGGGGCCGTGAGTGGGATGCCCTCCTCGAAAAGGACAAGTCCGGTGAGCTTGTTCGCATCATGAACGAAACCCTGGACGGTGACTACCAGACCTACAAGGCAGAGTCCGGTGGCTTCATTCGTGAGCACTTCTTCGGCCAGACCCCCGAGACCAAGGAACTGGTTGCGGATATGACCGACGACGAGATCTGGGCCATGAAGCGCGGAGCCCACGACTACCAGAAGGTCTACGCCGCCTTCAAGGCCGCCATGGAACACAAGGGCCAGCCAACTGTCATTCTGGCGCAGTCCGTTAAGGGCTACGGTCTGGGTGCTAGCTTCGAAGCTCGCAACGCTACCCACCAGATGAAGAAGCTATCCATGGAGGACCTCAAGCAGTTCCGTGATCATCTGCGTATCCCCATCTCTGACGAAGAGCTGGAGAAGGACCTCTACAACCCGCCTTACTACCACCCCGGTAAGGACTCCGAAGAGTACAAGTACCTCATGGCCCGCCGTGAGGAACTAGGTGGCTTCATCCCCGCTCGTAAGAATGTCCAGCCCGAGATTACCCTGCCCTCCGAGAAGGCCTACAAGGGTGCTTTCAAGGGCACCGGTAAGCAGATGGCCGCTACCACCATGACCTTTGTGCGCCTGCTCAAGGACCTCATGCGTGAGAAGGACTTCGGCCACCGCATCGTCCCCATCATCCCCGATGAGGCACGAACCTTCGGCATGGACTCCTACTTCCCCACCGCTAAGATTTACAACCCCAACGGCCAAAACTACCTGGCTGTTGACCGTGAACTGATGCTGGCCTACAAGGAATCACCCGAGGGCAAGATCATTCACGTAGGTATCAACGAAGCAGGTGGCACCGCCGCTTTCACCGCTGTCGGCACCTCCTACGACACCCACGGCGAACCCATGATTCCCGTCTACATCTTCTACTCGATGTTCGGCTTCCAGCGCACCGGCGATGCCTTCTGGGCAGCCGGTGACCAGCTCAGCCGCGGTTTCATTATGGGTGCAACAGCAGGCCGCACCACCCTGACCGGTGAAGGTCTGCAGCACGCAGACGGCCACTCGCCGATTCTGGCCGGTACCAACCCCGCCGTCATCCACTACGATCCCGCCTTCGGCTACGAAATTGGCCACATCGTCAAGCGCGGTATCGAGCACATGTACGGCACTGGGGACGAAGACCACAACGTCATGTACTACATCACCGTCTACAACGAGCCCATTCAGCACCCCGCTGAACCTGAGAACCTCGATGTTGACGGCCTGCTTGGCGGTATCTACCGTCTACATGAGGCAAAGAACGACGGGCCCCGCGCCCAGATTCTCGCTTCGGGTGTAGCCGTTCCCTGGGCAGAGAAGGCACAGCAGATTCTGGCCGATGACTGGGGCGTTTCCGCCGATGTCTGGTCAGTTACCTCCTGGACCAACCTGCGCCGCGACGGCCTAGAAGCTGAGCGTGAAATCCTTCAGGATCCCACCGCCAGCCCACGCACTCCCTTTGTTGCCAAGCAGCTTGAGGGTGCAACCGGCCCCATCGTGGCCGTGTCTGACTACCAGACCGACCTCATGGACGGTATCCGCCAGTTCGTTCCCAACGAATTCGCAACCCTGGGTACTGACGGCTTCGGCTTCTCCGACACCCGCGCAGGCGCACGTCGCTTCTTCAAGATTGACGCCGAATCCATTGTCGTCCGTACCCTGCAGATGCTGGCAAAGCGAGGCGAAGTACCCGCCGATGCGCCCGCCAAGGCATTCGCCCAGTACGATCTGAACAACATCAACGCCGGTACCTCAGGTACCGCAGGTGGTGATGCCTAAGCAGTAGGGCAATAGCTCTGACTGCCTAGGCCCAGGCAAGCCCCCGAGGGAACTCGGGGGCTTGCCTTTTATCTGCATAGGGTGTAAGTGGCTGTGTGAACTTTATTGGCTTTTGAGAAGATGCAGGTCGAGATGGGGCCTGACCAAGCTTTGGGGAGTAGGATAGTTATTTGAAATTATGTACCGGTAATCTTCAAAGATCCGGTCTCCTTCAAGAACTGAGGCGGTAAATCGCGTGATTGCACTGGTGTGCCCCGGTCAGGGCTCTCAAAAACCCGGCTTCCTATCCCAGTGGCTAGAGCTGGAGGGAGTTCGCGACCACTTAGAGCAGCTCTCAGCGGCAGCAGACCTAGATCTGGTGCACTACGGCACCGAAGCTGACGAAGAAACTATCAAAGACACCGCCATTGCCCAGCCCCTTATCGTTGCCGCTGGCCTTGTGACCGGTAGGCTGGCTCTCACAGCGCTGAAGGGTCAGGACCTCATTCTGGCCGGGCACTCCGTGGGTGAGATTACGGCCTGTACCCTAGCCGGTGTACTCACCGACGAAGAAGCCATGCGCTTTATCAAGGTTCGAGCTACCGGTATGGCCGCCGCGTCAGCTGCTACTCCCACCGGCATGGCCGCTGTTCTAGGCGGCGCCGAAGCAGACGTCCGGGCAGCTATTGAAGCAGCTGGGCTGACAGCAGCAAACTCTAACGGCGGCGGCCAGATTGTTGCCGCTGGCTCCCTTGATAACATTGCGACCTTTGCTCAGAACCCCCCGGCCAAGGCCCGGGTGATTCCCCTCAAGGTGGCCGGCGCTTTCCATACTTCTTACATGGCATCTGCCCAGGAACCCCTGGCTGATTTTGCCGCGACTCTCAGCCCCGCCCAGCCCCAGTTTGAGCTTCTTTCTAACTATGACGGTCAGGCTCTTGCAGGTGGCCAGGAGACCCTGGACTCTTTGGTCGCCCAGGTCACCCGACCCGTCCGCTGGGACCTCTGCATGCAGACTCTCGGTAACCACCAGGTAAGCCGCATCGTTGAAGTCTCTCCCGCTGGCACCTTGATAGGCCTGGCTAAACGAGCCATGCGCGGAACCCCCAGCACTGCGGTAAACACCCCCGCCGACCTTGAAGAACTTACAGAAGCGCTCAGCGCATAGCCCACCCGAAAGGATCTCCCATGCCTACTCTCCAGCAGGTTGAGACCAACCGATACTCCCGTATTCTGGGGTACGGTGCCGCCCGCCCCGACCTCCTGGTCACCAACGACGATATAGCCGGGCCGATCAACTCATCCGATGAATGGATTGTTCAGCGCACCGGCATCAAGACCCGCCACCGTGCCTCAGAAAAGATTTCGGTTGCCGACCTAGCTATTGGTGCCGCTCAGGACGCGCTAGAAGCCTCAGGCCTTGCCGGGGAAGAGCTGGATGCTGTCATCATCTCCACCATCTCCCACCCCTACGCCACTCCTTCCTTGGCTACTATCGTGGCCGATGCAGTTGGGTCAAAAGCGCCAGCCTACGACATCTCAGCCGCCTGTGCAGGCTTCTGCTACGGTATTGCCCAGGCTGATGCGCTAGTACGCTCAGGCCTAGCGAATAAAGTACTGGTCATCGGTGTTGAGAAGCTCTCAGACTTCATCGATAACACCGAACGATCCATCTCCTTCCTGCTCGGTGATGGTGCTGGTGCCGCAGTGGTAGGAGCATCGGATACTCCCGGTATCGGCCCCACCATCTGGGGTAGCGACGGCGAGCGTTGGGGTGCAGTGGGCATGACCCACTCCATGCTCGATATCCGCAACCGCGATTTTATAGCCAACCCCGTGCAGGAGGGCGAAAAGATTTGGCCCACCCTGCGTCAGGACGGCCAGGCTGTCTTCCGCTGGGCCGTCTGGGAAATGGCCAAGGTTGCTCAAAAGGCACTGGAGGCCGCAGGTATTACCGCAGATGATCTGGGTGCGCTCATCACCCACCAAGCCAACATGCGCATCATCGATCAGATGGTCAAGACCCTCAAACTACCTGAGACTGTTGAGGTTGCCCGCGATATTGAATGCGCCGGGAACACTTCCGCCGCGTCGGTTCCCCTTGCCGCCCACCAGCTTCTGCAAGAGAACCCCCAACTGTCCGGCACCTTTGCCCTACAAATCGGTTTCGGCGCGGGCCTAGCCTTCGCAGCCCAGGTCGTCGTCCTTCCCTAGCTCCTATCGGCAGGGTACCGCCAAAAACGGCGCTCAAGCTGCCGCAATATTTTGAAAAATGTTAGATTTATTTCAAAATTTTAGTGGCGTCACACCGTCTCTTTGCGCGGGCTAGAAGCTACACTCATTGTTGAGGCTTAAGCGGGACTCCCGTGGCCAGCCACCACCCTTGCCCTAAGGCTTGGTGCGTAAAGTCAAAAGCGGCCTATAGGGCCGTCATCTCTCAAAAGGAGCCATCATGGCAGATCAGAACGAAATCCTTGCAGGTCTTGCAGAGATCGTCAACGAAGAAACCGGCGTTGAGGTAGAGGACGTCCAGATGGATAAGTCCTTCACCGATGACCTGGATATCGACTCCATCTCAATGATGACCATCGTTGTCAACGCTGAAGAGAAGTTCAGCGTCACCATCCCCGACGAAGAGGTTAAGAACCTCAAGACCGTAGGCGATGCCGTCAACTTCATTGCCAACGCCTAAAAAGCGTCGTTAGGTTGGGCCCGGTTTTATGCCGCGCCCAACCTCCTTTTTATTATTTTCACCCTTAGTTCGTCTTCAAAGGATTCAAACATGACTCGTAAAGTTGTGGTGACCGGTCTCGGTGCTACTACCCCCATTGGTGGGGACGTCCCAACGACCTGGGAGAAGGCCCTTGCCGGTGTTTCTGGTATCAGCACCATTGAAGAAGACTGGGTTGAAAAGTACGAGCTCCCCGTTTCTATTGCTGGTCGAGTCGCAGTTTCCGCTCTTGATTCGGGCCGTCTGACCAAGGTCGAAGCCAAGCGCCTTGACCCCTCAGGCCAGCTCGCTCTGGTCGCGGCCCGTGAAGCCTGGCAGGATGCAGGCTTCAGTGGCCCCGACGCTGAAGCAGCTAAGGAGTGCGACCCGCTGCGGACCGCGGTTGCCTTCGGCACCGGTATCGGCGGCGTATGGACCCTCCTTGATGCCTGGGACACCCTGCGCGAAAAGGGGCCCCGCCGTATGCTCCCCATGACCGTGCCCATGCTGATGCCCAACTCTAACGCCGCCGCAGTTTCTATGAACCTCAAGGCTCGCGGCTCAGCACAGACCGTGGTATCTGCTTGTGCCTCATCGACCGAAGCACTTGAAATCGGCCTCATGCTGATTCGTTCGGGTAAGGCTGATGTTGTGATCGCTGGTGGTTCAGAAGCCGCTATCCACCCCATGACCATTGGCGCCTTTGCCAAGATGCAGGCCCTGTCTACTCGCAACGACGACCCCCAGGGCGCTTCACGCCCCTACGATACCGACCGTGACGGCTTTGTCATGGGTGAAGGCGGCGCCGCCCTGATCCTGGAATCTGAAGAGCACGCGCTGGCTCGCGGTGCCCGTATCTACGCTGAACTTGCCGGTACCGGTGTATCAGCCGATGCCTACCACATCACCGCGCCCGACCCCGCAGCTCTCGGTGCTAGCCGTGCTCTCCAGGAAGCGCTAACCGACGGCGGCATCAGCCCCGAACAGGTTGTTCACGTCAACGCACACGCGACCTCCACCCCCGTGGGCGATATTCCCGAGTCCCTGGCTCTACGCGAAGTCCTTGGCGATCACACCGATCAGGTCGCTGTCTCTGCCACCAAATCCATGACCGGGCACCTGCTCGGTGGTGCTGGCGCCCTTGAGGCAGTGCTGACCGTCCTTGCTCTTCATCACCGCAAAGCCCCCTGCACCATCAATCTGCAGAACAAGGATCCCCAGATTGAGCTCGATATCGTTACCGAAGCACGTAACCTACCTGCAGGCGAGATCGTTGCTCTTTCCAACTCCTTCGGCTTTGGCGGCCACAACGCCGTAGCCGCTTTCCGCAGCGTTGAAAACTAACTAAACCCTAGGGTTCAATAACCAGGGGCGGTCTTCTCAACTAGGGGAAGACCGCCCCTGTGCATCTTCAAAACGCCCTTACCTGCATACTGACATCTGTGTGTGAGAAAAGTCAGATGGTTTTTAGCCTTCGCTCCTAATATGAGCGATATTGATGGTCTTCTTGCTATAACGAAGTGGCTCAAGCTCCTCGTCCCAGGCTTGGCCCAGTGCGAGCGCAAACTGGTCGTAGAGGGCCTTATAGTCACCGGCGGCTTGCTCAAAGGCGTAGCGGATTCTGTCTTCAGTCACGGTAAAGTTGCCCTGCGCGTCAACGGGCTGTGTACAGAGGCCCAGTGAGGGCGTATGCATGATGCGTAAGGCGCTACTGGTGGCGGTGGGCCGTTCGGTGATCTCAAAGTGGGTATCTGAAAATTGGCGGAGGGCTGAAGCCAGCTGGGCGGCTGTGCCTGCTGGGCCGGTCCAGGTAAGTTCGGTGCGCTGGTAACCGGGGCGGGCAGGTTGGGCTTCCCAGCTCAGCTTGAGGGAGGCTTTGAGGGTGTTTTCGATGCTCCACCGGATATGGCTGGTCAGGGCGGCGGGGACGGCATGTAACAGCACGAACCCGCCGGTGAGGGCGGGGCGTTCAAATAATCCTTGAGTCTCTGTTGCTGAAAACATGCTTTTTCTATCCTATATCGTGGCTGATGGCTATCAGAAAGCGAGGGTGCAAAAGGTGCAGGTAAGAATGGTGGGGTTCTCTTGTTAGGCTCTGGGGTGGGCACGCGAATAGACCTGCGCTAACCGGTCTACGGACACGTGGGTATAGACCTGGGTGGTTGCCAGGGAGCTGTGTCCAAGGAACTCTTGGACTGCTCTGATGTCTGCGCCCCCGTCGACCATGTGGGTAGCGGCGGTATGGCGGAAGATGTGGGCACCACTGGCATCAGTATTATCGAGGGTTTCTAGCAAGCGGGTTAGGTCGGCTCTGATTTGCCGGGCATTTGCTCGTTTGCCCTTGGGGCCTATGAAGAGCGCGTACTGAGGCTCTGGTTGAGTGTGGGGGTACTCCGTGCTAGCTTGCGGTAGCCACTGGGGCCTACCCTGGGCAACCCAGAGGGAGAGAGCTTTCATAGCCTGAGGACCGAACGGCACTACCCGTTCTTTGTTGCCTTTGCCGATGACCCTCAGGGTTCTGCCCTGCCGGTCGATGCTGGTTAGATCGAGCCCGGTGAGCTCTGAGATGCGGATACCTGTTGCGTAGAGGACTTCCACGGCCGCGTTCAGGCGCAGGAGCCGGGGGTTGAGCGGGTCTAGCCCCAGCGCACGGTGCAGGGTCTGGGTCAGGCTTTCCATATGGTGAGCTGAGAGCACCGTGGGAAGGTAGCTGGTTTTCTTGGGGGTGGAGAGCTTAAGCGCCGGGTTGGTTGCTATCAGTTCTTCCTCTTCTGCCCAGAGAAAGAAACTGCGAATACTTGAGGTTCTGCGTGCCATCGACGATCTGGCCGCCTGCTTCTGGTGGTGGGTTGCCAGCCAGCCACGGAGCAATTCCAGGGTGATATGTGAGAGGTGGGTTGTTCCGTGCCTCCTGGCATAATCAAAAAAATCCCGGAGATCTGCCAGGTAGGCCCTCATGGTTTCGGGTGACCGGTGCAATTCATAGGTCAGGTAGCGCTCATAGGCTTCAAGGGCCCTGACGTATTCTCGATCTTCGTCGATAGCGGCTGCACCGATTTTGAGGGTGGTGGGCAGCTGATGGCTCTCGTAGCTTGGGCCCATCTACTCCCCCTCTTTTCTTACCTGGATATGACGACCATAGGTTCACCCCATTTTAGCCCCTAAGTGCTTGTGCCCTTGCTCAAACTTTTTGCGCCAGCCATTTCCCTGACTCTGAGCTAGCCCTAACCGTTCCATCTGGGTCAGCGCTAGCATGACAGACCGGGCTGGGATTCCGCTTTCAGCACCGATAGCGTCCACAGGGCGGTAGCTACTGACCGGGAGCACGTCCCAGACCCTGCCTTGGATCTCCGTTAGGCTGTCTATTAGCGCCTTCCGGGCATCGACAGATTCGCTCAACAGACTTGCCTGTTCAGGGGCTTCTAAATTCAACCTACCTCTTTCGAGGTGTGTGGCATCGGTGATGAGCTGGGCTAGCCCATCGCGGATCAGCCGGTGGCAGCCCTCAGAGCTCGGGGAAAAGATAGGCCCGGGTACCGCGTAGACCGGCCTGCCCAGCTCTAGAGCGTGGTGGGCGGTGTTGAGGGCTCCGCTGCGCCAGCGGGCTTCTACGACCACGGTGCAGTAGGCAAGGGCCGCAATGAGCCGGTTCCTTTGCAAAAAACGGTAACGCGTGGGGTTCTGGCCCAGAGGGACTTCCCCCAGAATCAGTCCACGGTCGATGATGTTTTCGAGCAGACTGGCGTTTTGACGCGGGTAGAGCCGGTCCAGCCCACCTGCCATGAGGGCAACCGTAGGAAGTTCCGACGCGCCGGTGCTCAAGGCGACCCGGTGAGCTAGAGCGTCAACCCCAAATGCGCCCCCGGATACGATGGTCTTACCCGCTGCGGCTGAGTCACCGGTTAGGTGTGAGGTTGCAGAGTTACCGTAGGAGCTGACATCCCTGGAGCCTACGATGGCCTGGCTGGTAGCAAGGTTGAGATGCTTGAGCAAGGCTCTATCGCCTCTGCCCCACAGCCCAAAGGGCATACGTTCGGCAAGGTCATTGAGGGCCACCGGCCAGTCAGGGTCTTCGGGCACACAGAGCCAGGCCCCGCAGGCCTTTGCCCAGGTCATATCCTGCTCTACCCTAATCCCACCCCGTCGGGCCTGCCAGCGTTCCATACGGGCTTGCACAAGACCACGGAGCGAGGCAAAGAGCTGGGGGTCCTCCCGGCCAGCTTGCGCCAGCTCTTCCTGCAGGTAGCTGGCCGTCAGCTCCCTGCGCCCGGTCAAGAAATCGGCTGTCAGGAGCGGCCCGCAGAGGGCGATCAGGGCGGTAGTTGCTGTATCTTCGGGGTCGCTGATCCGCATGATTTCCGCTCTTGCGCGGCGGATATTTTCGAGGTCCTGGTGCTCAGTCATGATGCGCCGCCTTCCATACCAAGATTGCGAAAATACAGGGCCAGGTCCAGATGGTCCTGGGTGGGGCTAGTGCTCCCGTCAAGATCGGCCAGGGTCCAGGCGGTTCGGAGTACCCGATCATAACCGCGAGCGGTGAGCGTCCCCCGGTCAATGGACCGGGATAGCTCCGCGGTGAGAGCCGCAGAGAGCTTAAGCGGCCCGCGCAGAATCTTTCCGTTCGTCTCAGCATTGGTGCTCAACCCGTAGGGAGCAAGCCGCTCAGCCTGAGCCGCCCGTGCCTGTGTCACTCTGTCCCGAACCTTTGCAGAACTCTCATAAGTGCCGCTGGCCGCCAGATCAGCGGCCGTCACCTTAGGGACGGTAATACGCACGTCAAGACGATCAAGTAAGGGGCCAGAGAGCCTACCGAAGTATGCCCTCCGTTCCCTGCTGGTACAGGTGCAGTCCAGCCCCCGCCCCACGTTGTTACCGCAGGGGCAGGGGTTAGCCGCCATTACCAGCTGAAAACGTGCCGGGTAGCGAGCAGAAGCTGCAGCGCGGTCGATGACAATCTCCCCGCTCTCCAGCGGCTGGCGGAGCGAGTCAAGAACTGTCCGCTTGAACTCAGGTGCCTCGTCCAGGAAGAGGACCCCGCGGTGGGCCTTAGAGACACAGCCGGGACGGGGAATGCCAGCACCACCACCCAGAATTGCGGGAGCGCTGGCGCTGTGGTGGGGCGCTTCGAAGGGAGGAAGGGTCATCAACGAACTCCGAGCCGCCCCACCCGAGCACAGCGAATGAATTGCCGTTACCTCCATAGCATCTTGGGGACCCAGCGGCGGCAGAATACCGGTCAGCCGCTCAGCAAGCATGGTTTTACCTGAGCCAGGAGGCCCATTCAGGAGCAGATGGTGCCCACCCGCAGCAGCAATTTCTAGTGCCAGCCGGCCTTCGGCTTGACCAGCAACATCTGCCAGGTCAGGCGGTAGAGCCTTGGTTTCTTGTTCATTCTCTCGCACGGGTCTGGTCAGCTGAGGCCGTTTGAGACTTTCAGGCTTCTTAGCACCCAGCTCCACAAAGATATCGGCCAGGCAGCTGTAGCCGTAAACCTCAGCCCCCGCAACCAGCGCCGCCTCCTGCTGGTTACCGGCAGGAACCACAACCTTGGGGTACCCCGCATCGACAGCGGCCTTAACCGCAGGCAAAATACCGGGTATCTCCCGCAGGCTCCCGTCCAGACCTACCTCCCCCAGGTAGACAGTCTGCCCAGACGGCTTCAGCTCCCCTACAGCTTGCAGGGCAGCTACCAGCATGGCAACGTCAAAGGCAGATCCCCGCTTAGGCAGGGTCGCCGGAGTGAGATTGACGGTGAGCTTCTGCGGCGGCAGGGCAAGCCCGGAATTCTTAGCCGCAGAACGTACCCTGTCCTTAGCCTCATTCAAAGAATTATCGGGGAGACCCAGCAGTACAAAGCCAGGAAGCGCAGCGGACACATCAGCCTCTACCTCAACCAGGTGGCCTGTTACCCCGACCAGTGCTATTGAGAACGTCCGAGCAAAAGCCACAGCTACAGCACCGCCTTAACATGCTCAAAAGTGAAGTCCTCGGCTGTGCCGCACACCGCAACAGCATCAATACGCAGGGAACGGTAATCACCGGTATGCTCCGAACACCAGGCATAAGCAAGCTGACGGAGCCGGTTGCCTTTCTCACGGGTAATAGCTTCTAGCGGGTGGCCGTATCCGCTCCCTGACCGCGTTTTAACCTCAATAAAAACCAGATCCATGTCGGGATCAACCATGACCAAATCGATCTCCCCCACCGGTGAGCTCCCTAGGTTGCCAGACGGTGGCCGCCAATTCCGTTCCACCAGGCTATAGCCATTAAGTTCCAATACAAGCAGCGCAAGGTCTTCACCCCAGCGCCCTACCCTAGTGTGGTTGGCAATACTGGACTGGGTTCTCAAGCTCATAGCCAGGCCTTTCTCATGTGAGGGTCAGGTACCCTCAGCATGGCCTAGCAGACCCCCACTACCTCGCCCCAAGTAACGCTGTGCATGACTCAAACCGCCCTAGATGCACAAATACAGAGGTAAGCCAGCTACCAAAAGGTGAAAGAATGACGGCCTATTTCCTCGCAGACCTCTCGGGTGCTCACACCCGAGAGTCAATCACCCCACCAGCAGTAGGTAGCGCGGGTAGGGCAAAGCCCCGGTGGGAACTCACTCACCGGGGCCATGAGAACAAGACAGGCACTACCCTAAATCGGGGTCCAAATCAGTCAAATGAGGTACAACCAGTTCCTCCGCAGCCGCCCGCTCCTCAACGTTGATATCACGCACAGAGTAGACCCTCACATTCTTCACAAACCGGGAAGAACGGAAGACATCCCAGACCCACACGTCCTGAAGCTCCACCTCAAAATAGATAGCTCCGTCTGCGGTTCGCGGTCTTACCTGCACCTGGTTAGCCAGGTAAAAACGACGGTCGGTTTCCACTATGTAGGTAAAGAGCTCAGCGACATTCTTGTACTCTTCGTAGAGGGCAAGCTGGGCACCTGATTCGTAGCTCTCTAAATCTTCGTTACTGCTCATCGATCCTCCTTCTCTCGTTCAAGCAATGCGGCTTTCACCTGATCTGCTGTTGCTGGGAGCGACCAGCTCAGGCGGTGGACCGGTGTAGGGCCGGCCTCCTTAATCCTGGCCCGGTGAGTGGTAGAACCATAGCCCTTATTCTTGGCCCATCCAAAGCCCGGATAAGTACGGTCAAGCTCTACCATGAGCCCGTCGCGTTGGACCTTGGCTACCACTGAGGCGGCAGCAATGGAGGCACACCGCAGGTCTCCCTTAACTTCCATCTGGACCGGCCCGAACCAACCGTTCTGGGTACCCGGAACAGCTTTCCAAGCTTCTGCAACAAGGTCAGTGTAGAGTGCCTGGACTGGGTCAAGCTCAGCAAAAAGGTCATTCTGCGGGTCTGCCAACCAGTTATATTTGCCATCCAACAAGATAGCATCGGGGTAAGCCCCAGCGGCAGCTACCTGGGCAAGCGCTCGCTGACCTGCTAAGCGCAAGGCTGTGGTAATGCCCAGGGCGTCAATCTCCGCCGGTGATGCATGACCGACAGCGGTTACAGCCCACTGCTGAATCTCGGGGAGCATAGCCAAGCGTTTTTTCTCGCTCAGCGCCTTGGAATCAACCAGTCCCTCAACCTTCAGCTGGGCACCGGCCTTAATGACAGCTACCCCCACCGTCACCGGCCCAGCCAGCGGTCCACGGCCTACCTCATCCATACCGGCTAGCAGGGTAAAGCCCCGCGCAAACAGCGAGGACTCTACCGAAAGGTCAGCAACTGGCCTTGTTTTACCTACCAACTGGCTACTCGCTATCGGGGACCTGCGAAAAGACGTCATCGGCACCATTGATGAAAGTAAAGTTGGACAGCGGCCAAGCTACCACGAATACCTCACCAACCACCTCAGCATCGTTGATGAACTCTGTACCGGTCTCAATGTGGTAGCGGGAATCAGCCGAATTGGAACGGTTATCGCCCATGACGAAGTAGGAGCGTTCGGGGACAATGACGTCAAAGGCGACCTCGGTCGGTTTGACACCGGGCTTGAGGTAGGTTTCGTCAATCTTGACACCGTTGACAAAAATACGCCCGTCTGGGGTACCCACAACGTGATCCCCACCGACACCGATAACGCGTTTCACAAGGTAGTTGGATGAGCTGTCTGGCATCACGCCCACAAAGGCTAGGGCATCGCGCACAGGGTTTGAGTTAGAAGAGGCAGGCATCCACCCCTGGGCGTCTTTGAAGACCACGATATCGCCGCGCTCAGCCTCACCGAACAGTTCACCGGCCACATTCACAAAGACTCGGTCGTTAATCTGGAGAGTGTCCTCCATAGAGCTGGAGGGGATGAAGAACCCTCGTACCACAAAGGTTTTGAGCAAGAAAGCGATGAGGACCGCGTACAGAATAATCAGGGCGTACTCTTTGAGAGCGCTGTTTTCGCGGCGGCGTTTACCGCCTTTAGGTTTCTTCACCTTTGCGGTCTCGCGGTCGCTAGTCTCATCAATGTTTGCTGAGTTCTGCTGCTCCATGAGCATGCACCCTTCTGCTGAAAACGTCTTTACTGGTTTAGTTTAGTTGCTGATTCTGCAAGGACGGTGGAGGCCTTGGCCCAGCCCGGTTTGGGTAGGGGCCCTTGGTCACCTTAGTCAGGTGTGGTGCTACTTGGCCCTATTTTGTTCAAAGGCCAGACGGTATAGACGGGGGACCCAATCACCTTGTCCACCCTAACCATGCCACCTCCAGGTGCCCCCAAAAGCGCCCGTGAGTCAGCTGAGTTAGATCTGTTATCTCCCATAAGCCAGATTCTGCCCTCTGGAACCTGCACGCTAAAGGACACATCACTAGCACTCTCCCCCTGGGGCAGGTAGGGTTCCTCAAGCCGCTGGCCGTTCACCAAAAGGTAGCCCTCTGAATCGCAACATTCAACGGTGTCACCGCCCACCCCAATCACCCGCTTGATGTAAACCGTATCTGAACCCACCAATCCTAGCCACTGCCCAGCCGTTCCCAGCGGATCCCGAACCCAGGGACTACCGGATTGGTAGGGGGAAAAAGAACCGGTGCCGTCAAAAACGACTACGCTACCGCGCTCGATATGGCCGGACTGCTTGGAAACAATCAGCCGGTCCCCGGGCTCATAGGTCGGTTCCATGGAGGCAGAAGGAATGTAGTACACGTCATAAAAGAAAGACCGAATAACCAGGAGCACCGCCAAGGCAAGGAGCGAGGCAGTAGCAACAAGGCGCCAGCCCCGTAAAAAGGGTTGGCGCCTTGCCTCACTGGATTCGGCGGTGAGGCCGCTATCCATTGATAAAGGTGAAACCTAGTCGGTTTAGGCTTCGCGCTTCTCGCGGATACGAGCAGCCTTACCGTGGCGGTCACGCATGTAGTAGAGCTTGGCGCGACGGACGTCACCGCGGCTAACAACCTCAATCTTTTCGATGACGGGAGAGTGTACGGGGAAGGTACGCTCTACGCCAACACCGAAGGAAACCTTACGAACGGTGAAGGTTTCGCGGATGCCGCCACCCTGGCGACCAACAACGAAGCCCTTGAAGACCTGGACACGGCTGCGGTTACCTTCAACGATGTTGACGTGTACGTTGAGGGTGTCGCCGGGGCCGAACTCGGGGATGTCGGTGCGAAGTGACTTGTTGTCAATGAAGTCAAGAGTCTGCATTGAATTTCTCCGTGAATATCTCTGCCGCAGGTCAAACATATTCCTGATAAATCGTAGGCAGTGTCTGAGGACGCCGGGGCGCCAGACCGATGCTGTCTGCGAGTAGATTGTTTCACCCTCACCCGCTCTGGGGGCTTGGGTGGCTCATACTGTTAGCGGTCGCTCTTCCCCCTGCGGCAGGGGCGTGCCCAGTATGAACACAAAAAATAATTATCTCACAGGAAATTAGCTCTGGCCAAGTATGCTGGCGGGAAAGATTGCTGACCTTGTGTGAGTTTAATTGCTTGGCTCTGGGGCTCCTTATGCAAGGGCCGCTTGCTCGGCGGCTTTCTTGGCGGCATGCAGTTCTTGCAGGAGCTTACGGTCCTTCTTGTCCCAGCCCTCTTGGGGGTAGGCCTTTATCATGTCGTAGCGTCGCTCAAAGGTGCGGATAATCTGCTCATCGCGCCGCCAGCGGGCGATGGCCCCGTGGTTGCCAGATAGCAGAATAGCGGGAACCTGCTGGTCCCGCCAGGTAGCCGGTTTGGTGTAGACCGGGTATTCAAGCAAGCCGCCTGTGTGGGATTCTTCGTCCAGGGACTCGGGGTTGCCCATAGCACCGGGTATCAGGCGGGTAATAGCCTCAATCATGACCATGACCGCGACCTCTCCCCCATAGAGAACATAGTCACCAATGGATACCGGCATGACTCTAAAGCTTTGCTGGGCCCAGTTGAGTACCCGCTCGTCGATGCCCTCGTAGCGGGCGGGCGCAAAGACAATGTGTTGCTCTTCTTCGGCCAGCTGGTAGGCCAGTTGCTGGGTGAGGACCTGCCCGGCCGGGGAAGGAACGATCAGTAGCGGCTGGGAGTCGCCAGCAAGCGGGGAGTTAGCTAGGGCTTGGTCCAGGGCCAGGCCCCAGGGTTCGGGTTTCATGACCATGCCTGCTCCCCCGCCGTAGGGGGTGTCGTCCACGGTCTTGTGCCGGTCGGTGGCGTAGTCGCGCAGGTTGGTGAGGTTTAGCTCAACTTTGCCGGTCTCTTGGGCTTTGCCCAGCAGGGAAAGTTCCAGGGGCGCAAGGTACTCGGGGAAGATAGTAATGACATCAAAGCGCATGGGTTATGCGTCCTGCTCGTTTTCGCTCTCTTCGGTCTTGCTGTTGAGTTCCAGTAAGCCGGCGGGCGGGTCGATAATGACGTACCCCTCTTCAATATCAATAGCTGGAATAAGCTCTTCGACGAAGGGAATCATGACCTCGGAGCCGTCCGCGGTGTTTTTAAGGAGCATGATGTCCTGGGTGGGCATGGTCTGCAGGCCCACGACTAGGGCGATGGGTTCTTGGGGTAGGTAGCCGTCCTCGCTGATGTCAGAGGCCAGGTAGACCGGCAGATCCAGGAGTTGGTGCTCGTAGTAGCCTTCGCTATCGTCTTCTGCCGCTTCGGTGGTGGAGTCGAAGCTGAGGCGGGTGTCGCGTAGGAGTTCGGCCTGGTTGCGGTTTGTGATTTCTTGGAAGGCTACGACCAGGATTTTTTTGTTCCAGCGGGAGTTTTTGACAGTCAGGCTGCCTGCCGGTGCCAGGGCACCGGCAGGAGTTGCAGGGTTATGGTTTTCGATCTCGAGGACGGAGCCGGGGGCGAAGCGTTCTTGGGGGGAATCGGTGAAGAGCTGGACGGTGACTTCGCCGCGAATGCCGTGGGGTTTGCCGATTCGGGCTACCTGGACCTGCATGGGTGGCTCCTTGAGGGGTTGGGGATGAGGGGTGTTCTTGTTCTTACACTCTACCGGTAGCGCAATGGTGCGGGCACAAAACGCACCGGGGCAGGCAAAAGCCCCGCGCCGGTTTCCCGGAGCGGGGCTTCTTCAAGTATTCAGTTAGCGTCGTCGATCGGTCTCGATGACATCTACCCTAAGGCGGTCACCATCATTAATGGCGTTGACCACGGTGCGGATGCTCCTGGCGGTTCGGCCAGAACGGCCAATCACGCGACCCAGATCATCGGGGTGGACGCTGACTTCCAGAGTTTCACCGCGCCGACCGGTCTTAGCCCGAACCTTCACGTCCTCTGGGTTATCGACGATACCCCGAACCAGGTGTTCGAGAGCGTCAGCCAACATGATTACTCTGCTGCTTCCTCAGAAGCGGCTTCTTCAGTAGCCTCTTCAGCGGGAGCTTCCTCAGCCTTGTCCTCACCCTTGGGGGTGATAGCCTCGGGCAGGATGACCGAGCCCTTCTCGGGAACAACGAACTCAGGCTTAGCGTCAACAGGCTTGACCTGGTTTTCAGCCTTTTCGCCCTTGGCAGCAGCCAGGTCGCCGGTTAGCTTCAGCAGAGCAGCTACCTGCTCGGTGGGCTGGGCGCCAACTGACAGCCAGTACTGGGCACGCTCTGAGTTGATTTCGATGCGTGAGGGGTTCTCGGTCGGGTGGTAAATACCGATTTCCTCGATAGCCTTACCGTCACGCTTGGTGCGTGAGTCAGCTACTACAACACGGTAGCGGGGATCGCGGATTTTACCGAAACGCTTGAGACGAATTTTAACAGCCACTGTAGTGGTTTCTCCTGTTTTCTATCAGTGTTCGAAGAACTGGTCCTGGCTCGTGGGGCGGGCCTGACCAAGCTCCTCTGCGGACACAACCTCCCCCGGATGAGAGGGGCCGGGGAAAATCGAGTACCCGTCAAGTATGCCAGCTTGTTCCCGCTTAAGCTAGGCTTTAGCCACCTAAAAGCGGTGTGTTGTGTCTAATGAGTATGAGGCTGTGCCCGCCGACTGGCTCGGCTCTGGCGGTCAGGGGAGGTCGGCAGGCTCAGCCGCGAGAGTGCAGGGAGCAGGTTTACTTTTTGACTGCCTGCCTCCAGCTGACCGAGCTACCGCCGCGCATGATATTGGAGTGATAGATTCGGGCACCCAGGCGGGTCAACAGGGCTGCCGCCAGCAGGGTAAGGCCCAATGCGGCCAGTGGCTCCCACAGGGCCACTTCTTCCGTCAGTAGACGGCGGGGCATAGCGATGGAAGACAGCACCGGCACAAAGGATACTATTTTCAGGATGGTACCCGAAGCATAAACTCCGCCAAAGAGGGCGGCTAACAAAACCATAGTGACGGGGCTAGCCAGGTTGGCTATATCTTCGGTACGGGCCGCCATAGCCCCCACAGCCGCCCAGATAGTTGCAATAGCAGTGAAGCCGGCAATATAGAAGACAGCAAACCAGCCTGCCGAAGGTAGGATCCAGCCAAACTCAGCGGCAGCTCCGGTAACCTGTAAACCGATCAGGGCAACGATTGCGTAAGCAGCAACCTGCAGGATAGCCAGGATCAAATTGCCCACTACCTTGCCTGCTAGCACCTGCCTTAGGGGGACGGCGGTAGCGATGATTTCTACGATGCGATTCTGTTTTTCTTCCACAACGCTATTAGCGATGGCAACACCGAAAAGCGCCGTACTCATATAAAAGAGCATGGCAAAGACAAGAGCCACCAGGAAGGCTAGGGCGGTGTTATCGTTACCGGAGATAGAGCTACTCGTCACCTTAGTTCCAGCACTGAGGGCCTCTAGGTCTATGCCCTGGGCTGCTGCGTTTTGGGCGGTGACGGTGGAGGTAATGGCCTCGCTCATATCGTTGAACAGGCTCTTATCGGGCTCGCTGTCAAAAACCAGCTCCCAGCCACTATCGGTGGGTGCTAGATAGGCATCAGCATCGCCGTCTTTGACCAGGGCGCGGGCGGCATCGGCATCGGCTACTTGGGTAGCGGTGAAGCTGGTGTCTTGGTCACTGGTGGCATCAGCTACGGTGACGAAGGAGCTGGCTCGGCTGTCAGTGGTGGCTAGGGTGTATTCTTTGCCGCCGGAGTTGAGGAAGTAGGGAATAAGGATACTCGCTAGCACGATTAATACTGTGAAAATAGTACTACCGACAAAGCTCTTGTTTTTGAGCTTGACCATGACCTCCCGTGTGGCCACAATCTGCCAGGCGTTTTTGGGCTGATTAATCGTAGTGCTCATTGCTGGGTTACCTTCCGGTAGATATCGCCAAGAGTGGGTAGCTGACGGGAGAATTCGTGCATGTCGTGTTCGATGCCCTGGCGGAGGAGGGCGGTGCGAGTGGCATGCAGGTCGGCGCCGGGTTCGATTTCTAGGATGGCTTGGGTTCCGGCAACGTCCAGGACCTTGAGGCCGGGGAATTCACGCAACCAGGCGGCATCTTGGCCGCCCTTGTAGATGAACCGAGGTACACCGGCCTGACGGAGGTCTTTGGCTTTGCCTGCGGCAGGGATACTGCCCTGGTGCAGGATAACCACGGAGTCGCAGAGGCGTTCGACCAAATCAAGCTGGTGGGAGGAGAAGAGAACGGGGACACCCTGTCGCATGAGCGAGCGGAGCATAGCGACCATGGTATCGACGGCTTGAGGATCTAGGCCAGAGAAGGGCTCGTCCAGGATCAGGGCGCTGGGGTTATGCAGGATCGAGGCTACAATCTGGACTCGTTGCTGGTTGCCCAGGGAAAGGGCTTCGAGCTTGTCGTTGAGTCGCTCCCCCAGCCCCAGTTCGCTTAGGTGCTCAGCGGCAAGGCTTTTGGCGCTGCTTGCGCTCATTCCGCGGAGCTGGCCCAGGTAGGTAAGCTGGGCCAGGATGGGCTGTTTGGGGTAGAGGCCGCGTTCTTCGGGCATGTAGCCAAAGCTGGCACGGTCGGCGGCGGTAATCTCTCGACCCCGGTAGCGGATTGAACCTGCGGTGGGTTCGAGCAGGCCCATGATCATACGCATAGTGGTGGTTTTACCTGCACCGTTAGCGCCAAGGAATCCAGTCATGCTCCCGGGTTCTACGGTAAAGCTCACCTGATCAACAACGGTCTTGGTGCCGTAGGTCTTGGTCAGACCTTGCACCTCAATTCTGTTAGCTTGCATCACGGTCTTTCTCCTGGGGAGGTAGGGCTAGCTGCTGTGCTTGCCCCAGTATGTGGTTTTGTTTCTATCTATCACTCTAGGTTTGGGTCAGCATAAAGAACTCCCCCGGGAGGGGGAACCTCTCGGGGGAGTTGTGTGGGGTGGATCAGCTGACCAGCCCTACGCGGTGGGCAAAGATAACCGCCCCGACTCTGTCCCTGCTGTGGGTCTTAGCCAAGATGTTAGAGACATGGGTTTTGACAGTAGCGGCTCCTAGGAACAGGCTTGAGGCTATCTCGGCGTTGGTCATGCCCCCTGCCAGCAGTTCGAGGGTCTCTTTCTCGCGCGGGGTCAGAGAGCTCAGAGCAAAGGCGTCCTCAGGGCTCAGCTCAGGCCCGCTCCCCTGCTTGTTTTCCTTCCCCCGGGAGGTGGATTGCACGAACCGGGCGATGAGTGGCAGGGTCATCTCGGGTGAGAGCAGGGCCAGGCCGCTGGCTACCTTACGGATAGCATCGACCAGGTCATCGGCATCGGATGTTTTGAGCAGGAAGCCACTGGCTCCGGCTTCGAGAGCCGCAAAGAGGTAGTCCTCCCGATCAAAGGTGGTCAGGATCAGGACGGCGGTTTCGGGGTAATCTTGGCGGATACGCGCGGTGGCTTCGATACCGTCCATGACCGGCATCTGAACGTCCATCAGAATGACATCAGGCCGAGTCTGCCCGGTTAGGGCTATCGCGTCCTGTCCGTTACCCGCTTGGCCAACGACCTCCATATCCTCTTCCATAGAGAGAATCAGCGAGAAGCCGCTCCGAACCAGTTCTTGGTCATCGGCCAGAAGAACTCGAATGCTCATGGTTACTTTTCTTCCTGGTAGTCTTCAAAACGGACGGGGAACCGAACGAGTACCCTCCAGCCCTCGGCTCCTGTGCGAGGGCCAATCTGGGCGCTACCGCCGAGAGCGGCGGCTCTTTCCCTGATGCCCTGAAGTCCGTACCCAGCCCTTGGCCTAGCCTGGCTGTTTTCTGTCAAAGTACCGTCATCGGTGACTTCAAGCTCCGCCCAGGTCTTCTCCCCTTGACCGCCGGTACGCAGAGCCAGGATCACCGACCGAGCCGATGAATGTTTACGAACGTTTGTTAGGGCCTCCTGGGCCATACGGTAGATGGAGAGCTGGGTGCCCTGGTGGAGGCCCTCTATTTTTTCCAGGCTCTGGGTATCTACCTGTATCACAGTTTCAATGCCACTTTCTTGCATACTGTGGGCCAGGGCCGGAATATCAGCTACTTGGGGTTCCTTGGCAGTACTACCGGGATCAGCCTCTGACTCTCTCAAAATCCGAATGAGGTTCTTCATCTCTGCCACCGATGAACGGGCCAGCTTTTCAATATTCCGTAGTGGTACTGTAGCTAGCTCAGGTTTTTTCCTGAGGGCTCGGTCTGCCGCAGCAGCCTGAACTCCTATGGACGAGACATGATGGCCCACCGAGTCGTGAAGCTCCCGGGCTATGCGCAACCTGTCCTTATGAACTGCATCCTGGGCTATCTGAACGGCCTGAGCCTCAAGCTGGTCGGCCTGCTGGGTCAGAATATGACGCTGATAGGCCTCCTTCCAGGCAGTACGCCCCAGGGCACCAGCCAGGCCGAAGTAAGAGATATTGACTAAGGTCATTACTATATAAGAGGCTGTAGGGCGACTAAAGAGCCCCCCGCTGTAGTTCTCAATCCCAAAGAGGTTAAAAGCAGAACCCAAGGTCAGCCAGATAGCGATAATCCACAGAAAAACTGAAAGGCAGACTAGGGCGTAAGCAATCCACAGCATAGCCCGGTTTTTAGCCCAAGCCACTGCTGTGTAAAGCACAGTAAAGTAGCATAACTGAGAGCTGAGTGTAGAGACTGCAAGCTGGGAAAAGCTACTCATACCGAAAAATATGGCGGTAGCTACCAGCAGGGTTGCTATGGGGTAACGCCGCCGGGTCATCAGCGGCAGGGTCAAGGCGGCAACAACATAATAGCTCTTGACCGTTTGCTCTGGGTCACTGCTGTAGAGCCCACTGCTGTGTAAGCCGGCATTGTAGAGCAGGCTGATAGCTAAAATAAGGACCCAGGCCCAGATATCGCGCCGCAGGCTAGCCCTTGGCGGGGTGGGTCGCTCCCAGTCAGGATCGATACGGTTCCAGGTGCTCATGGTAGGCAGGGAAAGTCTTTTCACCCGCCCACCCTATCAAGCCTGCTAGCCCTTCAAACTCCCCCATCCGGGGGATATGTGACCCAGTTCTAGGTGCCCTTAGAAGAAGTGAACTAGACACCAGGCCACAAACCCCGGTCTGGTTTTATTCGGACCTAGGCCCAAGATACTTCTGGCCAGCCCTCCTAGCTTTTGCCCCCAGGCCTGTAAAGGCTCTGCGGCTCAAAGTTTTCAGACTCTTGAAGTCAAGCGGATGAGGATTCTTCTGCTCAGCTTCTTCTTTCTGAGCTTGTAGCTCATCAAGAATTGAGGTAGGCGGCGCATGCCCCTGCTCCGCAGCAGGGGGGTGGACCTGGTGAAGCCAGCTATAAGCACGAGCAAGGACCAGCTCTGCGGCTCCGCTTGCCCCCAGCGCCGCTGCGCTAACAGCGGCAGCGCGGGCAGGCTGGCCCTTGAGAAGACGGCGGGTAGCCCACACAGCCAGCAGGCCGGAAGCACCCAATTGAGCAAAGCCATCTGCTGCCGCTAGCCAGGGCCGCTGAATCAGCTCACGGGACACAGCGCTGAGCCTATCAGTACCGTTGGGGTAGGCAGTGACGCTCTCCTTGAGCCGGTCCAGGCCGCTCATCTGCGGGCTAAACTCCCGATAGCCTACAAAGTCGGCAAGGAGCACGGAGCCATCGATAACTTTAAGGAGTTCATCAGGCAGTTCCAGCGCGTGCAGGGCAGATTCTAAACCTTCGGCGCTGGCACCGTCCATGACATAGTTGGTCAGCCGTCTGCTCGCCTGCTCATCCAGGCCGTAGAGCCAGATGAGCTGGTCCAGGTTATCGCCGGTCACGATGTCCTGGTGCGGGTTGGGTAGGCGCCCCGGCAGGGACCAGAGCATGTCTCCAAGGGGGCTTTCAAAGGGCAAGCTCACGGCACCGCGTTTGGCTATGCCCGACCAGCTAAAGGTCAGGACTGCCCCCAGGTGAGCATTATCAGGTGCCCCCAGGGCGCGGTTGACCCAGTCGGTCACGGACCCTTCAGCAGGCCCCTGGGCACTCTGAGAGGGTAAAACAAAGCTGAGGTTGTGGGCAAAGAATGTTTTTTCGGCAACGATAGTCGGTACGTTCATGGTCTGTATCAGACGGCTTAGGGTCAGGCTGTCTGCCTGGAGCAGCGACCAGCCCTTATCAGCAGGGGCCGCTTGAACCTCACCGGCTATAATCTCGGGGCGCATATAGCCGGGCAGGCCACTCATGGGCAGCTCTACCAAAGCGGCACACCGGCCAGCAGGGTCAAGGTCGAGCCGATCAAGCCCCTCAGAAAAATTGGCGGTGTGTAGGAAATCGCTACCATCGAGCACCCACTGAACACGCCCAGCGGGGAAGCTGGCGGCTAGTTGATCCACAAAGGTCTTCAGGGCAACCCCCGCGAACAGTTCACCCTCTTCGTTGGTCTGTACAGTGCCCAGCGCTCCCCCAGCTTGGCTCTGCTCGCACAGAATGTAGAGCTGAGCGCGGCCACCCTGCATCTCATAGACGGTGGCTTCGGAGCGTGCGGCTAGGAAAGCTGGAAGGTCAAGGGCAAAATCCCAGTGGGAGTCAGCCTCAAAAGGGGCAGATTCACTCTCTGTGAGAACAACCCGGCCCTCTTGGGCTGAATCCGTTTCGGGAGCTTGGCTAGTCTCTTCGGTTTCTGCCTCAGCCTGCACCTGCGAGGAGCTATTGCTCTGAGTGCCCTCGTCCACAATGCGCTGAATCAGCTCATCAAATTTCTGGGGGTCTGCCACCAGCTCGTCCACCATCCGCAGGTCTTCAACGCTCATAGGCTCAGTATGCCCCCCTGCGGCCTGCACGTTCACAGTGGCCTGATACTGGATCAAGTCGATGATATTCGCTAGCTGTTCACGCACCTGGCGCTTGATTTCTTCTTCCGAAACAGCCCGACTCTCCTTGCTACCCGGTTCGGTGCTATCGGCCTGGTCCGGGGTAAGGGCAAGGGCTGCCGGCCAGTCCTTGGGATCATCAACAACCGATAATCTCATACGAACCCACACGGTGCCAGCTTCCACCTGTTCGCCATTAGCAGGGGGCAAGGGATTGTGCTCGGGTTCGTCCAGGGGGAATGTCATAAAGCCTTTTCCTTGAAAGATGAGCGCCCCTTATCAGAGGGGTCAGGGCGGTAGGTGGTTCTAGCGGGCGGTGCTTGAAAACTCGTAGACAACACCGGTGTCTAAAGCCCGGTAGGCTTGGCGAAGGCGGTGGGCGTGGCGGGCACCAAAATAGCGGTCCAGGTCCTCCGGCGCAACCCACTCATAGCCCACCAGTTCTTCTTCTTGCAGGGTGATTTCGGCACCCTCAGGCACTACCCCTGCATCGTAAATGTAGTAGGTTGAGTCGCCCCAGATACCCATCGCTAAGCCGTGAAAGATCACCAGAAGGCGGCCAGGTTCTAAGTCCAAGCCCACTTCTTCAGCGACCTCGCGGAAGCAGCCCTCCTGAGGTGCTTCACCAGCTTCAACCGTTCCACCGGGCACAGTCCAGCCGTCCTTGTAGTTGGGCTTAACTGCCAGCATGCGTCCCTGAGTATCACGAATCAGAGCACCGGCGGCCAGACGTCGGGTAGGCAATGTAGCGATAAAGGCTTTGAGCTCATCTTCAGGCAGGTAAGAATCAAGCATGTCAGTCTTCCCTCGGTTCATAAATACAGTGCTGTGCCCAGCGTGCAGGCCTACACCCAAATAGGTGTCACTACCCAATGTACATCTGTCACAGGGCACTCAACAGCAGGGTGTCCCCTTGCACTCTCTCAGCAGAATAGGAGCACTAGAAGATAAGAAGCGGGCGGGCCAGTCACTAGGACCGCCCCGCCCGCTCACCAATCCCGGGCTGTCACCTAATCACGCCCTACTTAAGGAATTTCTCGAAGCCCTTAGGCAGGTTCATCTCGGACATATCAAAGTCCTGCTTCTGCTGGCCAAAGGCTGAGCCTGCCGCGCTCTGCTTCTGAGCGGCGGCCTGTTCCTGGGCGGCACGCTTGGCGGGATTACCGGAACGAGCCTTAGACTTCTTGCCCTTACCCTTACCCTTGCGGGCAGCGCCACCAGCGGCGGCCATACCCGGCATCTGCATGCCACCGGGCATACCGGCCATATTGCCACTGGCCAGCTTCTTCATCATCTTCTGAGCCTGGGCGAAACGCTCCATGAGCAGGTTCACCTCGGTCACGCTCACACCGGCACCCTTCGCGATACGGGCACGGCGCGAACCGTTAATAATCTTGGGAGCGACACGCTCGTGCGGGGTCATTGACCTGACGATTGCCTCAACCCGGTCAATTTCCTTCTCGTCAAAGTTCTCCAGCTGCTGGCGAATCTGAGCCGCACCGGGCATCATCATCAGCAGTTTCTTCATGGAGCCCATCTTGCGAATCTGCTGCATCTGAGCGAGGAAGTCCTCAAAGGTGAAGTCTTCCTGGTCCACGAACTTCTTGGCCATGCGGTCAGCTTCGGCCTTGTCCCAGGTCTGCTCAGCCTGCTCAATCAGGGTGAGCACATCGCCCATGTCCAAGATACGGCTGGCCATACGGTCGGGGTGGAACTGCTCAAAGTCGCTGACGTTCTCACCGGTTGAAGCGAACATAATCGGCTTGCCGGTCACCGAAGCAACGGAGAGGGCAGCACCACCGCGGGCATCGCCATCGAGTTTGGAGAGGACAACGCCGGTAAAGTCCACGCCCTCGTTGAAGGCGTTGGCGGTGTTCACGGCATCCTGACCAATCATGGCGTCAATGACGAAGAGAACTTCGTGGGGCTCGATGGCATCGCGGATATTGCGGGCCTGTGCCATCAGCTCGGCATCAAGGCCCAAACGACCTGCGGTATCGACAATGACAACGTCGTGGAGCTTGGCGCGGGCCTCAGCCACACCGTCACGGGCCACCTGAACGGGGTCGCCGGTGGGAGCGTCAAATTCACTGGTGACACCGGGGTGCGGTGCGTAGACGGGAACGCCAGCGCGTTCACCAACTACCTTGAGCTGGTTGACGGCGTTGGGGCGCTGAAGGTCAGAAGCAACCAGCATGGGGGTGTGCCCCTGCTTCTTGAGCCAGTGCGAGAGCTTACCGGCCAGGGTGGTCTTGCCGGCACCCTGCAAACCAGCCAGCATGATGATAGTCGGGCCGGTCTTGGCCATGTTAATGCGGCGGGTCTGCCCGCCCAGGATATTGACCAGCTCTTCGTTAACGATCTTGACGATCTGCTGGCTGGGGTTGAGAGCTTCAGAGACCTCCGCGCCCAGGGCGCGTTCTTTGACGTGGGCGGTGAACTCACGCACTACGGGGACGGCGACATCGGCATCCAGCAGGGCACGGCGGATTTCGCGTACTGTGGCGTCGATGTCCGCTTCGGTGAGCTTGCCTTTACCGCGTAGGTTTTTGAAGGTTGCTGTCAGACGATCTGAGAGTGAATTGAACACGAGCCTTAGAACCGCTTTCGTATGCCGGTAGAAATCTTCTGGGATTCGCTACCCTACCCCTTGGTGTGGGCGCGGGTGTGCGCGAACCTATCAACTATCTAGGATAACGCATATTGAGCAACCGTGCCCGACGGTGGTCGGGGGGGTATACCTAGGGTAAAGACTGGGCGACCTATTAAAACCCGGCCCCCCAGAGCCGTCCTGGGCATCAGGCTTGATGCCCAGGACCCCTCACAAAGGGCGGTTATGCCCCGAGTGGAGCCATAACCTAAAACCTAGAGCTCAATTTCTAGCAGAATCGGAGTGTGATCCTGGCGGGGGCCTGAATCAACCGTCTCAGACTTGGTGACCTTATCAGCCACGCGGTCACTGACCAGCCAGTAGTCAATACGCCAACCGGTGTTGTTAATCTTGGATGTTTTAGAGCGCTGAGCCCACCAGGTGTAGGCACCGGTCACGTCGCCGTGCAGGTGGCGGAAGGTATCGGTAAACCCACGTGAAAGTAGGTGGGTGAAGCCCTCGCGTTCCTCATCGGTAAAGCCGGGTGAGCGGCGGTTGGACTTAGGGTTAGCCAGGTCAATTTCGGTGTGGGCAACATTGAAGTCACCGGTCGCTAGGACCGGCTTGCTGGCGTCCAGGGTTGCCAGATAGTCAGCATAAAGACGATCCCAGACCTGACGGTCCTCCAGGCGACGCAAACCCTCGGAGGCGTTGGGGGTGTAGACCTGGGTGATGTAGCAGTCCTCGAATTCGAGGGTGATCATACGCCCCTCAAAATCCATGGTGGTCGGCGCGTCAAGGCGGGGGTAGGTGACAACCGGTTCCAGTTCGGGGCGGTAGAGGAACATGGTCCCGGCGTAGCCCTTGCGGGCAGGCTCATCGGAGGACACCCAGGCCACCTTGTAGCCCGGGAAGTAGCCATCAAGCACCTCCAAATGTTTTTTGGTGGGGCCCTTGACCGAGAGCTTGGTTTCTTGAATAGCCAGCACGTCCGGAGCCAGCTCTGAAAGAGTGGCAAAAACATGGCGGGACAGCTGGGCACGGGGTGATGCGCTGGTAAGAGCCGCATTAAGGGAATCAACATTCCAGGAAACTAGTTTCATATCTACCAGTCTAACGGCCACCCTGCTAGGGTCCCCACCAGCCACCATAGGCTATCGGCTCACTGTGTTGCTTTTCCGTCAGCTAAATGATTCTGCCCAGAAGTTTCCCTTTGAGGCCGGTGTAGGGCGGGTAAATCAAGCGCAGGGTATCCGGGGTGAGAGGCTTTATGAACACAGTTTTTTCGTGGCTAAAAATTTCCACGCTTTTTTCGCCATGATAGGCCCCCATGCCGGACTCACCTACCCCGCCGAACTGCCAGTTGTGCGGTGAGAGGTGAACCAGACCTGCGCCAAAGACCAGGCCACCGCTGGAGGTCTCTGCTACCAGCCGCTGTTGGTTCTGGGGCTGAACAAAGCCGTAGAGGGCCAGGGGTTTGTCGCGCTCATTGATAAAGTCGATGGCTTCGTCCAGGCTAGCCACGGTCACAATAGGCAGCAGCGGCCCAAAGATTTCCTGGGTCATCACCGGGGCTTTGAGCGAGGCTGGTTTGAGCAAGGTCGGTTCAATGTATTTCTCTGCGGCATCGGTGCGACCGCCCTGCAGAATCTCACCGTCATCCAGGTATCCACTGACCCGCTGAAAATGGCGGTCGTTGACCATGCGGCCGTAGTCCGGTGACTGCTGGGGGTTTTGGCCGAACATTTCGGTAATAGCTGCCTGCAGCTCCGGGACTAGGTCTTTTTCAACCCCGTCAATAGCCAGCAGGTAGTCAGGAGCTACACAGGTTTGACCGGCGTTGATGAACTTGGCCCAGACGATACGCCGGGCGGCAGTTGCCAGGTCGATACCTGGCTCTACAAGGGTTGGGGATTTACCACCCAGTTCCAAGGTGATGGGGGTCAGATGCTCGGCTGCGGCTCGTGCCACCACACGCCCCACCTGACCGTTGCCGGTATAAAAAATGTGATCATAGCGCTGGGCCAGAACTTGGGTGGTTTCTTCTACCCCACCCTCAATGACCCTTACCGCCTGAGAGTCCAGGTAGTTAGGAACCAACCGCGCAATCAGAGAAGAAACGGTAGGGGTGAGTTCACTGGGTTTGAGCACCACGGTATTCCCCGCGGCCAAGGCACCCACCAGGGGCACTAGCAGGAGCTGAACCGGGTAGTTCCAGGGAGCAATAATCAGTACCGTACCAAGAGGTTCACGCACGGTAGCTGCCTTGCCGGGGGCCAAGGTCAGGGGCAGCGGCAGGCGGCGGGGCGCTGTCCATCGCGCCAGGTTCTTGAGGCTGTGATCAATAGCATCCAGCGTGATACCAATTTCGGTCATCTGAGCCTCAGTAGCCGACTTGTGCAGGTCAGCGTATAGAGCATCTAGAAGCTCCCGGGTGTTCTCTGCTACCAGAGCGCGGAGGGCCTCAAGCTGTTCCTGCCGCCAAATGCGCGGCTTGGTGGCTCCGCTTGCAAAGTACTCGCGCAAGCTCCTTACTGTCGGTTCAATCATGCTGATATCTGCTGCCATGTTTCTCTCTTTCATCGGGCCGGCTATTGTCGGTTATCTCTGCTATCTCGCCTTGGCGCTCCACACTCTAGCAGGTAGGCAGGTAGTCCTCTCGCAGCTGGCTTTGGTGTTGTCTCTCTCCCCCCCTCCCACACACAAGACATAAACGGGCAGAGAAAACCCGCGTACCCTCCCCCACAGCTGCTTGTAAGGAAAATACGCGGGTTCAAAGCTCATACTGCTTAGTCGAGCAGGGCGTCCACGAAAGCACCGGGCTCAAAAGGAGCCAGGTCATCCGGGCCTTCGCCCAGGCCAATCAGCTTGACCGGCACGCCCAGTTCTTCCTGGATAGCCACCACAATGCCGCCCTTAGCGGAACCGTCCAGCTTGGTCAGCACGATACCGGTAATCTGCACAACCTCGGAGAAGACTTTGGCCTGAATCATGCCGTTCTGGCCGGTTGTAGCATCAATAACCAGGAGCACCTCGGTCACGGGGGCCTCTTTCTGGACCACACGCTTAATCTTGCCCAGCTGATCCATCAGGCCGGCCTTATTCTGCAGGCGGCCAGCCGTGTCAATCATGACCGTATCTACACCACGAGCTTTGCCCTGACGGATAGCCTCAAAAGCAACGGAGGCAGGGTCAGCACCGTCTTTTTCTGAGCGCACGGTATCAACACCTACCCTGTCGCCCCAGGTTTGAAGCTGGTCGGCAGCGGCGGCACGGAAGGTGTCGGCAGCGCCCAGAAGCAGGTTCTTGTCCTCAGCAACCACCACACGAGCCAGCTTGCCAACGGTCGTAGTCTTACCCACACCGTTCACGCCCACCACAAGCACCAGGCCGGGGTTACCGTCAACACCCTCAAGGTTGAGGGAACGATCGGTGTCCTCCCCCACGATTTTCAGGAGCTCTTCACGGAGCATCTGCTTAACATGGGCGGGGTTCTCGGTACCCTCAACACGCACACGCTCTTGGAGGGCCTCCACCAGGCGGGTAGAAGGCTCAGAACCCAGATCAGCCAAGAGAAGGGTTTCTTCAACTTCGTCCCAGACCTCCTGGTCAATCTTGTCGCGGGACAGCAGAGCCAGCAGACCCTTACCCAGTAGGTTATTGGACTTGGACAGGCGGGCGCGCAAACGCACCAGACGGCCCTGAGCAGAAGCAGGCTTCTCAATCGAGGTGACCGGTTCACCGGAGTCGGTGACCGGGGTATCGTCGGCGTCGCGGGTCGTCCCATAGCCACCTTTAGGTGCCTTAGGACCGCGCAAGAGGACGGCTAGAACACCGCCCAGGATGAGAAGACCCAGCAGAATATAGACAATCAGAGTTAAAGAATCATTCACACCTCTAGCTTGCCACATTCTGCACCGCTATACAGCCCCCGCACCCACCGGTAGAATGCAGTTCTGCATATTATAGCGCTCAGAGGTGTGAGCTATAATACCTTGAGAAAATCTAAGACTGGCGAAAGCAAGATGAGCAAACATATCCCCACCCCCTCCATGGACACCGGAGCCATCCCGGTCATTCCAGAATCAATCCGTCGAAGTGTTCACATCCAAGGCTCCCCTCACCCAGCACAAGAAAACACCAAAGTACCCACCCAAATCAAAGTACTCATCGCTGCCTCCTTTCTCATCGCGCTAGGATACGGACTTGTAGCACCCGTCCTCCCCGGCTTCGCACGCTCCTTCGATGTGGGAGCTATGGCGGCAACCTTCGTAGTCTCAGCTTTCGCCCTCTCCCGCCTTCTCTTCGCCCCGGTCTCCGGCAAACTCATTACAGCATTCGGGGAACGACGCATCTACTCCACCGGCCTGATCATTGTAGGGCTAGGATCCATCGGTGCAGGGCTATCTATCAACTACCCCATGCTCATCGCTTCTCGTATCATCGGGGGCACAGGCTCGGTTATGTTCACCGTAGCCGCCATGGGAATCCTGGTGCGCAACTCACCACCCTCCATCCGGGGTAAAGTCTCCGGCTACTACGCCACCTCCTTCCTGCTAGGCAACATCCTAGGCCCAGTCCTAGGAGCTGCAGCCTCCGCCCTGGGCATGCGAGTCCCTTTCTTCGTCTACGCCGGCATGCTCCTGTGCGCCTCACTCATCGTCATGACCCAGCTTAAAGACCAAGCACCACAAACCCACCTCAACACCCAGGGCATACCCGTAGCAAAGCCCGAACTCACCCTCAAAGAAGCCCTCAAGTTCAGCAACTACCGCTCAGCCCTGTTCACCAACCTCACCGTAGGCTGGAGCATCTTTGGACTCCAATCAACAGTTGTACCGCTGGCGGCAGTAGCCCTACTGGCCAGCCTCCACGGCTCAGAGGCAGGCTATGACCCTGCCACCGCAGGTGCCCGCCTGGCCGGTTTCACCCTGGCCACCTACGCAACCGGCAACGCGCTCATGCAAATCTACTCAGGCAAGCTCGGTGATAGAATCGGTCGCCGCCCCATGATCTTCTCAGGCCTCCTCTTGGCCGGCATCGTCACAATCCTCTTTGGAACCATTACCGCACCGTCGGCCTTCGTTGCCTCCGCAATCCTGCTCGGTATCGCTGCAGCGCTTCTGAGTCCCTCCCTCCAAGCGGCAATCTCCGATATCGTAGGCAACAAACGCTCAGGTGGCCAACCCCTGGCCTACTTCCAGATGGTCTCTGACATCGGCCTGATTGTAGGTCCGCTCTTCGCTGGCTTCATCATCGATGCCTGGGGCTTCTTCCCCGCCTTTGCTGTTGCCGGTGCACTCCTGCTGATCGCCGCCATTGGCTGGATACCGGGAATCAAACCCAAGTTCCCCGCAGATCTTGCCGACAAAGGCTACACAGGCCGCTAAGACTGCAGACACGAGCGCCGGGCTGAGATTTTCAGCCCGGCGCTCGCCCCCTTTAACCTGCTCTGCCTACACCTCAGATGATTGGCTGTAATCTGCAAGCCTCTGCGAAATAACAGCCGAAACGCCATTGCGCATCGATACCCCGTAGAGTGTATCGGCCTGCGCCATAGTGCGCTGGTGGTGGGTAATCATCAGTAGCTGCGACCGTTCCCGCAGCTGCCCCAGCACCTCAAGAAGACGGCCCAGGTTTCGATCATCGAGAGCCGCTTCTACCTCATCAAGCACATAGAAGGGAGCCGGGCGGGCCATGAAAACCGCTAGCAACAAGGCCAGTGAGGCTAAGGTCCGCTCGCCACCAGAGAGAAGCGATAGCCTGGTTACTTTTTTACCAGCTGGCTTGACCTGAATCTCCAGGCCGCTGTTCTGACGGTCAGCGGGGTCACTGAGCACCAGCTCCCCCTGACCACCGGGAAAGAGCGTGGCAAAGATAGGCCCAAATTGTTCTTGGACATCTGCTAAAGCTGAGTCAAAAGAGGTCACAATGTAGTCGTTGACCTCCTTCATGACCGCACGCACATCGGTGCGACTAGCTTTAATGTCAGATATTTGCTGGCGCAGATAGCCAAACCGTTGTTCCAGAGCCTGATATTCCTCCAGCGCTAGCGGGTTGGTAACACCCAGGCGGGCTAGCTCAGCTTCTGCCTGGGCCAGAGCTTTCTCAGTCTCAGCACGATCGGCGGCCACCCCGCTACGGCTTGCAATCAGCTCATCCAGGCTCAGCCCTAACTCATCACGGACACGGTTCTCCAAACCCTCCCAGCGCGTCTCACAGCGAGCCCGCTGGGCGGCGGCCTCTGCCTGGAGCGTCAGCGCAGCAGCCAGTGATTTCTGCCCGCTGGCTAGTTTCTCCCGGGTATCGATGAGACCTTCTGCCAGGGTAAGGGCCTGGGACCGTGTGCTTTCATGGCCTTTCTCTGCCTCTTTCAGTAGCCCGGCTAGCTGACAAGCAAGAGCCTGAGCCGCCAGGTTTAGACGGGTAGCTTGGCGACGAGCAGCTTGTTCCTGGGCATGGCGGCCTTGCCGATTCAGTTCGGCCGTTTCAAGGGCGTTCAGAGCTTCTTGGGCTTGGAGTGAGCGAGCATGGGCGGCCTGTGCGTTCTCCCGATCGCGCTCCAGACCGGTACGGGCCTGAGCAAGTCGTTCAGTAGCTTGCTGAACGGTGCTAGCGGCTTCTTGCGCCCTCTCCAGCAGATCAGCAAGGTTGGGGTGAGGTGGGTTCTTCCGGGCACGCTCAAGCTCATCTGTTGCCGTAGCCAGTTGTGCTGCAGCCTCTTTAAGCGCTTCATCTGCTCGGTGTGCCGCATCGGTGAGCCTGCGCTTTTCAGCCTGGGCACTGGTACAGGCCCCGGTCAGACCAGCCAGGTCAGTTCGAGCTGTGGTGACCCGCGCAGACAGGGCTCCAACCTTTCGGGCCGCCTGCTTCTCCTGCTCCTGGGCAAGAGTCAGCCCCTGCTGATTTTGGGCAAGGGCGAGGCGAGCTTCTTCGCATTCCTTTTCGATATCTTTCATATGCGACTGAGCCGCAATCAGCTGGGCGTGAGCGTCAAAGCTCGTCTCGACCTCTTGGGGGTAAAGGACAGAGACAGATGTGACCAATAGGCCGTCTGCTGTCGCCACGGTGATGTCCGGGAAGTCTTTGACTGCTTCCTGCGCCTGGACAAGGTTCTCACAGAGATAAACCCGGCCCAGGAGAATGTTGAGGGCATCTGTTAGCGCGGCGGGGGCAGATAGGGCCTGCCGCAAAGCCATAAAACCCTTATCTTCAAGTTCAGGTATAGATAGTTCCTTCTGTCCAGAAGGGTTCTGCATGCCTTCGGGCCGGAATACCTGCGAAACCAGGTGGGGCTGATTCCTCCCTTTCTCATCAGCAAAAACACGGGCATAGGGACCAATGACAGCTGCTACAGCCTTCTGCCACTGAGGCTTAACCTCAAGTAAAGATACAAGCTCCTGCGCACCTGCGCTCAGGGCTTTTTCGCGCTCCCCAGCTGGCTCGGTGGATGACTCGTGATCCTGTGACCAGGCCGCTTCGAGTGCCTGGTAGCGAGCCTGAGCAGACCGCAGAGCCAGCTCGGTCTCTTGCAGCTTGACCCGGCTCTTCTCCTGGGCATCCGCCGCGGCTTGACGTCCGCAACGGGATTGTTTCTCGTAGAGGAGAGCCTGCTCGTACTCTGCTACAAGCGCTTGGACCGTGGCACGGGCGGCTTCAACAGAAGCGCTCACCTGCGCCTGGTTGCTCTCAAATTCTTGGTATTCATCCTTGCGGCGGGCTGCTTCAGCCTGAGCTTTTTCAAAGGAGGTCCGCGCCGCTGCAAGTGCGGTGGTCAGCTGCGAAAGCAGTTCCCGGTGTTCAGCAACCTCACTCCTAGCCTGCTCTAGCTCTTGATTGAGCTGACGGTGATCCTTTTCAGCAAGCCGCGAGATGTCTTCCAGGCCTTTAAGCTCTTTTTCCGCCTGAAGCACCCGTTCCTTAGCCAGGCGGGCGGCTTCTTCTTCCTGGCCTGCACCCAGCCGGGCAGTTTCAAGGTGCGCCAGGGCATCAGCATAATCGTCCTGCTGATTCGCCTGTTTTATACGCTCTGAGGCAACCCGCTCAATCGTCTGGACCCGGGCAGCAAGAGCCTTAAGGGTAGCGACTTCTTGCATGCTTTCTTCCAGGCTGGCTTTGAGGGCGGCTTCATGTGCCGTAAGGTCAGCCAGGTCTTGGGTGAAAACCAAGTTCTTTGCTTCGGAGCGAGCGCGGGCTACAGCCGCCTGTTCGGCTGCTTCGGTGTGTTCCGCTATCTCCGTTTTTAGATGGGCACCATCCAGCGCCAACAGATCACCCTTCAGTGCCCGCACACGAGCGGCAACGTCAGAGGCAATACGAGCCGCTTCAGCCTGCTCGCGCCTTCCTTCGAGCTGGTCAGAAAGTTCAGCAGCCAAATCTTCCAGCCGCTCAAGATTACCTTTAATGTCGTCGAGTTTAGCTGCGGTCTTTGCCTGGCGACGGCGGTGCTTGACCAGGCCAGCAGCCTGCTCAATCAGCTCCCGTCGGTCCTGGGCGGTGCCGTGCAGGATTTTATCGACCTGCCCCTGCCCCACCAGGGTGTAGGGGTCTTTGCCCACGCCGGTATCGGCAAGAAGCTCCTGAACATCGGTCAGACGAGCGGGCTGGCCGTTGATTTCGTACTCTGACCCGCCAGCGGAAAACATGGTGCGAGTGATGCGAATCTCTGAGTGAGGGAGCGGTAAGGAACCGTCAGAATTATCAATAACCAGCTCAACCTTGGCCCGACCCAGCGCCCCGCGTTCGCCGCCACCGGCAAAGATGACGTCCTTCATGGCAGCTCCGCGCAACTGCTTAGCGCCTTGGGCACCCATGACCCAGGCCAGGGCGTCCGCCACGTTGGACTTGCCCGACCCGTTGGGCCCAACAATCACGTTCAGGCCCGGTTCAAACTCAAAAACGGTGGCCGAAGCGAAGGATTTGAAGCCGCGGACGGTCAAAGATTTCAGGTACATTCGAGGCCATTCGGTTGTTCTCTTGGGACAAATTCTCAGGTTTCAACTTTACAACAGCAGCTCCTGGCTACTGTTCGGTGTGAGAGGAACCAGCCCCGCCAATGGGGCGCATGCAAGCGAGCGGGGCATAATATGGTAACGGTGCGCTTTGCAATGAATATTAGCGCCCGCCCCTGTCCCCACTCCGAGGCTAGAAGAGTAGATTGACCGCTAATTCAGATATACGCCACCAGAACGCTTCGATTCTGTCTGTCACCCGTGTACTGCCTCCCGAGGTAGTCACCAGTTCCTACTTCGATGAGCAGCTTGCCGCCACCTATAAGCGGCTCAAGATGCCCAAGGGCCTGCTCGAACGCCTGGCCGGCATTAGTGAACGTCGTTCGTGGGGTAAGGGCATGACCTTTGAGGACGGCGCTGTTGCCGCCGCCGAGCAGGCTATGGCCCAGGCCGGTATCGCCAAGGAACAGATTGGTCTCATCATCAATACCTCGGTAACCCGTGATAACTTTGAGCCTGCCGTTGCCGTGGGCATCCATGACCGTCTGGATTTGCCCCGCCAGGCCCTTAATTTTGATATCACCAATGCCTGCCTAGGCTTTGTCAATGGCATCACCGTTGCCGCAACCATGATTGATGCCGGGGCTATTGATTATGCTCTTATTGTGGACGGTGAGGATCCTTCGCCCTGGCATGCTACTGCACTTCGTCAGCTCAACCGCCCTGATTCCACACGCGACGATGTTCTTGCCCAGTTCGCTACACTCACCCTAGGGTCGGGTGCGGCCGCAGCAGTCATCGGTCGTTCCGACTTACACCCCAAGGGGCACAAGATTGTTGGCTCTGTCTCCCGCTCCGGAACCGAACACCGCAACCTCTGCATCGGCGGCGAGGCTGACCAGGGTATGAGCACCAATGCCGCCGGTCTGCTCAAGCACGGCCTACAGCTGGTCGCTGAGGCCTGGGAAGAAGCCCACCAGAACGGCTGGGACTGGACCGATATGCGCTCCTATGTAACGCATCAGATTTCTAACGCTCATACCAACGCAATTATTGAGGCGGTGGGCATTGACCGCAAGCGGATTCCGCTGACCTTCCCCGTCTGGGGCAATGTTGCGGCGGCGGCTCTACCTATGACCCTGGCCGAGGACAGCACCAACTACTCCCCCGGCGACCGTATTCTGTGCATGGGCGTTGGCTCCGGCCTGAATACTGCCCTCATGGAAATTATCTGGTAATAAACCTTTGGGCCCCGGCTCTTTCTGCCAGCAGAAAGAGCCGGGGCACTGCCTTCTAAAGGGTGCATTGCACCGTCCCGCGTTTTAGCCTGACGAGAGAAATACATGAAGAAT
The DNA here is from genome assembly GCF_048512965.1 of Rothia sp. P5764. Lineage (NCBI taxonomy): Bacteria > Bacillati > Actinomycetota > Actinomycetes > Micrococcales > Micrococcaceae > Rothia > Rothia sp. P5764. Next base: position 222,281 of record NZ_JBLXXQ010000003.1, on the reverse strand, counting down.
CTACAGCTCACCCCGACTCCCGCCCAGTGGCCAGGTGTTGACAGCGACTGGTCCCAGACCATCACGGTAGCCTCCACAGCGCCGGTTGAGAGCACCGGGTCTAGCCGCACCTGGCATTATCTGGATAACGGGCCCCAGCTGGCTGCCGCGGGGCGGGAACCTGTCGGTACGGTATTGGCTGTCCATGGTAACCCCACCTGGTCCTACCTGTGGCGTTCGGTCTTAGCGGCAGCTAACCAGGCTGAACGCCCTTGGCGGGTGGTGGCTGTTGATCAGCTCGATATGGGCTACTCGGAGCGTACCGGTCTCAAACGCGCCCTCATCGATAGGGTAGCTGACCTGGGAGACTTCACAGCAGCACTGGGTCTCGATAGCACCGACCGCCCTCTTCTTACCCTGGCCCATGACTGGGGTGGCCTGGTATCACTCGGCTGGGCACTGCGGCACCGCGATATTCTCTCGGGCATTATGCTCACCAACACCGCTGTCTTCCACGACTCGGCAGAAAAGATTCCGCTTGCTCTGCAAGCCGCTCTGAACCCCGCTCTTCATTCCTGGGCTACAGCAAAATCTTCCGCCTTTATTGACGTCACTCTGGGTCTTGCGCAAAAGCCGCTGGGCGAGGCTGTCAAACAGGCCTACAAACTCCCTTATACCACCAGTGAGCTTAGGGCAGGTGTCCGTAATTTTGTAGCGGATATTCCCGCTACCCCGGCAGCAAGCAGCTACCGGCAGATGATTGAAATCGCAGAAGGTATAAGGGAACTGGACCTTCCAGCTCTCATGCTCTGGGGTACTAAGGACCCGGTCTTCCAGCGCCGCTACATGGCCGATCTTGCCACCCGGCTACCTCATGCTGATATCCACCGTTTTGAACAGGCCAGCCACCTGGTCGCAGAAGACGAAGACATTGCCAGCCCTATTCTTAACTGGCTGACTGAGCACTTTGTCACCGGCATCACCCAGCGTGAGCGCCACCTTGCAGCCCGCCAGGAGCAAGCCCCCGCTTTGGGCGAATACCGCCCGATGATTGCGGAGTTGACCGCCCGGGCCAAGGATCATTCACTGGCCGTTGTCGATATGAACCCCAAGGGTGACGGCACCCAGGTTGCGGCTCAACTGACCTGGGCGGAGCTGGCAGCTGAGGTTGATCGGGTCGCTGATGGCCTGTACCAGTTGGGTGTGCGCCGGGGGCATCGAGTCAATCTGCTGGTTCCTCCGGGTATTAGACTCACTACGCTCATCTATGCCTGCCTCAAGCTGGGAGCGGTCATTGTGGTGGCCGATACCGGGTTAGGCGCAAAGGGGCTTACCCGCGCTCTGAAGGGTGCCCGCCCCGACTGGCTGGTGGGTGTTCCCGCTGCCCTCACCGCCGCCCGTTCTCTGGGCTGGCCCGGCCAGCGCATTGCTGCCACGGCTTTGCCCAAGGCGGCCACTAAGGCTCTGGGCCTTGTGGGTTCCGTTGAGGATTTCACAAAATCTGGAACCGCTGACGTTGAGCTCCCCGACCCCGATAGCGACGCGGCAGTTCTTTACACCTCCGGCTCCACCGGCCCCGCTAAGGGTGTGGTTTATACCCACCGTCAGCTGGCCGGTATGCGCGATACCATTTCATCGACCTATGGTTTGAAGGCTGGTAGCGGCCTGGTTGCCGGCTTTGCCCCCTTCGCCTTGCTTGGCCCCGCTCTGGGCGCAACCAGCGTGACTCCCGCTATGGACGTCACCAGGCCCAAGACCTTGACTGCGCGGGCGCTAGCTTCGGCAACAGCCGCTATCGACGCCACCACCATTTTTGCCTCCCCTGCGGCTCTGATGAACATCATTGATACCTTTGATGCCCTTGATGAGAACCAGCGGGCCGCTCTGGCTAAGGTCACTACCCTGCTTTCAGCAGGGGCACCAGTAACGACTCCCCTCTTGACCAAGCTGCAGACCATTTTGCCTGCGGCTTCTTTGCACACTCCTTACGGTATGACTGAAGCCCTACCCGCCACCGATGTTTCATTCGATGAGATTAAAGAGGCTGAGCAGGACGCCCGTGACGGCATGCGCGGCGCAGGCGGCGGCGTTTGCGTGGGCAAGGCTGTTGATGGCGCTTTCGTTCAGATCGCCCCCTTACTGGCCGATGGTACTGCCGGTGCAGAGACAAGGAAGGAGCCCGGTATTACCGGCGAGATTCTGTTGGCGGCCCCTCACGTTAAAGACCGTTATGACACCCTCTGGGTGACCGAGCAGGTTTCAACTTCGACACCTGGCTGGCACCGTACCGGCGATGTGGGGCACTTCGATGCGGCTGGCCGCCTCTGGGTGGAGGGCCGCCTAGCCCACGTGTTGGTGACCTCCCAGGGTGTACTGACCCCTGTTGCTCTGGAACAGGCTGCTGAGGGTGATGCCGAGGTGCGCCGCGCTGCCGCTGTAGCCATTGGTCCCGCTGGTACTGGCACGGTTGTGCTGGTTGCTGAGGTCGGTCCCAGGTTCCGGGGTAAGAGGACCGTTCAGGGCCCTGCCCCAGTTGATTTGGCTGCTCGGGTACGGGAGCGTGTCCTGGCTGAAACAGGCGTGGAGGTATCGGCTGTCCTCATTGTGGATGAGCACCCCACCGATGTTCGCCACAACTCAAAGATTGACCGCCCTGTGGTTGCTCAGTGGGCTGAGAAGGTCCTCACTGGTAAGCGGGCTCGCCTAGGAAAGGGTGTTATCGCATGGTAGTCTCCCTGCGTTCTTTAGATCCCAAGGTCTGTCTGCCGGAGCTCGGTGAGACCGTTCTGGTTACCGGTGCCTCTGGGTTGCTGGGCCGCGAGGTTGTCTTTGCCCTCCTGCGGGCTGGCTACTCAGTCCGGGCCTTTCAGCGCGGGGACGCCCAGCTTGAAGAGGTTTTACCCCAACACCTGCGGGGCCGTTTTTGGCAGGTGCGGGGTTCGCTCACTGACCCCGGCGCTGTTGAGCAGGCCTTGACCGGCGTGGATGGGGTGGTCCATCTGGCCGCCAAGGTTTCTGTGGTGGGCCAATGGGAGGACTACCGCCAGGTCAATGTGGAGGGTAGCCGCACACTCCTTGAAACTGCTCAGACTCTGGGGGTCAGTAAGTTCCTGCATACCTCATCGCCTTCTGCAGCTCATACGGGTTCGTCGATTGTAGGTGAGGGCAACCCTCCTGCCTCTCCCAACCATGCCCGGGGTAACTATGCCCGCTCTAAGGCTGAGTCTGAGCTACTGGCCCTTTCCTATAACTCGGACCGTTTCTGGGTGGGTGTTCTGCGCCCGCACCTGGTCTGGGGTCCGGGTGATACCCAGCTGGTTGAGCGTGTTTTGGAGCGTGCCGCCGCTGGCCGTCTCCCCCTGCTCAATCGTGGCTCGGCGATGATTGACACGCTCTATATCGACAACGCCGCTGACGCTTTTGTGCGCGGCTATCAGCGTCTTGAGGCTATCCGGGGTATTCCTCTGGTGGTTACGAACGGCCAGCCCCGCCCGGTGGCGGAGGTTATTGCAGGCATGTGTGCCGCGTGCGGGGTAAAACCGCCTGCTTATTCGGTGCCTGCCCCGGTGGCTTACGGGGCGGGTTTGGTCATGGAGAAGCTCTGGAAGGTTTTTGCTCCCGGTGAGATTCCGCCGCTGACTTCTTTCTTGGCTGAACAGCTTTCTACTGCCCACTGGTTTGATCAGGGAACTACTCGTAGCTTGTTGGGCTGGGAGCCCGAGGTGAGCTTGGAGCAGGGTTACCAGGCTTTGGGCCGTTTTTATGGGGACCGGTTTAGTAGCTAAACCGGGTCTTTATCCCTGAACCCCGCGGGGCCTCCGTTGACAGTGCGGATGGAGTGCCCGGGTGCGAGCGCGCGAGCACACCAGAGGGCAGGTAATCGGTGCCCGCCACCTTCAGGCACTTATCGCTGAACCCCGCGGGGCTTCCGTTGACAATACGGGCACCGGTAGGAGCTCCTACCCCCAAAAGGTTCACGTACCATCAGCGAGGTGCGACCCGCTTCCAGGCAACGGCAGCAGGGGTGCCCTGCCTGACCGTAGGCCTTGAGGGAACGGTCAAAGTAGCCTGATTCGCCGTTGACGTTCACATAGAGAGCGTCGAAGCTGGTGCCTCCTTGGGTGAGGGCATCGTTCATGACCTCTTGGCAGGCTTTGACGAGTTCCCGGGTGGCTTGCGGTGTGATTGTCCGCGCTGGCTTGGCGTAGTGGAGTTTTGCCCGCCAGAGGGCTTCGTCGGCGTAGATGTTTCCCACCCCGGAGATGGCTGACTGGTCAAGGAGTAGTTTCTTAATGCCGGTTGATGTGGCCAGCATACGGCGGCGAAAGTCTGCGCTATCAAAGTGGGGGTCGAGCGGGTCACGGGCGATGTGGGCTACAGCCTCAGGAATGAGAGGCAGGCCCAGGACGCTCATGGAGGCTCCTGGGAGTGGTTGCCCCTGTGTTCCTGTGACCGCTTGTAGGGGGCTGAGGAACATGCCACCGAAGATTCTCTGGTCTACGAAGCGCATATCGAGAGGGCTGGTGTGCCCGCTTTCATCTGTGGCATCTTCGAGTTTCAGCACGATTTTCTGGTGTTTTTCGGCGGGCATGGGCCCCTCTTTGAGCAGGACTTGGCCGCTCATACCCAGGTGAATGACTAGGGCGAAGTCTTCAAGGAGCCTGGTGTCTGCGGGATCTGCCACGGAGTTCAGGCTGGCAGCTTGCTGGGCGTGGATGTGGGGCTGGGCGTGGAAGAGGACCCACAGGTATTTGCCACGCCGGGCGATATCGGCTATTCGCAGGCCGGTGAGCCGGGCGCAAAAATCTGGAGTGCCTTCGGTGTGTCGACGGATGGACCGGCTATCGGCTACGGTGACAGCGCCCACTCTTGCCCCTACACAGTGGGCAGCAAGCCCCCGTCGAACAACCTCAACTTCGGGTAACTCAGGCATACTACTTGACCTCTCTTTAGTGTCGTCCCCTAAAATTATGCCCTCTTTACCTCGCTCTTTAGACAGGAGCCTTGCAGAATAGAGTCTAGGCTATTGCGCAGAGAGCAGCCGAGTCTGAACACTACCCTGCCTTGTACCCTGGGTGTGGGTATACCAGCCAGCACAAACTGCTAACCTCAAGGATTATTATGTCTCATCAACCACTGCCCTCCGCTAGGGGCGCGACACAGTCTTATGCCCATGAGCAAGAGGGTTTTAAACAGGGGCTCAAACCCCGCCAAATCCAGATGATAGCAATGGGTGGATCCATTGGTACCGGCCTCTTTCTGGGCGCCGGTGGTCGGTTGCATGATGCCGGTCCCTCCCTAATTTTCCTGTACGCTATCGCCGGTTTCTTCGGCTACCTGATCCTGCGTCAGCTAGGTGAGCTAGTGGCCTACCGTCCTTCCTCCGGCTCCTTCGTGAGCTACACTCGTGAGTTCTACGGTGAGAAGTGGGCTTTCTTTGTGGGCTGGATGTACTGGTTCTCCTGGGCTGCTACGGCCATTGTCGATGCCACTGCTATCGCCATTTATTTCCGTTGGTTCGGTCAGTACCTCCCCTCCATTAATGATGTTCCCCAGTGGGTTGTTGCCTTTGTCGTCATCGTTCTGGTGGTTTCCATGAACCTAATTTCAGTCAAAATTTTTGGTGAGCTGGAGTTCTGGTTTGCTCTAGTAAAAGTCTGTTCGCTCCTAATTTTTATGGTGGTTGGTATCCTCTTCCTTATTTTTGGTACTCCCACGGGTGCCCCGGTGGGTATTACCTTAATAAGCGAATCTGGGTTCTTTCCCAACGGTCTAATGGCTGCTTTGATTGTTTCTCAGGGCGTTATTTTTGCTTACTCAGGTATTGAGCTGGTGGGTACAGCTTCGGGAGAGATTAAGGATCCCCGCCAAGCTATCCCCAAGGCTATCAATACTGTAATTTGGCGTATTGCCCTCTTCTATGTGGGCTCGGTTCTCTTGCTTTCGCTTTTGCTCCCCTACGATGCCTACAGCGCCGATGAGTCGCCCTTTGTGACCTTCTTCGGTTCAATCGGGGTGGATTACGCCGCACCCATTATGCAGCTTGTGGTGATTACTGCGGCAGCTTCTTCACTGAATGCTGGACTCTACTCCACCGGTCGTATTACACATTCTATGGCTATCAACGGCTCAGCACCCAAGTTCACCGGTGTAATGAACACCTCGGGTGTGCCTGTGGGCGGTATTTTGTTGACCGGTGCAGTAGCTCTGTTGGGTGTCATCATCAACTACTGGAAGCCTTCCGATGCCTTTGAAATTGTCCTGAATATCTCGGCAATTTGCATTGTGATTGGCTGGATGGCTATCACCCTGCCTCACCTGCGTTTCGTCGCCCTGGCACATAGGGGTGAGCGTACCCGCCCGGACTTCCGTGCTCCCCTGGCTCCCTTTACCAACTGGTTGACCATGTTCTTCCTGGTGGGTGTACTCGTACTCATTGCCTACGACTATCCCATCGGCACCTACTCGCTTGAGGCGATGGCTCTGGTCATTCCTCTGCTGGTCCTTGGCTGGTTCATGGTTCGTACCAGGGTTAAGCAGCTGGCTCAGGAACGTCTGGCAGAATCCACAGCCAAGACGACCTCCATCAGCATTGTGACCCGAGAAGACGAAATCGGCCTGCCCTAACGATTCATGGGGCGGTTGCCAGGCTGTGAGCGGCCAGCCTGCTTAGCTCAGGGTTGGGTAAGGCTCCGCTTAAAGTCAGAGGGCGGGGGAAGCAGAGGTAATCTCTGCTTCCCCCGCCCTCTGGCATAGGGGACTTTACTTACTGTCGCCGTAGACCCTGTAGTAGGCTTCTTCGGCGGCCATTCGTTCAGCTTCTTTCTTGCTGGTCCCTCGCCCAGTACCCATGAGGTTATCTGCCAGCAGTAGCTGGGCTGTGTACCGGCGGGCATGGTCAGGGCCAGTGCCCTCCACGCGGTAGACCGGCTCCCCCAGCGAGTTCGCCGCGGCGTACTCCTGGATTTCGGTCTTCCAGTCACGACCAATGTTGAGGGTTTTACGATCATCCAGCAGGTGCGCTGTATGAGCTAAGACCAGCTCGTGAGCTTTTGCGGGGCCGTAGGCCATGTAGACGGCACCGAAAACAGCTTCCATGGTGTCTGCAAGGATTGAGTCCTTGTCCGCTCCACCGGTCTTTTTCTCGCCCTTGCCTAGTAGGATGCAGGGGCCCAGTTTGAGGTTGCGCGCCAGCATCGCCAGGGTCCGGGTTGAAACGACCACATGGTGGCGTTTAACGAGTTCACCCTCGGCCAGGTCCGGGAACCTCTTGTAGAGTTCAGAGGCAACGGCCAGTGAAAGAACCGAGTCGCCCAAAAATTCTAGGCGCTCGTTATGGGGCACGTTACCGTTCTCAAAAGAATAAGAACGGTGCGTCATAGCAAGCTGAAACGTCTCGGTATCGAGTGTGATACCGAGACGTTTCATAAACTCTTGTGATGCAGAGTTAGTCATACAAACGCTAACTTACGCGTCAGCTACCTTGCGGCCCTTGTACTCGTAGAAGAGTTCGTTGCCGGCTGAGTCAGTTACAAGCTTTGCCTGGTGGGGCAGGGAGTAGGTAACGCGACCGTTTTCAACGGTCTTGACCAGCTGAGGTACGGACGCCTTCCACTGGGAACGGCGTGCGCGGGTGTTAGCACGGGACATTTTCCGCTTGGGAACAGCCACAGCTATCTCTTTTCTCTTGTCGCTTTATAAGTTTATTTTTCGTCTGCATTGAGCAACGCAGAAAGCGCGTTCCACCGGGGGTCGATGACCTCGTGGTGGTGCTCAGGGTCGTCCTCAAGGCGTGTGCCACATTCGGAACACAGGCCCTGGCAGGAGTCACTGCAAACAGGCTGGAACGGCAGTTGAAGAATCACTGCGTCCCGCAGTGCCGGTTCGAGATCAATTTCATCGTTCTCTACGGCATACTGCTCATCTACTTCATCTTCGGGGCCACCTTCTGGTGCCTTCTCGAAAACAAAAAGCTCTTGAACATCGGCTGTAACTTCAAAGCCAACCGGGTCTAGGCAGAGACTGCACTCACCGCTAACGGTAACGCATGCAGTTCCAGTAACCAAGATACCATCTGAAACGGATTCCAGGCGAACATTGAGGTCAATGTCGCTTCCTTCTTCCGCTTCAATGAGAGCGTTGCCAAAGTCGCTTGGCGCTGGCAGAACTTCTTCAAGGGTCTCCATGGCACCCGGGCGATGAGCTAGATCCCTTACAGAGATCATCAGGGGCGATGAATCTTTTCGTGAAATGACGAACTCCCTATCAAATGTTTTAAACCAAGTACCCAGTTTAGAGCTAGGTCAGCCTTGAAGCAAGTAGGGCTAGCTCACTCTTCTACCTGGTTGACCCCAAGCGGGCTTCTGCATGAGCCTAGCCTGGCAACTCTTGCAGGGCTCGCTGGGTGGCACGCGGTACGAAGGATGAAACATCACCACCTAGCCCGGAAACCTCTTTAATCATGGTCGAAGAGAGGTGGTTGTATTTGGGGTCACCCGCTATAAAGGCTGTTTCGACACCAGCAATATGCCGATTCATAGAGGCCATAGGAGCCTCATATTCAAAGTCAGCGGTATTGCGTAACCCCTTGACAATCAGTGAAGAGCCCTGCTCTCGCACAAACTCAGCAAGGAGCTTACCCTCGGGCAAGATAACCGCAGACACACCGGCGAAGAGCCCAAAGGTTTCCTCCACCATCGCCACCCGCTCTTCAAGGCTGAAGCGGTATTGTTTGGAGGAGTTGTGGGAAACAGCCACCAACACGTTGCCGTAGATTTTGGCGGCTCGGGTAATAATTTCGACGTGACCATTATGGATAGGGTCAAAAGACCCCGGGCAGACAACAGTTTGCATATGTCAAGGCTACAGTACGGCATGGTCTATGACATACAGTGTCACAGTACCCCGGGTATCCTGGCTTAGCTTGTATTCTGTTGAGGAGACAATCCACTGGGAACCGTCGGGCTTTTAGCTAGGCTTTCCCGACTCTTTCAAGCGGGAGGCCAGCATGAGCAAGCCCTACGAGCGTGTAGGAGCGGCAACCGGGCTGCTAGGAGCTGACGGCAGCCAGCGCTCCACTATCTTTGAGGAAATGTCGGCCCTAGCCCAAGCCCACGGCGCTATTAATCTAGGGCAGGGTTTCCCCGATACTGACGGCCCCCAAGCCATGTTAGAAGCCGCTACTGAGGCAATAGCGCGCGGTGCCAACCAGTACGCCACCATTGCAGGTAACCCTGCTCTTCGGGGAGCCATCGCAGAACACCAGCATCGTTTTTACGGCCTTGAGCTGGACCCCGATACTCAGGTGACGGTCTGTGCGGGAGCATCCGAAGGTCTATCTGCAACCCTAGCAGCTCTGGTGCAGCCAGGTGATGAAGTCATCCTCTTTGAGCCCTACTATGACCTTTACCCTGCGGCGGCAGCGCTGGCTGGAGCCACCATCCGTACCGTACCCCTGGTGCCACCCACTTTTGAACCCGATCTTGAAGCACTCCAGGCGGCTTTCTCTGCCCGCACTGCGCTCATTGTGGTCAACGATCCTCACAACCCCACAGGCATGGTCTTCTCTCAGGAAGCCAAAGAAAAAATTGTCGAGCTAGCCCAGCGATTCAATGCGGTGATCCTAGCTGATGAGGTCTACGAGCATCTGACCTACGGGGCACCCTACTCCCCCATCCAGGCCCTGCCCGGTGCCGCCGAACGGACTATCGCTGTCTCGGCCATTTCTAAAACGCATTCGGCCACGGGCTGGCGTATTGGCTGGATGACCGGCCCTGCCCATCTGATGTCCGCTCTACGAATGGTCAAAGGCTATTTCACGCACAGTGCTGCCGCTCCCCTACAGGAAGCGGCAGCCGTAGGCCTTGCCTCAGGTGATGACTTCTACCTGGGCCTTAAAGAACGCTACGCCCACCAGCTCAGGGTGCTAGTTGAAGGTCTAGCTGATAGCCCCTGGCAGATTATCGAGCCTGCGGGTACTTTCTTCGCTGTGGCTGATGTTGCTCGGGTACTGGCCCAAAAGGGCTTTACAACCGCTCAAGAGCTTTGCCAGGAACTACCCCAAGCCTCAGGAGTCACCCTTATTCCGCTCACTGCCTTTACCACCGAGGGCTACCGATCCCAGGTTGAAGGTTACGTTCGTTTTGCTTTCTGCAAGAAACCTGAAGTACTGGCAACAGCGACCAGCCGTATCCTGGCATACAGTGCGGGCTAACTACTTACTATCCTTGGCACGAATCAGGTCAAGAGCCACCAGAGCACCAATAATGGCAAGCCTGACCTCAGCAGGAGCAACCGGGTCAAGATGCACGCCGTAGCGGCTCTTACCTCGAATGGCTGAGGTCAGACCGCCCCACTGCCTGCTAACCTGAGCCGCAACGGTGCTACCGGCCATAATATTGAAGCTGTATTCAAGCAGGTTGCCTTCAAGGTTAAGGGTGAGCTGGGGCAGTTCAATGCTCAACCGTTTGGTCAAGAACGAAAAGTGCTTCTGTATGTGAGCGAAGAAGCTACCGTCGGGCTTATACAACTCGTAGCGATCCAGACCCAGGTCAAAGGGGTCACGGATGGTCAGAAGAGGCTGACCACGGTCATCGACCAGGTCGAAGGAGCGATTACCTTTCAAAAAATTGACAGCTAGCGAGCCGGTGGTGTGCACTCGGCCCAAAACCATCCCACGCTCGTCTTCAAGAGCAAAATCGTTGCTGAGGAAACTTCGGGTCTGCTGAATCACCAAAGAGTTTTCAGTCAGAAGCCGGGGCACTCCTGTTGACGGCGGCGGCTCATAGGGTGGGGGTTGCTGGGGTTGTTTGTGCTCTTGGGTCATACCTTTACCCTATCAAGGCCACCCCCTAGCAGGTTATGAAGAGAGGTTTTATGCGGAAGTGCTAAGCACAGGTTCAGCATAGAAGAGTTGAGTCTCCCCGTATTTCTTCTCAGCGAACCGTTCCAGGCCGGTCCCCCAGGAAGGTTCACCAGTGCGGGTAGAACGCTCGACCACTACAACAGCGCCCTGCGCCAGGTAGTCTGACAATAGTTCTAGCAGCTCTTCCAGCTCGGCGTTCGTGACAGAGTATGGAGGGTCAATGAAGACCAGGTCCCAGGGCGCACCGCTATAGCTGGATAAGTAGGTTTTGACCTGCATACGGTGGATTCTGCTGGTGCTTGTTGTTAAGCCGGCGCTGGTCGCACTCTGAGCAAGAGCCCGGGCGTTCTTCTCGATAACGGCTATTGCCTTGGGGTAGTGATCCACAAAATCTACATGGGCCGCACCGCGCGAAAGCGCCTCGCACCCCAGCGCGCCGGAGCCAGCGAAAAGGTCGAGTACACGAACGTCGGCCAGCATGTTGTAGCTCTCCAGGCGGGAGAACAGCGCTTCTTTGACCCGGTCTGTTGTGGGGCGGGTCTTATCGCCGGGCACGTTTGCCAGGCGCAGGCCTCCGGCCAAACCAGAAATGATGCGGCTCATGGTCCCCCTGATCATCGTGATAGTTACCTAACTACTTTACCGGGAAAATCAAAAGCCCGTGGTGAGGGCTGATAGCTCTGCAAGATCAAGGGCATGAGCACTTACCATGGGCATAAACCTTAGCCAGCTCCCTAGTCTTTAACCTGATTGGCCAAATCTGCAGTAGCTCGGACGATGTATTGGTAGTGGGTGTCCATCAGCCCTGGATCATCGGTAAAAATGGTTGAGGAAGTCTTTAAGGTGCCACCCTCTACCACGGGGAAGTAACAGCTGATGGTACGTGAGACTTTCGTATCAGTGAAGATGCCACAGATGCCGTTACCCACTTTAACCTGTTCTTGAAGGTTTTTGGTCATGATCTCGAAGTCATCGGTGGGGCGATACATCACCGCAAAAGTAAAAGGGTTCTGCCTCTCAAAATACTCGTAGTCAGAAATAGAGCCACTGGTTGGATCCTCGCGGGTTGAGTCGAGGGTATAGATACCCAACTTTTCTGGGCGAATAGTTTTTGCCTTTGCCTGTGAAACGGTCATGTCTACAGGAATTGAGGCTGGATCAAGCCCTGTGTTCTTACTGGCTGTCGAATCAGCTTCGGAACCTTCAGACATTGACGCGGTCGGTGAGGCTGAAGCCTGCACAGACTCACTGGTCGGAGTCTCGGCAGCCGACGCGCTGGGCTCACCGGTTTTGGTTGCTTCGGTGGATGAGCCGCAGGCTGATAAAGCCAGGGCCAGGGTAGCGCAAGCTGTAGTAATTTTCAGTGTTTTCATCTGACCATCATAGGCACATCCCGGGTAAGCACTCCAGGACAAACAGCAAAAGTGAAGCGAGTATGTACAGTGGCCAAAAATAAGGACAATTTCTACTCTGCCCAAAATTTCATGGCCCAAGAACTCCGCTTCCCAAAGTCTAGCCCCGCCCCAGGAAGGCTTCACGGTCAGCGTCCAAGGCTCGGTCAATGGTACGAGCCAAGTCGGGATGCAAAGCAAGAGTCGGATCCCTCTCAATCACGGCAAAGGCATCTTGCCTAGCCCGCTCAATCAGCTTGGCATCGGTGAGAGCACGCAAGAGTTTTAGGGTGGATTTCTTACCCGACTGAGCGGCCCCCAAAATATCGCCCTCTCGGCGCTGCTCAAGGTCCACCCGTGAGAGCTCGAACCCGTCGGTAGTGGAGGCAACCGCATCCAGGCGCTCCCGGGAGACACCGTCCGCAGGTTGTTTTGTCACCAGCAGGCAGGTTCCGGGGAGCTGGCCTCGGCCAATGCGACCGCGAAGCTGATGCAGACCCGAAATGCCAAAACGGTCAGCGTCCATAATGATCATGAGGGTCGCGTTGGGCACGTTCACGCCCACCTCGATAACGGTGGTGGAAACGAGCAAGTCTAGCTGGCCATCAGAAAACTCGGTCATGACCCGGTTTTTCTCGGCGGTATCCATACGCCCGTGCAGGCCGGCGATACGAACACCGGCAAGTGCGGGTTCCCCCTCAAGGTCTTCCAAGACCGACTCGACCGATGCTAGCGCTCCACCGCGAGCGCTCTCGGTGCTGGCAGTAGCAGAGCCAAAGAGGGTTTCACCGGTTTCAGTTTCTGCTGAGCTGTCGCCCCCGCCAATTTTGGGCACCACTACATAGACTTGGTGGCCGGCATCAATTTCTTCGCGGGCGCGAGACCAGATTCTTTGGGCCCAAGTAGGGTGCTCGGCCAGGGGCACGACGTGTGTACTTATTTTTTGGCGACCCGCGGGGAGCTGGTCAAGTACCGAGGTATCGAGGTCGCCAAAGACGGTCATAGCCACGGTTCGAGGTATGGGGGTTGCGGTCATGACCAGGCGGTGAGGTAGCGCCCCTCCGGGGCCGCGCAGGGCATCACGCTGTTCGACACCGAAGCGGTGCTGTTCGTCTACCACGACCAGGCCCAGATCAGCGAACTGCACGGCATCGGCCAGCAGAGCATGGGTGCCAATCACGATGTCGGCAGAACCTGATGTTATGGCTAGCAGGGCCTCTTTTTTGGCTTTTGTTTTGAGTGAGGCGGTCAGCAGAACCACCCGGACGGTGCCTTTATCTGCCGGGGCTTCATGCGCGGATTTAGCGGCGGCTGGATCGAATGGGCGGGTATCGAGAAGATCACCCAGAATCTGGCAAACCGACCGGTAGTGCTGTTCGGCCAGCACTTCTGTAGGCGCTAGCATAGCGGCCTGGGCGCCATTGTCAGCAACTTGCAGCATAGCCCGCAAGGCTACCACTGTCTTGCCTGAGCCCACATCCCCCTGAAGCAGGCGGTTCATGGGGCTGGAACTAGCCAGGTCGTCCCTGATTTCAGCGCCTACCGTTTCTTGCCCCTCGGTGAGCTTGTAAGGCAGTAGGCCCGTCAGCGCATCGGCTAGGCCACCGGGAACAAAGGGGCGGGCAAGGGTGTGGTGGGCAGCACGAGCCGCACGGATACGTGCCAAGGCCGCTTGTAGCACAAAGGCTTCGCGGTAGCGCAGGGAGTGGTGGGCCGCCCGCCAGGTTTGCTCGGTATCGGGTGTGTGCACAGCCCGGTAGGTCCAGGCCAGAGAGGGAATTTTACGGCTTTTGCGCACGGTGAAAGGGACCGGGTCTTCCAGCTCTTTGAGAGATAGGCGCTCCAAGAGGGCTTCCAGCGCAGCGGCTACCCTATCGGTAGGGTATTTGGGGGTTGCCTTATAGACCGGAATGGGGGCATTAGCCCGTGCTTTGGCACGCTCGATAGCTTCGGCGCTGGCCCCCGGAGCCATGCCCGAAGCACGGTCGGCTATCACGGCGTAGTGGGGGTTGGTAAGCGTCAGCTCACCACGGTAGGTACCCACCTTGCCCGAGAACATGACCTGGTCTCCCTCGTGAATTTCCCGGGCCGCCGTCCAGGCATTGAAGAAACTAAGGGTCATGGTGTCGCTGTTACCCACCATGGCGTAGGAGCCAGGAGCATAGCTGTTGAAGACAGCACCGAGCTTAAAACCATGACCGGCCTCATAGTCGCTTCTTGGGCTACCGGCCATAGCACCGGCTGATCCTTGAAGCCGAGGGTTACTGTAGCCGGGCTGATAGGCAGCCGGGGCACCAGCCCCCCGATAGGCATTGGGGTTGGGTCGCAAGGATTCTATGGCGGGACTTGGAGGCTGATCGGTTAGTTGATCGGTGATAGTAATTTCGGTAATGGAACCGCGGCGGGAGGCCATCTGCCGGGTGGTTACTTTCAGTACCCGGGCAACAATCGTGGCTTCGCTCCCCTCAACCAGCGATGAGAATGGGGTGAGTTCCCCGCGCGGCAGGTATTTGCGCGGGTAGTATTCGAGCGCTTGGCCCACCGTTTCAAGACCCAGGTGCCTCGCAAGTGCCTTAGCGGTGCTCGCACCCAGATAGTTTTTGAGGGGGGCGTTCTCTAACCGGTCTTCACTGGCGTAGGTTTCGATAACCTCCCCTACTTTGGGGTCTAGCTCTTTAACTGTGCGGCGGCGGGTAGAGACGCTGTTCTTAGTCTTCCGAGCGGTTTTTTGTGTGCCTGCTGATCCGGTGCCAGTTTTCTGAGCGCCATTTTTGCGGCTTGCGTTTTTTGTGGAAGTCCGGCGAGGTGCTGGGACTTTTTCGGGCAGGTCAAAGAGCCCCTGTCCGGGTTCAGTCATGCGAACACCCCGCTAATGCAGGTTCGCTGTCACCAGGAGCCAGGTTACTGATGCGCACGTTGAGTGGTTCACCAGCGGCTTCAAGCACTGTGAGGGCATCCGCTGCGGTGGGTGTATGCACATGAATAGCCCAAAGAGCTTCATTACCGGCCTCTACCTGGGCTATTGACACAGAATCACCCACAGCGTCAAGGGCACTACGAAGCTGACTGGCTTCGAGTACAGGCAAATAGATATCGCACATGACCTCTACGGCTGAGTCAGATTTCTTGGAGCGCTGTGAGAAGGGAGGGAGGGCATTAGGCCAAGAAGGCGCGGGGCTCTCTTCCAAAAGATCTGCGTAGGTCTTAGTAGGTGCAGAGCCGTTCAGCTCAGTAGCCAGCGCTACCAGAACTAGCAAAAAACCAAGGGCACCGGAATCTACCCAACCGTTGCGGGCGTGAGAGGCCTGAGCAGTTTCCCGCACAGCAGTCTCAGCGCCCTGCAAGAGCTGTGAGGTGTAGCCGAGCCAGTCATCAGCGGGGGGAACCTGCCCAATGGCCTGCATAACCGTCAGCATGGTTCCCTCAGCGGGCTGGCTCAGGGCCGAGCGAGCGTCACGAACGGCACGCTTGAAAGCACTGGCTAGAAGCGCGGGGGTTAGAGCTGAATTTTCCTCAGGTATACCGGTGGTAACAGCTTCAAGTTCGCCCACCGGCCCCAGCTCCCTCGCCAAACCTAAGAGCCACACCGCAAGCAGAGTACCCGAATTCCCGCGGGCACCCCGCAAGGCGGCACGAGCCGCCAGGGCGAGAGTCGGATCATCGGCCATACCAGCGCTATCAGCAGCCCGCCCCAGGGTGGCGCTCAAGTTAGAACCCGTATCGGCATCAGCTACAGGAAAGACATTGATGCGGTTCAAAAGTGCACGGTGCTCGACTAGCTGGGTACGTCCTCCTAGCAACCAGCTCAGCCACCAGTTAGCGGGAACCTGCCTCAAAATGATCCCATCCTTTCGCTGTATAGGGGTGCCCATCGACTGTTACACCGGTACCTGGGCTCACCGTCCCAATTCTAGTAAACCCGGCTGGTATCTGCTCAGGTGGGCTGGTACCCAGCAGGGCATGGTTTTCGCCGCCTGTCAGAACCCAGCCTAAAGCCAGGTCAGAAGCTTTCTGGCCCTCAGCCCCCGCGAGGAGAAGAGCAGGTTCCCTCAGCTCAAGTAGCCAGGGAGCCAAAGAAGCTGTGTCGATGTCAAAGGCGCAAGCCGATGCCTGAGCCAGTCGCCCGCCATCACGCACAAGACCATCCGATACATCCATAAGAGACGTAAGATTTTCGGCGCCTTGGATACCAGCGGCCAGCGGGCTGACCGGGCGTTGCTGGGCTTCGATACAGGCCTCGATTTGGGGGGAAAGGGTTTCGGGCAACTCCGAGTTTTCAAGTAAGGCCAGCCCCGCGGCGGCGGTACCCAGCGCTCCGGCCAGAACAATAGCGTCCCCAGCTTGAGCACCGCTGCGGGTCACAGGCTTTTGAACCAGGCCAAGGGCTGTAACCGTGACTGAAATCTCGGTACCGGAGCCCACATCTCCCCCTGAAATGGAGCAGGTCTCTGCACCCTGTGCGGTGCAAGAGTCCACCAGGCCTCGGGCGAAATCTTTGACCCAGGCGAGAGGGGTAGAGGGCGGAAGGGTTAGTGAAACAAGCAGGGTAACCGGACGCGCTCCCATAGCCGCAATATCTGCAAGGTTCTGCGTTGCGGCCTTCCAGCCAACCTCATAGCCCCCGCTGGTTCTACCGCTAGGCCAGGAGAGACGAAAATCCTGGTTCTGCGTCTGAGTATCGGTACTCATGACGGTCAGTCCACCGCTCAGGTCAAGTACAGCGGAGTCATCGCCTGGCCCCAGAACCAGGCTTCTTGCACCCGGGGTCAGCCTCTGGGCCTTGGCGTTATGTTCCTGGATGGTAGGGAGGAATGTGGCCAAGAGCTGTCCCTCACTCACAGAAGAAACAAGAGTCATGGTAAAAGTTATGCCTTTGGGCTTCGGTTGCGCCACACAAAGTTGAAGACAACCAGCGCAAGACCGGCCACCGCCACACCGCTGAAGATAAGAAGGGGGCGCGCACCGGTCACAATCGATATACCGCGCTGGAATACGTTCGACCCGCCGGTTGGTTCAAACTGGTATCCCTGAGCTTCAGCCCCAATCACACCTGCGGCCTGGTTAGAGTTGTTGGCGGTATCACCGAAATCGTTCTGGTCGCTCGCGTTGAGGAAGCCTTCAACCCAGTCAGGTGTACCGCTGTAGTTCTGCTGCGGGGCGCTCGTCAACCCGAGTACCGAACTGCCAACCGGCGACCGGTTCACTTTGCTGGTATCAGCATCCATTGTGGCGGGAGGCTCAGCCCCGAGCACTTGCAGGCTCGGTGCTGGTGCTAGCCTATCGGTGCTGGCTTGAACGGGCACCGGGGCCTGCTGAGTAGTAGCCAGCCGGTTGGAGGGGGTCATAGGTTCCTGGCTTTGTACGGGCGCAGGGTTGACCGGCTCAGCCGGAACAGGAACTGGTTGCGGTTGCACAGGCTCTGGGCTTGGAAGGGGTGCAGGCTCAACCGGTGGTAAGGGAGTAACCGGGGTTGGTTCAGGATCAGTAGGGGGTACCGGGTTCTCTGTTGGAGTAGGCACCGGGTTCTCTGTTGGAGTAGGCACCGGCTCCACAGAAGGAGCAGGTTCCGTGGGGGTGGGTACAGGTTCCGTGGGGGTGGGTACAGGTTCCGTGGGTGAAACCGGGTCTTCTGTCGGAGTGGAAACCGGATCTTCCGGAGGTAGCGGTTCCTCTGTTGGAGTAGGCACCGGCTGCACAGAAGGAGCAGGTTCCGTGGGGGTGGGTACAGGTTCCGTGGGCGAAACGGGGTCTTCTGTCGGAGTGGGAACCGGATCTTCCCGCGGGACCGGGGCATCGGACGGAAGGGGTTCAAGGGTCGGTTCAACCGCTGCACTAGGGGTGGGCTCCGGGTTGGTGGGAAGTACTTCTTGGACTTGCGCAGAAGTCGCTAGCATTGGCAGCATCTCTGCTGGAAGCGCCATTGCCTGGCTACCCTCATCGTGCAGCTGTACCGGCAACAGAGCAAGCGAAGCCACCGAACATGCAACAAGCACTGTCTTTTTGCTGATGTTCATTCTTTGGCTCCTTGGGGGTTCCTCCCCCGGTGATCACGGGCTCTACTGGTCCGATAGTGTTCAATTCATCAACCACCACACTACCCAATCACTGGCAAATCAGCCACCGTTTCAAGCCGTCAGGTGGGGCTCAAGTAGCGAAAGTTATACAATGGGCAGGTGAGCATAGACCATCAAAAGATTCTTCCTCTCCTTGTCCTAACTGCCAGCATCACCGCCTGCGGACCGAACGCGGTTAATCTTCAGCCCGCACCCGATGCCACCAATCCTGCCTGCGCCAAAGCTATGGTTGCCATGCCCAAAACCCTAAGCGGTTTAGACCAACGGGAAACGACAGCGCAGGCGACAACAGCCTGGGGTGAACCCACGGCAATTGTTCTTAAATGCGGTGTAGAGCTCCCCACCGCCCCGGTCTCAGACCCCTGCCAGTCGGTCAATGGTGTTGATTGGATTGTGAAACCCACCGATAAGGAACAGGCCCAATCATCAGAGCAAACCGCAACGGGAACATGGTATGCAGAAACCTTTGGCCGAGAACCTGCAATCCAGGTAACTTTTGAAGCCGACCGGGTTTCCTCATCAACCGTATTGGCAGAGCTGGCCTCTGCGGTGGAGCAACTCCCCCAGAAGAAGCAGTGCACCAATGTGGAGGATACGCTCACCGATGTTCAGGGTGGGGTCGGCTAAATATCCCTTCCAGCCCGAATATTAGAATGTCCCCGGTGTCTCTGCCATGAGAGACCGGGGACATTGATAATTAGCCGATAAGGGTCCAGCTCGGCTAGCTCTAACGCAGGCCCAGCGGGCGTTCCATGGCCAAGGAAATCAGTTGATCGATTAGGTCGCTATAGGCAATACCGGTATTTTCCCACATGGTTTTATACATGGAAATGGGGGTAAAGCCGGGCATAGTGTTGACCTCGTTGATCACCAGGCGGCCGTCCTCAGTGTAGAAGAAATCAGCGCGGCACAGGCCCTCACCGTCAACAGCTAGGAAAGCCTCAATAGCTAGCTTGCGCATACGCTCCGAAACTTCAGCGGGTAAGTCCGCCGGGCATCGAGTCTCGGCAGAGGTCTTCGAAACGTACTTAGCCTCAAAGTCATAGAAATCGTGTTCACGGTCAACCACCACGATCTCACCGGGGTAGGAAGCGCGGGGTAGCTCAGAGTGGTGGCCATCGAGCACCGCGCACTCAATCTCGCGGCCCACAATCCCGGTCTCAATCACAAGCTTTGGGTCGTGCTTCTGCGCCTCGGCAATTGCGGCATCAAGCTGGTCAGCAGAATCAACCTTAGTGATGCCAAAGGAAGACCCGGCACGGGCAGGCTTAACAAAGACAGGATAACCCAGCTGGCTGATTCGCTCACGGGCACCGGCCTGGTCAAGGACCCACTGGCGGTGGGTGACAACTTCGTAGGGGCCAACTTCAAGACCTGCCGCCTCAAAGGCAACCTTCATGAGATGCTTATCCATGCCTACCGCTGATGACGCGACACCACAGCCAACATATCGCAAGTCCGCCATTTCGAGCAGACCCTGAACTGTGCCATCTTCGCCAAAGGGGCCGTGTAAGAGAGGAAAGACAACATCAATCGCGGGGCCAAGCTCCACCCGGGTTTCATCGGTGGAATCAATCAGACGCAGGCGGTTATCGCCACCACCCAGAGGCAGGAAGACCTGTTTGCCCTCGGCGGGAAAATCAGCCAGCGCGCTCGCTTCGGTTAAACGGGTCAGGGTTTCTTCATCGGTCAGGTACCAGCGGCCGTCACGGGTAATACCGATAGTCACCACGGTGTATTTATCGTGGTCGATAGCCCCCAGTACACCGCGTGCGGTAATCAAAGAAATTGAGTGCTCGGAGGAACGCCCACCGCAGAGTAGAGCAACGGTGGGTTTAGTGCTGGTTGTGGTCATAGCGTCCTTTGATGGGGGCGGGGAGATTCTGTTCTCAACCCACTTACTTGGTAGGTTCGATATCTTCTGATTTGAGAGAGCGCCCTAGAAGCGCGGGGGCAAGTTCTTCAACTGATATTGTACGGTTGAGGACCGCTACTACAGCTTCTGTAATGGGCATTTCTACCCCTACTTTTCGCGCGAGTTCTGCCACAACGGGGGCAGATTTGATGGACTCTGCGGTCTGGGTCATTACGGTGTAAAGCTCATCGGGAGCGATTCCTTCAGCTAGCAGACGACCGGCAGTGTGATTTCGGGAAAGCGGGGACGAGCAGGTAGCAATCAGATCGCCCATGCCAGCAAGCCCGCTCATGGTTTCCAGTTTGCCTCCCAGAGCCAGGGCAAGACGGGTTGTTTCGGCCAGCCCACGGGTCATCACTGAGGCCTTGGAATTATCGCCGTACTGTTTGCCTTCGCACATACCAACGCAGAGGGCAATCACGTTCTTGACCAGCCCACCAATCTCAACCCCCACAATGTCGGTGTTGGTGTAGGGCCTAAAGTAGCCTGCCGCGCAAACTGAAGCGACGGTGCGTGCGCTTGCCTCGGTTGTTGCGGCAACAACGCTGGTGGTAGGTTGCTCCACAATAATTTCTTTGGCTAGGTTAGGGCCTGAGAGCACAGTAACGCGGTGGGGTACGCTTTCGATTTCTTGGGGAGAAGCGCCGGTTGCAACCAGGTGCCCTTGGAGAGAATCGACAATAACCTCGCTCATGCGCAGGCCGGTTCCCATTTCAAGGCCCTTAGCTAGTGAGACGAGCAGGGCATCGGGTGCCAGTAGCGGAGCTACAGTTTCAAGCTGAGACCGCAGGACCTGAGCAGGGATAGCTAACACCACGATCTGGGCACCGGTAAGAGCCTGAGCAAGGTCCGAGGTCATCGTGAGATTTTCCGGCAGAAGGGTACCGGGGAAGTAGGCCTCGTTAATGCGGGTCTTAGACATCTTGTCCATGGTTTGCGGGTTACGCCCCCACAGACTTATTTTCCGGTTGCTACCGGTTGCCCGCGCGGCATCGGCAAGGACCTTGGCAAAGGCTGTGCCCCAGCTTCCTGCGCCTAAAACAGCGACTTGGTGGATATCGGAGGTGCTCATTGTGGGGTCCCTTTCCGGTCGGGTGTCTGGGCCTACTGCTCCGGTGATTGACGGACGTTCAAAACTGAATTCCAGCGCCCTTCGGGGGCCTTTTCTCCTCTAATATCCTCAAGCAGGTCAGTAATCCGGTCAAGCATGCGGTTAGTGACAGCGGTCAGTTGGCTATGACTATAGTGGGTACCTGGTTCACGGTCTTCAAGCAGATCGCTCCAGTCGATGGGGTCCCCCACAACAATACTGACTTTTTTACGGGGGAAGCCAAAGCGGGGCTTACCGTACTGCGGCAAGAAGTCCTGGTCACCCCAATGGGCAATCGGGTAGACGGGTGCACCTGTGGCTAAAGCCAGACGGGCAGCACCGGATTTACCGG
This sequence comes from Rothia sp. P5764, assembly GCF_048512965.1. Classification (NCBI taxonomy): domain Bacteria; kingdom Bacillati; phylum Actinomycetota; class Actinomycetes; order Micrococcales; family Micrococcaceae; genus Rothia; species Rothia sp. P5764. The sequence goes on along the minus strand of NZ_JBLXXQ010000003.1, from coordinate 200,616 downwards.
TCATGGGCCAGAGTTCAGGGTCCTTGGTCAAGGTGCCTTCGGGGAAAATCAGCACCGCTCCCCCGGAGCTCAGCACAGCTTGAGCCACCTCCAGTGACTTAGCTGCTTGTGCTGAGCCTCGGGTAACGGGGATGTGAGCGCACTGACGCATGAGCCAGCCGAGGAGCGGCACACGGAAGAGAGAGTCTTTTGCCAAGAAGCGCGGCAGTACCCCCCGCATGAAGAGCGGGTAGGCAACGGTGATGGGGTCAATCTCGGTGACATGGTTTGCCACCACAATAAACCCGCCGTCGGCAGGAAGCTTTTCCATGCCAATCATCTCGGGCCGCATCGGCAGATTGTAGAGAGGCCTGAGCAGGTGCCCTGCGGCTCGGTAGACTGCATCCCCCCGCTTGCTTGGCTTAATCTCTTTCGGCCATGCGCTGTGCTTACTCATGACTAGGCAGTAACCTCGAAGTCAGCTCCCAGGGCGGTGAGCTTATCTACAAAGTGCTCATAGCCACGGGAAATAACCGTAACGCCGGTGACGTTAGATGTACCCTCAGCAGTCAGCGCCGCGATCACGTGGGAGAAACCACCGCGCAGGTCGGGCACGTTAATATCTGTACCACGCAGGGGTGTCTTGCCGGTAATGACAGCTGAGTGCTTGAAGTTCTGGTGGCCAAAACGGCAGGGGGTGGGGCCTAAACAGTCCTTGTGGAGCTGGATAGTAGCGCCCATGCGGACCAGGGCATCGGTGAAACCGAAGCGGTTCTCGTAGACAGTCTCGTGGACCAGGCTCACGCCTTTAGCCTGGGTCATGGCAACAACAAGTGGCTGCTGCCAGTCGGTCATAAAGCCGGGGTGTACGTTGGTTTCAACGAATAAGGGATTCAGGTCCTCGCCCTGGTGGAAGAAGCGGATGCCTTCGTCACTAATGTCCAGGCCGCCACCAAGCTTGCGGTAGACGTTGATGAACGTTGACAGGTCCTTCTGGTTAGCGTTGCGCACGAATATATCGCCGCCTGTTGCCAGTGCTGCAGAGGCCCAGGAGGCTGATTCGTTGCGGTCAGGCATAGCTACGTGGTTAAAGCCGGTGAGCTCATCTACACCTTCGATGATGATCTGGCGGTCGGTCTCAACAGTGATGATTGCGCCCATCTTCTGAAGGATTGCAATCAGATCCATGATTTCTGGCTCAATAGCCGCGCCGGTTAGTTCGGTCTTGCCCTTGGCGCGGGTTGCTGCCAGAAGAACCTGCTCGGTAGCACCCACAGAGGGGTATTCCAGGGGAATCTGAGCGCCCTGTAGACCGCCAGCGGGAGCCTTCATGGAGATACCGGTGGGCAGTTTCTCAATCTTGGCGCCGAACTTTTCAAGCACACGCAGGTGGTAGTTGATGGGGCGGTCGCCAATCTTACAGCCACCCAGGTCAGGAATGAAAGCCTCACCGATGGTGTGCAGCAGAGGACCGCAGAGCAGGATTGGAATACGGGAGTCACCGGCGTGAACTTCGATGTCGGTATGGTTGGCGACAGAGACCTTGGTGGGGTCCATGCGGAGCTCGCCTGCCTCCACATCGTAGTCCACAGAAACGCCGTGGAGTTCTACTAGGTCGGTGACGACCTTGACATCCTTAATTTCGGGGACGTTGCGCAACACCGAAGGGGTTGAACCCAAGAGAGCGGCAACCATAGCCTTGGGGACCAGGTTCTTGGCACCACGGACGTTAACCTCGCCCTTGAGAGGGGTGCCACCTTCAATACGCAGTGCGCTGACCATGTATATCCAATCGTAAATTTTCTGTCTTCCGAGTAGTCTACTCGGCTCGCCCCTTTTAACCTGAAGCGTTGCATGGATAAATCTGTGGTGCCCGCCTAGGCGACCGACACCTTCACAGCATTATTTCACGCATCAAGCAAAAATTGGTGAATAAAACCTTGCCTAACAACTTTACCTCAGAGTTCAGAGTAGGGCCTACTGGGGGCAGTGTTCTCCACCATAATGGTGCACCAGCGCCCCCCTTTAAAGGGCCCAGGGCACCTACCTATTTTCTGCCGGCTCCCTGGTCTGATGTGGCCTTATACTGATTCCTTGCTTTACTGAGTGCGCGGTAACCAGGCGGGGCGGTTAGCCTCGTAGGCTGTAATAGCTTCTTCATGTTGCAGGGTTAGCCCGATGTCATCGAGGCCTTCCATGAGGCGCCAGCGGACGTAGTCGTCAATCTGGAAAGGAACGGTCAAGGCACCGACGGTGACGGTTTTCTCTTCCAGGTCCACCGTCACTTCAGTACCGGGCTCGGTCTCAAGCTGCTTCCAGATCAGCTCAATGTTGTCCTGATCAACCTGAGCAGCCACCAAACCCTGCTTGCCCGAGTTACCCCGGAAGATGTCAGCAAAACGAGCCGAGATAACAACGCGAAAGCCGTAATCCTTCAAAGCCCAGACGGCGTGCTCTCGTGATGATCCGGTACCGAAGTCGGGGCCGGCAACCAGCACGGAACCCTGCTTGTAGGGTTGCCGGTTGAGAACAAAGTTCTCATCCTTGCGCCAGCCCGCAAAGAGGGCATCGTCAAAGCCGGTCTTGGTGACGCGCTTGAGATAGACGGCGGGGATAATTTGGTCGGTATCGACGTTGGAGGCCCTCAGGGGCACGCCAATTCCGGTGTGCTTTTTAATCGGTTCCATGAAAAATCCGTTTCTACCCGGCTATCCGGGTACTCAAATTCGATGACTTATTCCGCTCTAGAGGTCAGCGGGAGCTGAGAGAGTACCGCGGATAGCGGTAGCGGCAGCAACCAGGGGTGAGACCAGGTGGGTGCGCCCGCCCTTGCCCTGGCGGCCTTCAAAGTTACGGTTAGAGGTTGAGGCGCAACGCTCCCCCGATGCCAGCTGGTCCGGGTTCATGCCCAGGCACATAGAACAACCGGCAAAGCGCCAGTCTGCGCCAAAATCCTTGAAAATCTGGTCCAGGCCCTCAGCTTCTGCCTGGGTGCGAACCCTGTGGGAACCGGGGACAACCATCATGCGAACACCCTCTGCCATGGTCTTGCCCTTGAGGATTTCGGCGGCGGCACGCAGGTCCTCGATGCGGGAGTTGGTGCAGGAACCCAGGAAGACGACATCAACGGGGATCTCTTTCATGGGGGTACCAGCGGTCAGGCCCATATATTCCAGGGCGCGAGCGGCGGCCTTCTGCTCGTTCTCATCGGCAAAGTCTTCGGGGAAGGGAACAGCCTGGGACAAGGGGACACCCTGGCCGGGGTTGGTGCCCCAGGTGACAAAAGGCTCTAGCTCATCTGCGTTGATGAAAACCTCATGATCAAAGGTTGCACCCTCGTCGGTGGGCAGGGTCTTCCAGTATTCAAGGGCGGCATCCCAGTCGGTACCGGTAGGTGCGTGGGGGCGGCCTTTAACGTATTCAAAGGTCGTCTCATCGGGTGCAACCATACCGGCGCGGGCACCTGCCTCGATGGACATGTTGCAGATGGTCATGCGCCCCTCCATAGAGAGGGAGCGGATGGCGGAGCCCCGGTATTCCAGCACGTAGCCCTGGCCACCACCGGTACCGATTTCGGCAATAACAGCCAGGATAATGTCCTTAGCGGTCACACCGGGCTTGAGGGTACCCTCTACGTTAATAGCCATGGTCTTGAAAGGAGCCAGGGGCAGGGTCTGGGTTGCCATGACGTGCTCAACCTCGGAGGTGCCGATACCAAACGCCAAGGCACCGAAAGCACCGTGGGTTGAGGTGTGTGAGTCACCGCAGACAACGGTCATACCGGGCATAGTCAGGCCCAGTTGGGGGCCAACCACGTGAACGATACCCTGTTCTTGATCACCGAGTGAATGGATACGTACACCGAATTCTTTAGCGTTCTTACGCAGGGTCTCAATCTGGGTGCGTGAGGTGAGATCTGCAATCGTCGAGAAAATATTCTCAGTGGGGGTGTTGTGGTCCTCGGTTGCAATGGTCAGGTCCAGGCGACGCAGTGGACGCCCCTCAAGACGCAACCCCTCGAAAGCCTGAGGTGAGGTTACTTCGTGAACCAGGTGCAGATCGATGTAGAGCAAGTCGGGCTTACCGTCTGTACCGGGCACTACGGTGTGCGCCTCCCAGACTTTTTCAGCCAATGTACGCGGGGTATGGTCGGTGCTACCAGCCATCAAGTCCTCCAAAAATTATTGTGATGCGTTAATAAGTGTGACGGCACCGCACTCATCTTTCCAATAAACGAACTTGCATATCAGAATATGAGAAGTCAAAATTAAAGTACTCAGACACAATCCATATACCCATTATCTTTCACCCCCGAAAGATCGCATCACACATAATCACTGGGCCAACGCACCGGCCCATCTGCGAAAGTTGCCCACTATGCAAGAGAAGCCTAGCTCCGGCGTCGGCGTACTTGATAAAGCCGCGCACATTCTTGACTGCCTTGAAGCTGGCCCCGCCACCCTTTCCCAGCTTGTTGAAGCTACCGGTCTGGCTCGCCCCACCGCCCACCGTCTAGCTGTTGCCCTCACACACCACAGGCTGGTAGCCCGCGATGTTCAGGGCCGGTTTATGTTGGGGCCCCGTCTCAGTGAACTCTCAAGTGCCGCTGGCGAAGATCGTTTGATTGCCGCCGCTGGCCCCGTCCTCAACAACCTGCGTAATGCTACGGGTGAATCTTCACAAATTTTCCGTCGGCAGGGTGATTGGCGGGTCTGCGTAGCCTCCGCTGAACGGCCCATCGGCCTGCGCGACACCATTCCGGTGGGCACCCAGCTCTCTATGAAGGCAGGTTCAGCCGCCCAGGTACTCACTGCCTGGGAGGATCACGCCCGCCTGGTCGAGGGCCTGCACAGTGCTCGTTTTTCTGCCACCATGCTGGCAACTGTCCGCCGCAGGGGCTGGGCGCAGTCCGTGGGTGAGCGCGAGCGCGGTACCGCCTCAGTCTCCGCACCGGTTCGCTCCCCCTCCGGCAAGGTGATTGCCGCCGTCTCTATCTCCGGCCCGATTGAGCGCCTGAGCCGCCAACCCGGCCGCCTGCACGCTGAGGTGGTATGTGAAGCGGCTGCTGCACTATCAGAAGCCTTACGGAGCTAGCCTTCTGCTCTCAGACCAAGAAAGAGCCCCGGTACCCTTGTGGGTACCGGGGCTTCTTCTGTGAGACCGTAAAGTTACTTACCGGCCTGGGCCAGTGCCTTGCGGTAGTTGGCAAGTCGATCCAGTTCCTCTTGAACGGGTTCAAGGACACAGCGTGAGGCTACGTCACTCATATTTTCTTCAAGCTGACGGCGAATACCCTTGGCGTACATACGATAGCCAACAGTAGCTATGGCTCGACCCAGCGTAGCTACCAGAATACCGGCCAAGAGGCCCGTAACCACCAGGAGGGTGGGCACAGGTAGCGGGAAGCCCTCAACCGTGGGCGGGTCTGGTAGCACAAGCTGGAAGTAGCTTGCGGCGGCGAGCGCGGTCAACCAGAGCAGGCCAAGCAGAGCTGCTGCTAACCCTACCCACTGCAAGATGTTGAGCAGGTGCCACCACCAGCGTTTTTTGGTTGCCTCGTAGTGGACGCTGGCGGCCGCCCGTTCAATTTCGCGGGGTAGGTGTTCTTCGTAAGTTCGGGCGGCTGACCGGATGGAGTGGCTCCAGGGTTCTGCCAGGCCCTCCGATGCCTGACCTGCAAAGGTGCGCAGGCTGGTGCTCAGCGCCGCCTTCTGGGGCGTACCGAGCGGAGGCAGTGAGGACTTGCTGATGGGTGCCCCATCGTGTTCTTTGTGCAGGCCCAGGCGTTTGAGGGGGTCCCGTTTAATCTTGAGGACCCACCGGGTGGCGATCCAGCCGGTTTTCTCGGCGGCGTGGAGCTTATATGAATCGGAGGCCGCTTTGACCAAGCCTTCAGCGCCGGAGGCCCGGTAGAAGCCCTCTTCAAGCTGGGTCATAGCGGGGGCGGTGATGCCTGCCGGTTCCCCCTGCCCGTCCTGGGTAGCAAGTTCTGAGCGAACCCCGGCCAGGTCTGCCTCGATACGGGCCACAGCGGCATTTTTGGCGACAGCGACCTGCCCCAAGATCTCCCGCAGACGTGGAATGTTATGGCCGGTGCGGGCTGAAACACCCAGGGGGTCAGCCAGCAGGGTGCTGGTTAGCCCGTCCTTGGCCAGAAGCAGTTTGAGGGAGTCCAGCACGGCAGGCAGTTCAGCCTCATCCAGGCGATCTACCTGGTTGAGCACAGCCAAGGTTACAGCGCCGTGGGCGGCTAGGGGCTGGATGAAGTCCTGGTGAATCACGGCGTCAGCGTATTTCTGGGGGTCCATGACCCAGACCAGAACGTCCACGCACTGCGCCATTTTCTCCACGATTTTGCGGTTGGAGGCCTCCACCGAGTCGAAGTCGGGCAGGTCAAGCAGGACTAGACCACCGGTGGCTTCTTCTGTTTTACCGGCACCCACCGATGTACGGATTTTGTTCCACATGCCCACGGTAACCGGCACATCGGCCCGGTTGAGGGCTTCTGCCGCTTGGGCAGGGTCCTCGTCCATGTAGGTTCGGTTGCTTACGCCCAGCCAGTCCAGGAGGGGTTCAACGCCCTCTTTACCCCAGACGGCGGCCTGGGCGGTCGATGTGGTGGGCCGGCGGGCGGCGGACTTGGCGATCTCTTTGCCAACCACCGCATTAAACAGGGTTGATTTACCGGAACCGGTAGCCCCGAAGAAACCAATCACGGTGTGTTCTGCTGAGAGTTCGCGGCGAGTAGCAACCCGCTCCAGGACCAGGCGGCCCTTTGCCAGGATTTCGGGGTCTAGGCGGCCTTGGCCTAAGTCGAGGGCGGTGGTGAGGGCATCCACGGTGGTGGCCAGTGCTGTGGTGGCAGGCTCTGCCTTGCTGGTAGAAGTTGGTGTCACGGTTTTAGCTCTCGGTGGTTGTTTCAGAAGCGGCAGGTAGCTGAACACTGGCCGCTAGCTGGGTGCTTGCGGTGTTCAAGGTGGTGGCAACAGCTTCTAGGTCGCTGGCAGTGGGGCGGGCCTGGTCCTCGCTCCCCTGCCCGGTAACAGATTCAAGGCGGTCGATAAAGCGGGCCTGCTGGGTTTCAAGTAGCTCGCCAATGCGCTCTTCGAGCCGGGTGCGGGCACCGGTTGCCATGCGGCGCACAGCGTCCTCACCAAAGATAGCTTCAAGGAGCTTTTGGCCAATCACACCGGAGCCACCGGCAATACCGACTTCAACGCCGGTCAGTCCACCGGTCATTGAGAAGACCGCGACCATCAAAATCACGGCCGTTACGTTCACGCCCAGGGACATGAAGCGGGCCTTTTGGCGTTTGCCTGCACCCTCGGCAGAGATGATGTCCATGACATCTTGTTGCCAGGCACGGATGCTTTCGGCCACGTCTTCGGAGAAGCTATCGTCCAGCTTGGCGAGGTCCTCCCCAGCCAGCAGCGCACGGCCTGCACGGTCTTCGAGCCAGCGGCGCTGGACGGTTTCGGCGGCAGTAGCTGCCTCTTCCATAATGACCGAGTGCAGGCTGACTTCAAGGGCCTGTTCTACCTCAACAGCCTGTGTGGGCGGGGTTCCCCTGAAAAAGCCTGCGATACGGTCGCGCACCTTGCCCACGGTTGTTTCTACCTGGCGGAAGAATTCTCCGGTACCCACAAAGTCTTGCCAGCGCCCCAGTACTTCGCCTCGGAGCATCTGGCCGTCCTGCGTGCTTTCGTTCAGGTTGGTCAGGGCGCGTGCGAAAGCGCTGGTAGCGTCGGCCCGCAGACGGTTTTCTGCGGCTTGTTGGTCTTGCGCGGCCTGAGCTAGACCGCTTGCCTGGCGGGCTACAGAACGCACAGCCCCCTCCAGAGTACGGCGGGCGATATCACCACGGGCATCGGTGTCGGCGCCCAGTGAACGTAACCAGAAAATCAAGGGGAGCAGGGCCACGCTAGGAAGCAGGCCGCGCTCATCACGTTCCTGCTCGGTCACAGAGTGAATCAGGGCAGGGGTGATACCGGCTTCGGCCAGCATTCGGCTCAGATCTGCTTCGATCTCGTCCTCGCTGCCCTCGGGCACACGGTTGAGTACCACGGCAATGGTGATATCTCGGGTAGCCGCCTGTCGCAGGATCTCCCAGGGCAGGGCATCTGCGTAGCGGTTAGCGGTGGTGACAAAGAGCCAGAGGTCAGCGGCTCGTAGCAGTTGCTGGGCAAGACGACGGTTCTCCTCGCTCACCGAGTCAAAGTCGGGGGCATCAATCAGTGCAATGCCCTTGGGCAGGGAATCGACCGGGACGGTCACCAGCTCGTCTTGGCCGCTGTGGGGGTTGGCCCCCGGTAGGGCCTGGCCGGGTTCAACCGGAAGGCGTACCAGATGCGGAAGAATCCGCTCAGGGGTAAAGGCAGCGACGTCCTCGGGCCTATAGAGCAGCACGGGCTGGCGGGTAGTGGGGCGGATAGCCCCGGAACGGGTCACAGGCTCACCGATGAGCGTGTTAACCAGGGTTGATTTGCCGGCTCCAGTGGAGCCACCAACGACCAGGGTCAGGGGCGCATCCAGGGTGGAGAGCTTAGGCAAGATGTAGTCGTCGAGCTGGGTGACTGCGGTTTTGGCTTCTTGCTGAGCTTGTTCAGCCGATCCTGTGTTCAGCGGGAAAGAAGCCGCCGCGAGGGTGTTGCGGGCTTCTCGCACGGAGGCCAGGGTATTAAGAATAGTTTGGTTGTACACACTCCCTATTCTGGCATGTTCCTAGCGCCGGAGCTGCCCTATCAGTGGAACTGTCGCCACCTATCTTGCCGCTGGTGCCTGCCGGTCAGCACAGGGTACAAAAAATTCCCCCACCTAAACTTTAGGTGGAGGAATCTTTAGCCTGTGACCCCAACCGGATTTGAACCGGTGTTGCCGCCGTGAGAGGGCGGAGTACTAGGCCGCTATACGATGGGGCCCTTGCTCTCAAAAAAGAGCTGCTACCTTTGTGGCAACAGATAAAACTATATAGGCCACCCCGCTAGTACGCAACTTGAGATACTGTAGTTTCAGCCACAGCGGGACCTTAGCACACAGCCAACAGCGGGAACAAAAAAATTCCCCCACCTAAACATTAGGTGGAGGAATCTTTAGCCTGTGACCCCAACCGGATTTGAACCGGTGTTGCCGCCGTGAGAGGGCGGAGTACTAGGCCGCTATACGATGGGGCCGTAACATCTTGAAACAAGATGTTCGCTGGGATACCAGGACTCGAACCTAGAATGACGGTACCAGAAACCGTAGTGTTGCCAATTACACCATATCCCATTATCATTGCTTAGCTGATTTCCCTGGGGAATTCATCGCCGCAACGAGTTATAACTTTATACGACCCCCAAGGGGCGTGCAACTTGAAAAGGGTAGACCTACATCACAAGGCCTTCTTTCAGGGCGCACAGAATCCCAAAGTTCCCCGGTTTTTCGCGGTTTTTGGGGCCAAAAATTCCCTTCAAAAAATTTTTTGGGGGTGCCCCAAAAAGCTAAAGAACCTGCCCCTCCCCAGAGCTGGGGTCAGGCAGGTTCTTGGTTTAGAGTATCGCCGGCTTAGGCGGCAAGCTCCTGGTGCAGTTTCTTGAGGCGAGCCAGCGAGGACTCCTTCCCTAGAATCTCCATGGACTCAAAGAGCGGAGGTGAGATGCGGGCACCGCTGACAGCGGTACGCACGGGGCCAAAAGCCAGGCGAGGCTTAATCTCTAGGCCCTCCACGATGGCGCTACGCAGGGCTTCCTCAATAGCCTGGGCAGTGAAGGTCTCCAGGGGTTCAAGAGCTGTGAGAGCGGCTTGGAGCACAGCGGGTGCTGACTCTTTGAGCTGCTTGGCGGCGTCCTCAGCGACCTCAATCTCTTGGTCCTTTGTGAAGAGGAAGCCCAGCAGTCCGGCGGTCTCCCCCAGCAACTGCATACGCTCCTGAACCAGCGGGGCGGCTTGGGTCAGGGTAGCCTGCTCGCGCTCAGTCAGCTCCTCAAAGCTCTTGGCGGTGACCAGGCCGTCCTTGTGCAGGAAGGGAACCAGGCGGTTGCGGAAGTCCTCTGCCTCAAGCAGGCGAATGTGGGTGCCGTTGATAGCTTCTGCCTTTTTGAGATCAAAGCGGGCAGGGTTAGCCAGCACGTCCTTGACATCAAAGTGCTCAACCATGGTGTCCATGCTGAAGATATCTTCGTCATGGGACAGGGACCAGCCCAGCAGGGACAGGTAGTTAAGCAGGCCCTCCTTAATGAAGCCAGCATCGAGCAGGTTGTAGAGGCTGGACTCGGGGTCGCGCTTGGAGAGCTTCTTGTTACCTTGGCCCATGACGTAGGGCAGGTGGCCGAACTCAGGGATGAAGCTGGTAACACCCACGGCAACCAGCGCCCGGTAGAGGGCGATCTGGCGGGGGGTGGAGGACAGCAGATCTTCGCCGCGCAAAACGTGGGTGATACCCATGAGGGCATCGTCTACGGGGTTGACCAGGGTGTAGAGGGGGCGACCGTTAGCGCGCACCACAACGAAGTCGGGAACGGAACCGGCCTTGAAGGTGATTTCGCCGCGCACCAGGTCCTTGAAGGTGATGTCTTCATCGGGCATGCGCAGGCGCAAAACGGGGGTGCGGCCCTCGGCACGGTAGGCGGCCTTCTGCTCTTCGGTCAGGTCGCGGTCAAAGTTGTCGTAGCCCAGCTTGGGGTCTTCGCCCTTGGCGCGGTGGCGCTCCTCAACCTCTTCGGGGGTGGAAAAATCTTCGTAAACGAAGCCGCCGGCCTTGAGCTTGTCAATAATCTGGGCGTAGATGTCCATGCGCTGTGACTGGCGGTAGGGTTCGTGGGGGCCGCCTACACCTACACCCTCGTCCCAGTGAATACCCAGCCACTGCAGGGATTCGAGAACCTGGTTGAAGGACTCTTCGGAGTCACGAGCGGCGTCGGTGTCTTCAATACGGAAGATGAGCTTGCCGCCGGTGTGCTTGGCGTAGGCCCAGTTGAAGAGGGCAGTGCGGACCATGCCCACGTGGGGGGTGCCGGTGGGTGAGGGGCAGAAACGCACGCGGGTTTCGCTGGGGTCTGACAGCTTGAGGGCGTAATCAGTCATGGGTGGGGTCACATCTCTTTCGTTGTGGGTTCTAGGAAAAGTTTTTAGTCGGCGCGGACGGTGTTGATCAGGGAGCCAATGCCTTCAACTTCGATCTCCACCTGGTTGCCTGCAGTCAGGCGGCCTACTCCTGCGGGGGTGCCGGTGAGGATGACGTCACCGGGTAGCAGGGTGAAGTATTCGCTGGCGGCGGCTACGAGCTCGGCTACGGAGAAAACCATGTCGGCGGTAGTGCCGTCCTGTTTAAGGTCGCCGTCCACCCAGGTCTGAATGGCTAGGTCGTCGGTGTCCAGGTCGGTTTCGATCCAGGGCCCGATCGGGCAGGAGCCGTCAAAGCCCTTGGCGCGGGCCCACTGTACATCGGTGTTCTGGGCGTCGCGGGCGGTCAGGTCGTTGGCTACGGTGTAGCCGTAGATGACCTCGGGTACGCGCTCTAGCGGCACGGACTTGGCGATACGGCCGATGACAACGGCCAGTTCACCCTCGTAGGACACGTCGGAGGACCAGTCGGGCAGGGCGATAGGATCGCCGGGGCCGATCACGGAGGTGTTGGGTTTGAAGAAGAACTGCGGGCTGGTGGGGGTTTGGTTGCCCAGCTCGCTGGCGTGGTCGCGCCAGTTGCGGGCGGCTCCAATGACTTTGGAGCGGGGAATGATGGGGGCCAGCAGGCGGACGTCCGCCAGGTCGTACTTCTTATCGGTGGGGTTGACCCCGGTGTAGAAAGGGTCACCGGTCAGCACGGTGAGGGTTTCGGAGCCGGGCTCACCCTCAACTAGGCCAAAGTGAAGGTTATCGTCTACGGTAAATCGAGCAATGCGCATGGCTACTAGCCTACCGGACTTGCCAAGGCTAGGTGTGGCCTAGGCAAGTGTCTGGTTACTGCTGGTCGTCTTTGTGGTATTCTTCGTGGGCCTGGATGATGGCATCGGCCAGGGCCTGGTCGAAGTCTTTAGCATTGAGCAACTCATCTCCAGAGGGAAGATATTTGGCTTTTCTGAGCTGGTTGATGACTTTTTCCCTATTCTTTTGATCTTGGATGTCATCATCGGCACCGAGGAAAGAAGCGTTCTCTAGGTAGAAAAATCGCAGGTCTGCGCCCCGCAAATCAGCACCCTCCAGGTTTGCGCCCTGCAAACGAGCACCCCACAGCTTTGCGCCCTGCAAATTAGCCTCCCGCAGGTATGCGCCCTGCAAATTAGCCTCCCGCAGGTCTGCGCCCTGCAAATCAGCGTACGATAGGTATGCGCCCCGCAAATCAGCAAGCCACAGGTATACGCCCTTCAAATCAGCGAACCACAGGTATGCGCCCCGCAAATCAGCCTCCCGCAGGTCTGCGCCCTGCAAATCAGCTCGCTGCAAATGAACATGCTGCAAGTGTGCAGCAGCGAGACTTCTACCGGCAAAAGAGAGCTTGCCTAGGTCCAAATAGCTAAGATCAAATACACTCTTCTGCTCTGCTCTGCCAGAATCTTTGCTTGCGCTGACTTCCTCAAAATCACCGGTAGTTTCTGGGAAGATATCCCGGATGATTGAGTTAAGAGTTCTTACCTCTTGTTCTTTTCTATGACAAATGATCGTCCCACCTTCCTTGCGGGGGACACCAAATAAGATTTTGAGGATATTTCTTTGCTGGCTATTTTTCTGTTTTCTCACGATTTCCGATGAAGCCGCCAGGGTTTCCCAATCCTGGTAGAGGGCCGCTAACTGGAAATAGCTTGCTGACTGTTGGTTCTCACTTTTGCTGTAACGGCGGGACAAAATCTCATGCAGACGGTCATTGAGCGACTTAATAATTTCAGCATCCTGCTTATTCTGTTCCCGCTGGGCGCGTTCGTCCTCAATCTCCCGCTGATGTTCGAGCTGTCGCCTCAGGTTCTCCTGCTGGGCAAGCCTGTTTTCCTCGCCCGTCTGGTAACTGACAGCAACAGACACCACAACACCCACCGCAGCAATCAAAGCCGCAAAAGCGGTGGCAAGGCCCTGCCGGGCATCCACCCAATCACCGTTATAGGTAGAAAGAGTTAACACCAAAGTAGCCAACGCAGAGACCACAAAAAGAGCCGGAAGAACCGCCACCACAATACGGAACAACCTATTGGAACCGCTGTTTACGGTATTCTTTCGCCGCAGGAACCAGGCTATTGCCCCTGCGATTACACCGCCCGCCACAGCAAAACCCACGTCCCACAGACCCAGGGCGCTACCGAGCGTCAGGTTCGGGTAATCACGCTGAGACACAAGCCCAGCACCTAGCCATCCATAAATAAACGCCCCAAGAGCCCATGCACCAACGAGCAGACGCGATTCGGAAGACCGCGCTGGTTTACTTTGCATCATCATGAGTCAAGGGCTTCACGCAACTCAGCAACTGACTCGTATGTTTCAGCGCCTGCATCGTGCAGAAGCCTACGGCCCTCCTCAATCGCCTCAACAGTTTCGGCATGAGGGGTATTAGCTGTGACCTCAAATGGAATGCGTCGCTCCCTAACACTCTGACGTAAAAACATATTTACTGCGGTTGAAAGATTGAGACCAAGTTCTGCAAAAAGCTCCTCTGCTTCGCCTTTCACCGCTGAGTCGGTACGAACACTAATGGTTGATGTAGCCATAATCCCTCCCTGCGTACGTTGTATAGCTTCTGTATTACATAGCCTATATGTTGTCACCCGTCATCAGCAATATTCTTTGTACCAACCCTTGACGGGTTTCTGCACCCGCCCATAAACTGGCTCTCGGAATCACTGTCTACAGAATGCCTATCGGTGGATTTTTCAGCAGCTCTCTAGCCCAGGCTGAAACCACTCTGCCCGCACCCGGCACCGGTTTTCTGCGCCCCCGTCACCGCCACCCTAGCCAGTGCGCCCTCTAAGTGGTCAGCCATGACGAATATTTCTGCCAACAGCTGGACCTCACCCGGACCTTGGATTTGCCCTAAAACTGCTTAAAGATAGATGCCCGCCTCCCCTGCACTAGCAGGAAAGGCGGGCACAGTTCTTAAGCTGAGCCTTTCTGGTACAGCAGCGACCGGAGCTGAGCTACAGGCTCAAGGCCCAGTGATTCTTAGACCAGCTTGATGTTCCAGCCCAAGCGATCCTCAACCTTGCCGGTCTGAATACCGACTAGTTCTTGACGCAGGCTCATGGTCACGGGCCCGCCCTCAGCACCGGAGGCTGAGGGGACCTCAAAATCAGCGGCCTTGAGCTTACCCACGGGAGTAATCACAGCGGCGGTACCGCAGGCAAAGACCTCGGTAATCTCACCGCTGGCTACGCCCTGGCGCCATTCAGACAGAGTAATTTTGCGCTCTTCAAGGGTGTATCCCCTGTCCTGGGCCAGCTTGATGATGGATTTGCGGGTAACACCGCGCAAAATAGTGCCGGTTAGCTCAGGGGTGGCAATACGCCCGTCCTTGAAGACAAAGAAGACGTTCATGCCACCCAGTTCCTCAATGGCATCATCGCGGTTGGGGTCCTTGAAAATGACCTGCTTACAGCCCTGGGCTTCGCCTTCCAACTGGGCGGCAAGTGAGGCGGCGTAGTTGCCGCCGCACTTGGCTTCGCCGGTACCGCCCACACCGGCGCGGGCGTAGGTGGTAGATAGCCAAATATCAACGGGCTTGGGCGTGCCAAAGTAGTTACCGGCGGGTGAGGCGATCACATAGAAGGAAACTTCGCGGGCAGGTCGGATCCCTAGGAAAGCCTCGGTGGCGATCATGAAGGGGCGCAGGTAGAGGGATTCCCCTTCGCCGGAGGGCACCCAGTCAGCGTCGATGGTAACCAACTGGCGGATTGCCTCCAGGAACAGTTCCTCGGGCAGATGGGGCAGAACCAGTCGGTCTGCCGACTTGTTCAGCCGGGCGGCGTTCTCCTGGGGGCGGAAGGTGGTGATGGAGCCGTCAGCCTGGCGGTAGGCCTTGATGCCCTCAAAAATTTCCTGCCCGTAGTGGAAGACACTGGCCGCCGGGTCAAGGCTGACAGGCCCGTAGGGCAACACCTGGGCCTTGGACCATTCACCGCCGTCGGTGTGGCTGCCTTTCCAGTCGATACGGACCATGTGGTCGGTAAAATGGTTGCCGAAACCGGGGTCGGCAAGTATTTCTGCCCTGCGCTCAGCGCTGGCGGGGTTGGGGTTGCGGGTAATAGAAAATTCCAGGGTCATGTTCGTCCTTCAATCACAGTGTATGGGACTGTAGCTTGTCAAAATGTTAAGCCCGGGTAAGCAAGGCTGTGCGCCAGCTGGCTCGGGTCTGGCGTTTTAGGGGGTGCTAGTGCACAGCCTTGCTGGCCAGGGGCGGGCTCCTGAGCTTTTGGCTTGGTGTGTGCCCTTATCTTCCTTTTCCTTATGAGAATACATCAGCTCTGTGGTTTCTGTGCTCTACCTAACGTGGGTCCCCGCCGGTGAGACGGAAGGGACCAAGGAGCTTAGGCATCCAGGGCGGCCAGAATTGCGGAACCGATCTCGTCAGTACCGCGGGTTGCACCGGGGTTGGCGGCTAGGTCTGCTTCTACGGCGCGGTCAATGCGGGCGGCGGTGTCCTCGTAGCCCAGGTGACGCAGGAGCATGGCGGCGGCCAGGATGCTTGCCGTGGGGTTAGCCTTGTTGAGCCCTGCGATGTCGGGGGCGGAGCCGTGGACCGGCTCGAACATGGAGGGGAAGGTGCGGTCAGCGTTGATGTTGCCGCAGGCTGCGTAGCCGATGCCGCCGCTAATAGCGCCTGCCTGGTCGGTCAGAATGTCGCCAAAGAGGTTGTCGGTGACGATGACATCGAACCGTGCCGGGTCGGTGGTTAGGAAGATGGTGGCCGCGTCAATGTGCAGGTAGTCGGTGGTGACCTGCGGGTATTGGGTGGCTACCTGGTTGAAGATGCGGGTATAGAGGGCCCCTGCGTTGACCAGGACGTTGGTCTTGTGGATCAGGGTCAGCTTCTTCTTGTCGCGGGTATTAGCCAGCTCAAAAGCGTAGCGGATTAGGCGCTCGATACCGTGAGCGGTGTTGAGCGATACTTCAGTGGCGATTTCTTCGGGGGTTCCGGCGCGCAGGACACCGCCGTTACCTGCGTAGGGGCCTTCGGTGCCTTCACGCACAACCACAAAGTCGATTTGGCCGGGGTTAGCTAGCGGGGAGACTGCACCGGGGTAGAGGCGTGAGGGGCGCAGGTTGATGTAGTGGTCAAAGGAGAAGCGTAGGTTGAGCAGGATTTCACGCTCAATCAGGCCGCTGGGCACTTGGGTGGAGCGGGGGTCTGCGCCGACGGCACCAAAGAGGATGGCGTCGTGGGTTGCTAGTTTTGCTTTGGTCTCTTCTGAGAGGGTTTCGCCGGTTGCTAGCCAGTGATCAGCACCCAGGGGGTACTCGGTGGCGGTGACAGCAATCTGGTCAAGTTCGGCGGCGCGGGTCAGGACGCGCTGGGCTTGGGCTACTACTTCGGGGCCGATGCCGTCGCCGGGAATTACTGCCAGGTTGATGGAGGGAGTTTCAGTCATGTTCTTAAGGCTAGTCCTGCACAGTGCGCTTTGCCCATATTTTGGCTTTGGGTTTCATATATTGGCCGGCTGGCCTGCTCCTGTGGGAACCTCTGCACCTTTACCCGGTGCTGCTGCTAAGAAGACGAGTTCTTCCGGGCGGGGTAGGCAGACGGGGTTTTGACCGATGGGTGCTATTTCAAGTTCGGTCAGGTACTGCCCCACTAGATGGGCCAGAAGCAGGGCGGATCCGTCCTGGGTGGTTGCGGTTAAGACAGTGCGGGGTGCCGGTGTTTCAGGCGGGCTAGCTAGCAAGGTGGCTTCTGAGTCTGCCGGGTAGTGCAGGGTAAGGGTGATGCAGGTGGAGCAATCGCAGCTCTGTTTGGCCTGTGCTGTGTTCAGCCTGCGGATTAGCCCTTGCCGTTCCTGTGCGCTGGGCTTGTGGCTTTCTGCGTCAAGCGGCAGA
Organism: Rothia sp. P5764; assembly: GCF_048512965.1. Classification (NCBI taxonomy): domain Bacteria; kingdom Bacillati; phylum Actinomycetota; class Actinomycetes; order Micrococcales; family Micrococcaceae; genus Rothia; species Rothia sp. P5764. The sequence continues at coordinate 183,648 of NZ_JBLXXQ010000003.1, read as the reverse complement.
CCCTGAGTGATGAGCGCGGCCAGTAGGTTTTTCTGCTCGTCGGTGAGTGCCTCCATACGGCAAATCCTAACAGGGCCTGTTTTCTTCTGACAGGCTTTACACCCGGGTAATTTTAACTAGAACAAATCGTCATGGCTACCGGTGCCAGTAAGTACGAGCACCAAGCTTTTCTGCCTTGTCATGCTTTTTGAGGAGGGCCTTAACATCGGGCTTGAATTGAGGGGTTCGGGTGATACTAGGAAGCATGGGTCAAATCTGCCGTCAGCTCATCAAAGGTTATGAACTTCTCCCCCAGCCCATTTTCTGCTTCGTAGCGTACGCGAGCGCTGGCAGGGTTTTCGCGACGCGGGGTAAACGGTATTCCGTTATCCACGAGCGCCTGGCGAAGAAACATATTCAGGGCTGTACTCATGTCGAGGCCAAGTTCACTGAAGAGCCGCATAGCCTCTTCTTTGGTTTCGCGGTCTGTACGGAACGAGATAGTAGTTGTAGACATTTGCCCTCCAGCAGTTAATACATATTCATTACAATGTCGCTACAACTGCATGCTGTCCGGTCGCCCCTCTGAACTCAATCCACCCGCGCGGTATTAAACACAGGGGGGGGGAACCGTTCGGTTCCCCGCCACTGCGTTGAGACTTGATGCCTTAGCTGGCCTGGCCTTAGCTTTCAGGGCCGAGGGCAAGCGGGCAAAGCTGTGACTGCCAACTGGCTCGGGTCTGGCGTTCAGGGAGGTTGGCAGGCACAGCTTTGCCCAATCTCCCCACAAGCCCCTTGCCCATAGTCTTAGACGTTGCGCTCAATCAGAGCTTTAACAGCCTCTACATCATTGGGTAGGTCAATTAGGTGGCGGTCGGCCTCCATGATGCCCGCGAAGCGCTCAGGGATAGCGGGCTCGGAGCCGGTTGCTTCCTTGATGGTTTCCGCGAACTTGACCGGTAGCGCGGTCTCCATGCAGATAATGGGAGTTTCGACCCTATCGGCCCAGTCGCGGGCAACCTTCACACCATCGGCTGTGTGAGGGTCAAGCAGGACGTTCAGCCGCTCATGGGCATCACGAATCGTAGCCACCCGGTCAGCGTGGGTGGAGCGGCCCGATGCGAAGCCGAACTTATCTGCGGCATCGGTGAAGGCTGGGTCCCCTGCCAGGGTAAAACCGCCCTCTTTGACCTGTCGGCCGAAGAGGTCGCCCACCCGCTCGGCGTCGCGGTCGAGCAGGTCGTAGATGAAGCGCTCGAAGTTGGAAGCGCGCGAGATATCCATGGAGGGGCTGGAGGTCTCTAAGGTATTAGCCGAGGAACGGACACGGTAGTTGCCGGTGCGGAAGAATTCATCGAGGACGTCGTTCTCGTTGGTTGCCACGATCAGGCGGTCAATGGGCAGGCCCATCTGGCGGGCGATATGGCCGGCGCAGATGTCACCGAAGTTGCCGGTGGGTACGCAGAAGGAGATCTTCTGGTCGTTGGTTTCGGTGGAGCGGATCCAGCAGGAAACGTAGTAAACGATCTGGGCCATGAGGCGGGCCCAGTTGATGGAGTTTACGGCACCGATGCGTTTTTCGGCCTTGAAGCTGGCATCGGAGGAGATAGCTTTGACGATATCCTGGCAGTCGTCGAATACGCCCTCGAGGGCGATGTTGAAGATGTTGGCATCGTCTAGGCCGAACATTTGGGCTTGTTGGAAGGGGGTCATGCGCCCGGCGGGGGTCAGCATGAAGACCTTAATGCCGGTGCGGCCGCGCATGGCGTATTCGGCGGATGAGCCGGTGTCGCCAGAGGTTGCGCCTACAATGTTCAGGTCTTGGTCGCGGCGAGCTAGTTCGTATTCGAAGAGTTCGCCCAGTAGTTGCATGGCCATGTCTTTGAAGGCGGCGGTGGGGCCTTCTGAAAGGTGTCCGATGAGGATACCGGGTTCCAGCTCGGTGACTGGCACGATCTCTGGGGAGGCGAATTTGGGGTAGGAGTAGGCGCGGGCGGTAATGGCCTTGAGGTCTTCTAGGGGGATGTCATCAATGTAGAGGGCCAGGATTTGGGCGGCGAGCCCCTGGTAGCCTTCGGTAGCGAGGACGGCCCGCCAGCGGGTGAGGGTGGCATCGTTGATCTGGGGGTAGGAGACGGGGAGGTAGAGGCCACCGTCGGGGGCTAGGCCTCCCAGGAGGATGTCGGTGAAGTGGGCTGGGGTGCGGGTGGTGTCGCGAGTGGAGATGTACTGCATGACTATAAGGTTACCTTTTCTGGTGGGGGTAGGCCGGTAGGCGCTTCATACTGGGGTATGAACTTGGGCCTGGTGCAGGGTGGGTGCTGGGTTCTGGGTGCGGGCGCAACCTAAACTGGTGGGGTGGAGAGCTTTCTATTTGAACCGGCTGTTTTGGCTCGGCGTAAGCGCTGGGTGAACGGTATTTTTGTTGCCTTGTGCCAGTTGTTTACGGTTGGTTTTACCGGTATTGCGGGCCTCAACGATAATCTCTGGTGGCTCTATATGCTCCTTTGGGCAGTGGTGACCGGCAGTCTCTATTTCCGCTATAGCAGGCCAAAGACCGTGACTGTTTTAGTCCTTGTGGGCTTGCTGGTTACTGTTGTTTTGCCCTTCCCGGCTCTTGATATGTGGTGGTCGGCTCCGCTGGCGGTCTATCACTGGGCCAGGTACGGCGAGCGCCGGGTGCGTATAGTAACTATTGTTCTTTTTTTGGTGGCTTCAGTGGTGGCTGGGGCTAGTGCGGGTTTTCAGCTTGCTTCTGTCTATAGCTGGAGCACCGTTGAGCTTTTGGTTCTTTCTCTGGTTATTTTCTTCTTTTGTGCCGCCTTGTGCACGATTGCCTGGTTTCTGGGTGATACTAGGCGCTTGCGGGATAACCGGCAGAGGTCGCTGGTTGAGCGTAACCGGCAGTTGGTGCATGAGCGGGAGCAGGAGCGGGTTATGGCGGCCCTGGATGAGCGTGCGCGTATTGCCAGGGAGATGCACGATATTGTGGCTCATTCTCTTTCGGTCATTATTACGCAGGCGGACGGGGCACGGTATGTGGCTCAAGCCCGTCAGCAGGCGGAGCTAGAGTCTTCCGCCCGAGGCGGTGAGCTGGTCGAGCCGGTGGAGATTGCCGCCTTAGGGACTATTTCTGAGACGGCTCGTTCTTCTTTGCAGCAGATGCGTTCCCTGCTGGGAGTTTTGCGGACGGATGAGGGCGCCGCTTTTCAGCCTCTACCGGCTTTGCACAATGTGCCGCAGCTGGTGGATCAGATGCAGGAGCTGGGTTTTAATGCAAGGCTGGTGTGGGAGTGCGAGGGAGTTGAGGAGAAGCTGCCGCAGGGGGCTGAGCTGACGGTCTACCGTATTGTGCAGGAGGCTCTGACCAATGTGCGTAAGCATAGCCCCACGACCCCGCTGGTGACGGTGACGGTTCGTGAGGGTAAGCGTTCCTTAGATATTGATGTGGTCAATGCGCCCCAGGTTCAGGCTTCGGAGCCTTTGGCCGGTGCCCGCCGTGGTTTGCTGGGTATGCGGGAACGAGTTGATATGTATAGGGGTAGCTTGCATTACGGGCGCCTGGCGGACGGCTCGTTTAGGGTCTTTGCGCAGATTCCGTTTGCTCCCTAAGAGCGCTGGCTGTCTTTTTGGCCGGGGCAGGCCAGCTGTTAAGAGAGAAGTTGTTGAGGTCGAGAGGATTGAGAAGAGACGATGAGCGGAAAGATTAGGGTCATGCTGGTTGATGATCAGCAGTTGGTGCGCTCTGGCCTTGCCATGTTGGTTGGTTCCCAGCATGATTTGACGGTGGTAGGTCAGGCATCGAATGGCCAGGAAGCTGTGGAGCTTACCCGGCAGTTGGCGGGGCAGGGTTCTGTACCCCATGTGGTGCTCATGGATGTGCGTATGCCGGTCATGGATGGTATCGAGGCGACCGGGGCAATTATTGCGGGCTACCCCTCCGTTCGTATCGTTATGCTGACAACTTTTGATATTGATGACTATGTCTACGCGGCGGTCCAGCGCGGGGCCAGTGGCTTCTTGCTTAAGGACGCGCCTGCTGAGCAGCTCTTGGAGGCTATCCGTACTATCTACCGGGGGGATGCCGTCATTGCACCAAGTGCTACGAAGCGTCTCTTGGAGCAGATGATTATCCCCCAGCTAGCGCAGGATGCCCCATCCGGTCAGGGCGCGGGCCAGGCCGTGGGGTTTGCTGGCTTACCCGCGGAGCGGCAGGCTGGCTCCTCTGCTCAGTCCAGCGGTAAACACCAGCAGGAAATAGCCAGCTTGACTGCCCGCGAGTTCGAGATTTTCATGCTCATGGCCCGGGGCCTCAGCAACGCTGAAATCACCTCAGAGCTTTTTGTGTCGGAGGCAACCGTCAAGACGCATGTCTCCCATATTCTGGCCAAGTTGGGCGCCCGCGACCGTGTGCAGGTCGTCATTATGGCCTATGAGGCAGGCCTCCTGCCCTAGGCTACTTGTCGGTCGTTCCAGGCCGGGAACAGGTATCTCATACCCGGGTATGAGGTCCTTCCCAGGTTTCACTCCCAGGCCTGATGTACCCAGGTAGATCTCTTGCCAGACTGGAACTATGAATACACACCACACATTTCCCGTTGCGGTAGGCGCACGCAACCTCAGCAAAACTTACGGAAGCGGTACTTCGTCCGTGCGCGCCCTCGATCAGGTCAGCATCGACTTTGAACGCGGCAAGTTCACGGCCATTATGGGCCCCTCAGGTTCTGGCAAGTCCACTCTGCTCCACGTCCTTGCCACCCTCGATACCCCAGACCCCGGGACTGATTCTTCTTTGCAGGTACGGGGTGTCGAACTGCTGGGCCTCAAAGATTCCGTGCTAGCAGAGTTCCGGGCCAAGAATATCGGCTTTATCTTCCAGGCCTACAATCTGGTCCCCACACTGACCGCAGGCCAGAACATTGATCTGCCCCTGGGTCTTGCCAAGATGAAGGTTGATAATATTTGGCGTGATGAGCTGGTACGGGTTCTGGGCCTGACGGACCGGCTTAAGCATGCCCCGGCTGAGCTATCGGGTGGCCAGCAGCAGCGAGTAGCCATTGCCAGAGCGCTTCTACCCCGCCCCGCCGTCATTTTTGCCGATGAGCCAACCGGGTCATTGGACTCAGTTTCTAGTGCCGAGGTTTTAGATCTGCTACAGCAGGCTGCCCGCGCTCAGGGGCAGACCATTCTCATGGTCACCCACGACCCGGTAGCGGCCTCTTATGCTGACCGGGTAGTACTGCTGCGCGACGGCAAATTGGCCGGTGTGCTTGAATCCCCCACCCGCGAGTCAGTGCTTGCGGCGCTTTCTGGGTTGGGTGAATAGCATGGCAACCACATTGGGCACCGTTGCCCGCTCTAACTTGGGTAAGCACAGGCTGCGCTTTGCGCTGACCTCTATCGGTATTGCTATCTCGGCTTTCTTCCTCTCAGCGGTTCTTATCAGCAACCTGTCGCTCATGACTAGCTTGCGTGAGTCAGCCGCCCAGTTCTATGGGAACTCGGATCTGGTCTTGGAGGACCCTGATCACAGCCAGTTTGTTATAGAAAGTCCCCCCTACTTGAGTCAGCAGGCTGCCCAGCAGGTTCAGGCTAGTTCCCTGGTCAAATCCAGTTGGGGTGTAGCAACAGCTGATGATGTCATGTATTTAGCTGGCTCGGGGGCCCAAGAACCAAGTTTCTTGGTCAAACGCACTGATTTAGCGACCGATGATTCTGTTCTCTCTCTCACCCTTCAAGAGGGTGATCTCCCCAGCACCAGCAGTCAGGTCCTCATACCCTCCTCCCTTGCTCAAAACTCCGATCTGAGAGTTGGGCAGACGGTACGGATGACTGACTACGCCCTACCCGTTGACTTTCAGGGATTACCCCCAACCAGTGACTTCAAAATCAGCGGTATCTACGCACAAAAAGCTGCTACGGGACCTATGAATAATATGGTCTTCACCGGCGGTAGCTTGACCGCAGACTACACCAAGTCACTTGAAGCTGACCCCAGTAGCGGCTACAGCATGATGATGGTCAAGTTAGCACCGGGGGTTTCAGTCCATGATTTCAAGCAGCAGCTCACATCAGCAGGGCTTGAGGTGGCGGTCTCTACTGTAGAGGAACAAATCCAAAAGGATGTAGATGACTTCACCGGGGGGATCTCACAGGTCACCGCCGTTGTTCTGGGCTTCGGCCTGCTATCCCTCCTCATGTCCAGTTTTGTGATAGCTAATACCTACCGGGTCTACGCGGCCTCGCGTACCCGCGAACTGGCTCTGCTCCGTACTCTGGGTGCCACCCGTTTTGCTCTGGTGCGGATGCTCCTACTGGAGGCCTTCATGCTGGGTGTGCTTTCTGCTCTAGCGGGTATCGTCACGGCCTATGGCCTGGCGTTCCTTATATCCACTTTTATGACCGGGGGCTACATGATCGATTTCTCCCCCGTCCCAGCCCTCATCTCCCTCTTTATCTGTGGGACTGTTGCCGTCCTTAGCGCTTTGGCACCAGCCTGGTCAATGCGCAAGATTTCGCCCATCACAGCCATCCAGAGCGTACCTGAGCCCCGGACAAGGAGCGTCCTTAAAAAGGTCTGGTTCTGGCTGCTGGTGCTCCTCCTTGTAGCCCTGGTAGCTGTGGGTATCTTCTGGGCTCAGAGTTCTCCCTTAGAGCCAGGGTATGTGCTGGCCACGGTTGCCCTGGCAACCCTCCTTGTCCTGGTTTTCCCTTTCTTCCTATCCCCCCTGCTCGCTGTGACGAGCAGGTTCTGCCAGCCATTTACTACCGCCGGTATGGCCCATAGTAATATCCGGCAGGCTAAGGGCCAGACCGTAGCTAGCGGCCGGATGCTCTTTATCTGCGCAGCCTTTCTAGCTGCTCTCATGACCGGTTTCACTACCCTGAAGGTTTCCGTCCTTGAGGATATTGAGCGGTCCTACCCTTTCCCTGCTTCGGGCTTTGTGAGTGCTCAGAGCTGGGAGGCTGGCACCCGCTTGGAGCAAGAAGTTCAGGCTTTTGGCGGGGTAGATGCGGCGACTGTGGCAATCCCCCAGGGCTCCTTGGAGAATAAGCTCTACCAGGATGCCAACAGAGTGAGCGTATATTCTCTCGATGCTTCTCAGCTAGATCGCTTAGCTCCCTATGATTTCCCGCACCCCTTGGCCGATGACCAGCTCCTCATCAATGCCTCAAGCGCTGAATCACTCGGTCTCGTAGAGGGTAGCAAAATTAGGGTTGCTGGAACCCACAAGAGCCAGGAACTGACTGTTGTTTATACGGATACTGATTTGTTTGGACCTGTCATGACCCGGGTAACAGGTCAGAGAATAAGCGGTTCAGAGCTTCTGGCTACCTCGCCTTCCCCCGACTCACCCGCCCTGATTCTTGGCTTTGACCCCTCGCTCAGTAGCGATCAGCAGTTGGCGGCCTTGAAGGGCCTTGAGAGCCAGGTGGGGCTTGCCCAGGGTAGCCTCTACGGAAGCCTGACCATGGGTAGAGATATTGAGTTGGGTCTAAACATAGGCCTCTACGTTGCCCTGGGGCTACTGGGGGCAACCCTGGCTATTACTCTGATTGGTATAGCCAATACCCAGATTCTGAGCGCCTACCAGCGGCGCCGCCCCTACGCCCTGTTGAGGGTTGCGGGTATGAGCAAGAAACAGTTGAGGGCCATGATTTCCTTCGAGACGACCCTGGTGGCTTTGCTGTCCATACTGTTGGGTATTGGGGCTGGTTATGCTTGTGCGATCTTGCTCTTGCAGGTGTATGCCACCAATGGTTTTAGCATGAACTACTCTGTTCATGGCTGGGACCTGCTCCTGATTCTGATCGGCGGGGTCGCTCTGACCTGGCTCACTAGCCTGATACCAGCCCTGCGGGCTTCGCGTCTCTCACCGGTCGTCAGCCTGCAAGAGACCCCCTAAAGCTGGTAGGCACACTACTAGTTCATATTGGGCCAAGAAATTCGGTGCTCTGCCCACCTCTACGAGCTTTGGGCCAGTATGAGCTGGGCACGGCACCGATGAGCACCAGGAGGCTAGCAGGAGGGTGGGAAAGGCTGTCCGCGTCCCTAGGATGCTGTGGCTGTTGGCTCAGCTGAGGCGCTAGCACTCTCAGAGGGTGTGGGCAGGGTGACCGGTGAGGTGTTCTTGGGGTCGGCCTTATCCGCTTCCACCCGCTCCTGGGAGGTAGCGTGGATGGCTTCAAGCTCATCCTTGAACTGCTTGAGCCGTTTGTAAACGGACTCGTAGTAAGAATTTTTGAGCTCAGAAACGGAGGAATCAAAAGAATGTCTTTCACGACAGGAAATATCGGCCTCCAGCATCTTCTTAGCATCCGCCTGGCCTACCAGGCTAGCCTGGTAAGAGGCCAGGTCGGTACTCTTTACCTGGCCAAAGCCAGCATCGGACATACAGCTAGCCCACTGCCTCTGCAACTCAACGTACTTCTCGTCCGAGCGCAGGCTATCGGCGATAGCCGAGCCAAACTGGGGAGCCAAGAGGGCGGCCTTAATACCGTTTTCAACCGACCCATAGAGGTACTCATAGCTCTGAGCCATACAGCCGTCAGCTTTCAGCTCCCCACTGGAATAATCCATGAAGCTCACGCTCAAGGTACTATCGCCCTTGCCCAGGTAGGCATCAAGACCAGCCTGGTCAAAGCTGGCAGTTGCTCGGTCGCTCTGGGCGGGCAAAGGCCCGTACCCGTTAGCTTTCAACTCATCAGTAGTGCGCCCGGTATAGACAGCGTGGTCCAGGCTATGCACCGCAACCGGCTCCAGGTATTTACCCCCGGCTTGAGCTACACAGCGCTCAACAAAAGCACGGCGAGCCTTTTCTGCACCCTCAGGGGGATACATCAAACTCTCAAGAGCGGTAATGTGCTCCGGGTTTGCTTGTTCAGGCTCAAGCTCCTGAAAATTTTGGGGCTGGGGCTTACACCCAGTCAGGGCCACAACAAGCAAAAGGGCCAGGCTCGTACCAGCCTTAACACCGTGGGCAGTAAGTAATGACACGCAAGCCTCCCTAGCTAATCATCATCCATTCTAACTACTATAAATAGTCGGGCATCACCACAACTTCCCGTGATGACACGACGGACTCGTCACAGAAAGTAGCAACCGCACCACCATGACACCTGAAACACAGCCAGGAGTTCGCACCAGCCGCCGCGACCTCGTCCGTTTTGCAACCCTCACGGGCGTTGCAACTGTAGCCACAGCAGCTGCAGGGGGCTTGGCTGGTCAGCAGGCGGCTCAGGCAGCCGATGCCAACTCTACTGTCTTCCCCGCAGAATACATTTACCCCACTGTTTCTGGCCCTTCCTTAGCCATCTGGGGCAGTTCATCCGTAGAAGGAGCTTACGCCGATCAAGGTGTTCCTGCCGGAGTCAAAGCAACCCTACCTGAGCTTCTTTCAAGCTATCTCTCCGTGCCGGTTCTCGGTTTTGGGCGAGGAGGGGACACCTCTTCCCTGATTACTGCACGGCGGGGTGTATCAGCTAATCGATATAAATTAGTTTTCCCGGATGACATGATTCCAGCTTCAGGCACAGTGCCCGTTACCTTGGCCTCGGATGCCAATGTTTCTTGGGGCTCTTCTACACAGGTCCCAGGCTACGTTGGCGACGTCCCCGGCCTATTGTTAGCTGGGGAAACCGAAAACAGCTTATTCTTTACCAGAACAGTTCCCGGCGAAGAAATTTATGCGCCCTCCGATACAGCTGCAGCCTGGCTTTACTCCTACCAGGAGATGATTAGCCGCGCTTGCTACCATGTGCTTCAAATCGGTCGCAACAATCTGGCTGAAACCTCCCGTATACAGGAAGATACCCAGCGGGCTTTTGATATGGCCCCCACCCGCTCGATTGTTCTGGGGCACTTCCGCGCCCAAAAGGATTCAAATACATCAGATCGGGCTAAGCAGGTCGAAACCTACAACGCCTGGGCAGCTAAAACCTTCGGGGATAGATTCATGAACCCCGAGACCTTTCTCCGTGAAACCACCCAGGAAAGCTGGCTCCGCTACGGTGCGCTGGCAGGGTCCGGGATCTGGTCATCCGATAAGGACCGCGCCGCCTACAAGGAGGGGAAGATTCCCCCCAGCTTCTATGCCACCGACGGCTTCCACCTCAATGGCTGGGGCTATGTCGCTATCGCACAACAGATTTATTACCGGGTGACCCAACTGGGCTGGTTCTAAAGATTCTTACCTCGGATAGCTTCAGGCCCGCTCCCCTCACCTTGGGGGCGGGCCTGAGCTCTATCTGCTATTCTTACCGGTGGCTACGGGTTAGGCTTCCTTGGGTTCCTCATAACGCGGGAAAATCGGAGCAGGCGCGGGCAAAACAGTACCAGCGACCAGGGCCCGGTCAAGGTCCCTAAAGCTACGGTTTTCCGGTGCCACAGCCAGTAGATCTAGGAGCTTACCCATAGAGGTAGGCATGACCGGCTGGGTGAGGGTTGCCACAATGCGTAGAACCTCAGCAGTCACGTACAGAACGGTGTTCATACGTTCCGGGTCGGTCTTGCGGAGCTTCCAGGGTTCCTGGGCCGTGAAGTAACGGTTAGCTTCACCGACAACCTGCCAGATACGTTCTAGGGCACGGTGGAAGGCCTGAGCATCAAAGTCAGCCCGGACCTGCTCCAGCAGAGCACCTGCGGCCTCAAGCATAGCGGTATCCTCCGCAGTAAACTGCCCGGGCTGGGGAACAGTGCCCTCACAGTTCTTAGCAACCATAGACAGTGAGCGCTGGGCCAGGTTACCCAGGTCATTGGCCAGGTCGGAGTTAATACGGTTCTTGATAGCCTCGGCTGAGTAGGAGCCGTCCTGACCGAAAGAAACATCGCGGAGCAGGAAGAAGCGGAGCTGATCCAGGCCAAAGCCTGCTACCAGGTCTGCGGGGTCCAGGGTGTTGCCGATGGACTTTGACATCTTTTCGCCGTCCACCAGCAAGAAGCCGTGGCCAAAGACCTTCTGGGGTAGTTCCAGCCCAGCGGACCAGAGGAAGGCAGGCCAGTAGATAGCATGGAAACGGGTGATGTCCTTTCCGATCAGGTGCATATCAGCAGGCCAGTATGTGGTGAAGAGTTCGCTGTCGGTATCGGGGTAGCCCACACCTGTCAGGTAGTTGGTCAGCGCATCGACCCACACGTACATGACGTGCTTGTCGTTGCCGGGTACAGGTACGCCCCAGTCAAAGGTTGTGCGGGAGATGGAGAGGTCGTTGAGGCCACCCTTAATAAAAGAGGCCAGCTCGTTACGGCGGGTTTCGGGGTAGACGTAGCCCTCGGTTTCATACAGGTCAAGCAGGCGGTCGGCGTACTTTGAGAGGCGGAAGAAGTAGGATTCTTCTTCGGTCCATTCCACCTCTGTATCGGTAGCAATCGCATAGCGCACACCGTCACGCAGTTCGGTTTCTTCTTCGGTGTAGTAGGCCTCATCGCGGACCGAGTACCAGCCTGCATACTTATCCAGGTAAATATCGCCCTTCTCTTCCATCTTCTTCCAGATGGCTTGAGATGCGGCGTAGTGGTCGGGGTCGGTGGTGCGAATAAAACGGTCAAAGTCGGCTCCCACGAGCTCAGCCATTGCGCGGAATCGGGCTGAGTTTTCGTCGGCTAGTTCCTGGGGGCTCTTCCCCTGCTTCTGTGCAGTGGTTTGCATCTTTTGGCCGTGTTCGTCGGTACCGGTCATGAAGCGCACATCAAAACCGTCTAGTTTCTTGAAACGGGCCATGGCATCAGCGGCAATGACCTCATAGGCATGGCCGATATGAGGGGCGCCGTTGGGGTAAGAAATTGCGGTGGTGATGTAGTAGGGGGTAGCAGTCATAGTCATGATTTTACAGGGTGGGGAACAAACCGGCGACCTGCCCACTCCACTTCTTCGTCGTAAGAACTGTCTGTTCGGCACTAGATAGGGCATGAGCCCTGCCCACCAACTGGCTGATGCGGGGTTCAGAGCTGGTAGGCAGGGGGTAGCTAAGCTACTTCTGTAGCCGAACCCGGGAGGTGTTCACCCCCAGTGCCATGGGTCTAAAGCCCGCCGCGCCAGTCCTTGGGAGCGAACTGGAGGTGTTGGAAGGGGAAATCATGCAGGTTTTCGGGTGCCTGGCCGTACTTTTTCTGCACCTGGGTGTACCAGCGTGAATTGCCCTGGTTTGCTTGGGGCTGGCTGGTGTCGTACTCGTAGTTGGCCGCCATGCACCAAATGTTACGGTCACTGCCATAGCCGCCGTATTTCTGCACGGCTTGAGCGATCATGAGGGTTAGTGGGCGCAACCCCAGGGTATTGAGGTTAACTGCGGGGTTGATGCGGAACCACTGCCCCTCATAGGGTGCCAGAGCATGGGTCAGGTTACCGTCCCCCTGGCGTGCAGGCCAGGAGAAACCGCTACGCGCATTAGGCAGGGTGAAAGAGACTGCGTGGTTGATAGAGCCGGCAAGAACCTCGTCAATACCGATCTGGGTGAGTTCGCTGGCCATCCCGACCACCGAACTTGTGCCTCCGGTCAGTTGCAGGCTGTGCTTAGAACCGGGGAGCTTGTGAGCATCTTTAATATAGCCGCCGGAGCTGTAATGCCACTGACCGGCATGGCTCCCACTGGTTGTTTTCTTGACCTGGTAGAGGGAGCGCCAGATACCGGTTCCCCGATCGTAAATAGCGATAGAGCGGTCCCCACCACCGGGAATCTGGAAGTTCTTAGGGACGGGCAGGCGTACAGCCCTTTCAGCCCCCATCAGCCTCTTATACTCATCACTCTGGTATCTAACCCGGTTATCGAGGCTGTAGAACCATTCGTAGTGCTGGGCGGGGTCTTTGCTATTGACCGTATGAATGGGGATATTGTAGGCGAAGACATTACCGCTCAGAGGTAGCTTGCCTCTAAACCGGTCACTCACATACCTGCTGTGCAGATTCTTGAGGTAGTTGGCCATCTGTGCAGAGTTGGAGAGCACCGGCATCTGCGAGACATTCCGCTGGGCAACCGTTCCTCGCGCCAGGTAGGAGGCGGGGCTAAGTGGTGAGGTTACGGCTGCTGATGCCTGTTCCACGGGTAGGGCCATAGCCGCTATACTTCCAAGGAACAGGGGTGCCAGAGCCCGGCGGCTAATGGGGTGTGCAGAAGACATTGAACATCCTTTATCTCGGGGGTCTGTGGGGGGCTAGAACCGCTGGGAACTGCCAGGATATTTACCCCGCAGTGCGCCCCTTATTTCAGAGGCTGTAAGCCCCAGCGGTTGCTAGCGACCGGCTTTAACCTACCAGTATTGCGCATCACTTTCACCCTCTTAATATTATTCTGATATGGAAAAACATTTATCTTAAGCCCACAAGAACCGCTCATGAGCCCACTGGTCATTCCCCCATCAGCCCACAAAAAAGGTGCCTCCCCTCCCCCAATCGGGAGATAGAAGGCACCCCATGCCGAGGCTAACTCAGAGCTTAGTCAGCCAAGTTGATAATTGCGGCGCGTGAAGCATTCACGACCCGCTTGATGGATTCCAAGACCTCATAGGTCAGTGCTGAGTCAAGGGCCAGAACACATAGGGCCTGCGCGTCCTTCTCGTGGCGAGAAACCTGCATACCGGCGATATTGATGGAGGCTGTACCCAGCAAAGTACCGATAGCGGCAATGACGCCGGGGCGGTCCTCATACTCCAGAACCAGCATGTGGTCAGTAATGGCGATTTCTACATCGTAGCCGTTGACGTTGGTCAGCTTCTCAATGAGCTTGGGGCCGGTCACGGTACCTGCCACCGATACAACCTCACCGTTTGCCAGGGCGCCGGTCAGAATGGTTTCGTTGCGGAAGTAATCGGTTTCGGTGGTGGTCACCAGCTCCACCGCAAGGCCGCGTTGCTCAGCCAGAATCGGGGCGTTAACGTAGGACACCTTATCGGAGACAACATCGGTGAAGACCCCCTTGAGGGCTGAGAGCTTGAGTGAGGTGACGTCCTTAGTGGCGATTTCACCTGCGATTTTGACTTCAACGCGGGTCAAGGCTTCGTCGCCGCCAATGGCGGTCAAAATCCGGCCAACCTTTTCGGCCAGGGGCACGCCGGGGCGCACGTCCTTGTCGATGGCCCCACCGGCAACGTTCACCGCATCGGGCACCAGATCCCCTTCAAGGGCCAGTCGTACCGACTTAGCCACCGAGATACCTGCTTTCTCCTGGGCTTCAAAGGTTGAGGCACCTAGGTGAGGGGTTGCCACAACATTCGACAAACCAACAAAGGGAACCTTCTTAGCCGGCTCCTTGACGAACACATCAATGGCGGCGCCGGCAATCTCACCGCTGCGCAGTGCGGCATCGAGATCAGCTTCGTCAATCAGCCCGCCGCGGGCCACGTTAATGACGTAAGCGCTCTTCTTCATCCTCTTGAAGCTCTTGGCATTAATCATGCCCAGGGTCTCTGGGGTACGGGGCATATGGATAGTGATGAAGTCTGCCCGCTCAATCAGTTCATCCAGCTCCACCAGCTCAACGCCAAGTGACGCGGCACGCGCGGTCGTAACAAAGGGGTCGTAGGCAATAAGCTCGGTGCCAAAGGCACGCAGACGCTCAGCCACCAGGCCACCGATGCGGCCCAGACCAATGATGCCTACGGTCTTTTCGTAGAGCTCGACCCCGGAGAACTGGGAGCGTTTCCACTCCCCTGCCTTCATCGAAGAGTCGGCGGCCGCAATGTTGCGGGCTAGCCCCAGAATATGACCTAGGGTCAGTTCGGCAGCAGAAATAACATTGGATGTAGGTGCGTTGACAACCATAACACCGGCCTTGGTGGCGGCCTTGATATCGACGTTATCTAGGCCTATACCGGCTCGAGCAATCACCTTGAGCTTCTTGGCAGCTCCAATAGCTTCGGCATTGACATGGGTGGCAGAGCGGACGAGAATAGCGTCCACATCGGTGATAGCCTTCAGGAGCTGTTGGCGGTCTGCCCCGTCGCAGGTGCGGATCTCAAAATCGGGGCCCAAGGCTTCGACAGTGGCAGGTGATAGTTCTTCGGCAATCAGTACAACTGGTTTTGCAGTCACGGTTTTCCTTGGTTCAGGTAATGAGGGTGTTCTCTCGTATGGGCAGAGGCGCTTCGGACCCTAAGGACGCCTCATCAAAGATTGGGGGTTGCCCCCCGGTGCAGGGCTCTGAGAGGGGCCGGAGTAGGTGCATCCTGTAGTTCACCTTAAGGGCTACAGGGGGCACTCCGTCTGACCGCTGTAAGGGTCATAGAACAACCAAAGCCGACCACCTAACGGTTTGGCAGGTAGTCGGCTTCAGCTCAGAGAGTGTCGGCGCTCAAGCAGTGAACGGTCTTCATGCGCCTTAGCGAGCTACAGAACCATCAACGTAGTCGGCATCCACGCTGTTGGTCCATGCAAAGAGCTTACGCAGTTCGCGGCCGGTGGTTTCGATGGGGTGCGCTTCGCCCTTAGCTCGAAGTTCCTTGAACTCGGGGCCGCCTGCGGCCTGGTCTTCCATGAAGCGCTTGGCGAAAGCACCACTTTGGATATCGGCCAGAACAGCTTTCATGTTTTCCTTGACCTCGGGGGTGATAACGCGAGGGCCGGAAACGTAGTCGCCGTACTCAGCGGTGTCAGAGATGGACCAGCGCTGCTTAGCAATGCCACCTTCAATCATCAGGTCAACAATCAGCTTGAGCTCGTGCAGAACCTCAAAGTATGCAATTTCAGGCTGGTAGCCAGCCTCGGTCAGGGTCTCAAAGCCGTACTGGATGAGCTGTGAAGCGCCACCGCAGAGAACAGCCTGCTCACCAAAGAGGTCTGACTCGGCTTCTTCCTTAAAGGTAGTCTCAATGACACCGGCGCGGGTTGCGCCCAGGCCCTTGGCGTAAGCCAGAGCCAGGTCCAGTGCCTTACCTGAGGCATCCTTTTCAACGGCTACCAGGGCAGGAACCGCGCGGCCAGCTTCAAATTCGCGGCGAACGGTGTGGCCAGGACCCTTGGGGGCGACCATGGCAACATCTACGCCGGCGGGAGCTTCGATGTAGCCAAAGACAATGTTGAAGCCGTGGGCGAAGAAGAGAGCGTCACCTTCGTTGAGGTTGGGAGCGATATCCTTCTTGAACACTTCTGCCTGGACCTGGTCCGGGGTCAGAATCATGATGACATCTGCTTCGGCTGCTGCTTCTGCAACGGTAAGTACGCGCAGGCCTTCTGCTTCGGCCTTGGCACGGGATTTTGAGCCTTCTGCAAGACCAACGCGGACGTCTACGCCTGAGTCGCGCAGGTTCAGGGCGTGAGCGTGGCCCTGTGAGCCGTAGCCGATGATCGCTACGGAGCGCTCTGCGATATTGGCCAGGTCTGCATCGTCGTTGTAATAGATCTTTGCCATGTGTTTCGATCTCCTTGATCGGTAGAGGGGTAGCTGGCGCTACCCGATCTGTGGGGTTTGAAAACCTCTAACCTACATAGCGGCGCTTGCCGTGGGTAGACAGGGGCTTTACATTGTGAAAGTAAGTGAGCTAGATCCGGTTCTAGCTTCGGAGGGCTTTTTCGTTCATGGAACGAGAGCCACGGGAGAGGCCGATGGTTCCTGCGCGAACAATTTCCCGCACACCAAAGGGTTCAAGCACTTCAAGAAGAGCGTTGATTTTGTTGGCTGATCCGGTTGCCTCAATGACCACCGATTCGGGGGAGACATCGACGATGCTAGCCCGGAAGAGGTCAGCGGCCT
The DNA here is from genome assembly GCF_048512965.1 of Rothia sp. P5764. Lineage (NCBI taxonomy): Bacteria > Bacillati > Actinomycetota > Actinomycetes > Micrococcales > Micrococcaceae > Rothia > Rothia sp. P5764. The sequence continues at coordinate 166,986 of NZ_JBLXXQ010000003.1, read as the reverse complement.
GGGTCACCTGAATACGGGCTGCAACATCGGCGCGCACCTTAATGAGGATGTGGTCACGTTGAGCTGAGTTGTCAGCAGGAAGTTCAACAACCTTAAGGACATGGATGAGCTTATTGAGCTGTTTGGTGACCTGTTCTAGGAGCAAATCGCTTGCGTCCACTACAACCGTTATCCTTGAGATTCCAGGGACCTCGGTAGGGCCCACAGCCAGGGAATCGATATTAAACATACGACGCGCGAAGAGGCCAGATACGCGGGCCAGCACACCGGGCTTATCTTCTACGAGAACAGAGAGGGTGTGGCGACTCATAGCATCTCCTCATCATCCCAGGTCGGTGAGATGTCTTTAGCAACTTGGATTAAATCGTTGGATACACCGGCTGGAACCATTGGCCAGACCAGGGCATCGGGGCTGACGTTAAAGTCCACCACAACGGGCCGGTCGTTGATAGCCAGGGCCTGGGCGATGGTCGCCTCAACGTCTTCATCACGTTCACAGCGCAAACCGGCACAACCGTAGGCTTCCGCGAGTTTGACAAAGTCCGGGACCCGTTCGGTACCGATGCCGGTCTTAAGGTGGGTATTGGAGTAGCGGCCATCGTAGAAGAGGTTCTGCCACTGGCGCACCATGCCCAAGGACGAGTTATTGATAATTGCGACCTTGATGGGGATCTTGTTTTGGACGCAGGTTGCCAGCTCTTGGTTGGTCATCTGAAAGCAGCCATCGCCGTCAATGGCCCAGACAATCGACTCGGGGAAGGCGACCTTGACACCCATAGCGGCGGGTACGGAGAAGCCCATGGTACCCAGGCCCGCTGAGTTGATAAAGTGGCGGGGCTTTTCGTTGGTGATGAACTGAGCTGACCACATCTGGTGCTGGCCAACCCCGGTGACGTAGTAGGCATCGGGGCCGGTCATTTCGCTAATCTTCTGGATAACGTACTGGGGTGCGCCCAAGCCGTCATTGGTCTTGGTGTAGCCCAGGGGGTAAGTTTGCTTGAAATTATTAACCAGTGTCCACCAGTCCGTGAGGTCTGGCAGGGCGCTGGAGAACTCACCGGCCAGAATCTCATTGAGTTCGGGAAGGACCTGGCGCAAATCACCCACGATGGGCACATCTGCAACCCTGATCTTGGAGATTTCAGCCGGATCAACATCAACGTGGATGACCTTAGCTTCCGGGGCGAACTCCGAGACAACACCGGTAACACGGTCGTCGAAACGAGCACCGAGGGTAATCAGCAGGTCGGACTTTTGCATGGCTGTTACCGCTGGTACGGTTCCGTGCATACCGGGCATACCCAGGTTCTGGGGGTCGGAGTCAGGGTAGGCACCACGAGCAGTCAGCGTGGTGACAACTGGTGCCCCGGTCAGCTTGGCCAGCTTCATGAGTTCTTCCGATGCACCGGCGCGTACAACACCGCCTCCCACATATAGGACCGGACGCTGGGATTCGGTGATGAGCTTGGCTGCTTCACGGATCTGCTTGGAGTGGCCGCGGGTAACGATGCTGTAGCCGCGTGCCTCATGGGTAACAGGAGGCCAGGAAAAGTCCATCATACCCTGTTGGGCGTCCTTGGTAATATCGATCAGGACGGGGCCGGGGCGACCGGTGGAGGCAATGTGGAAAGCTGTTGCGATGCACCGCGGAATTTCCTGAGGGTCCCGCACCATAAAGGAGTGCTTGGTAATCGGCATGGTCATGCCCACGATGTCTGCTTCTTGGAAGGCATCGGTACCGATAACGGCCGAAGATACCTGACCGGTAATGCAAACAAGCGGTACAGAGTCCATATTGGCATCGGCAATAGCGGTCAGCAGGTTGGTTGCACCGGGGCCGGACGTAGCGATTGCCACACCGACCTTGCCGCTTGCAATAGCGTAGCCTTCCGCTGCATGCCCAGCCCCCTGCTCATGACGCACCAGAATATGATTGAGCTGCTCGGAGTCGTAGAGGGGGTCATAGGTGGGAAGGATGGCTCCACCGGGCAGGCCGAAGATATCGGTGACGCCCAGCGCTTCGAGCGAACGGACGATAGCCTGGGAGCCTGTCATACGTTCAAGGGGTGAGGGTTCTGAGGGTGCGGATGCAGCCCTCAGATTCTTTGCGAGATCTGCCGGGTTGATGGGTTGTCCCGTCGTCATGGGTGATCCTAGTGGTGGTCCGAAGATAGTCTTGTGTGCGAGCGGTGGGGTACGCCCTGTGGGCCAGGTGCTACCGGGTCACGGTTTTACCTAGAAAAAAACCCTCCGCTTGGTTGAGCGAAGGGTGCGCACGCCATCAGACACAGAGCATCTTATGCTGCGCACTCCGCTAGGAGTCGCACCACAAGAATAATCTGTGATTGCTGGTGTGATGTCATACTCTTTATTCTTGGCTTTTCCCGGCCAGCAGGTCAAACCGGTCTTAGAATATGACACTATATTTCGTTACTGGGTTCACTGCGCGTAAAAAATCTCGGCTGGTCACAGGTCTATGGTGAGCAGCGCAAGCCTGCCCTCGTCAGCGGGCGAACACCCATTGGGTCCCCCTGCGGATGCCGCTGTCATCTTGTGTCATTTAATATCCCCACAGGCTTAACTGCCCCGAGCCACAGCCCTGCACCGTAGACTGGGGGCATGACTGCCTCACATCAGCTCACCAGCAATGAGATCGCCAAGGCCCTTCACACGGTCTTCGATAGCCAGATCATCAATTACGGTGCCTATAACCTTGTGTTTGCAACAGGTTCAGCTATTTACCGTAACTCCGATGTGGCTTCACTCCAGGAGGACGAGCAGCGTTACTTCCTGGTCGGTTACCGGGACACCCCCAGGGAGGCGATTATCGCTCCCCTCGACCTACCTCAGATTCGTAGCTTGGGCACCCCCACCTCGATTGATAACACAAATGCGGCTCGCACCTTTGCCGTCACAGACCTCAATTTTGGGCTAGAGGCAACCAACGGAACCTCTTTTTCTCTTACCTTTGACCCCAAGCACTTTGTTGAAACGAGTCAGGGATCGGGGGTCTTGGACCAGGCCCTTGATATTGAAGATTTCAAACGGGTCATCATTGACGCATGGGCCCTGTAGTCACCTGTCAATGCATAGGCACGCACAAGAGAGGCCTGACCGGTAAACCGGTCAGGCCTCTCTTCTTCTGTGCGCCCCCTGGGACTCGAACCCAGAACCCATTGATTAAGAGTCAATTGCTCTGCCAATTGAGCTAGAGGCGCATATTCATTTGTTTGACCAGGTTTCCCTGGCAACAGATAAATACTATACACACCCCATGGGGACTGCACAAACCCATAAGGGTGTTTGTGAGAACCTTCATAAATACCATCAAAAGCTCTCAAACACGCACAAGAGAGGCCTGACCGGTAAACCGGCCAGGCCTCTCTTCTTCTGTGCGCCCCCTGGGACTCGAACCCAGAACCCATTGATTAAGAGTCAATTGCTCTGCCAATTGAGCTAGAGGCGCATATTCATTTGTTTGACCAGGTTTCCCTGGCAACAGATAAATACTATACACACCCCATGGGGACTGCACAAACCCATAAGGGTGTTTGTGAGAACCTTCATAAAAACTAGTTTTAACCTGCTATCAAACCGGCCACTTCAGGGCGCCAGTGCAGTGCTATGAATGACCTTGAACAATCGTCTCGGGGGTAATGACATCCATAACCGCTGTGATAGTGCGTTCCTGCGCTACCGCCTCGACATTGGTCTCAGGGGGCAAACCCTCACCGCCGCTGCCCTGAACCAGGGAATGGGTCAGGGCGCCAATCTGCGCGGACTGCTCTTCGGCCAAGCCCGCTAAGACCTCGCCACCACCGTGATGCTCGCTGAGGCTCTCAATGATATGTACCAACATTTCACGAAATTTAGGGTTCGACAGCTCACCGGCTGAACCCAGCATACGGTCAATGTTTTCCGCTTCAGCCAGGACCCGCCGCCCCTCCTCGGTAATACCTAAGAGGTAGCTCCGGCGGTCGATCGTGTTACGTGTACGAAAGACGTGCCCGTGGGCTTCGAGCCGGGCCAAGGTCTTTCCCATAGTCTGCGCCTGAACGCCGACCAGGGAGGCAACCTTAACCTGGGATATCATGCCTTCCCGTGCAATCACATCGAGAGCCGTGACACCGGCATGAGTAAGACCTAATGATTTAAGCTGAGCATTCCAGCTATATTCCAGCATGCGTGCAGCTGTTGAGAGGAGTCTATTAATAGACCAATTACGAATTTCTGGCATGCCAACAGTATAGACACGTTTAGCTGATGCTAAACCGGGCGCATTACAAGCGTTTCAAGTTAACGAGGAGCTCTAGCCAGCCTCTCAAGGCCGCGACCTTCCAACCTATTTAGGGCACCGACCTACTTGGTAAGCTGGTTTTCGACCCACATATTCTTCACGGGATATCATTACGATTTCCCCATTGTTTTCACTATCTGAAAGGCAGATACCATGGCACGTCTCGAGCCAGGAGCTACCGCCCCTGATTTTACGCTCCCCGCCGCCGGTGGCTCAACAGTCTCGCTAGCAGACTTCACCGGTCGCAAAGTAATCCTCTACTTCTACCCCAAGGCTTCTACTCCCGGTTGCACCACCCAGGCCTGCGACTTCCGAGACAGCCTTGAGTCGCTGAGCGCACATGGCTACCAGGTTCTGGGGGTATCTCCCGACGGTATCGCTGCACTCGATAAATTCACCGCCACCCAGGACCTACCCTTCCCCCTGCTCTCCGACGAGAACCACGCCGTTGCCGAAGCCTACGGCGCTTGGGGAGAGAAAAAGAACTACGGGAAAACCTATGTAGGCCTCATTCGCTCAACCCTCGTTATTGATGAAGCCGGCAAAGTCGCTCTTGCCCAGTACAACGTCCGGGCCAAGGGGCATGTTGCAAAGCTCCGCCGCGATCTGGGAATTGATAGCTAGCTCACCCACCATCAATTAGGAAAAAGCTCACCTGGTGCTGTATGATTTTCTGTGTTGTGCTTACAGCACCACCTGCGCGAGTGGTGAAATTGGCAGACACGCAGGATTTAGGTTCCTGTGCCTTACGGCGTGAGGGTTCAAGTCCCTCCTCGCGCACTCTATATCAATAACCCGTTTCGCCCGGTTCATTCCCGGTTGAGCGGGTTTTTTGATTATGTTCCCCCCAAAGGGAGTCAACAGTAACCCCTCAGCCCCAAGACCCGATAGCGGCCCTGGGCGGGGCCCAGCCATGTCATCAAGAGGTAATAGCAATGGCAGCAGAGACAGTAACTCGCCGGGAGGCTCTAGGCATTGGCGCTGCGCTCAGCGCTGGTTTTGCACTCAGTGCCTGCTCTACCTCAGCACCCCGCCAACCCGTCGCCACACCGAGGGGCGCAACAGCTTCTAGCGGTAGCGGTAAAGTATTCCGTTTTGCACAGGCTGCGCAGATACAGTCCTTAGACCCTACCGCTACTACCCGCATTGAAAGCCACCGCATCAGCGCCCAGATTCTTGATCCCTTGGTAGGGGCAGACGTCAACACGGGCGAGCCTGTCCCCGGCTTGGCTTCGCAATGGGATATCAGCGACGACGGGCTCACCTACACTTTCACCTTAGACAAGGATCTAATTTTTAGTGATGGTAGCCCCCTAAATGCACAGAGTATCTCCCAGAACTTTGACCGGTGGAAGACTCTGGCCGCAGCTCCCTTGACGCAGCTCAACCAGGCCTACGCCCACCTCTTAGCAGAAACCCCCCGCGCCAGTGGGCGACCAGCCCCAGCTCTGGTCAGTGCCTGGTCGGCTGAAACTGACACCCGTTTTACAGTTACCCTCTCACGTCACTCCGCTAGTTTCCTCAAAGCCCTCACTCAGCCCGCATGTGGGATTATGAAGCCTGACCAGTTTGCCAACAATACGGCAGCGGTTGAATCGCCCATCGGTAGCGGCGCTTTCACTCTTAAAAGCTGGGATGGAGCCACGGCTGTTCTCGAACGCTCTGAGAACTACAGAGGGACAGCACCCGAGATTGACCGCCTGGAATTTGTGACTATTCCCGGTGCCGAGAAACGCTATTACAACCTTGTTGAAGGCCGGATTGACGCCTACGACCAGGTAGCCCTCAAAGACTATGTCCCTCTGGCCCTTGATGGGTACGCGGTGCAATCTCGTGACCCCTATGCCGTTGCTTATATCGGCATCAATCTAGCCCACCCAGCTTTCGATGACCTCAGAGTGCGTCAGGCTCTAGCCTGCGCTATTGACCGGGCCGCCCTCATTAGCTCCTACTACCCCCAGGGAACCAAGGCAGCCTCCGATTTTATCCCCGCACTTTTTCAGATGAAGAACCCCGAAGCCGGGGAGGTCTATAACTACTCAGCGACGAAGGCAAAAGAGTTACTGCGAACCTCAACCTACGCTAACCAGAGCATCGACTTCTACTACCCTGTCAATGTTTCGCTGGCCTCATTACCCTCACCAGAGGGCATTTACTCTCTTATTGCAACCAACCTCATCAGTGCGGGCTTCAACCTTGTGCCCAAACCCTACCAGTGGACCGACCAAGGAAGTGACGATATCCCTGCCAAACACCCCAATTACGGGCTAGAACTGGCAGGTTTTATCGGCGCCTACCGCGACCCCACTGCTTTCCTGGGGCAGGTTCTTGCGCCCGCATCAAGAGCACCAGCTGAGATCAGCATGAACCCAGGGGGATCGACTTCTACCCCAAGTACAGGGGAACCAGCTACCGACGACCCTTCCAAAGCCGCATCAAGCTACACCAGCATCATGCAAGCCATTGACCAGGCAGACAGCATCACCGACATCTCTGCCTGGCGCGATGCCTACCGCAAACTCAACGCGCAGGTCTCTGAGCTCCTGCCCGCTATCCCCCTGGCCTACCCGGTATCCGGTGTCACTCAGGGCGAACGGGTCACAAGCTACACCGTCACTGCTACCTGCCTCGATGTGTTCTCAACGGTGGATGTAGAGAATTGACACCAGCCATAGAGATTAGGGCGCAACCCCGTCACAGTGTTAGGTAGGTCGCCCTATCTGTACTAGGCTAATAAGGAACCTGGGGTGAAACCCCACACACAAGGCGCCCCAGCTCGGCGCCAAGTCTGAGTACAGCGACGGAGTGTCAAACAGTGGCTAATGAAGTACAAACCGACGTCCTTTTAGTCGGCGGCGGTATCATGAGCGCAACCCTGGGTGTCCTACTCAAAGAAGTAGAACCCAGCTGGAACATCACCCTGTTAGAGCGCCTTGATGAGGCTGGACAGGAATCGTCAAACCCCTGGAACAACGCAGGCACCGGCCACTCGGCCCTCTGCGAGCTCAACTACGCACCGGCAGGGCCGGACGGTACCGTTGACCCAGCAAAAGCTCTGGGCATCAACGAACAGTTCCAGATTTCCCGCCAGCTGTGGGCATCGCTGGTTGAAGAAGGAAAACTCAAGGACGCTTCCTTCATCAACCCCGTACCCCACATGTCTCTGGTCTTCGGTCAGGAACATTCCAACTACCTGGCCAAGCGCTTTGAAGCCTTCGAAGGGCAGAAGCTCTTCGAGCGCATGCAGTTCTCCACCGATATCGACAAGATTCGTGAGTGGGCTCCCCTGGCCGTTGAGGGCCGCGACCCCAGCCAGCCCCTTGCCGCCACCTGGTCACCGGAGGGCACCGATGTCGATTTCGGCAACCTCACCCAGCAGATGCTCGACTACCTGGTAGACCAGGGTGTATCGGTACAGTACGGCCAGCAGGTCACCGATCTCAACCAGCAAAGCGACAGTAGCTGGGTGGTCACAGCCAAGAACCTCAAGGAAAAGGGGCAGCAAGAAACCATCCGTGCACGCTTCGTTTTCCTGGGTGCCGGCGGTGGTGCCCTCAGCCTCCTCCAAAAATCTGGCATTAAAGAGGGCAAGGGCTTCGGCGGTTTCCCCGTCTCGGGCCTTTTCATGCGCAACACCAGCCAGGAAACCGCCCTGCGCCACAATGCTAAGGTATACGGCCAGGCATCAGTGGGCGCTCCTCCCATGTCTGTTCCCCACCTTGATACCCGCTATGTCAAGGGCAAGCGATCCCTGCTCTTTGGGCCCTACGCGGGTTTCAAAACCAACTTCCTCAAGCACGGTTCCCTGCTTGACCTGCCGCTCTCGCTCCGCCCCGATAACCTTGTCCCCATGGTGCGGGCCGGGCTGGATAACATGGACCTCACCAAGTACCTGATCGGTGAGCTGCTTAAGAATCGTGCTAAGCACCTTGAGTCTCTGCGCGAATACTACCCCACCGCAGTCGATGACGAGTGGGAGCTCATCACCGCCGGTCAGCGCGTTCAGGTTATCAAGAAAGACCCCAAGAAGGGCGGCGTCCTACAGTTCGGTACCGAGCTCATTGCATCAGGCGACGGCAGCCTAGCGGCTCTACTCGGCGCTTCACCGGGGGCCTCCACAGCCGCACCTATCATGCTGAACCTGCTAGCCCGTTGCTTCCCCCAGCAGCTTAGCCAATGGGAGCCACGCATTCGAGAGCTAGTCCCCGGCTACGGTGTCAAGCTCAACGACAACCACCAGCTAGCCGATGAGCTCTTTGCCTACACCTCTAAGGTTTTGGGTATAGACAACTAGTATGGCAGGCTGACTCTAAGGCCCCGGGCTCAAAAGCCCGGGGCACAACTCTTTCTACCTGAAGCAAGCAGCATTTTGCCGCTCACAAGCCCCTGATAGGATATCTACTGATTAACATCTCAAGTCATCGAAGGAAACTTATCTATGGGCCGTGCAGCCACGACCGTCAAACGCTCACGCACAGAACCAACCCACCAAGCAAGGCCCAAGCCCTCTAAGCTCACCGAAGTCAGTGGGTCCAGCTGGAAATACATCTTTAAAAGGGCTCTCAGCGAGTTTAGCCACGACGGGTGCACCGATCTAGCGGCGGCCCTGACCTATTTCACGGTGCTCTCTATATTCCCAGCCTTGCTGGCCATCGTTTCCTTGCTGGGTGTCTTTGGGCAGGGGGAACAAACGGCAAAGACCATTTTGGGCTTCTTGCAAGATTATGCTCCTCAGGAAATGCTCACGATTCTTGAGGACCCCATCACCCAGCTGACCAGCTCCAGTGCAGCCGGTCTGGCCCTGGTCACCGGTATTGTCGGTGCGCTGTGGACCGCTTCAGGCTATACCGGGGCATTTGGCCGTGCTATGAATAAAATCTATGGAGTTCTTGAGGGTCGCCCTATCTGGAAGCTACGACCTATTAACCTCATGGTTACGACCGTTTTAGTGCTCATCGTAGTATCCATGATGTTGGTCTTCCTCTCATCTGGGGACGTTTTGTTGATGATCCAATCCGCAGTTCCCGACTTTGAGTTGGGCGGATTCATCGGAATCTGGATGTGGCTACGTTACCCAATCATGCTGGCCCTAGCAGTTGTCCTGATCAGCCTGCTCTACTTTGCTACTCCTAACGTCAGGCAGCCCAAATTAACCTTCCTGACCCCTGGCGCTGTTTTCGCCCTGGTCTTTATGGCATTGGCCGGTACCGGCTTTAGCTTCTATGTTTCAAATTTTGGCAAATATAATGCCACCTACGGTCTGATCGGTGGCGTTATCGTCATGCTCCTATTCATATGGATCATGAACAATGTGCTCTTACTCGGTGCTCAGATTGATGCAGAGATCCAACGTAGCCGTGAGCTTCAAGCAGGCATCAAGGCAGAAGATAACCTGCGCTTACCACCCAGAGACGACACTATGGCTATCAAGATTCAGCAGAAGCAGGAAGAATTGATTGAGGAAGGCCGAAAAATCCGTCTCTCCCATAGCGGGGTCGATTTTGAGAAGATGGCCCAAGAAAAAGAGAAGGAGTAAAGCCCACCTGCAAGGTTGCCCCGGCGCTGTCAGTCAGTGACCGGGGTTTTCTTCACCCTATATGCACCGTACGATGAGCCTATGACCACCGCCACCACCGACCAGCTACCTTTAGTTGTTGATTCTATCCCACCTACGCCGCAGGACAGCGGGCAACCACCCCGACCCTTGGAGGGGGCCCATGTGCTTCTGGTTCACGGGTTCGCCTCTACACCGATGGTTAACTGGCACCATACCCGTTGGGTCAGCCAGCTTCAGGCCCAGGGTGCTACAGTCCACACGGTGACTCTGCCCTACCACCGGCTCCCAGAATCAGCTGAGGAAACATCTGGTGCTGTCAGCTACCAACTACCAGCCACACAGCGACTGCTTAGAGCAATAGCTGAATCGCTGGCCAGTTACCTGGCTACTCTCAGCGGTGAGGTGAACCTGGTAGGTTATTCCATCGGTGCCCGTATCTGCTGGACTCTCGCTTCGCTCTACCCCGATGCCGTTAGCTCCCTGGTTGCAGGGGCCATGCCGCTTACCAACCATCTGCCGCTCATTAACCGGGCACTACGCACCGGTGGCAGGCTCCCAGATGGTTTTGCCGATATCCTGGCAGGTTCGCCAGTGCCAGAAGCCCAGCTTCAGGCCTTCGCGGCTCTACCCATAGAAAGCTTTTCCTCCAGCCCGCTGCCTGCATGCCCCGTTCTCTTTTTCCGGGGTACTCAAGACACCGTAGCCCGTGATTCATTCAAAGCCTACAAGCTCCTTGCCCCAGATCAAGCTGTCTGGTTAGAGTACCCCAGGCGCGACCATATCAATATTCTGACCAGTGGTAAGCTCAGAGCCACCGCCATAGAGTTCATGGTTCGTCACAGGCCGACACCAGCTAGCTAGGTGAGCCAACACACGGTAGCGTAGAAACCGCGAGCGCCCCACAAACCGGGTTAGCTCCACGACTTATCTTCTGATGAAAAGGAACAAGATGCAGCAGGTTAAAGCCCTTATCTCCCGTGCCAAGAACCAGCCGGTTGAAGTGGTGACCATCAACGTGCCCGATCCCCTTGCCGGTGAGGCCCTGGTCAGGGTTCTCACCTGCGGTGTCTGCCAGACTGACCACCACTATGTTCAGGGTGGGGTAGGTGATGATTACCCCTATCTGTTGGGCCATGAGTCAGCGGGTATTGTTGAGGCTGTAGGTGAGGGCGTCACCAATGTGGCTCCCGGCGACCTGGTAATCCTGAACTGGCGTGCTGTGTGCGGTGAATGCCGCGCCTGCCAAAAAGGTAAGCCCCAGTATTGTTTCGCAACCCATAATGCCACCCAGAAGATGAGTCTGGAGGATGGGACCGAGCTGACCCCGGCGCTGGGCATCGGTTCTTTTGCCGAGAAGACCTTGGTTGCCGCCGGTCAGTGCACCAAGATTACTGAGGACCTGACTGAGGACCAGTACGCCGCTATTGGCCTGCTGGGTTGCGGTGTTACCGCCGGTTTGGGTGCCGTGCTCAATACAGGTGAGCTGGAACGTGGTGAAACCGTGGCCGTTATCGGGTGCGGTGGTGTGGGTACTGCAGCTCTTGCCGGTGCCAAGCTGGGCGGTGCCACCACCATCATTGCTGTTGATATTGATGAGCAGAAACTGGCTCGTGCCAAGGAACACGGTGCTACCCACACCGTGAACTCATCGGAGCAGGACCCGGTAGAGGCTATCCGCCAGCTAACCGGCGGTTTTGGTGCCGATCTGGTGGTTGACGCTGTAGGTATTGAGACAACTTTCAAGCAGGCTTTTGAAGCCCGTGATTTAGCAGGCCGGGTTGTTCTGGTGGGTGTCCCTGCACCGGGCACCACCTGGGAGGCACCCCTGGATGAGGTCTTTGGTCGCGGTGGTTCCATTAAGAGCGCCTGGTATGGAGACACCCTGCCCTCTCGTGATTTTCCGCTCTTTGTGCGCCACTACCTACTGGGCAACCTGAACCTTGACGGTTTTGTTTCTGAACGCATCAGCTTGGAGCAGGTCAATGAGGCTTTTGAAACCATGAAGACCGGACAGGTGCTCCGCTCGGTAGTTGAACTCTAAGGAGGGTAAAAATGACTGAAGGTATTGAACGGCTAGTAACCTCTGGGACTTTCTCGCTCGACGGAGGTAGCTGGGAGGTTGATAACAATGTCTGGCTGGTCGGTAACGATAAGTCCCTGATTCTGATTGACCCGGCCCATGACGTGGATGCTATCTCTACCCGCCTAGCGGGACGGCGGGTTGAAAAGATTCTGCTGACCCACGCCCACGATGATCATATCCGCTCTGCCCGTGAAGCCGCTGACCGGTTCGGTGCCCCGGTCTATCTAAACCCCGCTGATCGCCCGCTCTGGGAGATGGTCTACCCCTCCTGGGACTTTGATGCTGAGCTAGCTGACGGTGACCGGATTACTATCGGGGACACTGAGCTGACAGTTCTAGCAACCCCTGGGCACTCCCCCGGGTCCGTTTGCTTCTACGCGCCTACCCTCAGCTGGGAAAACAGCGAGGGAGTGGTATTCTCGGGGGACACCCTCTTTCAGGGGGGTCCCGGTGCGACTGGGCGTTCCTTTTCCAGCTTTGAGACCATCATCGAGTCCATCAAGGAAAAGCTCCTCACCCTGCCTGAGTCCACAGCGGTTCTGACCGGGCACGGTGACTCCACCGGTATCGGCCTAGAAGCCCCTGAGCTCGATACCTGGATGAAGCGAGGCCACTAGACCAGGCTAACCCGCTCATTCACTACGGGCTGGGCCGGTACTGCCAAAAAGAAGTAGCGGCCCAGCCTGTTCTCAAGCTCCTTTAAGGCAGCAGAGCCAGGTGCTCTTCGTAGGAGCGTCTCCACAGGAAACCGTACAGGTGGCCCAAGCAGAAGAAGGTAGCCGCAGCCACCAGCGGGATAATGAGCGAGACCTGGTAGCTGTAGCTTCCGCTGAGGTCAGCCGCCCACACAAAACCAAGAGCAATGCCGCCTAAAGAACTCGCCTGGAGCGTAGACAGTGCCAAATCCAGATTTTTTCGGGCAGAGAGACTGGCCGCAACCGAGTCCATGGTTACCAGGCACATACCGTAGGCCATACCCATGAAGATGAGGGGTGGAATCATGCCGGATGTTGACCCCGGCAAGGAAAGTATCATTGCGGTCATCATCAAGAAAATGCCGCTAATCAGCCAGGCCACCCAGCCGAACATGGGGAGCCGCTCAAACAGTACGAAGAGTGCCGCGCCGACAGCGCAGAGCCCAAGAAGGGCAATGAGGAAGCCCGCTGCACCTAGCTGGTCCGTGCTCATCGTAAAAGAAACGATGGAGGCCTGGGTCGCGCCCAAAGAAATACCCAAGCAAATCGTACCCAGCTGGGGAATCCAAAGTAGTGACCTGCTGACACCGCGTAGCGGCTTACGCCGTTCGGTCGCGCTGGTGTCACGGGTTTCCACCGGCAGGTTCTCGGGCCGCCAGAGCAACATGATGAGCCCCAGAACATCAATCAGGATCACCGCAAAAAGGGTGGATTGAGCGGTAAAAAGTACGGTAGTCATGCCCGCAATTGCCGCACCGGCGGGAATAGCGGTGACATCGAGCATGGTTTCCAAGGAGATCGAGGCATTGAGTTTGCGCCGATCCTTGGTGCTCAGATACTCAGCGCTCCAGTAGCTTCGCATCATGGCTCCCAGGGGAACAGTGGTTACACCCACCACTGCGCAGGCCACCAGAAAGCGGGTAATCGATCCGTTACTTGTGCCCGAAAACCGGAGCGACTCAGTCGTCAACCACATCAGGGCCACCATGTTCAAAGCGGTTACGGCGAAGAAGATGCGACGCTGGCCCCACCGTTCAGAGATGGAACGGTAGACCGGTATCATCAGGGCAGAACTCAGGCCCACAGTACCTGCCGCGTATCCGCCTAGGGTGGCCTCACCGTTCTGCACCGCCAGCATCATCATAATTGCCAGCATGACCATAGCCGCAGGCAGACGCATCAGCAAAGAGAAAACTAGGAAACGCCACCCGTGGGCTAGCAAAATACCCTGGAACCTGCTCCTGGCATAGCGGGCCGACACGACAAGCCTGCGGGCCCCCTCAGCAATCGTGATGGGGATACTAGCGGTGGTCGCAGGAACCTGAGATTGCGCACCACGGTATCGCGGTGCCGCTGTCCTGTAGGTAAAGGTTTTTTTGGTTTTACGTTGGGGCTGGCTCATACTGCTCCTGTTTCTTTCACCAGGCTAGAACCCTGGGGGGAAGTCTGCAAGAGGATGTGCCTGTTAATCCGGTTTTTCATCTCAGCAACGTGGGAGATGAGCCCGATGACCCGTCCACGTTCTCTGAGTGAGTCGATGGTGGACATGACCTCTTCTAGGGTTTCATCGTCCAGAGAGCCGAAGCCTTCGTCAATAAAGAGGGTGTCAATTTCGATGCCACCGTTGGCCTGCTGGACCACATCAGCCAGTCCCAGAGCTAGGGCCAGGGATGCCATAAAGCTTTCTCCCCCGGACAGGCTGGCCGGTTGGCGGTGGGCATTGTGCCAGGAGTCAAAGACCAACAAGCCCAGACCTGATTTTCCGCGTCCCTGAGCACGGTCGCTGTGTTCTAGCCGGTAGCGCCCGTGGGTCATCTTTTCCAGGTGTTCACTGGCGGCCTGAGCGACCTCGGAAAGCTGATAGGCAAGCACATAGGTGGTCAGCGTCATCCGCAGGTGGTTATCGCTCCCGGGGGTGGCATTGGCCGTAGCCGCGAGTTCCTGCCGCAGGTGGGCGGTCTCGATCAGTTCCTGGCTGCGAGTCAGTGCGGCCGTGAGCTCTTGCTGTACCTGGATGATCTCATCCTCTGCCCCCCAAATGCGGGTGGAGTGGGCGATGAGCTCATCCTTTTCGCGGCTGAGGGTTTCTAGGCGGGAGGTAAGAACCGCAAGGTCTTGCGGATCGGGCGCGGTTTCGCCCCGGCTAGCGCGTTCAGCAATGCTCAGCAGGGCTGGGCTCTCAAGACGGGCACGGGTAGCAAGCACCCGTTCCTGGTAGTGACGGATCTCTTGCTCAAGCTTCTGGGCTTGTGCTGGTGCAAGATGCGCAGCTCGCACTTGGGCTAGATCACTCCAGCCTGACTGGCTTAGGGCTTGGGCTGTTTCAGCCTGAGCAAGCCGGTGAACCTCAGCCTGCCTGCTCTGTTCCAGGAGGGAGTTACCGAGCTGGGTCAGGCAGGTATTGAGGCTGGTTAGAGCATGGGCGCGGTCAGCAAAGCTCATCTTCTGGGTCTGAGGTTTCAGCCCGGCTTCAAGTTCGGCCAGTGTTCGGGCTCGTTCTTGGATTGTGGCCTTGTGCTCAGCAACCAGGCGCTGCGCTGCCACCAGCTGGGCCCTCAGCTTTTCTTCGTGGGTCTTGCCCTCTTGGAGTAGCTGGTCTAACTCATCGCGACGTGTTTGGGCTTTCTGGGCTCGGGTCAGGGCGTCCTGAGCTTGAGCTATGAGGTTTTGGGCGGTTTCGGGTTCAGGTGCGCCTGACCGGGTGAGCTGGTCCAGAGATTCCCGGGCAGCTGAAAGCTCGCCCAGGGCTCGAGAAGCCTCGGTTTCGGCGGCAGTTCTCTGGGCACGAGCCTTCTGCAGGGCTTCTTCGCTAACCGCTGCACCTGCTTCTAGTCCGGTAGCCGGTGCAGGGTGTTGGCGTGAACCGCAGACTGAACATGGCTGACCGGCAACCAGAGCTTCGGCTAGAATCAGCGCTGCATTCTCAAAACGGCGGCGGTGAAGTTCATCGGCCTGGTGGTCTGCCCGCACCCGTTTCGATTCAGTCTCAGTAGCTGCTTGCTCTGCCTGCTCAACCCGTTGACGCGCACGAACCAATGCCCTTGCCTCTTGTTGCGCCTCTTGGGCACCGGCGTAGTCCATGCCTGCTTTTTCGAGCTCAACCGGTGTATTTTCAAGGCCTTTGTACTCTTCTTCAAGGTCTTGAATCTTCTTGCGGTGGGCGGTCAGGTCCTGCTCTGCCTCACACACTTTGCTTTCCAGCGGAGCACCTTGAGCTTGGGCCTGTTTCTGCTCGGCCGCCAGGTCTATCAGCCTCTGCTCATCGCGGTCCAGTGCTTGAAGATCCTTGGCATATTCAGCCAGGTCATGGCTTATTTGCTCGTAATGCTCTACGTCCTGCTGGTCCTTGAGAAGGTCCAATACCTTCTCCACGGTCGCAAGCTCACGCGCCCTTTGGTCAAGATTTCCCTGTAATTTTGAGGCTAATTCCTGCCCCCGGAAACTTAGCGCGGTGACGCGCTGCCGGGTGCTTTCACAGGATGCTAGCGCTCTTTCCTCCGCAGTGAGGAAAGGCAATACAAGGGTCGCCTTGCGGTGGGATTCCAGCAGACTACTCTGCTGGGTAACAGTTTCTCTGGCACTTTCTAGCTTGTCTAGGACCAGGGTCAGCTGGCTATATTCCTGCCAGTGCTGGTTGAGCTGAATCATCTGGGCGCGCTGGTCATTTAACCTGGTGAGTTCTTCAGCTACTTGACCTGTGCGTTCTAGGAGCTGGCTATGCAGCTGACCCAGCTCAGCAGCAAGTTCTTCAAGGTAACCCGGTGCGCTTGCCGGGTTATCTGCAGAAAGTGTGGTGCTCTCACTATCGGAGTCTGCCAGCAGGCCTTCAAGACCCAGCAGGGCATAACTTTCCTCCAAGCGAGCGCCGTGCTCAGCCCGTTGACCGCGGCCAACCAGTACCTCAAGTTCATGGCTAGCTTGCTCCGCACGGTGACCAGCTTCCTTAGCCTGCTCCGTCAAAAGGTTCTGGATAGCCTCAAATTCATAGGTCCCGAAGAGCTTCTTGAGGAGCTGTTCACGCTCACCGGACGACGCCAGCAAAAACCGCTGAAACTGGCCCTGAGGTAGAAGCATGACCTGATTGAACTGCTGGGCGTTCAAACCCAGTACCGAAAGCATAAAGTCGCCGGCGTCCTTATGGCGGGTAATAGTGGGGTCGCTCTCCCATTCGCCGGTGGCCGCGTCGTATTTTTCAATCAGGGTCTTTGCCTGCTCGGTAATGGTTCCCTCACCACGTTTTTTGGGTCGCTCATAGGCAGGGTTGCGTTCGATACGGTAGCGGGTGCCCCCGATAGTACATTCCAGGGTCACGCGCGGCTGTACCGCAGGCTCAGCGAAACGAGATTTAAGGTCGGTGCGCCCTGAGGACGTAGTGCCGTAGAGAGCAAAGCAGATGGCATCGAGAATGGATGACTTGCCCGAGCCTGTAGGGCCGTTGAGCAGGAAGATGCCTTCGCGGTTGAGGTCATCAAAATCAATGGCCACGGTGCCGGGGAAGGGGCCGTAGGCTTTGAGCTCTAAGCGGTGGATTCTCATTCTGCCCCTCCTTGAATTCGTGCTGTTTCCATGACTTCAGCCAGGTAGGCGCTCTCGTCATCTGTCAGTTGCCGCCCGCGCACGTGCTCGTAGAAAGAACCGCAAATCTCTTGGGGGCTGTGCTTGCTTTGAGCCGCCCGGTAGCTGTGTTTTTGGCGCGCCTGTACTCCTTGAGGGTCAAAGTAGAGTTCCTGCACATGCTCATAGTGCGCTTTGAGCTCTTCCAAGGCTTGAGCTGGACGTTCGGGGTCGGTCAGGGTGATGCTGACAAATGCCTGACCGTACTCAACGATATTCTGGGGAGAAAGCACCTCTTCGAGAGTTCCCCGTAAGGTTTTGAGTACCAGTTTGGTCTTCCACTGGTAGTCGGTGACGCTCAGGTGACCACCCGGCTCAATATCAAGAATCCAGGCGCCTTTGCGGTGGTTCTGTTCGCTAAAGGAATAAGCCAAGAGCGACCCAGAATAGCGCACGGTATCGGTTACTTTCTGCTTCCCGTGCAAATGCCCCAGAGCAGTATAGGTGGCTGATGAGAAGAGGCGGGCAGGTACCTGTTCCACACCACCTACCGAGATATCCCGTTCAGATTCAGAAGGTTCAGCCCCACCAGCAAAACAGTGGGCCAAGACAATGCTGGCATCTACGTGGCGGGGTGCCCTGTCCTGCTCGATACGGCGCATAGCCTCAGCGAGAACGCCGGCGTGGGTAGGCTCGGTGCCCCAGCGAGCGGCGATGGGGCGCGGTTCCAGATAGGGAACCCCGTAGAAAGCTACCGACACTCCCCCGGCTTCAATGAGGGTGGGGGTTCCCACCTGAGTTTGTGAGGTCACCAGGTGCACTCCTGCGGCACTCAGTAGCGAAGAGCCAAAACCCAACCGGATGGCTGAATCATGGTTGCCACTAATAGCAAGAACCCGGGTACCAGCTTGAGTAAGGCGCGTGAGGGTGCGGTCAAAAAGCTCTACAGTTTCGGTGCGAGGCTGAGCCTGATCATAGACATCTCCGCTAATGAGAACCACATCCAGTGCTTGTTCCTGAACCAGCTCTACCAGCTCATCCATGAGCTGTTCGGTTACGGTGTGCAGGGAGGTACCGTGGAAGCTACGGCCCAGATGCCAGTCGGAGGTGTGCAAAATTCGCATGCTCCCTAGTCTAATGGGCCTACAGTCAGCCCCGCTTTAGAATAGAGAGCATGACTTCAGTTTTTCCTGCCCCTGATGCGCTCTCACCTGCTTACCGCGCGGCCCTACGGGGTTCACTGTTTGGCACCGCACTGGGTGATGCACTGGGCTACCGCGTAGAAACCCTCAGTCGCACCGAGATGCTTGAGCGGTGGTCAGTAGCAGGCGAAACCGACTTATTAGAAGCTCTGGCAGGCGGTGACCTGGCGGTGTCCGATGATACCCAGCTCACCCTGGCTACCCTGGACGGATTAACCGAAGTATTGGAATGGAACAATGAGGGTCAGGCCGCCGATGAGCTGGCCTGTATCTGGCTGTCCTACCTGCGCTGGTACACCGGCACCGGTCACACCGCCCCCGAAGCCGCACCCTATTCCCTCCCCCGCCCCCTGAATTCTCAGGCAATCATGCGCCAGAAGCGGGGGCCGGGTAAGGCCACTCTGAATGCTTTAGCAACCGGGCAGATGCAGTTCATTTCCAAGAATGTAAACCCTGACGCCCTGGGTACCGGTGCGCTCATGCGCTCTGCTCCCTTTGGCTATCTGCCAGTTGCTGATGATGCTACGGTCATCAAACTTGCCGTCCAGGCCGCCGCCCTCACGCACGGGCACACAGAAGCCCTGGTTTCAGCAGCCGCCTACGCTCTGATGATCCGCTACCTTTTAGGTGCACACGAGCTTGCTGTGCCGGTGGATTCTCCGGTACGTCTTGCCCTCAAGGAGGTTAAAAACTGGCTAGGGACTGTTGAAAAAAGTAGCCTACTTCCCGGTGATGCCACGCTCACCCGTGCGGCATTTGGCCGGGCGCTTGAACTGGCGGACCGGCAGTCCCCGGCTCATGAAGCCCGCAAAAGTTTTGGTGCCCTGGTTCTGGCAACCGACTGCCTAGGCTACGGTCTCTACCTGCTCCTTGCTACAGAAAGTCTGGTTTCCCAGGGCATGAAGCCAAGCCAGGCCCTGCTCCAAACGCTAGCCGATGCTGTAGCTGTTGACGGGGATTCAGACTCTATCGCGGCCTTGGTTGGTTCCCTTGTCGGTGCCCGGTGGAGTGACGCCGTCCTACCGGCAAAACTGCTGGAAGGGCTCGATGCACGGGCCGCTCTCGAGCTCGTGGAGAAAGCCTGGTTCACCCAGTTGGGTATCTAAACCACTGGGTTTTATCCGTCGAAAATTTCGGCGCGGTGGTCCAGATACCATTCATCTGCCCGCTCTAGGGCGAGCCGCTGGATAGCGCCCCCCATACCGTTCTTCATGCTGTAGGCCAGCGACTGAAGGGGCAGGAGCTGGGCAACAGTGCGTGCCCGCTCTAACTGGGTAGCGTCCAGGGCCCTGGTCAGAGAATCCCAACCGTAGTAGTTACCCAAGGCTGCGTAATCAATCGCGGGATCCCCCACCGACGCATGATCCCAGTCGATGACGCCCACCAGCTTATCGCCTTTCCACAGGATATTGTGGCCAGCTAGATCGCTGTGAACCAGTACTGGCCTTACCGGGTCCAGGGCGACGACCCGGTCAATGGCCCTGTGCGCGATTTTTTGGGCAGTCGTCAAGAGCCGAGGAACTACCTGCTGGCGCAGGAGTTCTTCCCAGTTTTCTCTCCCGCCCCAGTGCTCATGCACCATATCCAAGTAGGGGCCATAGCCCGAAAAATCTACCGAATGGATAGCCTTGAGCATGGTTGCCAGTTGTTTGGGAGGGGCCGCTCCCTGCTGGCGAGGCTCGCCCTTAATCCAGGTCAAACCCACCGCTGTAAAACCATTGCGGGTAATCACCCGGGTAATGGGGCGGGGCACCGCAAAAGGGAGGGTCTTAGGCAGGCGACGTAAAATCTCCGTACGCCGAGCTACCAGGTAGCCGGTCTGTTGAGTCTTAGCTACACGCACGCTCAGCTCAGAGCCCATGTTCACGATGATATGAGCTGACCCGGTTGTTCGTATATCCCAACGGTCAGAGGGGACGACAACACCGGCCTGCTCCATCACCGCGTAGACAACGGGGAGGGCCTTCATTTGTTCAAGCTGCGTAAGGTGCGCTGCCATAAGAGTCTTTACCTAGGTGCCTGTTAGTCTGCCAGCACTGCTTGCAGATGAGGGATGAGCTTAGTCAGAGCTTGAGCGCGGTGGCTTATGGCGTTCTTGACATGGGGCGGGACCTCAGCGCATGACTTGCCGCTGTATTCACCGGTAAATCCCTGGGCGGCCATAATGGGATCGTAGCCAAACCCGGCCTCTCCGCGCGGTTCACGGAGCAGGGTTCCGACCAGCTCGCCGTGTTCAACGGCCTGCCGCCCGTCCGGGGTAGCCAGTGATGCCGCGCAGACAAAGCGGGCGGTCCGATGTTCATCGGAAATATCCGAAAGCTGGGCAAGCAGTAGGTCCAGGTTAGCCCGGTCATCACCGTGCTTGCCTGCCCAGCGGGCACTGAAGATACCGGGTGCCCCACCCAGGACGTCCACGGCAAGCCCGGAGTCATCTGCGATAGCGATAAGACCGGTAGCCTCAGCTACCGCGCGAGCCTTGAGCAGTGAATTCTCGGCAAAAGTTACCCCGTCCTCCACCACATCGGGGGCGCCGGCCCTACCGGCATCAATCACTTGGGTTTCAACGTCCAGTCCGTCAATAGCTCCGCGCAGCAGTTCACGGAACTCGCGCAGCTTACCCTGATTATGGGTGGCAAGAACAATTTTGGCGGGCATTAGTCCTCCAGGGCCTGACGCTGGATCAGGGCTAGCTGGGCTGTACCGTGCAAGGCAAGATCCAGCAGATCATTGAGTTCATCGCGGTCAAAGGGAGCGCCCTCGGCTGTACCCTGAACCTCCACGAACTTACCCTCACCGGTCACCACGACGTTCATATCTGTTTCGGCGCGGACGTCCTCTTCGTAGGGAAGGTCCAGCATGGGGACACCGTCAATGATGCCCACAGAAATTGCCGATACAGACCCGGTCAGAGGGCGAGCCTTAGCGGGGATAACACCCTCTTTCTGGGCCCAGGTAATGGCATCGGCCAGAGCAATATAGGCACCGGTGATGGCGGCAGTTCGGGTGCCACCGTCAGCCTGAAGAACATCACAGTCCAGAACAATAGTGTTCTCGCCCAGAGCCTCGGTATCTATCACGGCGCGCAGAGAGCGACCGATCAGACGGGAAATCTCGTGGGTACGGCCACCAATCTTGCCTTTAACGGACTCACGGGAGTTACGGGTATTGGTGGCACGCGGGAGCATGGCATATTCGGCGGTGACCCAACCAGTTCCCTGGCCTTTGAGCCAACGGGGAACGCCCTCGGTGAGCGAGGCGGTGCAGAGCACCCGGGTATTACCGAACTCGATGAGAGCTGAGCCTTCTGCGTTCTTAGCCCAGCCCCGGGTCACGGTGATGGGTCGGAGTTCATCGGGGGTGCGTCCGTCGCCACGGACGGGTGAGGATTCCATAGTATCTGTCATGCTTTCAGCCTATCTTCTTCGCTTGAACCCGTAGAAATCGTGGGCAAACTTTTTAGCCGTGTCCCTGCCAGCTTTGCGCACGCATACCTTGCCCGGCAACGTAGCGCTCAATCACTTGGAGGGTAGTGGTCTGGGGGTCGGACTCGTAGTCTTCCGGTGCCCGGCGGGGGTTAACCCGGTAGGTAGCTGAAGCCTCGGCCACCGAAATAGGACCAGAGAAGACCTCACTGGCTTCTGCAAAGGCGACAGCGGGGTCGTTCCAGATGGGTAGGTGGGTTAGGAGCAGGTTACGCACACCGGCTTCTTGGGCAGCCAGCCCTGCCCTGCGGCCCGTCAGGTGAATACCGCGCAAGGCGTCGTCACGCCCCTCCTGGTAGGCCGCTTCGCAGAGGAAAAGGTCAGCATCGCGGGCTGCCTCAATTAAGCCGTCACAGGAATCGGTGTCACCGGAGTAGGTCAGAATCGTTTTCCCTTCACCTGTCTCACAGACGATACGGAGCGCATAGGGTTCTTTAACGGGGTGCACGACCGCATAGGGGGTGACGGTGAATGGCCCAATTTTTACCTCAGCGTGGTTGCTCCACTCGTTGAACTCAAACTCGGTGTGCATCCCCGGTTCTAGTGGTAGCCCGTGGGTATTGACCAGGTACTGGTGAATATCGCTGGGGCCGTAGAGGGGAATAGGGCCTCTGCCCCAGCCGTTGGGGTTCCATTTGACGGCAACGTGCAGGCCCGACAGGTCAATGCAGTGATCGGGGTGCAGGTGCGAAATCAGAATCGCATCTATGTCTTCAAGGTTCATGTGGGTCTGAAGAGTCCCCAGGGCACCATTGCCCATATCGATGATAATCCGCCAGGTCTTACCTAGATCATCGATAGTCGAAACCATGTAGCAGCTAGCTGCCGCATTCGGCCCTGGAAAGGAACCGGCACAACCGATCACTGTGAGTCGCATGGTGTCTTCTTCCTTAGCGTTTGGGGGTGGAGCGGTCTGCCTCGATGGTGACTCGTGGCTTAATCAACTCCGGTGGGATAAGGGCAAGCGAGCCTGTGGGAAACTGCTCTGCTACCGAGTTGGTGTGACGGACGCGAGCGACCTCGGGGCCCAAGAATCGGCGGGCGAGGTGCTCAAATGTTTCGCTGTGACCGGTTGCCAAGAATTCGTGGCTTGCCGGTAGATCAGCGGGGCGTTCAAGGCCGGCTCTCAGTAGCGCCTTGTAAACATCTTTAGCGGATTCCTCCGATGATGAGACCAGGGTTACATCATCACCCATGATGTAGGAAATAACGCCGGTCAGGAGCGGGTAGTGGGTGCAACCCAGCACCAGGGTATCAACCCCGGCTTCTTTGAGGGGGGCAAGGTAGGACTCGGCTGTTTGGAGAAGCTCAGGGCCGGAGGTAATGCCCCGCTCAACAAACTCCACAAAGCGGGGGCAGGCCACCGAATAAATCTCCAGGTCGCTCATCACTGAGAAGGTGTCCTCGTAGGCGCGTGAGGTGACCGTGGCTTCTGTGGCGATGACACCGATTTTACGCTTGCGGGTTGCGGCCACCGCACGGCGGGCGGCAGGCTGGATAACCTCAACCACCTGAATACCGTACTTGCGGGTATAGCGTTCGCGGGCATCACGCAGAACTGCCGCTGAGGCTGTATTGCAGGCAATAACCAAAAGTTTCACACCGGAATCTACCAGCTCGTCCATAATCCGCAGGGCGTGCGCACGCACCTCAGCTATGCTCAGGGGGCCGTAGGGGCCGTGGGCGGTATCACCCACATAAATAATCGATTCGTGCGGTAGCTGGTCCATGATGGCACGGGCAACCGTCAGCCCACCCACACCCGAGTCAAACACGCCAATGGGGGCGCTGGCGGCTGGCTCTGCCAGCACCTGGCTGCCCCAGGGGGTGACTATTTTTGGGTTTGAATCGTTCATGACAGACCTGACATTAGCTACTCGATGGTTAATTCAGTAAGGTGTAGAACTCACCTGCCGGTTTTTGAGTGGACAATCACGCTCTAACACGACTTTTTGGTGTCATAAATAGACACTCTGGACCGGTAAAAATCAATCTTCTTCCAGCCCTATCAGGAGTGCCTGCATGAGGCTTTCCTGAAGCCAGGTTGCAAAGTTATAGAGCAGAGCCATATAGTCCTCGGTTGTTTCTACCCGGTCCCAGTCGGTCTGCTCCCCCACCCGTTCGGCATCTGCTGCGCTGATAATGCCCAGCCTGGAACCCAGGGTCAGGCGAACGTCGTTCAGGGCTGCGGCCCAGGCCTTGGCGTGTTCTGTATCCAGGTGAACTGTGCCTGCCTGGATATCCATAGCGGCCAGTTTTAGGTGCGAGATTTTAGCCTGTCGGAGGGAGAGATCGGTGAAACGCCGGTACTCATCGGCTACCTCAGGATCATCACTGGCGACAGGCAGCATGCGGGCGACAGCGGGATCGGCAGGCACATCAGCTTTTTCCGAAATTCCTACCAGAGCTGCCAGGGGGTCAGTGTTGGGGTCTTCCTCAGGTTCCAGGGCAAGCGCTACATCTTCAAAAAGGCGGGTAAGCACCTGGACCTCTTCGGGAGTAAAGCGTGCAGTCAGGCCACGCGGTGTCCTGCTAAAAGGCTCTGCCATCTTATAGACCTGCCTGTTCTAGCGTTGCCCACAGCCCCCAGGTATGCAGGGCTGCTGTGTGGCGTTCGGCTTCTTCTTGGGAACCACTAAAGACTGCGGCCTTACCTTCGGTGTGTACACGGAGCATCAGCTCCTGGGCCTTTTCGGTACTGTAGCCAAACTGAGTGCGGAAAACATAGGTGACAAAGCTCATGAGGTTAACTGGGTCATCCCAGACCAGCACCGTCCAAGGAAGCTGGGGTCGGTCATTCGTTTCGCTCTCTAAGCTACGTTCAAGGTCGGCTAAAGTATCCACCGCTGTATTCAGGGTGATAGCTGTTTCAGCCGATAACATATCCTTCTTCTCCTTGTGAAAATCTTTGAGTCGGTAGCGCCTTGAACAAGCTTACGCCACTGGGCCCTTAGCAGACTTATAGGTCACATACACCTTATCTATCATACGGCTAAGGAGCCACAACTGCCACGCGCCGGCTAGAGCAAGCTAGAGGTCACAGTTTTATCTTCTGAGAGGGCTGTCTTTTTAGGCCGCACAGGGGCTAGAGTGGTAGCCGTGACTCAGAAAACTTCATTGTTAACAGACCACTACGAGCTAACCATGGTTCAGGCGGCTCTTGCCTCCGGTGCCGCCCATAGGCGGACCGTCTTTGAGGTCTTTACCCGCAGGCTCTCCGGTGGCCGCCGCTACGGTGTCCTTGCCGGCACTGGCAGGCTCCTTGAGGGTCTTGAAAATTTCCGTTTCGACCAGAACGAACTTGAGTTCCTTGCCTCCCGCAAGGTGATCAACCAGCAGACCTTGGACTACCTGGCTGACTTCCGCTTTAGCGGTCATATTCGTGGGTACGCCGAAGGGGAAATCTTCTTTCCCCACTCCCCCGTGCTCCAGGTTGAAGCTTCCTTTGCCGAGGCCTGCCTTTTAGAGACCTATATTCTCTCGGTTCTCAACTTCGATTCAGCCGTTGCAACTGCGGCCTCCCGTATGACGGTAGCCGCCGGTAAGCGCCCCTGCCTTGAGATGGGTTCACGCAGGGCTCATGAGCAAGCCGCTGTATCTGCCGCACGGGCTGCGGTAATTGCAGGCTTTATCGGCACCTCTAACCTAGAGGCTGGCCGCCGCTATGGCCTGCACACGGTGGGCACGAGCGCCCACGCTTTTACCCTGCTCCATGACAGCGAGCGCCAGGCTTTTGAAGCCCAGCTTGCTTCGCTCGGGGTAGATACAACACTGCTAGTAGATACCTACGATGTTGAAGCCGCTGTTCGCCTGGCTTGCGAGCTGGCCGGCCCAGAACTCGGTGCCGTTCGCCTGGATTCCGGTGACCTGGTTGCCCAGGCCGCTTTCGTCCGTCAGCTTCTCGATAGCCTCGGTAACACCTCCACTAAGATTACTGTGACCAGCGATCTTGATGAGTACGCTATCGCCTCTCTGGCAGCAGCCCCGGTTAATTCCTACGGTGTGGGCACCAAGCTGGTGACCGGCTCAGGTGTTCCAACCTCTTCCATGGTTTACAAGGTGGTTTTGCGCGAGAACGCCCAGGGCGTAATGGAGCCGGTCGCTAAGGCATCCTCTGGTAAGGCATCTGTGGGTGGCAAAAAGAGCGCGGTGCGCCGCCTAAATAAACGTGGTATTGCTACCGCTGAGGTCATAGGCCTCGATGTGAGCGCACCTGCCGATGCCAACGACCGCCAGCTTATGGTTGATTTTGTGGTCGACGGTGAGCTTCAGCCCGGCTTTACCGGTGCCGAAGGCGTGCGCCGTGCCGCTGAACGTCACGCCCGGTCCCTGTCCGAGCTGCCCGTCACTGCAACCCGTCTGTCCCCCGGTGACCCGGTAATCCCCACCGAGTTTGTGCCCGCTGTTTAGCCCACCTGAGGAAACTATGTCTAAAGCTTTGATTATTGTTGATGTCCAGAATGACTTTTGCCCAGGCGGTGCGCTAGCTACCGAACGCGGCGCTGAGGTTGCGGCTCTGATCAGCGAGTTCGTAGAAAACTACCACGACCGTTACCAGGCCATTGTGGCAGCTCAGGACTGGCATATCGACCCGGGCACGCACTTTTCGGATAACCCAGATTATCAGGATTCTTGGCCCCCGCACTGTCGCGCAGAGTCTAAGGGCGCTGAGCTTCACCCCGAGCTTGATACCGACTACATCGAGGCTTACTTCCGCAAGGGTGCCTATGCCCCTGCCTACTCAGCCTTTGAGGGCCTTCTGGCTCCCGAGTACACGGTCATGCCCGGTGAGCGTGAAGCCGGCGCTCCGGTTGAAGATGCCGGTGAGCAGACTCCTCTGGATGCTTGGCTGAGCGAGCGGGAGATTACCGATATTGATGTCGTAGGCATCGCCACTGATTTCTGTGTTAAGGCAACTGCGATGGACGCTATTGATGCGGGCTACGAGACACGCGTGCTGCTTGATCTCACGGCCCCTGTGTCTGAGGATTCGCTTGATGACACCGTGGCCGAGCTAGAAGATGCCGGTGTGACAGTTATCCAGGTTCTCTAGTCTCAGCTGGTGCAGGTAAGGGGCCGGGGCGCTGATTCATTTCAGTGCCCCGGCCTCTTTTACAAGAGCCCCGGTCCTTGTTTGGTTTTAGCGCTTTCTGGCACAATGGGGCTATGACTGTTTCCTCTGTGATATTGCCTAGTTTTTATTTCTACTTACCAATACACGAGGATTTGCAATGTTTACAGTTAGTCAAGAGCCTATAGCGCCGAAAGAAGTCCTAGCTCTTCTAAGGACCGTCCCAGAATGGTTCGGGCGCCCAGAAAGTAACAGAGAATACATCAAGGCAACCCAAAATCTACCCTGCTGGGTAGCTCGCATTAATCAGCAGGTTGTAGGTGTTGCCGCAATTCAGAAACACTCCGTTGATTCATGGGAAATCCATTTGATGGTAGTTGAGCGCGGGTTCCACCGAATGGGCATTGGTCGGGCTCTCATAAAAGAAATTGAAGAGCAAGCCCAAATGTCCAAAGTATCTCTTTCTCAAGCTGATATTGCGCTCGTTGATAACGTTTGGTTTCGTCTAGTTTCCCGCGTTATGGTGCGGTTTTGCGGGTTGGGCTGTTGTGTTTCGTGGTGTCTCGTTTAGGGGTTTTGGGGACCGTCGGACCCTAAAGGGATCCCAAAAGTGTTGGCGGAGTGTACATATGCACAGTTTTGGGTCGGGTATGTGTTTGTGGCTGTGTCTATCTACATTCCACCCAGAAGGGAAAAGAAGGCCCACTGCTGGGTGCACGGTGGCTGGGGTGTGTGGTCAGGCGCTCAAGGGCTTCTTGCGAGGTGTGGAAGCCGCCGCGGTCTAGGTTGCTCGATGAGCTCATCAATCACGTTGCCTGCCACCGTATCGGGAATAATCAGCCGACCATCCTCGTCTAGGAGGAATTCGCCGATACGATAGTTACACGTCGGGTACTTCAAATAGATTGCAGGCCGCCCAGAATCCACACCAACCTCACCAGCCAGGTGTTTACGATTACTGTCTCTAACATCAAACGGGATAATCATGTCCATCGTCTCGCCCCCTCCAAACGGGTCCATACTGCGACCATGGCACCCAGCAAAGGAGCGCTGGGGTGGTCTAACCCGCGTGTTCGGGCTGTACCAATACACGCTTACAAACCGCGATTAATCCAGCGGAACCGCCGAATATCAGGCAGGGAAAACTTCACTAAGCATGTGCGGACGAAGCATCCGTAAAATCGTTAACGTTTCCTGCGCGCACATATACCGAACCATGAAATCCCAATCAGGTTCTTCAGAATTAAGACTGGGAAGCGTAAGTTGTTCCTTGGCAAGCCTAGGAAGTTTTCGCTTGTAACCGAAGGTATATTTCCCTCGCACTCTATCGGCAATTGTAGTCACGAATTGACCGGTGTAGCGATTCAAGAAAGAAGAGTAACCACAAACTACGTTGATTGTAGCGACGAACGAGTGCTCTTTGTAAACGGAATACCCCATTGAGCCTTCACCATCGCAAATGAAGGCTATACATTTCCCATCTTGAAGCGGTAATGAACTTGGGGAAACGAAGTCGATGACTGCATTATTGCGGTTAGTGGCACCGAGGTAGGGGATTCCTCGTTGCGAATGATCGGTTGAGAGAGCTGAGCGATTGGATACCGCACCTTTTTTGAGAGAAAAAAGTTCGAATATGGAGAAATTGGACCATTTCCTATTCTCTAGCTCCCCCCCCCGTAGGGTTGTGGTGGACATAAGATCGTTATAGCGGTTTTGCAATAGTTCGGTGGCGTAGGTCAGTGTGTCGTTCTCTAGACGGGCAATTGTCTGCTCCATGAAGACAGTATTTAGGGTTCCGTCGGCCTTCGTGGGTAGCATGATGCGCTGGGCTGCGAGCCTAGTGGAGTTGGCGGTGTATGAATAGGAATAGCGTTCCTTGTTTGCCTCTAGGCAGCGGGCGATAAATCTCAGGACTCCCGGGCTCATTTTTTGGCGAGGGGTAAGAATGTTAACTTTGGTACCGGTGTAGAACGAGGTTGTTTGAACAAATGGTTTGGCGGTCTCGTTGCCGATGGTGATGGCAGGGACTGTCTCCCACAAGAACTTCAGGTCGTGGTTGTCAGTGAACCCATCGACCCCGTTAGAGGTCTCCTTGCGAGTCACATAAGGTGTAGTACCAGAGTCTTTGTCAATCTTGTTGCCATCAAGATTTTTCCCGATGGTGACCTCGAAAAGGTCACTGAGGACTACCTCCCCCCAATCAGAATCTGGAACAGCGCCAAGCATCAGCAAATTGTCGGCAAGTCGCTTCTGGAAGTATGGAAGCACCCGTTCTAAAACCTGCTGCTCTTGTTGGCGCATGAACGCCGACATGAACTCCCAATCGGGAGTGCCAACAGCAGTAGCTGGAAGAAGGATTTTCTCGCGGCGAATACGGGAATCATTTATTTCCCGGTTAAAGCTGTACTTTTCTTCTAAACGTGAGACAAGTGTGGCGAGAAAAAAGTTTGCAAATCTGTCAATCTCTGGGTTCTTTAGGGAAGTTACATGATCGCTCGCCACAAAATCATATGGATGAAAAAAGGCTGAGCCTACAGAACCACTGTTCGCAACAGTTAAACAATTAGAGTAACGTCGCACTGATTCTTTATTGCCCACAAAACCATCTACACCGTTCCCCTGTGCCGTCGCTGAAACATACGGTGTCTTACCTTGAATGTGGTCATCTTTCTTTAGACGTTTTCCGCGTCCAATATTTGGGAAAATTTCAGTGTAAGAGAATTCTTTCCATTCGCGGTCGCTGAGGCTCAGCATGGCACAACCTCCTCTGCAGGCTCGGACGTTGGTTCAAAAAGGTAGCCTCGCCCGTGAGTGAGCATGTCGAATTCGAAGGTTAGATAGTCAGCGATCGTTTGTTGAAAATCTGCTTCGGTGGGAATTTCATCGTTGAAGTAGTAAAAGGAGTGCAGCCATTCGTCCTCAGGGAGAACAGTGGTTTCAACCATGAACTTGCTGGCGGCTTCCTGTCTGCCGTTGTAGCAGTCCAGGAGTCGCTGCTTTTTATCCTTTGCTGATTCAGTTTCCACCAGACCAATGTGCTTTCGCACGATAAAACCGTCATCTTCGAAGTTGAAGAATTTGGCTTTAGCGTGCGGTTGGTGGGGTGTGTGAGCACGGAATACAGCGATGCAGGGGTTTGTGCCCACCCGGTAGAAGGTGTTCTTGTTGAGGGTGATGACCGAGGTTAAGGTGTGTTTGGCGAGGATTCGTTTCTTGGAGGTCTTGTCTTCCTTGCTCTTACCAATCATGGTTGATTGCGGGACGATCACTGCTACGCGCCCGCCTGGTGCCATCGAGTCCAAGAGGTGTTCAATGAACGAAATTTCCCGCAGATTCGAGGTGGCGTCTGATTTGCCTTGGCTGTAGGGCGGGTTCATGAATCCAACGCTTGGCGCTATGCCGGCCTGAATTTCTTCCGAGGTACGCGAGAAGAAATCGTCGCATTCGAGGTTGGAGCGCCCGTCTCCGCGCAAAATCATGTTCGTCGTAGCTACCGTGAACATGTCTTCACGCAGCTCGATGCCGTGAAGCTGTTCTTCCTTGATTATCGCTCGTTCAGTATCGTCTTTGGCTTCTTTGAGCATGCGATGCATGGCTGCGATCAAGAATGACGAGGTCCCAGTACAGGGGTCAAAAACTGTGTCCGTTGGTTTTAGATTCACGAGGTCACAGAAGAGTTCGCAGATGTGGGATGGGGTTAGCACAACACCTAGCGATTGGCCGTCACCACCTGAGAAGCTCATGAACTCGGAGTAGAAACGACCCAGAATGTCCTCTTTGACGTTAGCGCGCAGCGCGTGGAGGATTTTTTGTTCTAGGAACTGTCCAAAATGCTTCAGGGGCGTCATCCCCAGGTCGTCACGCACACGGTTCAAGGATTGACGGTTTTTGATAATGGTGAACTGGTCAAGAATCATTGCTTTCTTGACCTCTGGCTTGACCCTGATACGTTTGAGATGTGTCTGGACCGCGTTCCATACCAGCTCGCCATCTGTTTGAGTTGTGTCGCCTCGCAGATGCTCGAGTTTGAAACTGGAGTCTTGTAAAGCGATTAGCAGGGCTGAAACTACGAGCGGCTTTTCTGTTTCACCCAGTTGTGCGTAATCGCGTAGAGCCTCGTGTAGCTCAGAGGCCAACTTGATGATTTCTTCAAGTTCAAGTTCCTCATCAGGGCGAATGCCGTTGACTTGTTCTTGGTAGTAGGCCTCAATGTTGTCGGTGTTGAAGTTGATGAAAGTTTCGATTGGCTCGAGAAGCTTGACTTGGTTGCCGTCGCAGAAAGCAGGTTGGATGATGTGGTGTTTGGAATCTCCAGACACGCCGATGGCGAAGATTTTCTTAAAGCTACTGTTCTTTGCGATGTGCTGGGCGTAATGGACAGCACCGTTTACTGCGTAGTCAGTTAAAGATTTTGTGTCCATTAAGAGCTGGCCATCAGGCCCTTGACTGATGTGATGGTCAGTATCGCGTTTGTCTTCTATGACCAACAAGAAGTCGCCTTGAAGGGCGAGGAATTCAGGACTACCAATCTTGCCGGTACCTCGTTTCGAGGCGGTCTTTAACGCCTTGTCGACATCTTTGATGCCACTGACTTCCGCTGAGTGGTTGATATCCGCATCACTAAGGAGTTTGGATACGAACAGGTCCGTGTTCTTCTCACGAGCCATACAAGCCTCCTACAACTAGAACGGTTTCATCTGCCGTCCTCAGTCGGTAGGCAGTACGCACTTTCTATGCGCCACAGGTGCCCGTGCCGCAAACAAAAACTACACCTATTTTACTTTGAAATTCAGGAGGAAATGGAAGCAACACCCGATTTCGGCGCCACCATCCTACACAGGAAACACCAAGCACGCCCCAAACCTCAAAGGGGGTAGACGAAACACCGCCCCCTTCGCCCTTTGCAATCGGTGAGGTGGTAGAACGCCACCCCACAGGTGGGGTAACGAAATGGACCCCCCAACCCATCCAAAGGGGGTAACAAAACGGGACCCCCTTCATACGCGCGGCCCGGGTGGCTAAACCTGTGGTCTTGAGGGATTATATAGATAAATCCCAAAGGGTGACGCAAGTAAGGAGGCAATGGAAATGAAAGTTAGAGCAGAGCAAAACGATGGTGGTGGTCCAGGTGGTTTGGTTGGGCGCAGGGTCCGTCTAGATGAAACTAGCGAGCCGTACACCACACTCGAGCCTGGGCACACGGGTCAAGGGGCGTTCACTGATGACCGGGCACACTCCACATCATTTGGGACAACGGTTCCACGTTGGGTCTCGTGCCAGGACAAGAGCGCTACACAATCCTCGAACACACCACCGATTAAGAGCTAGCGGGTGGGTAGAGTGAAAAGGGGGTAGCGTTTCACGACTCCAAACTAGAGATGTAAAGCGCTACTTTCCCCACCATTTACAAGGCGAAACGACTGCATAAGTGTGGAAGTTCAAGCCTTAACGGTTACACCTGGAACATGCCATGGAGCAAGGAGGCCCGCCCGGTGAGCGAATGCGCCCTCAAACTACTCGCCGCCTCGGATGAGTACTTCCCGAACAACGGCAGCGCAATCGCCTGGGCCATGAACAACTAAAGCCTACCCACATCCCTAAACAAGGGCCTGTTCGGCGCACTGGGTTAGAGATACACACCGCTAGTTTTCCCCGTGTTTTCAAGGGGAAACGAGTGGATAAATGTAAAAGTCAGAGCGTAAATGGTTACACAAGCAAAACCACGGGGACGCAAGCCCCGCAAGCAACGAAAGGGTAACCATAATTAACGAGTACGAAGCCAAAGTCAGCCGCAGCCTCATCGACGCGCTAGGAGGCTACAACGGGTAGGGTAAGGGACTCATGAACCTGATCGGCGGCATCATCGAAACCAACACCCCTACCCTGCAAGCCCACCTAGACGAGATCGCCCGCATCCGCTTGAGTCAACACACCCTCGGCCCTGAAGGCAGCGATGCCCTAGACTTCCTCGAAGTATCCAAATGGGGACTACGGGATCTGATGACCGTGGCCTATCTGATGGGACGAGCCGACCAACTCCAAGGACACTAACACCTGCCAGCCACCCCAGAGCACACGCTCTCTGGGGGGCATTGCTCTTTTTAGCCGGGGTGTAAATGTTTTCTCCCCACCCCAAAACCGGGCGAAACTGGACTAAATTCCCCCAACCGCCACTCGCTGTTTTCCCTGCTATTATGCGGTTTTCTCCACTAGTATCCAGCGGGACGGACCCCAAGCGGACCTCAGAGCGGACTCCAAACCTAAAAAAACCGCGTCAGACTGTGGGGAAGCAAGTCAAGGTGTTCTCCTTTACAGGTTAAAACTCTGGGGGAATCTCACCCTGACCCTTTTTACCAAAGAACCAGGCTCTTTTACCTGGCTCAAGGTTTTATCCCCCTGGAAGAAACGGGTATCTGGGGAGATGACACGCCCTGCCTGATTATGGTCAAGCCCCTCCCTCCTTGTAACCAGTAACCATAACTACGGTTCGTATGGCCCCGCACGGGATTCTAGTGCCTGCCCACGAACCAGTCCTGGAGCTTATCCAGGCGCGCTTGGAGCTGCTCGGCTGAGGCTTGGGCAACAGCAGGGCCTCCGCAGATACGACGGAGCTCGTTGTGGATAGACCCGTGCGGCTTACCTGTCCGAGCAGCCCAGGCGGCAACGT
Source organism: Rothia sp. P5764 (assembly GCF_048512965.1). Taxonomy (NCBI): domain Bacteria; kingdom Bacillati; phylum Actinomycetota; class Actinomycetes; order Micrococcales; family Micrococcaceae; genus Rothia; species Rothia sp. P5764. The sequence goes on along the minus strand of NZ_JBLXXQ010000003.1, from coordinate 133,378 downwards.
TCTTAGCCAGCTTGCTGCGGAGCTCTTTGAGCTGGCGGTGATCCACCACCTGCGGCACGGCCGTCGCCGGGCGGCGCGAGGCGTGGTCTTTCTGCCGTGCCCTCAGCAGGGTACCTACCTGCTCAGCATCCAGCAGGCCGGGGATCCCCAAAAAATCCTGTTCCTCATCTGAACCCACTTCAAGACCGCCCGAGGCGAACTCGGCACCATCAAAAAGGACACCGTGGAAGGAGGCCTGGGAACCGATAGCTTCGAACTTGCCACGGGTCAAATGCTCGCTGGCCCCTTCTTCACGGTTAGCTTCTTCAATCAGGTGATCGTCCAGCCCCTGATTGAGCGGGTCAAGGTTTTCCTGCTGAGCGTTCTTGCGGTCCAGGGCATGGTCGCGCTCGGTTTCCATCTCGTTAGCCAGCATCATGAGCTGAGGAACAGACGGCAGGAAGACAGAAGCAGTTTCCCCGCGCTTTCGCGAGCGCACAAAACGCCCAATAGCCTGAGCAAAGAAGAGAGGCGTTGAGGTGGAAGTTGCGTAAACACCCACCGCCAGGCGGGGAACGTCCACGCCTTCGGAGACCATGCGCACAGCAACCATCCAGCGAGCAAGCCCCTGGGAAAATTCCTCAATGTTGTTGGAGGCTTCTTTGTCATCGGAAAGAATAAGGGCGGGCTTTTCACCGGTAATACGTTGAAGCTGGGCGGCGTAGGCGCGGGCGTCGGCGTGATCGGTAGCAATCACTAGGCCACCAGCATCGGGTACGGTACGGCGTACCTCGGTCAGGCGCTTATCGGCGGCAGCAAGTACGGTGGGAATCCACTCGCCCTCAGGGTTAAGGGCGGTGCGCCAGGCCTGGGCGGTGACGTCTTTGGTGAAGCCCTCCCCCAGGTTGGCCGCCATTTCTTCACCGGCGCTAGTGCGCCAGCGCATCTGACCTGAGTAGGCCATAAAGATGACGGGGCGCACAACATGGTCTTTGAGGGCGGGGCCGTAGCCGTAGGAGTAGTCAGACTTGGAACGGCGGATGCCTTCTGCGTCCTCTTCGTACTGCACAAAGGGAATGGGTGAGGTATCGGAGCGGAAGGGGGTACCGGTCAGAGCCAGGCGGCGGGTAGCAGGCTCGAAGGCTTCGCGCAGGCCGTCGCCCCACGAGAGAGAATCACCGGCGTGGTGGATTTCGTCCATAATCACCAGGGTTCGGCCGTTTTCGGTACGCGCCCGGTGGAGCATAGGTTTATTGGCTACCTGGGCGTAGGTCAGGGCAACACCCTGGTAGCCCCTGCCCACGCTACCGTCTGCATTTTTGAAGTTAGGGTCAATGGAGATACCTACACGGGCGGCGGCATCGGCCCACTGGCGTTTAAGGTGATCGGTAGGCGCGACCACGGTCATGCGGTTGATGGTTCCCCGGTTGAAAAGTTCTTTGGCAACGGTCAGGGCAAAGGTGGTCTTACCTGCACCGGGAGTAGCCACAGCCATGAAGTCGCGGGGATTCTGGGTGAAGTACTTGGTCATAGCTTCGGCCTGCCAGGCGCGGAGCTTGGGAGCAGTGCCCCAGGCGGCGCGGTCCGGGTAGGCTGGGGGTAGGGCGCTGCTGCCTTCTCCAAAGAGTGTTGGCTGGCTATCGTCCATGTATTTTCCCTTCCCTCACAACAGATATGAGCCACGGTGGGCACCACAAAAGTTTAGCCCCATTCGGTGAGGAATGGGGCTATCAACGAGCACCTGCACCTGTGAGAGCGACCTCTCCCCCTGTTCTGTATTCGGGGTAGGGTGCTGGTCTCACGCGACAGAACGGGCGAACGCGAATGGCTTGATTACTGGTCGTCCCCGCCAGGGGCCAGGCCCTCGTAGATCTCTTTGCATTCGGGACAGACCGGGAACTTCTCGGGGTCTCGGCCAGGAGTCCACTTCTTGCCGCAGAGAGCACGGACAGGGTTTCCGGTGAGGGCAGACTCCATAATCTTTTCCTTGCGCACGTAGTGGGCAAAGCGCTCGTGGTCACCGGGTTCTACGTTCTGAACTTCCTCACGCTCAAGGAGCGCAGTACCGCCTGAGTGGGCGGTTTCGGGGAAGGGATCTTCAATTCCGGGAATAGATGACACGGGTGCGTCCTTTCGTAGTGGCCCAGGCGGGCTATCTCTAGTTAGTCTACCAAGCCAGGCAGGTTCTCCGGCGAGCACAATAGGCTAGCTGAACTGGGTAACCCGGTAGAGCATATCTGCGCTGTGGCGCTCAAAGCGCTGGGAGCCCAGGCGGATTCCCAGAGTGAAACCGCCCACTGCCATCACCAGCATGACACCAGCGCCCAGCCAAGCCCAGAGCATATTGCCGTTGATTGCTGAGGCCGCCATACCGGCCAGGCCGGGGGCAGCAAGGAACATGGGAATCATCATGGTGAGACCGCGCACAAATGCTTTGGCCATGCCGTCGGGTTGCTTGGCCGTTTTCCAGGGGCTTGAGCCCGGTGGCGGCACAGGTAGGGAAAACACCGTATCAGCATAGGACGCGAGTCCCATGCCCAAGAAGAAAACCGAGTAGGCGGTCACCAGCATGGGTACCGTATAAGCGCCCGCTCCTGCAATCAGGCCAAAGAGCAGGGTGCCCATCAGAATCATCGGTGCGTAAATCAGTATCATGGCGTAGGCCCGCCCCAGCCGGTCATCAATGCCGCGCACAGCCGTGGTGGTGTGTAAGGAGAAAGCGGTGCTTTCATAGGACACCAGATAGGCATATATGTAACCAGCGAAAGCAGGGATGAAGGCGCTACAGAAAAAGACTCCCATAATGGGTGTTGAAACGTCCTCCCCCGTATCCGTTGTAACACTCAAATTACCCATGAAAGTAAAGATCAGGTAAAAAAGCGGTAGGCTCATAACATTGACGGTGCACCGGGGGTCTTTGAACATCATCTGCACAATGCGGGCAGCAATTGTGCCCCGAACGGTCGCCGGGAAGCGGTCAAGAATGCCCAGGTGTCCGGTGCCCAGGTTGCGGGCTTCCTTACGCCCGGTGACTTCCCCAACGTTAGCCATGGTGCGGGCAGTCAGCAGGTACCAGAACCACCAGATGATAGCCAGGTAGAGAAGGCTAAGAGCCAACAGGGCTCCAGCCAGCCCGTAGCTACCGGAGGCAACATGAACCGGAATGAGCCAGGGAGTCAGCAAAGGCAACCACTGTAGCACCTCGATGTATTCGGGGAGGCGGTCTGCCACCTGCGCTATCCCACCGGCAGCACCCACGATGATAGGCCCCATGAGCATCACCACCATAAAGGACGCAATCGTCAGCAGGTTACTGATACCCCTACGAGCCCGCAAAGGGATAGAAGCAAGCGTCACGACCCGGGAACCGGCAATCGCCAGTGCAAGACCCAGGATAGCGGCTACCGGGTAGGTCAAGAGACCCGGAATCGAGAAGAACAGCGAGGTAGCGCTCGCCAGAGCGATGAGGAGAGTCAGGATTCCGGGGGCACCCACGAGAGCCCCGATAGCCTGGCCCAGCATCAGGTCCTTAACCCGAATGGGGTATGGTGCCAGCCGCTCAGGATCCAAGGTGGCATCGGCAGCGGAGGCAAAGAGGGGAACAAGGAACCAGGCTAGGGTCAGAATTCCGCCTACCAGCGCCAGAAAAACCTGAGCACCGCTGGCATTATCAATAAAGAACCCGCCCGCTCCTAGGCAGACCACTAGGCCCAGCCCATAGAGCATGGCAAAAGAGAACCCCACGATAGCCCAGGCGTTACCCCTGGTAAAATATGCGATAAAGTGCGCAAGCTTTAGTCGGACGAGGACTGCAACCATGACAGGCCCTCCCTCACCATTCGACCGCCGACCAGTGAAACAAATCGGTCTTCCAGGCTCATACCGGCCCGGACCTGCTCCACGGTACCCGAAGCCAGGATTCGCCCCTCATTCATAACCGCCACATGGTCGCACAGTCTCTGAACCAAGTCCATGACGTGAGAGGAAATAATGACGGTGCCCCCACCGGCAACATACCCCTTCAAGATATCTTGAATGTTGGAGGCGGAGACAGGGTCAACCGCTTCAAAAGGTTCATCAAGCACCAGCAAGGAGGGCGCATGAATCATTGCACAGGCCAGGGCAATTTTTTTGGTCATACCGGCGGAGTAATCAGCAACCTGCTTCCCGGCGGCATTAACCAGGTCAAGGGCTAGGAGCAAATCGCGGGTTCGTTCAGCAACCGTCACTTTGTCAAGCCCGTGCAGGCGACCCGCATAGGTAAGCAGTTGCTCTCCGGTGAGCTTATCAAAGAGGCGCACGCCATCGGGCAGAACCCCCACCTTACGCTTAGCCTCCAGCGGACTAGCCCACATATCTGTACCGCCCACCAGCACCTGACCGTCGGTGGGTTTAAGCATGCCTGTGGCCATTGACAGGCTTGTTGTTTTACCGGCACCGTTACGCCCTACCAGACCGTAGAAGGACCCGCGAGGAATGGTTAGGTTAATACCGTTAACGGCAGGGTGCTGGTCAAAAACCTTGACCAGGTTAAGCAGTTGTAGGGCGGGTGTATCTAGGCTCTCGGGAGCAATCTCAGCTTCCACCGGAGTTGCCGGGGAAACCTGATCACTGGGTGCCGCCGGGTGAAGGGGCGTGACTTCTTGGGGGTTTGCCTGGTGCGGCCAGGTCTTCTCATCGTGTTCCATATAACTATGGTAGGTGACCTAGCTACCTCTGAGCTCCCCCAGCAGGCTGATATCCATTGTATGACGAGGCCTCCTGGGAAAGATCTAAGCTCTAGCGCTGAGAATTCCCAGGAGGCCCCTCATAAAGATATGCTCCTGACTAGAACATAGCCATCATCAGTGCCGCCCGTGCTTTCTTGACCCTGGGATCAGCTGAACCGACTACCTCAAAGAGCTCTAGCAGGCGTTCCCGTACCCGTGTTTTGTCATCAGGGCCAACTGCTTTAAAAAGAGTGATTAGGCGCTTGAATGCATCCTCAATATGGCCACCAGCAATATCTAGGTCAGCCACATTGAGCTGAGCCTGAATATCAGTGGCATCTGCGGCGGCTCTGGCTCGTTCATCGGCCAGAGTCAGAGATGAAACTCGGTGGAGTAGGTGAACCTGGGCCAAGCCAATTTTCGCATCGGTATCGCCTGGGTTCTCATTCAATGCCTGGGTGTAGGCGGCTTCAGCACCAGCGTAATCCCCGCAGTCAAGAGCGTCCAGGGCTTTTTGGTGCAGGGGCGGCAGGGGCTTTTCCTGTTCGCTGAGAACCGGCTCAAAGCCACCGGCCAGACCCTGCTGGGTTGCTAGCTGGACTACCTGCCCCAGCACCTCGGTCAGAGCCTGGGGTTCAACAGGCCCATTAAAGAGCGGGGCGGGACGGCCAGCTAGTACCGCAACAGCGGCTGGTACACCCTGAATCTGGAAGGCCTGACCAATCTCGGGAGTCTTGGTAATATCCACTGCCGCCAGGAGCAGGTTCCCTCCGGCGGAGTTGACCAGTGCCTCAACCTGCTCGAGCATTTGCACAGAAGCAGGGGAATGGGGTGCCCACAGGGCAAAAATAACGGCACCCCGGTTGGACTCCTGAACCAGCTGCTGGAACTGGGCTACATCGGTGACGTCAAAACGCCAACTGGGCTCACTTGCCTGGGCCGTTTGCTCCCCCGGCTGAGCGCTAGCCTGAGCAGTAACACTTAGATCCGGAGCATTGCGCACCGAAGCCGGTAGGTTCTCAGGCTGGAAACCCGATGATGCGGTCATGGTTTTCTCCTTAGGGAGTAGCAGGTTCTTTTCTCTCCAGTCTATGCTGTCAAAAACAGGCCACCGCCGCCAAGAGAGCCTCTACTTTCTAGCCCAGGGCAGAAATCACGATAAGGTAGTAGACAACTATCCCTTTTTGATGACCAGGCCAGGAATATGCCACTACCATTTTTGTCCTCCCGAGCTTCTCGTGCCAGAAGCTCAGAACCTGCTCAAGCCGCATCGGGTGACGATGCTCAAAACAGTAGTAGCTCCAAGTTCACGATGCCAGCGCTACCGGCCATACCCGGCGCTCGGCCCCGGCATAGGCTGCAGCTACCGGCTGAGCCTACCGAGACAGCCAACACAGTCAAGGAACCCGATCAGCAGGTCTCATATTTGCCTTCTAAGCAATCGCAGGTCCCCGAGCACGGCCGCCATCTCACCAACCCCATCTACTTCGGTTTCATGCTGGCAGTTGGAATTACTCTAGCTCTTATCTGCATCTACTTTGTCTTGAATGTAGGTGCCCTAGCAGGCTGGATCACCGGTGCTGTTTTTATTGGGCTAGGCCTTGACCCTGCCGTCCGCAAACTTGAGCAGAGGGGTCTGCCCAGAGGGGCAGGTGTAGGTGTAGTGTTCCTGGCCTTTGCCTCTATAGTGGGTGCCCTGACCTTCTGGATCATCCCCATGGTAGCTCGCCAGGCCGTCTCCTTTATCACGGGTTTCCCCAACCAGCTTGAAGCCTTTCTCAATTCAGATTTGTTTACTTCTCTGGATGAAAAGTTTCAGATCCGCTCAGCAGTTGACGGAGAAGTTGAAAAGGTTTTTACCCAGCTAACCTCCGATACCTCGGTGGTCAGCAACTTTATGAACTCTCTGCTCAACGCGGGATCCACCCTAGCGGAGACCACCACAGGCATTATTATCGTTCTCTTCCTCTCTATCTACGTCTTAGCTTCGCTGCCAACCATCAAGGCCTGGTTTATTCGTCTGGCTCCTGCCTCACGTCGAGAACGCGTTGGATACTTGACCGAAAAGATTTCTGACTCCGTGGGCCACTATGTTATGGGCCAGGCTCTAGTAGCTATCTGTAACGCAACGGTGGCTGCCCTTATTATGCTGATTGTCGGTGTTCCCTTTGCCCAGCTCCTGATGCTCTTAGTTCTGGTTTTGGCCTTTATCCCCCTAATCGGTGGGGTCAGCGCAGCGGTCCTAGTGTCGCTGATTTCACTGACCGATAGCTGGCAGACTGCCCTCTTCTTCTTGGTCCCCTACCTGATTTATCTCCAGATCGAAGCCTACTTCATTTCGCCGCGCATCATGAAAAAAGCGGTGGCTGTGCCCGGCGCTGTTGCTATTATTGCGGTAGTTGCGGGCGGTTCGATTTGGGGCGTACTGGGAGCAATAATTGCTATCCCAGTTGCCGCCTCTATCTTGATCCTGGTCAATGAGGTCCTTGTGCCTCGACAAGATCGTCTATAAATACCTGATCGATGAGGTTTAAGGGGCCGGGGTAGGTAATCATTACCTACCCCGGCCCGCTCTATGTACAAAGCTCTTTGCTACCAGAAGCGGCGGGTCTGCCAGCAATGCTGGTGCCAGTGCCGGCGTTCCTCGATAGCGCGTTGAGAACCGAACATGTGATCTTCCTGCCACACCACCAGGTGCGCTACACCCGGCCTAATCGAGGTCATACATTCAGGGCAGGTGTAGGTTTTCTGAGCATTCATGGGGGGAATATACTGCACGAACCAGTCACCATCACCTGCCCGTTCCACTCGCGGTGATGGGTCTAGTAGACGAGAAATATCGCGCCCAGGCTTGCTCTGCTTTTGCCATTTGCTAGGGGCAGAGCCGGAATTAGAATGAGGGCGACGTTTCTTGGATGGGGATCTACGAGGCATGGGTTTATTCTGTCACGTCCTTGAGCTAAGCCCCAACTGCTTCTTGCTCAGCTGTTAGAGTGGTACGGTGCGTTTAGTTATAGCTGATTGTTCTGTTGATTATGTGGGCCGTCTGAAGGCCCACCTACCCCGTGCGACCCGTCTGCTCATGATTAAGAATGACGGCTCGGTACTTATCCACTCCGATGGCGGCTCCTACAAACCGCTCAACTGGATGAGCCCGCCCTGCCGTCTGCATATTGCACCCCGCGAGGAGTTTGAAGGAACCACCGCAGGCGAAGATCTTGACTCCGATGTCAGCGAGCTGTGGACCGTGCAAGCCGCCAAATCCGATGACCGACTGGTCATCCGTGTCTTTGAGAAGCAGGGCGAGCTGAGCCAGGACTTAGGCATAGATCCCGGTCTTATTAAGGACGGTGTTGAGGCAGATCTTCAGCGTTTACTGGCTGAACAGATTGAGCTTTTGGGCAGTGGCTACCGCCTGGTTCGCCGTGAATACCCCACCGCTATCGGCCCGGTCGATATTCTGGCCAAAGATGCCTCGGGTATCTCGGTGGCTGTTGAACTTAAGCGTGTAGGTGATATTGACGGCGTTGAACAGCTCACCCGCTACCTTGAGCTCCTGAACCGCGATCCCCTCCTGGCTCCCGTTCAGGGCGTTTTTGCCGCCCAGCGTATCAAACCCCAGGCACGCACACTAGCAGAGGATCGTGGCATCCGTTGTCTAGCCCTAGATTACGATGCTATGCGCGGTGTTGACGATAGTGACTCCCGGCTCTTCTAAAGAACCTAGAGATAAGGGGGGCGGCACCCATGGGGTGCCGCCCCCCCTTTTTCTTATTCCCCCGGTAGCAAAGTCACAGTGTGAGGCAAAAACGGTCGCCTCCCCCAGATGGGGAAGGCGACCGTATCTGCTGAGCAGGAACAGACTAAATCTGTGCGTGCTTCGCGGCGATGGTGACTCGATCGTTTGACACGGTCAAGAAACCTTCGTTCAGGCGGGTTGTCTTCTTTTCGCCGGTGATGTCTTCAATCAGAAGCTCACCATCGTCGGCCAGAAGCGCCATGGTCGGGATATGACCGGGCATAATGCCCAAATCCCCGTTCACGGTGCGAGCCCGAACGTACTTTGCTTCGCCGACCCACACGATGTGTTCGCGGGAAACAACTTCAACTTTCAGTGCCATGATTACTTGGCTCCAGACTGTGCCTTGATTTCCTCGTAACGACGCATGACATCGTCCATGCCACCGATGTTGTAGAAGGCCTGCTCGGGGATATGGTCAACATCGCCACGGCAAATCATCTGGAATGACTCAATGGTGTCCTTCAGGGGCACGGTTGAGCCTTCAACGCCGGTGAATTGCTTAGCGGTGTAGGTGTTCTGCGACAGGAACTGCTCGATACGGCGAGCACGGGAGACAACAATCTTCTGTTCCTCAGAGAGTTCATCGACACCAAGGATGGCGATGATGTCCTGAAGTTCCTTGTTTTCCTGCAGAATCGCCTTGACCTGAATCGCGGTGTCGTAGTGCTCCTGACCGATGTACTGGGGATCCAGGATTCGGGATGTGGAGGACAGCGGATCAATCGCGGGGTACAGACCACGAGAAGCAATTTCACGAGACAGCTCGGTGGTTGCGTCGAGGTGTGCGAAGGTGGTTGCAGGCGCCGGGTCGGTGTAGTCATCCGCAGGAACGTAAATTGCCTGCATGGAGGTGATGGAGTGACCACGGGTTGAGGTAATACGCTCCTGGAGCAGACCCATTTCGTCGGCCAGGTTGGGCTGGTAGCCCACAGCTGAAGGCATACGGCCAAGCAGGGTTGAAACCTCAGAACCAGCCTGAGTAAAGCGGAAGATGTTGTCGATGAAGAGCAGCACGTCCTGGTTCTGGACATCGCGGAAGTACTCCGCCATGGTCAGGCCGGTCAGCGCAACACGCAGACGGGTTCCCGGCGGTTCGTCCATCTGGCCGAATACAAGGGCGGTGTCCTTAAGAACGCCTGCCTCTTCCATTTCAACCCAGAGGTCGTTACCCTCACGGGTACGCTCGCCCACACCGGTGAATACGGAGGTACCACCGAAGTTACGAGCAACGCGGGTAATCATTTCCTGAATCAGAACGGTCTTACCAACGCCTGCACCGCCGAAGAGGCCAATCTTGCCACCGCGAATGTAGGGGGTTAGAAGGTCAATTGACTTGATGCCGGTTTCCAGCATCTCGGTTGAACCTTCAAGGTCGGCGAAGCCGGGAGCTGCACGGTGGATAGGCCAGTAGGTATCGGCCTTGATTTCATCGTTGGAGACATCCAGAGCATCACCCAGGACGTTGAAGATGTGGCCCTTGACGCCGTCGCCAACGGGGACGGAGATGGGGGCACCTGTATCAACAACAGCCTGACCACGGACCAGGCCGTCGGTCTGCTGCAGGGAGATGGCGCGTACCAATGAGTCGCCCAGGTGCTGAGCGGTCTCAAAGGTGATCTTGCGGGTGGTGCCGTTGAGGGTGAGCTCAGCGGTCAGCGCATTGTAAATTTCGGGTACCTGGCCGGCAGGGAACTCAACGTCGACGACAGGGCCGATAACGCGAGCAATACGACCGGTTGCGCCCTGAGCCGGCGCGGTAGCCGATTCGTTCAGAGTGGCAGTCATTGTTCTCACTTACCTATGTAGAGAGTGGAAAAGTTTGTGGTGGGTTTATGAGGCGAGTGCGTCGGCGCCGCCAACAATTTCGCTGAGCTCCTGAGTAATTTCAGCCTGGCGAGCATTGTTCATCAGGCGGGTGTACTTCTTGATGAGCTCATCAGCGTTATCGCCTGCGGACTTCATCGCGCGCTGGCGAGATGCGAGTTCGGAGGCGGCGGCTTCAAGCAGGCACGCATAGATGCGGGAGGCAACATAGCGCGGGAGCAGTTCATCAAGCACTTCCTGGGGGTTGGGCTCAAATTCGAAGACCGAGTTCTGCTGGAACTGGTCATCTTCAAGACGTTCACCGGGGATGATGTCCTCACCGAGTGCCCGTGCAGCTGCCACCTCAATGGGGAGCAGGCGCAAGACGCGAGTCTCCTGAGTCACCATGGAAACGAACTCTGTATAGACGATGTGGAGATCATCGACTTCGCCGTTTTCGTAGGCGGCCAGTACAGCGTCACGAGCGGCAATTGCCATCTCGATGTTGGGGTTATCGGTGTTACCCTCCCATGCCTGTTCGTAATCACGTTCGCGGAAGTCAAAGTAGGACTTTGCCTTGCGACCGATCAGGTAGAGCTTGACATCGCGTCCCTCACCGCGGAGCTTCTCAATAAGACCCTCGGTTTTCTTGAGGACGGATGAGGAGTATGAACCCGCAAGGCCACGATCACTGGTTAGAACCAGAACTGCAGAGCGACCAACCCTATGCTTAGAGCTGGGATTGAGCAGGGGATGCTCAATGGGGTGCTGGGTCGCAATAGCAGTTACTGCCTTAGTCAGCGCATTTGCGTAGGGGCTTGCAGCCTCTGCGCTACGACGTGCCTTGTTAATGCGTGAGGTTGCGATCATCTCCATCGCCTTGAAGATCTTCTTCATAGACGATGTTGAAGTAATCTTTTGGCGGTAAACCCTAATCTGGGCTCCCATAGAGATTCCTTTCACTCCTAGTGGTGAGGGCCCCTCCCCCAAAAGGTGAGGGGCCAATCACGGAACTAGGAAAATCGCTAACCGATAGTTTCCTGTGATACTTCGCTGTCTGACAGAGGCTTGTGCTCTTCATGGCCGGCCTCAACCAGGTGGCTGGTGCCCTCTGAGCGGAAGCCCTTCTTGAAGTCAAGGATAGCGGCCTCAAGTGCTGCTACGGTGTCCTCTTCCAGCTTGCCCGATGATGCAATGTTCTGCAGTACCGAGGTTGAGCGGCGTAGGTGGTCCAGGAACTCTGCCTCAAAACGTAGGACGTCTGAAACTTCCAGATCATCCAGGTGACCGTTGGTGCCGGCCCAGATTGAAACAACCTGGTCCTCAACAGCGTAGGGAGTGTACTGGGGCTGGCGCAGAAGCTCGGTCAGGCGAGCACCGCGGGTCAGCTGAGCCTTAGAAGCATCGTCAAGGTCCGAGGCGAACATGGCAAATGCTTCCATTGCGCGGTACTGAGCCAGATCAAGCTTGAGGGTACCGGAGACCTTCTTCATTGCCTTGGTCTGAGCTGCACCACCGACGCGAGAAACAGAGATACCTACATCAACTGCGGGGCGCTGGTTAGCGTTGAAGAGGTCTGACTGCAGGAAGATCTGGCCGTCGGTGATGGAGATGACGTTGGTGGGGATGAAGGCTGAAACGTCGTTTGCCTTGGTCTCAATAATCGGGAAACCGGTCATTGAGCCTGCACCCAGCTCGTCTGAGAGCTTTGCACAGCGCTCAAGCAGGCGGGAGTGGAGGTAGAAGACGTCACCGGGGTAGGCTTCGCGGCCCGGAGGACGGCGCAGAAGCAGTGACACTGCACGGTAGGCTTCTGCCTGCTTTGAGAGGTCATCAAAAATGATGAGGACGTGCTTGCCACCGTACATCCAGTGCTGGCCGATAGCCGAACCGGTGTAGGGTGCAAGATACTTGAAGCCCGCAGCATCAGATGCAGGTGAAGCAACGATGGTGGTGTACTCCAGTGCGCCCTTCTGCTTGAGGGTTTCACGGACAGCTGCAATGGTGGAGGCCTTCTGGCCGATTGCTACATAAACGCAACGAACCTGCTTGGTGGGGTCGCCGCTTGCCCAGTTGTCCTTCTGGTTCAGAATGGTGTCAACCGCAATTGCAGTCTTGCCGGTCTGGCGGTCACCAATGATGAGCTGACGCTGGCCACGGCCGATCGGGATCATGGCATCAATTGCCTTGAGACCGGTCTGGAGGGGTTCGTGAACTGACTTACGCTGGGTGACGCCGGGGGCCTGAAGCTCGAGGGCGCGGCGACCTTCGGGTACGATCTCGCCCAGGTCATCGATGGGGTTACCCAGGGGGTCAACTACACGGCCCAGGTAGGCATCGCCTACAGGTACCGAGAGAACCTCGCCGGTGCGGTGGACTTCCTGGCCTTCTTCAATGCCGGTAAAGTCACCGAGGACGATGACACCAATGTCACGGGTGTCGAGGTTCTGTGCCAGGCCAAGGGTGCCGTCTTCAAAGCGAAGCAGCTCGTTAGCCATTACTGAGGGAAGGCCCTCAACGCGTGCGATGCCGTCGGATGCTGATGCAACTCGACCCACCTCTACGCGTTCTGCGTTGCCGGGTTCGTAAGACGCTGCGAATTCGTTCAGCGCGTTACGGACATCATCGGCGTTGATGGTCAAATCGGCCATCTTATGTCCCTGCTCTCCTAGATTGTTGGTAGGCCCGCCACCAGTGCTGACAGGCTCACCGAAACTTGTATGACGTGCCGGGGCGATATGCTCTGAGCTGGCCCGAATCGTCTGTGTATCTTCTAAATCACCGTCGAGGTCTCGACTGATGTCAACGATTATGCGAATGCTCTGCTGAGATCTGCCAGGCGGGTAGATAGAGTGCCATCGATGACCTCGTCCCCCACCTGTACTCTGAGCCCACCCAAAAGTGTGGAATCTACGGTGATATCGAGCTTGAGCTCTTTACCGTAGGTCTTGTTCAGGGAGCTCTGGAGTTTAGCAGTTTGCTCTGCAGTCAAGGGTCGTGCTGTAACAACCCGCGCAATCCACTTGTTCTGACGCTTGACGATGATTTCAACGAACTCGTTAGCCAAGCGTGCGGCAGTGGTGCCACGGGCTACGGTGCCAACTCGTTCGAGCAGAAGCCTGCCTTCTTCGGAGGACACCTTGCCACCGAGAGAAACGGCCAGCTTCTTGAGTGCTTCTTTGCTAGCCCGGGTGTCGGCCAGAGCAGCCTGTGCCTTAGCTGAAGCATCAACAGTGTTGATGAAGGTCAGCAGTTCGTTGACAGTCTGCTCCAGAGCGTCGATACCGCCGCGTTTCTCAGCAGACAGTGCTACTGCGGAAACAGCGGTTTTCTCGAGTGCATCTGCCAGATCTCGTTCGGCGCTCCAGCGGGCTTCTGCTGCCGCAGTCACGATTGCCAGAGCGTTATCGGAAATCTTACCGCCCAGCACTGAGCGGGCGATGCCTGCTCGCTGGGCCGCCTGACGGGAGGGGTCAGTGAGGCCTCGGCGGAACCCACCGTTGGTATCAATGACATCGACGATAGCAAAGAGTTCTGCTGCGAGGTCAGTCGGGTTCTGGCCAGCATGAGCTGCTAGCACCTGTTCCACCTTGTTCAGTGATTCAGTCGATACTGCTGACATTAGCGGGCCACACCTGCCTGCTGCTGAACTTCAAGGTCAGCAAGAAAACGATCGACGACACGTGAAGACCTCTCATCATCGCTGAGGGATTCGCCCACAATCTTGCCTGCCAGTGAGGTTGCCAGCACGCCAACTTCGGTGCGAAGTGAGGCTGCGGCAGCTGCACGTTCTGCTTCGATTGTCCTCTGAGCGTTCTCGGTGATGCGAGCAGCTTCTGCGGTAGCGCGCTCCTTGGCTTCAGCTACGATAGCCTCACCCTCGGCACGTGCTTCTTCACGAATTTTCTGTGCTTCCAGGCGAGCGCTTTCGAGCTGCTGGCCGTACTCTTCGCGTGCTGCTGCTGCCTCTGCCTGAGCCTTTTCGGCCTTGGCGAGACCACCCTCGATTGCTTCCTTACGGTCCTGGTAAATCTTTTCGAATGCCGGGACAACGTACTTGGTAACGATGAAGAGGAGGATCAGGAACCCGATGGCGGTAATGGCGATTTCCCAGACGTTAGGAATCAGAGGGCTAGCACCCTCTTCTGCAGCCATTAGGTAGGTCATAGGGGATTTTCCTGTTCTATAGTTTGGTCAAATTTTCGGCGGGGCCAAAAATTACTTGATGAGCGCAAGAACAAAGCCGAGAACTGCTAGAGCTTCAACCAAGGCGAAGCCCAGGAAGAGCATGGGCTGCAGGGTTTTCTGCGATTCAGGCTGGCGAGCCACGGAGGTCATGTAGGCCGCGAAGACCAGACCAACGCCGATGCCGCCACCGATTGCTGAAAGACCGTAGCCAACTGAGGTGAGTGAACCGGTAAGTTCCATTATGTTTGTTTCCTTTCACAGTGCCCCTACCCCTTAGGGCGTGTGTTGTCAGGGGCAGAGTATTTATTTGTGTAGACTCCCCGCGCGAGCGGGTTGCTTTTCTCGTCCGGCAGGTTGCCCTGCCGGAGAAAACCTTTAGTGGCCTTCGGAGACTGAACCCTGCAGGTAAACCGCAAGGAGCAGGGTGAAGACGTAAGCCTGGATGCACTGAATCATGAGTTCCAGGAAGTAGAGGAAGAGCCCCAGAGCACCGGAGCCAACTGAAGCAATCGCAGCGAAGCCGCCTGCTTCAACGATAAGGTACTGAGTCAGTGAGGCCGCAACCATGATTGCCAGGTGGCCACCGAACATGGTAGCGAAAAGACGCAGGGCGTGAGTTGCGGGCCGGATGAGCATGTTGGACATGAACTCAATGGGAATGAGGATGACGTAAACCAGCGGGGGAACACCAGCAGGCATGGTCATGTCTTTGAAGAACTTGCCCAGACCCTTGCGCTTGATGCCGACACCAACCCAGGTGATGTAGGCGATAGCAGCCAGCGCATAGGCGCTACCAACGTGTGACATGGTGGGAAGCTGAAAGACAGGAATGGAGCCGTAGAGGTTGTTGACCAGAATGAAGAAGAAAGCTGTGAATAGTAGGGGCACGAAAGGCTTGTAGTGGTGAGCGCCAATCAGCTCCTTGCCCAGACTGTTGCGCACCAGACCGTAGCCCATTTCACCGACAAACTGGGTCCGGGAGGGAACCATAGCGCGCTTGCGAGCGGCAAACATGAAGAAGCCAGCGACGATGACAACTGATAGCAGAATCAGAATTGTGTGCTTGCCGAATTCAAAGTCACCAATCTGGAAAAGGGCAGGCAGGTGCATGTCTTCGATGGTGGGCGGCACGTAGCCCTGCTGCTCTCCTGCTGCGACAACTAGCCCGTTTGAAATCAAGGCAAGTCCTTTCTTGCTTCGTGTTGGCCGCTTGTTATAAAGCAACCTCAGAGGTTTTAAGAATTAAAAATGTGTATGGGCCCGCTCCGAGGAGCCGGTTTTATTTGCTCTGTTGCATATGGATGAATACCAGATAGATACCACCAAAGGCACCGATAGCCGCGCCTGCCCAGACAATCCAGGAGGTACCCAGCAAGTGGTCCAGACCATAGCCTACCAAACTCCAGATACCAATACCTATCATGACATAGAGAAGCGTCATGACAGCCCCAGCGGTACCGCCGCCTGCTACAAGCTCACCAGCTGATCGCAATTGCTTATTCTGCTGGTACCATTTCTCATCGGCATTAGCCACCTATGCACGCTCCTTTGCTTAGCATTATCCTACCGAATCGAAGTAGAGGATTCTCTGTTTCGTGATAATTTTCGTTTCCAGGGCTAGCTGGACAAGCAGTCCAGTAACAGCTCCGGCCAGTAACCATCCGTTTCTAAAACCGTCCGGAATAGGTAGGAAAATTAGCAGGCCGGTGAAAACCAAAATTTTGAACGGATAGGAAGCCGCCAAGGCAACCGCAGCCGTCTTCATTGATTTCTTTTCCGTCAGGAGTGCAATAAGAATCCCGATAAAAAAGCTCAGGTAGACCAGCCCCAGACCGACAAGGAAAGCGCCTGCTGCCGGGTAACCTGCAATGACTACACCCACTATGCTACCGACAAGGGCCAAGATCGCCAAAGCCAGAGTCACGCAGGTCAGCATCCTGCGCCAAGGCATCTCATTGACCTTCAGGGGCTTACCTACCATTGGGCTGACCGACCTTTCTCAAGATAGCCGGCAGGGTAAGGTAGAGAGTCAGGACAAGAGCGACAAGCAGGGCCGCCCCCACAGCGTTCTGCGTTTCAAAGGGTAAGGCAATAACCGTGATAGTCGTCACCAAAACCGTTGCCAGGGTCACCACCCCGGCGCTGGCCAGGTGACTCAGGCCCAGATCCGTCAGCTTCTGGTAAGTGTGGGTCCGGTGGGGTTTGTACCACTGCTCCCCCTTGATAACACGACGCAACAAAGTAGTGCCGGTGTCAGCGAGGTAGACCAAAAGCGGTGCAAGGATGTATTCCACATAAACACCGGAGAGGAAAGCACCGACAGCCATTGAAGCAATGGCACCGCCCAAAAAGTAAGAGCCGGCATCCCCCAGAAAAACATTTTTGCCGGTACGCACATTCCAGGGCAGAAAAGCTAGATAGGCCGCCGCTACAGCAAGTCCCCCCGCAAGTAGCCAGGGCATATTATTGACCCAGCCCGCAAAAGCATAGGCACCGCCCACAGTAAGACCATGCAGGCCGGAAATGCCATTGATGCCGTCCATAAAATTCACCACATTGATGTAGGCGGCAATAGCAAAAACACCCAGCGGAATCCAAAACACGGATGTCCCCAGCATGATGGTCATACCTACGGTAACCACAAGACCAATGAGGAGCTGGATAGCTGCCCGGATCGCAATCGGCACACCGCTGTAATCTTCTAACCAGCCCAGTGCACCCGAAGCCAGCATTCCAAAGAGGACCAAGAGGGCAATCGATCGGTCTGTGGGAATCTGCCCATCAACAAGAACAGCGATATAGCCCAAAACTGCGGCAAGTGCCGTTGCCAAGCCCATGCCCCTAAAGACCGGGGAAGTGTGCGAAGAGCGGGCGGTGGGTATATCCACCAGGTTCCAGCGGTGCAGAAAGGGGCGAACCACAAAGGGGAGGAGCAGGCCAGCGCAACCGGCAAGAAGAGCCACAACGGTAGCCAGGCCAATCATTGATGAGGTTTCCATTTAGGCCGCCTGCCCGGGGCGTTCAACCCGATCGTAGCCGCGATGCTCACGATAGTTAGCCAGCCAGCGGCCATAGTCCAAATCGTTCGGGTCCATATCCGGTGCCTGGGCCCGCATAATATTCTCGTTTTCTTGGCTCCGCTGTACCTGTTCACCCAGACCAAAGAGGACCTCGTCGCGCTTTTCGCCAGCCCGCAAGCCGATGACATCAATAGCAACATCAAAGCGTTCGTAGAGACTTCGCATGTGTTCAGCCACCTTCATGATTTTGACCGGCTGACCCATATCGAGAACTAGCACTTCCCCGCTCTTACCAATGGCGCCGGCCAGCATGACCAGCAGGCAGGCGTCGGGAATTAGCATGAAGAAGCGGGTCGCATTGCGGTCGGTGACCGTCAGCGGACCGCCATCTAGAATCTGCTTGGTGAAGAGCGGTTTGATAGAACCCCGTGAACCGAATACGTTACCGAAGCGTACTGAGACGTAGGTTTTTCCGGTCTGCTTACCGTACCAACTCGTCAGCATTTCTGCGCTGCGCTTGGATTGCCCCAGTGCAGTGGTGGGGTCAGCTGCCTTATCGGTCGAGATATTCACAAAAGCTTCAACATCTACTAGAGATGCAGCCTTTAGGACGTTCGCGGTACCCAGCGTATTAGTCTTGTAGGCCTCCTTGGGGTAGGCCTCCAGCGCGGACACATGTTTGAGGGCAGCGGCATGAAATACAACCTGAGGTTTACGTTCAAGAAATACTGCCTCGATAGCTTCAGCATCACGCACATCAGCCAGAATAACGCTCGGGTCATCAAGGCTAGAAAGACCGGTCATAGAGTATCGAGTATCCATCAGCAGGGATTCGTCGCGGTCCAGCATCATCAGTTCTGCAGGTTCATACCCGCTTAGCAGCCGGCACAGCTCAGAACCGATTGAACCACCGGCGCCAGT
Organism: Rothia sp. P5764; assembly: GCF_048512965.1. Taxonomy (NCBI): domain Bacteria; kingdom Bacillati; phylum Actinomycetota; class Actinomycetes; order Micrococcales; family Micrococcaceae; genus Rothia; species Rothia sp. P5764. Next base: position 114,956 of record NZ_JBLXXQ010000003.1, on the reverse strand, counting down.
CACCAGCACCCGACGACCCTGGACATAGCTCCGGATCAGGGCATGGTCAATCTTGTAATCGATTTTCCCTCGGATTCCCTCTAAGAGTTCACGCTCATTGCCCTCGTGAGTTCGACGGCTAGCCCCCGAAAAATCAGGAACAACTGAGTTGATGCGAATTGTTTCTACGCCCAAATCTTTCATGGTCTGGGCAACGTGAACCAGACGCCGCTCGGGGATTTCTTCACCAATAGCTATGAGAACCTTACGCGCACCGTGCTTTTTGACCAGTGCAGGCAGTTCAGCGCTCGTACCCTCCACCTTAACCGAGTGGATTCTAGCGTTCTTGACCGATCGGTCATCATCCACGATGGAGACAGGCAGGTACTTTGCCTTGGGGTCCGTCATCAAGGAAGAGACGAGGTTACGCCCCAAAAATCCTGCACCATAAATAATGACGCGTTCGGAGCCCTCCCCCGTGGGACGGTTGGTGGTTTCCTCGTAAATCCGCTTAAGGTAGCGAAAACCCATCATCAGCAAAATAGCAATGGGGAAAGCGATCATAACCACAGACCGAGGCACCCCAAAAGTACGGGAGTACATCATCAACAAAAACTGCATGATAACCAGGTTGATCAGGAGCAAGGGGTAAAGCTTGCTCCCCTCCTGCAAGGTGCCATAACTGTGGCGGCCACGATAGAGACCCAACATCAGCCCGCCACCCACCTGAAGGGTAACCATCACAAGGGCCACAAGGGTAAGTCCCTGCGGGTCGATCTGATCGGTATCCATGCCGTAACGCAGCATGAAAGCAACGGGTAGCGCAAGCAGCCATGCCAGGGAGTCAAGCAGAACTTGAATGTACTTCCACCAATTCTTGCGCTCAGACGTTGAGGTGAGAGCGGGAATCGAGGTGGTCTGCAAGGAGGGTTCCTTAGACAATGTCGCCCTTTCTCTCAATCACTTGCGGGGTCCGACCGGTCATCCAGCGGAATGCTTTGGTTCGTATCTTTTCGGGGGCTAGACGGTAGAGACCGCGAATACCCATATTCTTTGCAAAACGCGCGGAACTCACCACGTTTCCGCTGTAGAGCCGGCGCTGAACATCAATGTCTTTGCGCAGGGCGCTTATTCCACCTCTACGGGTGTAGGCCGTACTAACCCGATATTTAACTAAGGGATCGGGAAGGTTACCCAGAATAAAACCTGCCTTATCCATACGCGCCCACAGCCAGTAATCCTCGGCCCCCGGCAGCTCGATATAGCTACCCACAGCTTGGACAGCACTCCTACGGAATACGACGGTCGGGTGGAGCATGGGGTTGCGTCGGGGAATAACTTCGCTAATACGCCGCGACCCTGTAGCTACACGGCGCAGGGCATCGGGGGTACTCGGGTCTAGAGAGAACTCGTACATGGCACTTCCCAGCACGTCAAACCGTCCGTCTGCTAGCAGGGGTATCTGGTGTTCGAACCGTTCCGGTACTGAGATATCGTCGGCATCAGCACGGGCAACGATATCGTAAGCGCAGGCGCTTAGACCTTCGCGCAGGGCAGCAGCCAGCCCGTGGTTTTCTGCCAGCTCAATATGCTCGACTGGCATGGGTGCCGATATCTTAAAGTCAGCAATGACCTCGGCTACCTCCTGAGTTACAGGACCGTCCTGAACCAAAACTACCTGGGTGGGAGGGAGCGTCTGCTCAACAGTATTAGAGTTCAGTGCCGCCTTCAGGTTCTGGGGAGTATCACCCCGGTAGACACTCATCAACAAAGAAAAATCGCTGGCACCGCGGTATTGTGCGCGCACTATCTCGGCTAAATTTGGGGTCTCTAACTGGTAGATATCTTTGAGTACCTCAGAGTTAGAGCGGTAGCCGGCAAGAGCATCTTTAAGGCCGTTCAAGAAATACCCGCTATAGACTTTCTTATCATCGGATCCTAAGAGGGTGCTAGCCCACAGTCGGGCGGTAGAACCGCCATAGAGTAGCTTTTCGTGCGGGGCGAGAGTACGCCGAGCACAAAAAACCCAGAGCTTGTTGCGCACATCATGATAGAAACGTGGCCCCGGGGCAGTATCGGTTGTACCGAAAGTCTTAGTGTTGTGGACAGCAACAGAACGCTCAGTGGCAATCCCCTGGCTATGCTGAATCAGCCTGGTGGTGTACTCGAAATCATCGTTCCAGATGAAGAAGTCAGCAAGCGGTAACTCTGTAGCACGCATGGCCGCCCCGTCCATCAAAATCGAGACAAAAGAAGCAGAGCGGATAGGGCGCGCACCCACAGCCGCGGCCTGCGCGGTTCGTTCTGCACCAGCGGCGAACATGGTTCGCATAGTGTTCATGGGGTGATCTTCGCCATTAGTCCAGACCACCTTGGAGGCAACCACCGCAGGGCGTTCAGCCTTAACAGGTGAGTAATTAGCCCAAGCCCGGTAAGCCTCGCTCAAAGTTCCCTCGGTTGGCTCGGTATCATCGTCCATAACCCAGACCAAATCGGCCCGATGACGGACCAGGGCACGGTCAATACCGACGGTAAACCCGCCAGCCCCACCCACGTTCTCGGGCAGGTGAACAATATCTGCTTCAAGCTCATAGTCCAGGCTCTCAAGATAGTCCGGAGTGGAATCCGTTGAAGCGTTGTTGACGATAATAACGACATCAGGGGTGAGCAGACCGCCAGCTATACCAGCCAGAGTACGCTCCAAGAGGGCACGCCGGTTGTAGGTGACAACAACGGCGGCGATACACTCAGCCGGTCGCTGCTGGTTACTCTGGTCAGAAACCATAAAGAACAGGTCCTTTCGTGGGCTTAAGGCCACCTATACGCGGCCCCTGCCCGGAAGAAAGGGCAGAATCCACACAACTACATAAAGTTTACCTAACCCGGCTGAGTATTACCCCCATGAGCACGGGCATCAAGGCTACCCTTGTTTTTTATCAGCCCCTTACGTGCAATGAGGCCCCGGCTGTGACAACCTTAAAAGGACAGGGGTTCACTGGCTCCATTTAGCTCACAAGGGAGAAAAGGCATGGCTCACGCCACATGGAAAGTTATTGGTGCAAGCGGCTTTGTGGGGTCATCAATCCTTGCCCGGCTAGCCTCAGAAGGTGTCACGCTCGAGGCGGTTGAGGCTCCACGCCTACTCACCCGAACTAGTGACCCCGACAAACTCATTGCCGAGGCTCGCTCCCTGGAGGGCATTATCGATACCCTGGCTGATTCCTTTGCCGGGTGCGACCTTATTATTAATGCTTCAGGTCTGGCTGCCCCCGACCAAGAAGACTTGGCTCCTCTAATCGGGGCAAATGCTCTGCTCCCCATCATCATTGCCATTGCCGCCCAGCGAACAGGTGTGCGCCGAGTCATCCATATCTCATCAGCCGCTGTTCTAGGCGCGGCCAGTGTACTAACCCCCACCGAAGAAACTGACCCGTTCTCCGCATACTCATTTTCCAAGGCCCTGGGCGAAGAAGCCCTACTAAAGATTCGCTCCTTCGTAGAAGAAACTGCTGCTCAAGGCCGTGCCCCAGGATCTGAACAATCCGAGTTCCCTGCCGCTCCCTCGTACGCGCCGGTTCAGGTTGCAAAAGATCACGCGGTAGAAATCTGTATTATTCGGGCCACTAGCGTCCAGGGACGCGGTCGCCGCACCACCCAGGCTTTCGCCAAAATTGCATCCTCACCGCTGGCATCGGTTGCTGGTTCAGCAAGCCGCCGGACCCCCGTGTCATCTAACTACGCTCTGGCTGAATTCGTGCATATGATTGCTGCCTTTGAAGGTGAGCTGCCCGCCATCGTAGTTCAGCCCTGGGAAGGCGCAACCACCGAGTCTGTTCTCGTCGATGCAGGGCGCCGGCAACCAATCCACCTGCCTGAAGCGCTCTGCCGCGCCGCAGTTTCTGCCGGTTATAAGGTCTCCGAACTCCTGGGCGATAGGCTGACCGGGCCGGTGCGTCGCGTAGAAGTCATGTGGTTTGGCCAGGATATTGACGACTCCTGGGCTAGGGCTCACGGGCTAATCCCCCAGGCACGGGTGCAAGAGGTCTTACGCACTGCCCATAGCTCTTTGGGTTCAAAACGGGACCGTAAGTTCAGCGATTAGTTTTATGCAAAATCAAGGGGAGGGCCGGTTCATTACCAACCGGCCCCCCTGCTCACAGCGGCTATAGCCTGCTAGGAGCCTTAGGCCTCTGGTAGCTCCTCAAGCTCGTCCAGTTCCGCCTGCCCAGCCGTGCTTTCAAGCGTGATGCCCGCTGAGGTGCTCGAGCTAGCACCAAAAACTAAGGCTCGGGCCTCAGCCACGGTAAAGGGCTTAGTCTTATCTTCCACCGTGCGAATGGGTGCCACATAGGCAGTAGCTGTTCGCTTCTGGTCCACCGCCTTCAGCCCGCTATGAGAGACCAGGTGAGCCGCCAGGGAACCTGCAACCGGTGCGGCAGCCTTTGGTCCAACACCATCGATTTCTTGCTGATCTGAGTCGTTCTCCAGGGTAGTCATAGCCTGCTGGGTCTGGGCCAGAGCAACCTCGGCCTCCCGCCGGGCTTTCTCTTGCTCGTCAAACTCTGCTCGGGTCACTACTGAGGGCACAACCTCGCGCAGCCGCTCAACCGGGATAGCGCCTTCTCGCACCACAATCAGTCGATCCGAGGTGCAGTCCACAATGGTCGAGGGTTGGGCATGTACCGACTCAAAATCATCGGAACGCTCGGCGGGACGAGGGCCGCCATCAAGAATAAGCTCAACGTCTGCGCCCAGCTGCTCCATGGCTTCATCAGCGGTGGTTGCCGCTACACGCCCCGTTTTATTAGCTGAGGATACGGCAAGAGGGCCCAGCTTTTTGAGCAGCTCGATCGCTACAGGGTCATGTGGAACACGCAGTGCTACCGTTCCCTGAGTCTCCCCCAGGTCCCAGTTCAGAGAAGGCTGAGAGTAGAAAATCAGGGTCAGCGCTCCAGGCCAAAAAGCATCGGCAAGGGCCCGCGCATCAGCTGACACCTCATCAGCCAGCCCCGCCAGTACGGCCTTATCGTAAATCAAAACAGGCGGGGGCATCTGACGGCTTCGCCCCTTAGCTGCCAGCAAAGCAGTAACGCCCTCAACAGAAAAAGCGTCTGCGGCAATACCGTAGACGGTATCGGTCGGAATGACGATGGGCTTGTGGTCTTTAATGACCGACTCAGCAGTAGCTATAGCCTGGTCAAAGGCTTCTTGATCTGTGGCACTAACAATGGTTGCTTTCACACTCTTTATTCTTTCACATTCCTAGCTCTTGGACACCGGTTTGTAGCCGCTGGTGTGACGGGGTTTACCCGCCAGATCGTCAATAGATTCAGTACGCTCAAAACCTGCCTTTTCAAAGGCTTGGCGCATGAGCTCCCGCTGGGTTTCCGCGTGCTCCATAATCAGGTACCCTCCAGGAGCCAGCAAATCGTAGGCACGGTAAGCTATCGCGGAGGGCAACTCCATGCCGTCTTCTCCCCCACCGTAAAGGGCAAGTGCCGGATCGTGGTCTCTGACTTCGGGATCCTTTGGAACAGCACCCTGCGGAATATAAGGTGGGTTCGAGGCAACCAGTGTCACCTGTCCCTTGAGCTCTTCCAGTGCGGTGAGGGCATCACCCCTGACCAGTCGAGCACCCGTACCATCAAGATTACGCTCAGCCCAAGCGGCCGCATCCTTGGACAGCTCGACCGCTAGCACCTCAGCCCCAGCCAGCTCAGTAGCTAGCGAAGCAGCAATCGCCCCGGAACCCGTACAGAGGTCAAGGACCAGGGGGCGATGCGGCAGGGTGCCCTTGGCCACGCGACGCTGATACTCTACGACAGCGTGTTCAACCAGTAGCTCAGTCTCAGGACGCGGAACAAAGACCCCCGGGCCAACAGAAAGGGTCAGCCCCCGGAAATGGGCCTGCCCGGTCAGGTGCTGGAGCGGGATCCGCTGACCGCGCAGAGTCACCAGCCGATCAAAATCAGCAGGCACCGGGGTACCCAGCAGAGCAAGAGTTTGAACCCTCCCCCGGCTGACCGGCTCACCGGTCTGCTTCTCCAACAGATAGGCCGCAAGCAGCTGGCTATCAGCCTGGGAGGATTCCACCCCTGCCTCAGCCAGGTAGACCGAGGCCCGGCCAAGAGCTGAATCCAGATCCTCACCGGGCAAGGCAGAAAAGTCAGCCACGATTATTTGTTGTCCTGGCCTAGTTTCTCAAGACGGGCGGCTTCATCCATCTCAATAGCAGACTGGATAACAGCGCCCAGGTCACCGTTGAGGACAGCGTCCAGGTTGTAAGACTTGTAGCCGGTGCGGTGATCCGCAATACGGTTTTCGGGATAGTTGTAGGTACGGATACGCTCTGACCGGTCCATGGTGCGCACCTGGGAGTGACGCTTCTCGGCGTTCTCCGCATCGATCTGCTCCTGCTGCCAAGCCAAGAGACGGGCGCGGAGCACGCGCATAGCAGCTTCGCGGTTCTGAATCTGCGACTTTTCGTTCTGCATAGCTACCACGATGCCGGTTGGCAGGTGGGTAATACGCACAGCGGAGTCAGTGGTGTTCACTGACTGTCCACCGGGGCCAGATGAACGGTAAACATCGATCTTCAGATCGTTTTGGTTAATGTCGATTTCCTCGGGTTCATCGACCTCGGGGAAAACCAGCACGCCGGCGGCAGAGGTGTGGATACGCCCCTGGGACTCTGTTGCGGGTACACGCTGAACACGGTGAACACCGCCCTCGTACTTGAGGTGAGCCCAGACGCCCTCAGCCGGATCAGTAGAGTTGCCCTTGATAGCAATCTGGGCATCCTTGTAGCCGCCCACATCGGTGCTCTGGGAGGAAATCATCTCAGTCTTCCAGCCCTTGGTTTCCGCGTAGCGGGTGTACATGCGCAAGAGGTCAGCGGCAAAGAGGGAAGCCTCGTCACCACCTTCACCACCCTTGACCTCCAGAATGACGTTGCGGCCATCGTCCGGGTCGCGGGGAATCAGCAAGCGGCGCAGTTTTTCCTCTGCGGCAGGGAGCTTGGCTTCAATTTCTTTGACCTCAGCGGCGAACTCGGCGTCCTCGGCTGCCATTTCGCTAGCAGCCTGGAGGTCATCACGCAGGGCAGTGACCTTCTTATAGGCTTCAACGATGCCGTTGAGCTCTGCGTAACGGCGACCGAGTTTGCGTGCCTTACCCTGGGCGGCGTGCACAGCGGGGTCAGCCAGCTGTTTTTGGAGGTCTGCGTGTTCATCGAGCAGACCCTGGATTGAATCAATCACTGTATGTGCCTCTTCTTCGCGGTGCCCGCTACAGGCACCTCAATCTTTTGTTTAAGGGGTGAAGCACCGCCTGCCCCGTGTGGAGCAGGCGGTGTACCGAGCCTTTATTCGCCGTGGCCGAGCCCGCTCTTAGAAACGGTCAGCAGGAATTCGACGTTGGACTGAGTCTCGCGGAGCTTGCTGAGCAGAACCGAGAGTGACTGCTCCTGATCCATGCCAGCTAGGACGCGGCGCAGACGCCACATAATCTTGATTTCCTCGGGTGAGAGGAGTGCCTCTTCGCGGCGGGTGCTGGAAGCGTTGAGGTCGATAGCAGGGAAGATACGCTTATCGGCCAGGTGGCGGGAAAGGCGCAGTTCCATGTTGCCGGTACCCTTGAATTCCTCAAAGATAACCTCGTCCATCTTGGAGCCGGTCTCAACCAGGGCGGTAGCCAAAATGGTCAGTGAGCCACCCTCCTCAATATTGCGAGCCGCACCGAAGAACTTCTTGGGCGGGTAGAGCGCAGCGGCATCGACACCACCGGAGAGGATACGGCCCGATGCGGGGGCGGCCAGGTTGTAGGCACGGCCCAGACGAGTCATGGAATCCAGCAGAACGACAACGTCGCGGCCCTGCTCTACCAGCCGCTTAGCGCGTTCAATGGCGAGTTCAGCGACAATGGTGTGGTCATCGGCGGGGCGGTCAAATGTGGAGGCAATGACCTCACCGTTGACGGTGCGCTGCATGTCGGTTACTTCTTCGGGGCGCTCATCGACCAGAACCATCATGAGGTGAACCTCAGGATTGTTAGTGGTGATAGCGTTCGCGATGGACTGAAGCATCAGGGTCTTACCGGCCTTGGGGGGTGCAACAATAAGACCGCGCTGGCCCTTACCGATGGGGGCAACCAGGTCAATGACGCGGGGGCCAACCTTCTTGGCTTCGGTCTCCAGGCGCAGGCGCTCCTTGGGGTAAAGCGGGGTTAGCTTGTTGAAGTCGCGGCGGCCTTTGGACTCTTCGGGGGTCAGACCGTTGATGGTGGTGACCTGAACCAGAGCGTTGAACTTCTGGCGGTTGTTGTTATCGCCTTCTCGAGGGGCACGGATTGTGCCTACGATTGCGTCGCCCTTGCGCAGGCCGTGACGCTTGACCTGGGCCAGCGAAACATAGACATCGTTGCTACCGGGCAGGTAGCCGGAGGTACGAACAAAAGCGTAGTTATCTAGAACGTCAAGAACACCGGCGACGGGGATCAGAACATCGTCTTCACGGATCTCGGGCTCGAAGTCGTCCCTGCGATTGCTACGGCGTTCACGGCGCTCCTGCTGGCGGTCGCGGCGGTTCTTACGACCGTTGCGGCGGTCCTCGTCGGGGCCGTTGTTCTGCTGGCGCTCAGAGCGGTTATCGCGGTCGTTGTTCTTAGAACGGTTATCGCGGTCCTGCTTCTCGGAGCGATCCTGCTTGTCACCGCGGTTGTCGCGGTCCCGGCGGTTCTTGCGCTCGAAGCGTTCGGTCTTTTCGTTACCGTTGCTTTCGGTGCTATCAGCCGATTCGGCTGTCTCGGTTTCGGCCTTGCGACGGCGGTCGTTGCGGGTACGAGTTCGGGTAGCGCGGGGAGCTTCCTCGCCCTCAGCATTTTCACCGCGGCCGGCTTTCTTGGACTCGACTGCATCCAGGGCAGCTTCTACTGCTTCGAGGGGGTTAGCCTCAGCAGCGGTAGCCGATGCGCTGGTAGCACGGCGGTTGGTGCGACGCTTAGTTGCGGGCTTCTCTGCCTTTTCCTCAGCTGCATCCTGGTCGCTCTGCGCAGGGGCTTGGGCCTCTGCAGTTTTTTCGGCGGCTTTTTCTGCGGCAGTCTTACGGGTGCGGGTACGCTTAGGCTTTTCAGCGGGAGCGGCCTCAGGAGCGGGTGTCTCTTCACGGTCGGCGATAGCGCCGCCACGCTGGTGGGAGCTAATAGCTTCAACCAGGTCTGACTTACGCATACGACGAGCGCCGGTGATGCCCAGCTGGGAGGCTAGGGACTGGAGCTGAGCGAGCTTGAGAGTGCTCAGGCTTGGGGACTTGGTTTCTACCGCTTGTGCGGTTTCCGTACCTGCGGTGAGGTCGGTGTTTTCTGCCACGAAGATTCCTTCTCTCGAAATGTCGTTGATTTCGCGGGTGGTAGTGACGCAACAGATGCGTCATGCCCAGAACGGGCGAGTGTTCATAAATTAGCTAACTAGCTATCAGCATCGGCTGATGCGCGGACTAGGTAACGGATGTGCGAAAGCACAACTGCTGATGAGCACGGCTATGCCTGGGACAGCAGAAAGGCTAGTGCCATAAGGCAGAACCTTGGTAAACGGCCAAATACCTGAGGCTTCTACAGGTTTCGAAACCGTGAAACGGAGAACATAAGTTCGGGTCTAGGGGTATGGCCCCTAAGGAACTAAGCGTTTTCCTCATAGGTAAGCATAACACCTTGCGTGTCAATATCGATATTCAGCACGCGCCAGGTGACCGGTTGACCTTCATAGGTGCCGGCTTCGGGGTGGGTTACGAACTCAGCAATAGCAGAGCCGATATGTTCCCGTTGCTCCTGCCCCTGTGCCAGAACCATGACGGTGGGGCCAGCCCCGGAGATCACTGCCGCATAGCCCAAGCCACGTAAGTGCTGAACCAGTGCGGCACTGGGTTTCATGGCAGCAGCCCGGTAGGACTGGTGGAGTAGATCGCTGGTGCCGGGGAGCAGGTACTCTGGGTAGGAGGTCAGTGCCTGGGCTAGCAGGGCAGCGCGCCCTGCATTGGTGGCGGCTTCGCGGTGAGGAACGGTTTCGGGAATCAGACCGCGGGCAACCCTGGTTGGCACCTGGTAGTCGGGTACCGCAATCACGGGGAGGACCTCAGGGTGAGCGGGGACGGGCAGGGAATGCCAACCCGAATCATCACCGTAGGAGATCACCACCTGGCCGAACAGTGAGGGGGCGACATTGTCGGGGTGCCCCTCCATACCCGAACAAATCTGGAGTACAGTATCAGCATCAAGCTGGAGCTCAGCAGGTAGCAGTCCGTTTGCGGCACTTACCCCGGCAACAATGGCAGAGGCAGATGATCCCATACCGCGCGAATGCGGAATGCGGTTATGAGCCTGAATGTGCAAGCTGGGTAGCTCAAGAAGCCCTGCGGCTTTCCAGGCGGTCTGCATAGCCTTGACTACCAGGTGGCTGGCATCGCGGGGCACCTGGTCGGCACCCTCGCCGGACAGGTCGAAAGTCAGCTCTCCCTCCCCCGCTAGCCTGGTCACAACCAAATCGTCGTAGTAGGCCAGGGATAGGCCCAGGGAATCAAAGCCGGGGCCAAGGTTGGCTGAGGAGGCCGGTACCCGCACCGTCACGCGGGCACCCACCGGGATAGCATGAGGCTCAAGCAGGGATTCGTCTGAACCGTCAGTCATCGACAAAACCATCAGTTTCTAGCCCTCCACCCGAATCACGGAGCAGATTTCGCGGACCGTATCCAGGGAATCAACAACGGCCATGGTCTTGCCAAGGTTGGCATCGGTCGCGCGGTGGGTCACAATACGGATGGTCGCGCTGCTACCGTCGCCGGTTCCCTTAACCTGACGCATGGTTTCGATTGAGACACCGTGCTCAGCAAAGATACGAGCAATGTTTGACAGAACGCCCAGCTTATCCTCTACCACAATGCCCACAGAGTAACGAGAAATGACCTGGCTCATGCTGGTTGCCTTGAGCTGAGCAAAGGAAGAATCCGGGATGCCGGGGCCGCCCAGAACCAGGCGGCGGGCCAGGGAGACAAAGTCGCCCAGCACAGCCGAAGCGGTAGGAGCACCACCAGCACCGGGGCCGTAGAACATGAGCTCGCCGGCGTTTTCAGCCTGGACAAAGACCGCGTTATAGGCACCGCGAACACTGGCCAGCGGGTGGGTTCGGGGAACCAGAGTGGGATTAACACGAATGTTCACGCCTTCCCCGTCCTTCTCGCACACTGCCAGGAGTTTGATGACGTAGCCATCGGCGGCAGCGGCCTGAACCTCTTCGGCACTGACGGAGGTAATACCCTCACAGTGCACATCGTCAATGGTGAAATCTGAGTGAAAAGCAAGAGAGGCAACGATAGCGGCCTTGGACGCGGCGTCGTGGCCCTCTATATCGGCGGTGGGGTCAGCCTCGGCGTAACCCAGGCGCTGGGCCTCAGCCAGTGCATCAGCAAACTGGGCACCGGTGGTATCCATCTGATCCAGGATGTAGTTGGTGGTGCCGTTCATGATACCCAGTACCCGGCTAATCTGATCACCAGCCAGGGAGTCACGCAGGGGGCGCAGAATGGGGATAGCGCCGGCAACAGCGGCCTCGTAGGAGAGCTGGGCGCCGCTCTGAGCGGCGGCAGCGGTAAGTTCGACACCGTGCTTAGCTAGCAGAGCCTTGTTACCCGAGACAACCGACTTGCCAGCGGCCAGTGCACGCAGAATACGAGTGCGGGCTGGCTCAATACCACCGGTCAGCTCAATAACCACATCGGCGGCATCAATCAGGCCTTCTGCATCGGTGGTGTAAAGGGATGGGTCAGCCGTATAGTGCCGGGTAGCCTTCGTATCGCGCACAGCGATACCGATGAGCTGAACATCGGCACCGATTCTGTCCCGGAGGGCGGTGGCGTCCTCGGTGAGCATACGAGCTACCTGAGAGCCGACGTTACCGGCACCTAGTAGCGCTACTTTGATGGTGGTGGTCTTACCCAATGGCATCTCCTGACGGTTTTGGGGTAAAGGGGGGGGGCAGCGCACCATGCTATCCAAGGCGCACTGTATTTATGCGGCGGGTCCAGCTTCCATTCTTTCAGTATGACTGAGCCTGCCATACCGTGTCGTCCATATTACGATCAGTGGCACAGCATGGCAGGCTCCTGCTGAGGGCTTAGACCAGGCCCAGGTCGCGGGCCAACATATCCTCTTCGGTTTCCCGGCGAACGATGGCTCGGGCAGGCTTACCCTGGCTAGTTGCCACCACCGGCGGGCGGGTGAGGTAGTTGTAGTTCGAGCTCATCACGTGGTTGTAGGCACCTGTTGCGGGGACCGCTAGAACATCACCAGCGGTGAGGTCGGCAGGCAGGTAACAATAACGAATTACGATGTCACCGGATTCGCAGTGCTTACCCACCACGCGGCTTAGTAGCTGCTCCCCTGCCGGAGCACGGTTAGCCAGGGTCACTGCGTAGTCCGACTCGTAAAGAACCGGGCGGGGGTTATCGCTCATACCACCGTCAACCGAGACGTAGCGGCGCACGCGGGTGTCACCGTTTTCGTCCTCGATAGAAACGTTTTTGATGGTGCCCACCGTGTAGAGGGTGATACCGGAGGGGCCGGAGATAGAGCGTCCGGGTTCAAAGGAGAGATGCGGGATATCCATACCAACAGCCCGGCAGGTTGAGGCAACCATAGCGGCCAGCTCCCGCGCAATTTCTGCCGAACCGCGCGGGGTGTCCTGCTCGGTGTAGCCAATGCCGTAGCCACCGCCCAGGTCGATTTCGGGTAGCACCACATCAAAGCGCTCGTTGAGCTGGTGCATGTAGGTCAGCACCTTCTCGGCGGCCTTTCCAAAGCCCTCGGCTTCAAAAATCTGGGAACCGATGTGGCAGTGCAGACCGCGCAGGTCAATGCTCTCACTGGCTAGAGCTAGAGCCGCCGCAAGAGTGGCGTAAGCGTCATCAGCGGTGACACCCAGCTGATCCAATTCTGCCTGGCTCAGCCCAGCCAGGGCGGCGGTGCCGGGTACCAGTGACTGGCCGAATTTCTGGTCCTCGTGTGCTGTGGCAATGAAATCATGGGTGGAGGCGTGAACACCGGGGGTTACCCGGAGCATGACCGGCGCGGTAACACCCAGTTCAGTGGCAACCCGTGCAATAAGCTGAACCTCCGGTACCGAGTCTGCTACTAGGCGGCCCACACCGTAGGTCAGAGCGCGAGCAATCTCGGCTTCTGACTTGTTGTTCCCGTGCAGGGCAATCTTGCCCCCGGCAACACCGGCGCGCATAGCCAAAGCCAGTTCGCCGCCGCTGGCGGTATCCAGGCACAGGCCCTCTTCCTCAGCCCACTTGGCCACGGCGGTTGTCAGGAAGGACTTGCCAGCGTAGTAGACCGACACTTCAGCGCCGTGAGCTTCAAAGGCCTGCTCAAAGGCGGCACGGAATTCGGCGGCACGGGCACGGAAGGTGCTCTCCGAAAAGACGTACTGGGGAGTTCCAAACTCCTCCACCAATGACGAGACAGCGGTGCCGTCTACGGTCAGCTGCCCCTGTGCGTCACGGGCAAAAGAGGGCATCCAGATGACAGGGCTGAGCTCAGCCGGGTTCTGCGGGTAGGTTAGCCATTCAGGCTTATAAAGCGCTACTTGGTGAGCCATGGTTACATCTTCTCCGGAGCGCTCACGCCCAGCAGTCCCAGACCATTGGCCAGAACCTGGCCAGTTGCCTGGTTCAGGAGCAGGCGGGTGCGGTGCAGGTCGGTTATCTCTTCGTCGCCCTTGGGGGCCACGTGGGAGAGGCCATACCAGCGGTGGTAGGTGCCAGCTAGAGCTTCAAGGTAGCGGGCCAGGCGGTGGGGCTCGCGGAACTCCGCGGCCTCTTTGACAGTACCGGCATACTGGCCCAGGGCGGCCAGCAGGGCAGAGTCTGCTTCGGAGTCCAGCAGGGCCAAGTCCACTGAGTCGGTGCTCACCCCGGCGGCCTCGGCATTACGGGTAATAGCGCAGGTGCGGGCGTGGGCGTACTGAACGTAGAACACAGGGTTCTCGTTGGACTGCTTTGTCAGCAGGTCCAGGTCGATATCGATGTTGGAGTCCACCGAGTAGCGGGTCAGCGAGTAGCGGGCCGCATCCACGCCCACAATCTCGACTAAGTCCTCCATGGTCACCACGTTGCCTGCGCGCTTGGACATACGCACAGGCTTGCCGTCCTTGACCAGGTTTACCATCTGGCCAATCATGACCTCGACCATGTCCGGGTTATCGCCCAGCGCGGCGGCGGCGGCCTTGAGACGGGCAACGTAGCCGTGGTGGTCAGCGCCCAGCATGTAAATAGCTAGGTCAGCCGGGTCAACAGGGCGCTTGGTTTTGTCCTGGAAGTAGGCGATATCCCCGGCAATGTAGGCGGCGTTGCCGTCGGATTTGATGACCACACGGTCCTTGTCGTCGCCAAAATCGGTGGACTTGAGCCACCAGGCGCCGTCCTTGAAGTAGAGGTTCTCGGACTCCTTAAGCTTTTCAAGGAGTTCATCGACCTTTCCCTCTTCAAAGAGTGAGTTCTCGTGGAAGAAAACGTCAAAATCTACGTGGAACTCGTGCAGGGACTTCTTGATGTCCTCGAACATAAACTCAACGCCGGTAGCGCGGAAGACTTCCTGAGGGTCCGCAGAGGTCAAAGCATCGGGGCGGGCTTCGAGCACGCGGTTGGCAATATCGGTGATGTACTCGCCACCGTAGCCGTCCTCGGGTGCGGCCTCTCCCCTGGCGCGGGCCAGCAGAGAGCGTGCAAAGCGGTCAATCTGGTTACCGTGGTCGTTGAAGTAGTATTCACGCACGACCTTGGCGCCCTGGGACTGGAAGATACGGGCCAGAGAATCGCCCACAGCGGCCCAGCGGGTACCGCCCAGGTGGATGGGGCCGGTGGGGTTAGCCGAAACGAACTCAAGGTTAATGGTCTTACCGGCCAGGGTCTGGTTGGTTCCGTAGGCTTGCCCCTGCTGGAGAATAGTCTGCGCCAGTTCACCGGCGGCGGCGGCATCGAGAATGATGTTTAGGAAGCCGGGGCCTGCGATATCAACAGAGGCAACACCGGGAAGCTGGGTGATTCTGCCCGCAAGGACCTGGGCTACTTCGCGCGGGTTCTTGCCGACCTTCTTAGAGATTTGGAGGGCGATGTTGGTGGCCCAGTCACCGTGGTCACGGTTCTTGGGGCGTTCAATGCGCACAGCGGGTGCGGTTTCACCATCGGTCAGGGTCAGTTCACCGGCAGCTAAGGCTGCTGCGAGCGCGCCGTCAATAGCAAGGGAGAGTTCTTCGGGTGTCATAGGTTCAAGTCTACCCAAAGGCACCACCTAGCCAACCCAGCAAGCAGGTTCTTAGGGTGTGGCCTAGCTCTTATTGGTGTGCTGGGTCAGCCAGTCTATGATGTGTGCCCAGAGGCTGGCGCTGGCGTAGATAGCCGGGTCTGAGTGTTCAGCACCGCCAACCAGGGTGAGTTCGGTGGGGATACCCGCCCCTGCAAGGGCCCGGTGGGCGCGGATTGATTGGTTGGGGGGCACGCAGGTGTCTGAGGTTCCGTGCAGGTAGTAGACCGGTGCGTGGGTTCTTGGCCCGCTCGGGCTGGCGGCGAGGGCATAGTCGATGGGGTGAGCTTTTGCCCAGTTGATAGCGGCCTGGCTACCTGCGGGGGCCGGGTAGGTGGATCCCAAAAGCCGCCATTCTGCGCCGTCGTCTTCGGGGTGGTCCCGGTCAAAGCCCCAGGCCACGCGGTCGTCAAAGATACTGCGCAGGTCGCTGACCCCGTAGATGCTCAGGGCACAGCGAACCCTTGAGTCCGGTTGCCCCTGTGCTTGTGCGGCGGCTAGCGCCGTTGCTGGGATACCTTCAAGGTAGGGTTCTGCCAGGTGGCCGGTTGCGGCGGCTAGCTGAACCAGGTGTCCACCGGCTGAGCCACCGGCTAGGGCGATACGGTCGGGGTCGATGGAAAATTCTGCGGCCTTCTCTTTGAAGTAGCGGATCGAGGTTTTAAGGTCGTTGATTTGGGCGGGAAAGAGTGCTTGGTGGCTGAGCCGGTAGTTGATGGAGGCTGTAGCGAACCCGGCTTCTGCCAGCCCTTGGCGCACTGTGTGCAGGCCCTTATCGGCTTGGGCAAAGCTGGCTTTGTCGCCAAAGCGCCAGGCTCCCCCGTGAACATAGATGAGTAAAGGTGCTGGCTGCCTGTTGGCCCCGGTGCTTGCAGGCGGGTAGAAGTCGTAGGTTTGGGCGGGGTCGCTGGTGCCTGCGTAGTTGCCGCTGGTGACGTTCACGGGTGCCTTTCATCTGCCGGTACTTACCCTCAATACTGTAGCGTTTGCACCTGTCTGCGGGCGTTTAGCCCAGCCCAAGTGTTTCTGATATAGTGGGTGTGGCTTGATGGCCTAACCGCATAAAGGTTTTGGCTGAGAGTTTGTTACCCTGGTAGCTCATGGTGAATGAGGTTTTCCGCCTACAGGCGGATAAGAAATCCGAATGAATCAGCCGAGCTTGCTAGGCTGGTAAACATGGCTTGGTCAAAGAGTCATCATAAGCCCTCGTAGCTCAGTGGATAGAGCACCAGTTTCCGGAGCTGGGTGTCGAAGGTTCGAATCCTTTCGAGGGCACAAAAAGAGAAGGCATGCCAGAATGCGCGAAGCGCTGGCATGCCTTCTCTTTTTGTGCCTGGCGTCAAAATCGTCACCGATGTGGCGATTTTAGCCAGCAATCAGTTCTGCCAGAATGCGCGAAGCGCTGGCAGGCCTTCTCTTTTTGTGCCTGGCGTCAAAATCGTCACCGATGTGGCGATTTTAGCCAGCAATCAGTTCTGCCAGAATGCGCGAAGCGCTGGCATGCTTTCTCTTTTTTGTGGTGGGCATTTATTGTGGCTGGGGCGCTACGATTTCAAGTTCGAAGCCCTGGGTGTTTTCCAGGTAGAGGGCGTAATGTTGTGGCCCACCTGCATGCGGGTAGTTCGGGGCGAAGAGCTCAGACCAGCCGTGCTCAGCCGCCTGATCTCGCAGGCTGTCTAGCTTGTGGGCGCTAGGGCAGGTGAGGGCAAGGTGATTGAGCCCGGCGCGGGTGCGCTGGTGGGCACCAGAAACCTGAGGGGACTGTTCCAGGACAATGTAAGAACCGTCCTGGGCCTGCCAGGACTGCCCTCCCTGCCACTGCTGGTAGGAGCTGAAACCCAGTTGGGTCAGTGCCCAGTCCCAGGAACCGCGCACCTGTTCTAGGTTCTGCGTCCACAGTTCAATGTGGTGAACTGCTACCCCTGTGCTGAAGTCCGGTGCCGGTAGCTGGCGGAGCCGGGCGGCAAGAACAGCATCATAGGTTTGCCCCAGGTACAGGAACTTCTGGCGTTCAATGCCTTCCACGGTAAAGCCTGCATAGCGGGCCACCGCACCAGAAGCTGGGTTGTTGGTCCGGTAACCCAGTTCCAGGCGGCGTAGGTTGGGCGATTCTAAAGTACCCAGCAGTTCAGTAGCTAGCCTTGGGTGCTTTTCTTCTGGCGGATTGTACTGCCCCAGGGCCCAGTCGCAGACCGCCCGCACCGCGCTTTTAAGGATTCCTTTACCTCGAGCCCGGTCGGCAATCCAGTAGTAGACCCAGCCCCTATCCCAGGAACCGTCCTCTTGCTGTGCGCTGTAGGTGATACCGACCAACCCGACGGCCTGCCCATCGTCCAGGCAAAAGACAGCCCGCCCCTGCGCAGGGAGCCACTGCCCTTCAATCAGGTGCTGAGCCTCCTGGAGGGTGCCAGGTAGGGGCATCTGCCTCTCTAAGTCCGTGCTAGTTTCAACCAGCTCAAGAAGGGCGGACGCATCGGTGCTTTGCCACAGTCGAAGTTTCATAGTGCAAGTCTAAACAGTGAAGTTCCGGCCCCGGTGGACTGGGTAGACTAGGTGAGGAAAGATTCTCCCCGCTTATTACGAAAAGAGACCCTGTGACCGAGAACGTCAATACCCCCCATATCGCCCCTCACGGCGCTGAAATTGCTGAAACCATTCTGCTCCCCGGCGACCCCCTGCGCGCCAAGTTCATTGCCGACACCTACCTGCAGAACGTCGTACAGTTCAACACCGTCCGCAACATGTTCGGTTTCACCGGCGACTACAAGGGCTCACGTATCAGCGTCATGGGCACCGGCATGGGTATCCCCTCAGCCAGCCTCTACGCCCACGAACTCATTCACAGCTTCGGGGTCAAGAACCTGATTCGCATCGGCACCTGTGGTGGCCTATCCACCAACCTGGACCTCTTTGACATCGTGGTCGCTTCGGCAGCTTCCACCGACTCCAACTTCCTGCACCACTACAAGCTACCCGGCACCTACGCCCCCACCGCGTCATGGCCCCTGCTCTCAGCCGTAGCTAAGGAAGCTGAAACCCAGAACCTGGCCCTGAACGTGGGCAACGTGCTCTCCTCGGATGTCTTCTACCGCGCAGACCCCAGCGACGCCCAAAAGTGGGCCGACATGGGCGTACTGGCTGTTGAGATGGAAACCGCAGGTATCTACTCGGTCGCCGCCGCTGCCGGGGTGCAGGCCCTCTCGGTTTTCACTGTCTCTGACCACCTCTTCAAGGGTGTAGAGACAACCGCTGATGAACGCCAGACCGCCTTCACCGGAATGATGGAACTGGTCCTGCCGGTGGCCGCCAGCCTCTAAAGATCTCTGCTGATAGGTGCGCCCCGCTCCCCTGCCAAGAAGCAGGAGGGCGGGGCGCTGCGTCTTTCACAGGGCTTCAGCTCTCCTGGGTGCAAAGACAGGCAGCCCCTAACAGGTATCTCTGGCTATTTTGAGCCAGAGAACTAGCTGGCTTCACGCGTCTAGAGAAACCCGCCCACGGGCACAGCTTCTAGCCCTAAAATGGTAGGCAGTATGTCTACTTCATCGCCCTCACCCCGTCCCCCCGCCCAGCCGCTCTCAGCCATTGCCGCCGCTATGCACGCCGCAAAGACGCGCACCGCACAGCCAGAAGCCACCGGCAATCAGCACACCCGCGGGTCAGAACAGCCTGGCCAGCCCGCACAGGGTAGGAGCCGCAACCAAGGCCGCACCCGCCGCCCGCAAGCTACCGGACAGCGTAAGAAGTCACCCAGAAACAAGACCACCGAACCACAGCAAGAGGGCAACCAGAAACAGAACCCCAGAAGCTCACGCTCTGGCAACCGGGATAGAGCTCAAGGCACCCGCCGCCCCTATACCCCACTCATTCCTGACACCATCAGCTACCCTGAAGCTCTACCCGTCTCTGCCCGCAGGGACGACATCATGGCCGCTATCCGCGAGAACCAGGTCACTATCGTGGCCGGTGAAACCGGCTCCGGTAAGACCACCCAGCTACCCAAAATGCTTCTGGAACTTGGGCTAGCCCAAAAGGGCATGATTGGTCATACCCAGCCCCGCCGTCTTGCCGCCCGTTCGGTTGCTGAACGTATTGCCCAAGAGCTGGGTCAAAAAATCGGGCAGACCGTGGGCTACCAGGTGCGCTTCACCTCCGAGGTCGGTGAGAGCTCAGCCATTAAACTCATGACCGACGGTATTCTGCTGGCTGAGATTCAGAACGACCCGCTCCTGAAAAACTACTCGGCAATCATCATTGACGAGGCGCACGAGCGCAGTCTCAATATCGACTTCATTCTGGGCTACCTCAAACGGATTATGTCCCAACGCCCAGACCTCAAAATTGTTATTACCTCAGCGACCATTGACCCCGAGCGTTTTGCCCGCCACTTCTCCCCCAGCTTTGTGCCCGGTGTGGGAATCATCGATGATTCGCCAACCGATAAGGAAGGGGAAATCGCCGAGGCAGCCCTACCCGATGACGCCCCGCCCATTATCGAAGTCTCTGGCCGTACTTTCCCGGTGGAGATTCGTTACCGCCCGCTGAGTGAACCCCGCACCGGTGACGGCGGCGAGGACGCCGACGATGCAGGCGACGGCCTGGAGGACGAGGACCGCGACCCTCTGGACGGCGTACTCGATGCTATCCGTGAACTTTCGGAGGAAGCACCCGGAGATATCCTGATTTTCTTCTCGGGTGAGCGAGAGATTAGGGACGCGGCAGAGGCCATTACCGAGATGGTTCGCACCACCCGCCGTCTGGCTGACTATGAGGTTCTGCCTCTCTTTGCCCGTCTTTCGATGGCTGAACAGCACCGGGTCTTCAAACCCGGTGGTAGGCCCCGCATTGTGCTGGCAACCAACGTCGCTGAAACCTCTCTGACGGTGCCGGGTATCAAGTATGTGATTGATACGGGGACAGCCCGTATTTCCCGTTATTCATCCCGGACCAAGGTTCAGCGCCTACCCATTGAGCGTATTTCTCAGGCCAGCGCCAACCAGCGGTCAGGTCGCTGTGGCCGTGTGTCGGACGGTATCGCTATCCGCCTCTATTCGGAGGAGGATTTTGCCTCACGCGCTGAATTCACTGACCCCGAGATTCTCCGTACTAATCTAGCCGCTGTTATCCTACAGATGACCGCCATCGGTGTGGTGCGTTCCCCGTCCGAT
Organism: Rothia sp. P5764; assembly: GCF_048512965.1. NCBI lineage: Bacteria > Bacillati > Actinomycetota > Actinomycetes > Micrococcales > Micrococcaceae > Rothia > Rothia sp. P5764. The sequence goes on along the minus strand of NZ_JBLXXQ010000003.1, from coordinate 94,464 downwards.
ATTGAGAAGTTCCCCTTTGTTCAGCCCCCGGAGACCCGGGCTATTAACGACGGTCTGAACCTGCTGCGGGAGCTAGGGGCGCTGAGCGCAGCCAAGCACCAGCCGCGTCAGCTCCGCAAGCCCACCAGCCCGCTCACAGCAGCAGGCCGTGCAATGGCGGCGCTACCGGTAGACCCGCGTCTGGCCCGCATGATTGTTGAGGGCGCCAAGCGCGGTGTTGCCAAGGAAATTATGGTTCTGGCGGCGGCGCTGACCATTCAGGACCCCCGCGAACGCCCGGCTGAGCACCGGGGCGAGGCCGATGCCTTGCACGCCCGTTTCAAGGACGATAAGTCTGACTTCACCAGCTTCTTGCTCCTGTGGCAGTTCATCCATGAGAAGCAGTCCGAGCTGTCTTCAAGCCAGTTCAGGAAGATGTGCCACCGGGAGTACCTGAATTTCTTGCGGATTCGTGAGTGGCAGGATCTTTTTACTCAGCTCCGCGAGATTGGCCGGTCTGCCGGTATCACGGTTGAGGGTGGGCGCCATATTGACCCTGCGGCCCACGAAACTGAGGTGCACAAGTCGCTCTTGACCGGCCTGCTCTCCCACATTGGTATGCAGGACGAAACTAACCGGCACGAGTACCGTGGTGCACGCGGTAGCCGGTTCGCTATTTTTCCTGGCTCTGCTCTCTTTAAGAAGAACCCCGTCTGGCTGGTGTCTGCTGAACTGGTAGAAACCTCACGCCTATGGGCGCGGGTGAACGCTCAGATTGAGCCGGAGTGGGTGGAAGAGCTGGGTGGTCCCCTGCTCAAACGCCAGTATTCTGACCCTCATTGGTCTTCGCGCCAGGGGTCCGTGCTGGCCCATGAGAAGGTCACTTTGCTGGGTCTGCCGGTTATTGCTGATCGCCGGGTGCAGTACTGGCGGGTTGATCCGGAGGCAGCTCGTGAAATTTTTATCCGTTCTGCCCTGGTGGAAGGGGACTGGTCTACCCGGCACCGCTTCTTTGCGCGCAACCAGAAGGCCCTGGCTGAGGTTGAAGAGCTGGAAGCCCGCCTGCGCAGGCGTGATTTGCGGGTTGATGACCAGGTTCTCTTTGACTTCTACGATGCCCGTATTCCTGACCATGTTGTCTCCGAACGGCACTTTGACCGTTGGTGGTCCCAGGAGCGCAAGGTCAATGAGCACCTGCTGGATTTCAGCCCAGAGAACCTGATTGATGAGCAGGCAGGTGACTATGATGAGTCGCTCTTCCCCCGCACCTGGGTTGCCCGCACCTCTGGTGGGGAGCTTGATCTGGACTTACGCTATGAGTATGCCCCCACCGTGTCTATTGGCGGGGTACGTTCTTCTGCCGCCCAGACGGACGGTATTGCGGTTCAGGTTCCGGTGCTTTTCTTGGGGCAGCTAGATCCGGCTCCTTTTGAGTGGCTGATTCCTGGCCTGCGCCAGGAGCTGGTAACCGCCCTGATTAAGTCCCTACCCAAGCAGATTCGTAAGAATTTTGTGCCTGCCCCCGATGTCGCCCGCCAGGCGGTAGAGAAGCTGACTGCTGATTTTTCGCCGGCTGAGGATTCGCTGACCGATTCGCTGGCCCTGGTTCTGCGCCGTCTGCGCGGACATGTGGTGGACCCGGCTGAGTTTAGCTGGGAGTCTGTTCCGGAGCACCTGCGTTTTTCCTTCCAGGTGCGCGATCACCGCAACAAGATTCTGGGTGAGAGCAAGGATCTCGCCAGCCTGCAGGCCAGTCTGCACGCCGAGATCCGTTCGGCTCTGGCGGCTTCTTTGGGAGCTTCCCCGGAGGCCATGAATCGGATGCAGGCTATGGCTCAGGGTGCTGTAGCTTCGGGCTCTAAGGCTTCGGGCAGGAGCGGTGGCTCCTGCCCGGGCCAGCCATCCCAGCTTGGTAAGGGCCCAGTTCAGGGCGCTGCACCCGCTGGCGGGCAGGCCGCTACCGCTCCAGCTGCCGGTGCTGTACGTGAGGTATCGGGCCTGACGGACTGGCCTGCCCAGGATTTGCCCCGTAAGGTAGAGCGCGTCATCGCCACCCAAAAGGTTGCTGGCTACCCGGCTCTGGTCGATGAGGGTTCCTCTGTTGCTGTGCGTATTTTCCCCTCCGAGGCCGAGGCCGTCCGTGCCCAGCGTTCCGGTGTTATCCGCCTGCTCAAACTCAATACTCCCTCCCCTGAGCGGTATGTATCTGAGCACCTGAATAATCGGGAGAAGATGGTCTTTACCCAGAACCCGCACGGCTCTGTTGATTCACTCATTAGCGACTGCACCGTAGCGGCCATTGACCAACTCACCCCGGAGATCCCGCCCTTCACCCGGGCCGAGTACACCGAGCTTTTTAACAGTGTGCGCGCTGATTTGATTGATACGGTTTTTACCATCACCAAGCTGGTGGCCGATATTCTTACCCAGGCAACCGCTGTTCAGAAGCTCATGAAAAAGAGCACCTCGCTGGCTGTTATTCACGCTATAGGCGATATGAAAGCCCAGTTGGAGAACCTGATTTACCCGGGTTTTGTGGCCGCTACCGGCGCGGCTCAACTGCACCACCTACCGCGCTACCTCAAAGCCATGATTAAACGTATGGAGAAGCTGGGGCCAAACATCAACCGGGATAATCAGCTCATGCTGGCTGTTCAGGAGCTAGAGGATTCCTACGATAAGGCTCTTGAGTCTCTGCCTGCCGGGGTTTCCCCTAGCCCCGAGTTGGAGGCTGTGAGCTGGATGATTGAGGAACTGCGGGTCAGCTTCTTTGCCCAGGAGTTGGGGACCGCCTACACGGTCAGTGAGAAGCGCATTGGCAAGGCCCTGCGCCAGGCAATTGAAGCCATGAAAGCATCTTAGCCTGCCTGATCGGGGGTGAAAATATCCTCGATTTGACAGCTAAAGGCAGCGGCCAGCTGGAAGGCTAGGGGCAGGGAAGGGTCAAAACGGCCCTTTTCGATGCTGATAATGGTCTGCCGGGAAACTCCCAGCCGGTCCGCTAGCTCCTGCTGGGAGTAGCCGCGTTCTGCCCGCAGTTCTTTGAGACGGTTCTGCACGGGCTAGACACCCCTGCGCTTATAGACCAAGTAGTTTGCCAGGAAGATGAGCATTGCTAAGACTGTGGTGGCAGTGAGCACTAGGGAGGCGGGCGCGTCCCAGCCGAAGGTTGAAAAGGCTCCGACACCCAGGCCCATGATGGCAATCATCCAGTAAAAGGTGTTTTCTGCCGCCTTGGCATACCAGTGACTTTCAACGCTGGCTTCTGGGTTACGGACCGCCCCTTTGAGGGTTGAACGGTCTACCAGTAGAGCCTGGGCTCAACACCTTACGCAAACCCCGCCGTGACCTACCTGCCACAGCTCGTGCCCTTAGCTGGTGACAAACTCCCCGTAGCCCAGCTCGGTCAGGGCCGCGCGCAGTTTCTCAGCCGCCTCGTCCATAAGTGCGGGGTCAGGGTTACGGTTGGCCTGTTCAAAGGTAAACTCACTCTGATCAAGAGCTGGCCACACGTGCAGGTGGGTATGAGGTACGTCGAAACCGGCAATCATCATGCCGACCCTAGTCGGGTCAAAGGCCTTTACCAAGCCGCGAGAAACCTTATGAGCCACAGCGAAGAGGTGGGCGCTCAGTTGCTCGGGTAAGTCAACCCAGTGGTCAATCTCCAGGCGGGGAACCACCAGGGTATGCCCGTACTGGAAAGGCTCAATGGTAAAGAAAGCAAGGCAGTGCTCGTCTTCCCAGATGAGACGGCCGGGAATCTCGCGGTTAATAATCTTAGTAAAAATGGTGCTCATAGCCACTCCCCTAGTTATTCTCTAGATCAACGGTGGTACCCGGTGCCAGGTACTCAAACTCTGTACCGTACTTCTTACCAAAGTTGGTTGCGTGCCCCACAATCATGTTCCTTCCCGTCTCTGCCAGCAGGGAGTCATGAATCTGATAAGCCTTCCGCGCCCGCACCGCAATAATAAAGTCGATGACTTCCTGGATTTTGTTCCAAGGGGCGTGAATGGGTACCAGCAGGGTTTTGACCTCGATACCGTCAGGGACCACAAAGGAATCGCCAGGGTGGAAGAGGTTATCATCAATCAGGTAGCCCACGTTGTCGATAGTCGGCAGGAGCGGGTGAATAACCGCGTGATTACCGCCAAAGGTTTTGATGTTAAAACCGGAGAGGGTCAGCTGTCCATCTGCTTCTACGGCCAGAGCCTGAGCCTGGGGTAGCTCTTTGAGGACCGCCTGAACCACAGCGGCAGGGGCGTGCAGGGTAGTCTGCGGGTTCTCTTTTAAGAAAGTCAGTACCCTACCCTCATCGAAGTGGTCGGGGTGTATATGGGTGATCAGAACATGGTCAGCGCCATCTAGGGCCTGCTCAACTTCCGAGAAGTTGCCGGGATCCAGCACCAGCACGGCGCCGTCTTTTTCTAAACGAAGGCAGGAGTGGGTGTATTTAGTAAGTTTCATACCTCCAACCCTAGTATCTCGGTCTACCCGATACCAGTACCAGGGAGCACACCGAGCAAGCGGCGACCTAAGCCCTGCCGGTTCGCTCTATCGTGTACAGTAAGGCAAAGAAAAACAGACCTGGACCCCACGAGGATGCTTTCATGGCGACCCAACCGGCATCGGCTACTACCAAACCTATAGAAATTAGAAACACCAAACAGCGTCGCGCTGTAACCGCAACCCTTGAAACGCTTGAGGATTTCATCTCGGCGCAGGATCTGCACCAGCTCATGCTCTCACGCGGCGAGAAGGTTTCCCTGGCGACGATTTACCGTCTCTTGCAGTCCATGGTGAACGCCGGTGAGGTCGAAACCCTCAAAACCGAAGAGGGCGAGGCCATTTACCGCCAGTGCGGCCTTGAGCACCACCATCACCATATTCTCTGCCGGTCCTGCGGGGCGGCCCAGGAGTTTGAGATTCCTGAGCTTGAAGAGCTAGTTCACGCTATTGCCGGTCAGCACGGCTACACCCAGGTCAGCCACGTCATTGAGATTACGGGCCTCTGCGCTACCTGCGCAGCTGAGGGCCGGTAAGCGACCCAGCGGCCAGGCTACCAACTGGCTCGGGTCTGGCGTTCGGCGAGATTGGCAAGCGCATCCACAGCCCGGCTTAGCACCCGGTGTGCCAACTGGCTCGGGTCTGGCGTTCGGGGAGGTTGGCACACCGGGTGCTAAGCGAACGTAATGGCTTATACAGCTATTTCTCCAGCCCAGGCTCACTGCGCTTGCGGCCCGATGCTGAGTAGCGCTGGCGTACTGCCCGAATACCGCGGCACATGACAAAGATAAGAAAAGACAGCGTGGTGACGTAGGGGCTGATAGGGAGTGAGCCTGCTAGTGCCAGCAGGATTCCGCCTACCATGGCGACCTCAGCAAAGAGTACCGATAGGATGAGCGCCCGCAGGGGTGAAGCTGTAACCTGAAGGGCTGAGGCAGCCGGGGTGATAAGCAGGGCTAGCACCAGGAGCGACCCCACCACCTGAACCGATAGCGCAGTGGCGATACCGAGCACCACCATAAAAGCGACAGAGAGCAAGCGTAGCGGCAGGCCTTTAGCCTGCGCAACCACCGGGTCCAATGAGGCAAACATCAGAGGCCGCCACATGAGCGCTAGAGCCGTAATGATAACTGCCCCACCAACTACCATAGAGGTAAGCTGGGCCGAATCAACCGCCACAATCTGACCGGTCAGCAGAGAGAACTTGTTGGCCGAGCGTCCCGAGTAGAGGGATAAGAAGAGAATACCCAGACCCAGCCCAAAGGGCATGAGCGCCCCAATGATGGAGTCGTTCTCATGCACCTTGGCACCCATCAGGGCAATTATGAGGGCCGAGAAGATCGACCCTATCAGCGAGCCGGTGACCACGTTGTAGCCCAGGAGCAAAAAGAGCGCCGCACCAGCGAAAGACATCTCAGCAATAGCGTGAACGGCAAAGGCATGGCGGCGGAGCATGACGAAGAGTCCAACGAACCCACCAATAAGGCCCAAAACTGCACCGGCGATAATGGACTGGCTCAGGAGCTCTAGGAGCTCACCGTAGCGGTCAAAGACAAAAACTTTGCTCCAAAAGTCAGCTAGGCTCATCCTTGTTCTCCCCGGGTGGCAGGTAGGTGTAGAAGCGGATCATCTGTTTCTAGGGCGCAGTGGTCCTCGCGGTACTCCCCGCCCACCACCACATAGCGCCCCTTGGTGTGAATAACGGAGACGGGGGTTTGGTAGAGATCAGTGAGCACCTCTGAGCGCATGACCTGGGGTACTGTACCGACAGTAAAGCGTCCACCGGCTAGGTAGAGCACCCGATCCACATGATCGATGATGGGGTTGATTTCGTGGGTTACGAAGACCACGGTAGCCCCATTTTCACGGTTGTAACGGTGGATCAAATCCGAAACCGCATACTGGTGGTTAAGGTCAAGGGAGAGCAGGGCCTCATCTGCCAGGATAATAGCTGGGTCGTTGGCTAGGGCCTGGGCGATGCGTAGGCGCTGCTGTTCCCCGCCGGAGAGTAAACCCACCGGAACATTGGCGTAGTCTTGTGCGCCGACGGCTTCTAGCAGACTATCAACCTTGGCCCGGTAGTCCCGGTTTTTGAAGCGAAAGCCCCAGCGGTGTCCGTCCACCCCTAAACCTACAAAGTCCCGAGCGCGCAGAGGCAATTCGGTCCCCAAGGCTTTTTGTTGGGGGATGTAGCCTAGGGCCGGGTTCCCCAGACCCGCTGCAGCGCCCAAGACGGCAATCTTACCTTGGCTAAGCTGGGTCAGGCCCAGAATAACCTTGATAAAGGTTGATTTACCTGAGCCGTTGGGGCCGAGTACCGCAAAGTATTCGCCGCGTTCTACAGAGAGGCTAAGGTCCTTCCAGAGGGTGCGGTGCCCAAAGGACAGCCCACCCCCGGTAATCTCTATAGCGGGGGCGAGCTGGGGGGAAGAATCTGACATAGCTCCTATGCAACTGCCTTTTCGAGGTTGTCGATATTCTGGTTCATCCACTCAATGTAACCGGTGTTTTCGGGAAGGGTCTCGGTGAACGAGACGCTGGGTACATCTTTGTTTTGGGCGTAACTAAAGATTTCAGCAGTTTGTGCGGTCTGGGTTTGTTCGTTGAAGGCAAGCAGGTCAATCTTCCCGGCGCCGAGAAGATCTTTGGCTTCCTGCAGGGTCAGCGGGGCGATGTCGCTTTCACTGTCTACCGCCGCTGTTAGGTCTGCCGGGGTGGCATCCGTGAAACCTGCGTCTTGGAGTAAGTAGCCGGAGACGGGCTCAGTGGCAAGATAGGTGCGTTTCTTGCTGTCTACGGCTTTGAGGCGGGTGATGAGCTCATCCAGGCGGGTCGAGAAGTCACGCGCGGCGCTGCGGTAGGTATCGGCCTGGTCGGGATCGAGTTCCGCCAGGTCAGCTGCCACCTGGTCGGCAACCTTTTTCATGGTGTCCAGGTCATACCAGACATGCTCGTTGTAGGCGTGGTGGTCGTGGCCCTCATGATCGTGACCCTCATGGTGATGATCCGTATCTGCCTCCCCGTGGTGCTCTTCTTGCATATGAGCCAGGTCATCTGCGCTAAAGAGCCCAGAAACTTCAACGGCATTGACGATCTTCTGGCCGGGGTTATCGTTTCCAGCCAGATCGGTTAGAAAGGCATCGTAGCCTCCCCCGTTAACAACTACTATATCCGCGTCCTTGACAGCCAGACGATCCTGGCTGGTTGCCTCGTAAGAGTGGGGATCTACAGCCGTTGAGGCGATCAGCGGGGTGGCTTCCACTCGTTCACCACCGATTTCTTTAACCAGGTCAGCATAAACATCGGTGGTAGCCACTACTTTGATTGCGCCTTGATCAGGTGCGGCGCTGTTGGAGCTTTGCTGGCCGCAAGCCGAAAGGCCAAGCACCGAGAGCATCAACAAGGAGGTAGCGGGGAGGATTTTTTTCACGATATATCTTTCTAGCCAGGTTCAGGTTTTCGTTTTATTAGCCTACCCCCTTTTGCGAACCGTTCGCAAATAATATCAATGTGCTTCCTCCCACCGACCAAACAGAGAACCGCCGCCCCTCCCCTAGACGGGAGGGGCGGCGGTTGACTCAATAACCCTGTAGGATGTCGGGGCTTGCCTTAGGGCTCAGAGGTAAAGCGGGCTGCGGCCTCCTGGCGGCGCCGCACATGCTCCTGGGTGGTGTCCTTAATTTCACCCACCAGCTCCTCCAAAATATCTTCCAGGAAGAGCACGCCCACGCTCTGACCCTTACCATCGACCACGTGCGAAACGTGGGCGCGGTTGCGCTGCATGACTGCGAGCGCGTCATCAATCTCAGTTTCGGGTTTGACAACAGACATCTGGCGGAGCTTGCCCCAGGCAATGGGCTGGTCCATTCGCTCAGCCTCGTAGACCAGAGCGTCTTTAATGTGCAGGTAGCCCATGTAGGTCCCGCCTTCACGGTCTTCCATGACGAAGCGGGAGTAGCCGGTATGGGCCACCGCCTTTTCTAGTTCCGCCGGAGTGCAGGGAAAGACCATGGTGATGAGCTTGTCACCGGGCACCATAATGTCAGCTACCGTTTTTGTACTGAATTCCAGTGCCCCTGAGAGTACTCCTGAGCCGTCGTCGACGGTGCCTTCAGCCGTGGACTGGGCCACGATGTTCTGTAGCTCATCCAGGGTAAAGGTGGAGGCGACTTCGGCTTTAGGCTCCACTTTCATCAGCCGCAGCGTGTGGTCGGCAATCCAATTGAGCAGACTGACGATTGGTTTGAGCAGTCGGGAGATCGTAACCAGCGGCGGAGCGATCCACAGGGCTACGCCCCGAGCCGCCAGAGAGACTGCCATATTCTTGGGCACCATTTCACCTAGAATAACGTGTAGGTAGGTGACCAGGATCAGGGCGAAGGCAAAGCCCACGGCGCTGGCTACGGAGTAGGGAATGCCCCAGCTTTCCAGGGGTGCCGATACCAGGTGGTGCAGGGCAGGTTCCGATACGTTCAGAATCAGCAGAGAGCAGATAGTGATGCCCAGCTGGCAGGTAGCCAGCATAAGCGAAACGTTCTCCAGGGCGTACAAGACCGTGATAGCTCGCTTATTGCCGGTTTCGGCCAGAGGCTCCACCTGCGAACGGCGGGTAGACATAACCGCAAACTCACCGGCCACGAAGAAAGCATTACCGGCCAGCAAAACAAACAGAAGCGAGATAGCGACCCAGTCACTCATCGGCGGGCCTCCTTAGCGGTAGCGGGCTGAACCTCAGGGGTGGCGGGGGTATCGTGCACATAGCGGATTCGGTCCACGCGGCGCTGTTCCATCTTCTCTACCCGCAGGTATCCGCCCTCAAGGGGCACCACGTCCCCGGTCTCAGGAACCCTGCCCAGGCGGTCCATCATAAAGCCACCCATGGTTTCGTAGGCGGGGTCGTCCTCGATTTCAAGGACCTGGATGTAGTCGTTGACCTCATCGGGGCGCAGAAGGCCGGGGAAGATGTAATCGCCGTTGCCTACGCGCAGGGGGCGTTCGTCCGGGGAATGGACGTCATGCTCATCGGAAACTTCGCCCACAATTTCTTCGACCAGGTCTTCCAAGGTGGTGATACCGGCGGTTCCGCCGTATTCATCGAGCACCACGGCCAGTTGAAGAGCGCCTTCGCGAAGCTGAATCAGCAGGGAGTCGAGGTGCACGGTTTCGGGCACCTGAAGCACATCTTCCATGAGAATACCGGCCTCAAGGGTTTCTCGCTTATCTAGGGGTAGGCCGACGGCTTTCTTGACGTGGACAACACCCACGATGTTGTCCTGATCTTCACGGTAGAGGGGGAAACGGGAGTGCCCGGTGGTACGAGCTAGCTCGATAACGTCGCTGACCGGGGAGGTGTCTTCGAGCATGATGACCTTGCGGCGAGGGGTCATGACGTCGGCGGCGGTCAGCTCCGCAAAGGAAAGAGTGCGGTCAAGGAAGCGCGCGGTGTCTGAGTCCAGGGTACCCAGGTCAGCGGAGCGGCGGACCATAGAGGATAACTCCTCGGGCGAGCGCGCGGCAGACAGTTCTTCCTTGGCTTCCATGCCGAAGCGGTGCAGAATCCAGTTGGCGGATCCGTTGGCGGTTCGGACGATGGGGCCCATGACCTTGGTAAACAGCAGCTGGAGCGGTGCCAGGGAACGGGCGACTCGGTAGGGTTCAGCAATTGCCAGATTCTTAGGGACCAGCTCACCAATGATCATGGAGAGCAGGGTGGCTATACCCATAGAGAAAATGAGGGTCAGGGCTGAAGCGACGCCGGTGCTCAGCCCCCAGGAGGCAATGGTGTCACCAGCCAGAGCGTTAATACTGCTATCGAGTGTGTAGCCGGTAAGCAGGGTGGTGATAGTGATACCTAGCTGGCAGCTTGAGAGCTGGGTGGAGAGGGATTTGAGACAAGACATGACTTGCCTGCCCCGCTTGTCCCCTCGGTCAATCTCTTGCTGGACCTTGGACTGGTCGAGAGCTACCAGAGAGAACTCCACGGCCACGAAGAAGCCGGTCCCCAGAATAAGGAGGAAGCCAACTATGAGCAGGAGCCATTCCATTTAGCTATTCACCGCCCCGTTAGCAAAGGTTGGCACTAGGGCAAGTGCGGGAGCATCATGTCGATATGTTACGGGGCTCTTGCCCAGGTGTATGTTAGAAAGCTGCTGAGTGCAGCGACAACTAGAAGGGTCTTCCATAGTCGCCCATTCTAGCGAAAACTCAAGAGAGGCGCGCGGTTGCTTTCACCGGGTGCGAAATTGTAAGGGGCAGCTGTCTCATTCTTTAGAAAGAAGCATAGGGCACTGGCCCATCACATGAACCAACATAGTCCCACACAAGACCATCTATTGACGCATGTTCCCCGTGGCTTAATGTCGCTTTATCAGCTAAGTACACAGCCCTAGCCAGTGGGGTATGAGCTTTACCCCCACCAGAGGTTGACCCTTTACTGGCTCTTTGCCCGGTGGGGCGTGTTGGACGTATGCCCTGAACACTCCTAAACTAGACAAAGATATGCAATACATCACGCGCCCAAGGGTGTGCGCGATGAACCATTCAGCCCGGCGCCCAAGAACCTTGCGGTGCCCAATGACCATACGAGATGGAAGAGGCGTTAGACAGTGCCAAACCAGCCAGAACATACTGTGCCTGAAGAATTTGCGGGCAACGAGTGGCTCGTTGAAGAACTCTTTGAGAAGTTTGAGGCAGACCGCAGTGCGGTCGATCAGAAGTGGTGGCCCCTCTTCGAACAGTGGGTAGGCAAAGGTGCCCCCACAGCTAATGCAACTCCCGCCAAGGCACCGGTCACCCAGCAGGCAACTTCGCCCCAGCGCTCTACTCAACAACCTGCAGCTCCCCAGCCCGCCGCGACTAGTCCTGCGCCCGCTGTTTCATCACCCCAGGTAACCACCCCAGCTCCTCAGAAAGAAGAACCTGTGAGCACTGCACCCGAAGAAGACCAGATTGTCACCCTCCGTGGCCCTGCCAAAGCAGTTGCCACCAACATGGATCAGTCTCTGAGCGTTCCCACCGCCACCACCGTGCGCGCGGTACCCGCTAAGCTGCTTATCGATAACCGCACAGAGATTAACAGCTACCTGGCTCGCACTCGCGGCGGTAAGGTCTCCTTCACTCACATCATTGGCTACGCCATCATTCGCGCACTGGCAAACTTCCCCTCCATGAACGTGAGCTACGGTGAGGACGCCAAGGGTAAGCCCGCCGCTATTCAGCACGCCCACGTCAATTTTGGTCTGGCTATCGACCTACCTCGCCCTGACGGCTCCCGCAACCTGGTAGTGCCTAATATCAAGGGTGCAGAGTCGCTGTCGTTCTCCGAGTTCTGGCATGCCTACAACGACATCGTTCAGCGCGGCCGCGAAGGCAAGCTCGGTGTAGAGGATTTCCAGGGAACCACCGTCTCACTGACCAACCCCGGCGGCATCGGGACCGTTCACTCCGTGCCACGCCTCTCCAAGGGGCAGGCTGCTATTATCGGTGCCGGTGCCCTTGACTACCCGGCCGAGTACCGTGGCACCTCCGATAAGGTCATTGCCCGCAACGGTGTCTCCAAGATCCTGACCCTGACCTCCACCTATGACCACCGCGTTATCCAGGGTGCCGGTTCTGGTGAGTTCCTCAAGCTGGTGGAGCACTACCTGTTAGGTGGCGACAACTTCTACGACCAGATTTTTGAGGACCTGCGCATCCCCTTTGAGCCCGTCCGCTGGGCCCGCGATAACCAGGTTAACCCCGAGGCTGAGGTCTCCAAGGTCGCGCGCATTCAGCAGCTCATTCACGCTTTCCGTGTACGCGGTCATCTGATTGCCCAGACCAACCCCATCGGCTACCAGATGCTCTCCCACCCGGACCTGCGGCTGGAAAACTACGGGCTCACCCTCTGGGATCTTGACCGCCACTGGCCCACCGGCGGGTTTGGCGATAAGGAATCCTTGCCCCTGCGCACCATTCTGGAACTCCTGCGCGAAGCCTACACCCGTACCCTGGGCGTGGAATACATGCACATTGAGAACCCCCAAGAGCGCCAGTGGTTCCAGGACCGCCTCGAACACGGCTACACCAAGCCTTCCCGTGATGAACAGTTCCGCGTCCTGGGTACTCTGAACGCCGCTGAGGCTTTTGAAACCTTCTTGCAGACCAAGTACCTGGGCCAGAAGCGCTTCTCCCTAGAGGGCGGCGAGTCGCTTATTCCGCTCCTGGACTCGGTCATTTCCGAAGCTGCCGACGCCGGACTTTCGGGCGTTGGCATCGGCATGGCCCACCGTGGCCGCCTGAACGTACTGACCAACATTGCCGGCAAGTCCTACGCACAGATTTTCCGTGAATTTGAGGGCCAGCTTGACCCGCGCCTCACCGGCGGTTCTGGTGACGTTAAATACCACCTGGGTACCGAGGGTGTCTTCACTTCCCACAACGGCAACCAGACCCAGGTCTACCTGGCCGCTAACCCCTCTCACCTTGAAGCGGTCAACACCGTACTTGAGGGAATCGTCCGCGCTAAGCAGGATACCCTCGCTGACCAGGGCATCATCAACTACCCGGTTCTGCCCATTCTGGTTCACGGCGATGCCGCCTTTGCTGGCCAGGGCATCGTTATGGAAACCCTGCAGATGTCCAAGCTGGAGGGTTACACCACCGGCGGTACCGTTCACATTGTGGTCAATAATCAGGTTGGCTTCACCACTACTCCGCGCGATGGTCGTACCGCTACCTACTCCACCGACGTTGCCCGCATGATTCAGGCACCTATCCTGCATGTCAACGCCGATGACCCCGAGGCCGTTGTACGCGCGGGCTCTATCGCTTTTGCCTACCGCCAGGCCTTTAACAAGGATGTCGTTATCGACCTGGTCTGCTACCGCCGCCGCGGCCACAACGAGGCCGATGATCCCTCAATGACTCAGCCCAAGATGTACCAGCAGATTGAGGAGCTCCCCTCAACCCGCAAGATTTACACCGAGGCGCTGGTAGGTCGTGGCGACATCACCCAGGATGAAGCCGAGCGCGCGCTCAAGGACTATCAGAGCCGCCTGGAGCAGATCTTCACCGAAACTCACGAGGCTCAGTCATCCTCTGCTCCCCTGGTCACTGCCGATGCAGCAGCAGTTTCCAACATTGAGCGCCCTGCCGCCCAGCAGAATGAGGACTCCGTTCGTGTTGCCGGTGAAACCGCTATCTCGCCCGAGACCCTGGCCCGTATTGGCCAGGCCTTTGCAGAGGTTCCCCAAGGCTTCACCGTTCACAAGAAGCTCAAGAAGCTCCTGGATCAGCGTGTGAAAATGTCCACCGAGGGCGAGATTAACTGGGGCTTTGGCGAACTTGCTGCCTTTGCCTCCCTGCTCCTTGAAGGCCGCAATGTCCGCCTCACCGGCCAGGATGTCCAGCGTGGCACCTTCGTCCAGCGTCACTCGGTTCTACACGACTCAAGGACCGACCAAGAGTGGAACCCGCTGGCCCACCTCTCCGAGACCCAGGGCAAGTACGCTATCTACAACTCCCTGCTCTCTGAGTACGGTGTCATGGGCTTTGAATACGGCTACTCCGTGGAAAGCCCCGATTCCCTAGTGCTCTGGGAGGCCCAGTTCGGTGACTTCGCCAACGGCGCCCAGACCATTGTGGACGAGTTCATCTCTTCCGCTGAGCAGAAGTGGGCTCAGCGTTCCTCGCTGGTTCTGCTCCTGCCCCACGGCTTTGAGGGCCAGGGCCCGGACCACTCATCAGCCCGTATGGAGCGCTACCTGCAGCTGTGCGCTGAGAACAATATGACTGTTGCGGTTCCCTCTACCCCGGCATCCTACTTCCACCTGCTACGCCGCCAGGCGCACTCACGCCCCCACAAGCCGATGATTGTGATTACCCCCAAGCAGCTCCTGCGTCTGAAGGCCGCAGCTTCGTCGGTAGAGGACTTCACCACCGGTAGCTTCAAGCCCGTGATTGAGGATCAGGCCAATCTGAGCCCGGCCGAGGTCACCCGCCTGGTCTTTGTCTCCGGCCGCCTCTACTACGACCTCGAGGCTGAGCGAGCTAAGCGCAATGACAGGACCACCGCGCTGGTGCGGGTAGAGCAGCTCTACCCGCTCCCTGCCCAGGAGATCAAGGAACAGATTGCGGCCTACCCCAATGCCGAGGTCATCTGGGCTCAGGACGAACCTGCCAACCAGGGCCAGTGGCCCTTCATGGCGGTCAACCTGCTCCCCCAGATTGGCTACAAGATGGCTCTGGTCTCCCGCCCAGCCGCTGCCTCGCCCGCTGCGGGTACCGGCAAGCGCCACCAGCGTGAGCTCGATAACCTCATTTCCGAGGTGTTTGACCGCTAACTCTCTTAGCCCCTGGCTCACCAAGCAGGTGCTCCACCGTTTTTGACAGTGGAGCACCTGTTTTTAGTCCCGGCTGACTGAAAAACAGGCGCTACCGGCCTTGCGAGCGTGCGTTGGCTGGCTCCCAGGGTTTAGACTAAGAAAGAATAAGACAACCGTTGCTGTGGGGCACTTCCCCCACGGCCTAGAGAAAGAAGCACGTGGATCAGCGAAAAATTCGGCTTGTAGCCGTTGGCGATGAACTGCTCGCAGGCGTTGGGGACCCCCGCACCCTGGGGTGGTTTGGTCGCGTTATGGCACGCACCCCCCAGAACTCAGCCTCCATCTCGGCCTATAACTTGGCCGCCCCCGGTGAAGGCAGTGAACAGCTCAACTCACGCTGGTTTGAAGAAGCCAGCCGCCGTTTTGCCCAGGGTCACGATAACCGCCTGGTGATCGCACCCTCCACTTTTGACATTGACCTGGGTATCACCAGCGCACGTTCACGCCTGAACCTAGCGAACATGGTTGATATGGCTTCTCAGAACAATGTCAAGGTTCTTGTAGTTGGCCCTCCCCCCACCCTGGACTCCGAGCGCAACCGCAAGATTGCTGACCTCTCCGCAGCTTACGCCGATGTGGTTACCCGCCGTAACCACGTCTACGTTGATACCTTCAACCCGCTCCTTCACCACGAGCAGTGGCGCAACGACCTTGCCGCTAACGACGGCCGCCCGGGCCAGTCCGGATACGGCTTGATTGCCTGGCTGGTTCTTCACCGCGGCTGGTACAACTGGCTCCAGATTTCTGAGCCGGTCTAAGCCAACAAACTGGCGTGATATTCAAAGCAGTATTGTGCAATCAGGGCTAAGGTATGCCAAAATGGTGAGAAGTGCCTGTTAACGGGTGCTATCGACCATTTTGTGCTCCGTTATCCTGGCGGGCACTCCACCTTGATCAAGGAGGCTCATATGAGCAAGCGCGGTCGCAAGCGTAAGGATCGCCGTAAGGGTGGCGCTAACCACGGTAAGCGCCCCAATTCATAAGGCAATCATCAAGGGCCCTCACTCTTCACAGAGTGAGGGCCCTTTCGTATGTCTGACGCACCTAGGCCTCGGTATGGGCCTGGCTGTGCAGGGTGTCGATGCAGTCCCGGATACGGCTCTTGAGATCCTGGGGCGCCCTTTCGGTGCAGGTTCTTCGCACCGCCTGCCGGATAATACATTCGAGGTCGTATTCCTGAGCACAATATTTGCACTCGGCCAGGTGGGCTTGGAGCTCTTCGAGATCCTGGCAGCTCAGTGGGTCATCCAGGTAGTCGTAAATTCTGGTGAGTCGTTCCTGGCAGGGGTTGGGGGCGCCGTCTGCGCCGTGTGCCGTGGGCATGATGGCTCCTTTCTTAAACCGAGGTCTTGATGCCGCGTTCAGCTGCATAGTCTGTAAGTTTGTCACGTAAAAGTTTGCGCCCACGGTGCAGGCGGGACATGACGGTGCCGATAGGGGTATCCATAATCTCGGAGATTTCTTTGTAGGAAAAACCCTCAACATCTGAGTAGTAGACCGCCATGCGGAAGTCCTCCGGGATTGCTTGGAGGGCTTCTTTGACGTCGCTGTCGGGAAGACGGGCCAGGGCCTCTGATTCGGCGGAGGGCAGGCCACGTGAGTCGTGGGCACCTGCCTGCGCCAGTTGCCAGTCCTCTACCGTATCGGTGTTGGCCTGGTAGGGTTCCCGCTGACGCTTGCGGTAGACATTGATGTAGGTGTTGGTCAGAATCCGGTAAAGCCAGGCTTTGAGGTTGGTGCCGGGCTTGTACTGGTGGAATGCAGCAAAAGCTTTCATGTAGGCTTCCTGCACCAGGTCCTCGGCGTCCTGAGGGTTGCGGGCCATGCGCAGAGCCGCCGCGTAGAGCTGGTCCACGTACTGGAGGGCTTCGCCTTCAAACCTGGCTTTTTGCTCAGCATTCAGCTCGGGGCCTTCCTTCTGGCTTTGCCCGGTGTCTCCTGCGGTTTCCATGGAGCCTGTGGTGGTCATGTCCCTCCCGTATCTGGGGTCTTATCGTCCTACTCTACCTGCCAGTAGCGGGTAACAGTACCCTGGGCGACACAGGGTATAACACTATCTCCTGCCCCTTTTATTCCCGTGAATTTTTTGATTCTTGTCGCCTGCCTCAGGGTGTACCGGCCCCCTGAACCTGTTCGGCTCTGTATGCTGGGAACTGAAAGAATCTATCGCGCTGCGGTGGGACCCCCCTCAAAGGAGAAAATCATGTCTTTGGTTCGTAAAGTTGCTCGCCCCCTCTTGGCTTCTAGCTTTATTGTCTCGGGTGTTGACCGCCTGCGTACCCCAGGTTCATCCAAGCACCTGACCAAGCTAGTCGATGTGGCAGCTAGCATCAGCCCCCAGCTCAAGGCCCTCAAGGGGCAGGAAGAACTGGTCGGTAAGGTTCTGGCGGGTTCTCAGGTTGCCGCTGGTACGCTTTTTGCTCTGGGAAAGTTCCCCCGTTTGGCCGCCACACAGCTTTTCATCACCGGGGCCATCAACTCCTACGTTGAGTACCGTGCCGCTGAGGCCAACACTAAGAACGAAAAAACAGCCCGCCGCAATGTTGCCCTTGCCAACGGCTCCTTGCTGGGTGCTATCGCAATTTCAGCAGTAGACACCAATGGCAACCCTTCACTGGTTTGGCGTGCATCTAAGCTCAGCGACAAGGTGGCCCACAAGTCTTCACGGCTTGCCTCTGAGGTGCAGGATGTAGCCCACGATGCCCAAAAGAAGGTCAGCGATTTGCTGTCTGCCTAAGACTTTAAGGGCGGCCAAAAAACTAGAAAACCCTGCACCAAACGGTGCGGGGTTTTCTTCTACCCCTTCTAGCAACCTAAAATAGGTAGCAGTATGCCCTTATAAGAAAAGGTAGGTAGGTTTTTCGTGGTTGATGTGCCCAGCACAGTGTCAGTAGCAGATGGTGACTGGCACGCCCCCACCGTATCGGTGCAACCAGGCGCTCGAGCCCGCCTTGAGATCCCGGGCTCCAAGTCGCTCACCAACCGCTACCTTGTGCTAGCGGCCCTTGCCGATAGCCCCTCGATTATCCATGCACCCCTGCATTCCCGCGATTCAGCTCTGATGATTGCCGCCCTCAGTGAGCTGGGTGCCCGGTTCGATGAGATTCCAACAGGCAGTCCCTTTGGGCCGGATCTGCGAGTTACTCCCCTGAATTTTTCTCACCCACAGCCTAAGGCAGCCTCCATCGATGTGGGCCTAGCGGGTACGGTCATGCGTTTTGTTCCCCCGGTGGCAGCTCTGCTCCCCGGTAGGTTTTCTTTTGACGGTGACCCCCACGCTCGAATTCGACCTATGGGCCCGGTCATCGATGCCCTGCGCAGTCTAGGTGCCACCCTTGAGGAGGGCGGAGATAGGGCTCTGCCTTTTACCCTGATTTCAGACGGCAGGCACCAGGTTGCTGAGCTTACCATTGACGCTTCTGAGTCTTCGCAGTTTGTTTCTGCCCTGCTTCTAGCCGCCTGTCGGCTCCCTCAGGGGCTGATTCTGCACCATGAGGGCGGGGCGCTGCCCTCCATGCCTCATATTGAGATGACTGTTGAGACTATGCGGGAGCTCGGTATCGCAGTCGAGTTCGATGGAGCCAACACCTGGACGGTAGCACCCGGCGGCTTCCCCGGTTTCGAAGTCACAGTAGAACCCGACCTCTCTAACGCTGGGCCCTTTTTGGCCGCAGCAGTGGTCACCGGCGCGCAGGTCACTATTGCAGGCTGGCCCGAACACACTACCCAGGGCGGTAATCACTGGCTCACTATTTTGCCCCAGCTCGGTGCTCAGGTTGAGCTACATGACGGGAACCTGACTGTCACCGGCCCAGCTGGCGGTGCCGTAGCGGGCCTACCCGGTCTTGACCTTGACCTGTCAGAAGCCGGCGAGCTGGCACCTACAGTTGCCGCGCTGATCGCGCTCTCACCGGCCACCAGCGTTCTCAGAGGTATTGCTCACCTGCGGGGGCACGAAACTGACCGGCTGGCGGCCCTTACCGCTGAAATCAACCGTTTGGGAGGCCAAGCGGAAGAAACAGAGGACGGCATCAAAGTTACAGCTCCGGTTCAGCACGGCGGGTTCTTCCTGACCTACGCCGACCACCGCATGGCAACAGCCGCCGCCATTATCGGCCTGCACCTTCCCCAGGTCATCGTGCAGGAGGTTGAAACCACTGCTAAAACCCTGCCCGGTTTCACCGGTCTGTGGATGAACATGCTGGATCAGTTCAAGGCTGGTGACCGCTAATGCGCCGCACCTGGGATGAAAGCGACGTGCGGGTTCGCCCCAATAAGAAGGGTTCCCGCCCACGCACCAAGGACCGCCCCTCCTATGCTGATGCTCACATCGGTCGTATCGTTACTGTTGACCGTGGCCGCTACACAGCGGTACTCGATGAGGGTCTCTCAACAGAGCGCCGGGTAACAGCCGTCCGTGCCCGGGAACTGCGCCGCTGCCCCATTGTGGTGGGCGATCGGGTTGCGCTGGTGGGTGACACCAGCGGTAAGCCTGATACGCTAGCCCGCCTGGTCCGTATTGAAGAGCGCACGAACCTGTTGCGCCGTAGCGCCGATGACACCGACCCCATCGAGCGGGCCGTTGTTGCCAACGCCGACAAGCTGGTTATTGTGGTGGCCGCAGAAAACCCCGAGCCCCGCACCGGCTTCATTGACCGTTCCTTGGCCGCTGCCTTTGATGCCGGCCTTGACCCGGTTCTCTGTATTACCAAGACCGACCTGAAATACCCCCAACGTCTGCTGGACTACTATAAAGACGTTGAGCTCACCCTTGTGCTTTCTAAGGCCCGGGACGGTCGAGCCCCCAGCGAAGAGGGCTCCGAGGGCCTTGATCTGTCCCTGATCGACCAGCTCAGCGACCTTCTCACCGGGTCAGTCTCGGTCCTCCTTGGCCATTCCGGTGTCGGCAAGTCCACTTTGGTCAATGCGCTCACCGGCGCCGAGAGAGCCACCGGCCACGTCAACTCTGTCACCGGGCGCGGCAGGCACACCTCATCGTCCGCCCTGGCACTGCAACCCAAAGACAAGCAGGCCGGAACCTGGATTATTGACACCCCCGGCATCCGTTCCTTTGGCCTAGCCCATGTTGAGCCAGAAACCCTGGTTGCTTCTTTTAGCGACCTAGCCCCCGGCTCAGCCAACTGCCCCAAAGGGTGCACCCACGCTTCTGCAAGCCCCAACTGTGGAATCCAGGCCTACGTTGAAGCAGGCCTAGCCGGTGCCGCAGGTGCAGAGCGTTTAGAATCCCTCCGCAAACTTCTTCGCGTCGATGAAGAAACCGGTGACTCCGAAAAAGAACTTGGCGTCGTAGCCTCCTAGCGACCACACACTCAAGGGTAAAGACACATGACCAACTACAACGATGACCTCCGTCTAGCTCACATCATGGCTGACTCCGTTGACCGGCTCACGCTGGCTCGTTTCAACGCGCAGGATTTCACCGTAGAGACCAAACCCGATCTCACCCCTGTCACCGAGGTAGACCGCGAAGCTGAACAGCATATCCGCTCCCAGCTCTCCCGCGTCCGCACCCGCGACTCCGTTCTGGGCGAGGAATTCGGGGAGACAGGTTCTTCCCCACGCCAGTGGGTGATTGACCCCATCGACGGCACCAAGAACTATGTGCGTGGTGTACCGGTATGGGCCACCCTCATTGCCCTGCTCGATCACGGTCAGCCCGTTGTTGGCGTGGTTTCTGCCCCCGCCCTACAAAGGCGCTGGTGGGCAGCTCTAGGCACCGGTGCCTATACCGGACGTTCCTTGGCTAAAGCCACCCGCATATCGGTTTCATCGGTGAGGTCTCTGAACGATGCTTCACTTTCCTACTCATCTCTTAGTGGCTGGAAGGAACTGGGCATCCGAGATCAGTTCATTGATATGACCGATAGGGTCTGGCGAACCCGTGCCTACGGCGACTTCTGGTCCTACATGATGGTGGCAGAGGGTGCTGTCGATATAGCCGCCGAACCGGAGCTTGGCCTCTACGACATGGCGGCCCTGGTCCCAATCGTCACCGAAGCTGGCGGTAAGTTTACCTCCCTGGCCGGTGAGGACGGCCCCCACGGCGGCAACGCCCTGGCAACCAACGGGCATCTGCATCGATCCGCGCTGGAGTACCTGGGCACAGACAAGACGCTCTAGGTGCTGCCTGTCTGCGATATTTATAGACAAGGCCTAGGGGCTCACGCTTGCTGTGGGCCTGCGCCTTAACTGAATCTTATGGATTCCCTACTTAAAAAGCCGGCTCCCCGAATATTCGGGGAGCCGGCTTCTTCTAGGGGGGCAGGGTTTCTACTTCTTTTTCTTGAGAAGAGAAATCTGCTCGTTGGTCCTGTCCTTGACAGCCTCGGTATGAACCTCGGTCTGGCCGCTCTCGGACGGTGCCGAGTACTGCAAGAACTTAGGCTGAGCAGGAATCTTCAGCTGAATGTTAGTCTGCTGAGTACGTTGCTTGGAAAGATCAATCTGATAGAGCATGGTAACGGTTTCCTCGCGGATAGCGTCCATCATGCCCTGGTACAGGGCGTAGCCTTCACGCTGGTACTCCACCAGGGGGTCCCGCTGAGCCATAGCTCGCAGGCCGATGCCCTCCTTGAGATAGTCCATCTCGTAGAGGTGCTCAGGCCAGCGCTTACCGATAACAGAGAGCACAACACGGCGTTCAATTTCGCGCATGGCGTCTTGCCCCACTGACTCTTCGCGTTCCTTGTACTGGAGCTCAGCATCAGCCAAGATTTCCTTGACGATCTGATTACGGGTGACCTTGGTGCGGTCCCCCGCTTCTTCGTCTAGGTCCTCGGGTGTAATGGTCACGGGGAAGATAGAGCGCAGGGCCTCCCAGAGCTTATCAAAGTCCCAGTCTTCGGCGTGGCCCTCAGCTACCTGAGCGTCAATGGTTGAGGTAATAACCTCGGTACGGAACTTGCTCATCTGCTCTTGCAGATCATCGCCATCAAGAATTTGGGCGCGGTCGGTGTACATGGCCTCACGCTGGCGGTTGAGAACATCGTCGTACTTGAGCACGTTCTTGCGCTGCTCAGCGTTACGGGCCTCGACCTGGCCCTGAGCGTTGGCAATGACACGGGAAACAATTTTGGCTTCTAGCGCGGTGTCATCGGGGGCGCCGGCCATCAGGCGGGCGGCAGCCTGACCGTTGAACAGGCGCATCAGGTCATCGGAAAGTGACAGGTAGAAGCGTGACTCACCGGGATCACCCTGACGGCCAGAACGGCCTCGGAGCTGGTTATCGATACGGCGGGACTCGTGGCGCTCGGTGCCCAGGACGTACAGGCCGCCCAGCTCGGTGACCTCATCGTGTTCAGCGGCTGACGCTTCCTCAGCGGCCTTGAGGACCTCGGGCCACTTGGCCTCGTAGTCTTCGGGGTTATCGTTGGGATCCAGGCCCAGACGCTTCATGGTTTCTACGGCCTCGAACTCAGGGTTACCACCGAGCATGATGTCAGTACCACGGCCTGCCATGTTGGTTGCCACGGTCACGGCGCCCTTACGACCAGCCTGAGCCACAATTACCGCTTCACGGGCATTGTTCTTAGCGTTCAGAACCTCATGACGGATACCAGCCTTGGACAGGAGCTTGGAAAGGTACTCAGACTTCTCAACGCTGGTTGTACCGACCAGAACGGGCTGGCCGGACTCGTGGCGGGCCTCAATGTCCTTCACAACGGCGTTGAACTTAGCGATTTCGTTCTTGTAGACCTTATCGGGCTGGTCGATACGCTGAACGTCCTTGTTGGTGGGAATCGGCACAACACCCAGCTCGTAGGTGTTCATGAACTCAGCGGCCTCGGTTTCGGCGGTACCGGTCATGCCCGAGAGCTTATCGTACATGCGGAAGTAGTTCTGCAAGGTCACGGTTGCCATGGTCTGGTTCTCAGGCTTAACCTCAACCTCTTCCTTGGCTTCGATTGCCTGGTGAATACCGTCATTGTAGCGGCGGCCAGCAAGGATACGGCCGGTGTGCTCATCAACAATCAGCACCTCACCGTTCATCACAACGTAGTCTTTGTTGCCCTTAAAGAGTTCTTTGGCCTTAATAGCATTGTTGAGGAAGCCGATGAGCGGGGTGTTCTCGGGTTCGTAGAGGTTATCGATACCCAGGTGATCTTCCACCTTGTCGATACCGCTTTCCAGGACGCCCACAGTGCGCTTCTTCTCGTCAACCTCATAGTCCTTGCCGGGTACCAGGGTGCGAGCGATCCGGGCGAACTCGCCGTACCAGCGGTTGGCCTCCCCCATTGCGGGGCCGGAGATAATCAGCGGGGTACGGGCCTCGTCAATCAGGATGGAGTCAACCTCATCGACAATGGCAAAGTTATGTCCACGCTGTACCTGCTCGTCCTTGGTCCAGGCCATATTATCGCGCAGGTAGTCAAAGCCGAACTCATTGTTTGTGCCGTAGGTGATGTCAGCTTCGTATTGCTTACGGCGGACCTCGGGGGTCTGGTTAGCCAAAATGACGCCGCATTCCATGCCCAAGAAACGGAAAACACGGCCCATGAGGTTAGCCTGGTACTCCGCCAGATAGTCATTCACCGTAACAATGTGCACACCCTTGCCAGAGAGGGCGTTCAGGTAGGCCGGTGCAGTAGCGACCAGGGTCTTACCTTCACCGGTCTTCATTTCGGCGATATTGCCCAGGTGCAGGGCGGCGCCGCCCATGAGCTGAACGTCGTAGTGCCGCTTGCCCAGCGTGCGCTTTGAGGCTTCACGGACTACTGCGAAGGCCTCGGGCAGCAAGAGATCCAGGGATTCGCCGTCTTCAACACGTTTGCGGAAGGAGTCGGTCTCAGCGCGAAGTTCAGCATCCGTCATAGAGACAAAGCTGTCTTCGAGTGTGTTCACTGCATCGGTGTAAGCACGCAGCTGTTTGAGGACTTTCTTGTCTCCGCTGCGGAGTAGCTTTTCCAAGAGAGATGCCACTGAAGTTTGCTCCTTGTAGATTTGAAATAGTCGTAAGGTGGGTAGGCCCACCATGCTCACTCTATTGTAGTTTAGTCCTTTAGCCCCTCAGACTCTTTCACCTGTGGGCGTGATACAAGCTTTTCTTAAGGTCATTGGGCGCTCCCAGGTAGCCCTGAGAGTAACCAGGGCCCCATACAATGGCTCCCTCCCCGTCATTGGGGAGGGAGCCATCATGGGGCGATTCAGAAGAGCTTAGCTCTCGGTATCTTCAAGCAGGATGACACCGTAGGACCAACCCTTACGCCGGTAGACGGCTGCCGGTGCACCTGTTTCGCGGTCAACGAAGAGGAAGAAATCGTGGCCAACCAGCTCCATACGGTCAACAGCTTCTTCTGCTGTCAGATGATCTGCGGGGAAGCTCTTCTTTCTGATTTCGATGGGGGAAGAAACCTCATCGTGCAGGTCATACTCACCAGCGAATGCGGCTTCTTCAACCGGTAGTTCATCGGTGCGAATCTCAGTGAGCGCAACCTCTTCGGTAATGATAGGCATTGAGCCGGTTGCCTCGGCTACAGAAACGGGGTGCTTGCCACCGGCGCGACGGGTCTTGCGACGATCTCGTGCGCGACGCAGGCGCTCAAGGAGCTTGCCGTAGGTTTCGTCAAAGACAGCGAACTTGTCCTGGCCAGTTGATTCTGCACGCAGGATAGGACCACGACCAATAACGGTTATTTCCGCTCGGATTGAGGCCGGGCCGCTTTCGCTTTCCCTGGTGAATTTGACCTCAATATCGGTGACATTATCACCCAAAACTTCAAACTTGGTGATTCTGCTTTCAATGTATTCCTGCAAACGCTGGCCCACTTTGACGTTGCGACCGACGATCTTGAATTCCACAATTCCCTCCATTCTCAGGGGGTGAATACGGGGCCTTGTGACTGCCTCGTATTGGGGAATCTGCCTTGTGGATTCCTTACTGCAACTTTACGCCTATTTGTGTTTCAAGTCATTGCCTTGGGAGCTTGTCGGGCAAATTCAGTCGTATTTTACGGGGCTAAAGTGCTCTAAACCTATCATGTGTTAGCAAGGTCTACACGAGGGACCCGAGCCACGGCGATCGCCCCTTCCACCAGCACCCCGGCCTGGCGCAAGAGACGCTGGGCTTCTGCTAACGATGCGCCCGTAGTGACCACATCATCGACCAGTATGCAGCGGGCACCAGCTAGCTTATATGAACGCCCCAGGCTGTGGAAGAGCGGCTGCCCTAAGCGTAGCTTTCCGTTCATCGCCCGCTGGCGGTCGTACTTGCTCAGGGTCTTTTGCGCACCGGTACGATGCCCCACCCCTGGCCTGCACCAGGTAGGGACCGGCTCAAGGACAGGCAGGACCCGTACATCCACTTGCCCTCGCACAGCACGCACCAGAGCCGAGGCAAGAAGAGGTGCAGGGGCATAACCCCGACGGCGGGTTGCGGCTCTACTGGACGGCAGCGGAACCAGGTGCAGAGGGCGGCCGCTAGACCGGCTTCCAGTTCCCGCAAGTAGCGCAAGCAGAGAACGGTTGAGCGCACTCACAAGGTAAGGGGCTAGATCGGTTCTGCCACCGTCTTTGAAAGCCAGAATACAGCGTGCCAGCTCGTACTCATACCGGCCAGCCGTATAAATCGGTAAGCGCGCATAGGCAACAGCGGTGGGCTCAACCGCCAGTGTTGCCAGGCGCAACAATCGGTCACAGAGCGGGCAAAGCGCCCCAGAGCCTTGCATAGTACTGCCAAAAGCCCAGCAACTAGCGCAGACCCTGGGGAAAAAGAGCTCAGCAGTCTGGCTCAGGTGCCCCAGAAGGCCTTTATCAGCAGGTCTCGTCTCATGTCTTTGGAAGAGGTAATGCACACCCTGAAGTATTCCTGGGTCTATGAAAACCAGCCAGGGGTGTGTACACCGGGAACACCTTTAGCCAGAGTAATTCACTTCACTCAAGCTAGTCTCGATCCTGGTCCAGCTCCTACCGGCAACAATATACAGACCGTTTTCATCAGTCATCGCTACAGCCTGATCAAGCCCGTTACCCGTCACAATACGCACAATTCCCTGAAGCGGATCGTACTGGGTACTATGCCCAGAAAGCGAAACAATTTCGGTTTGAGTGGTTTCGGTATTCCACAGGAAAACCTCTTCATCGGTATGCCATTCAGCGCCCCTTGGATTAATATCCGAGCCAATACGTACCGGGGCCATGAGCTCCTGCGGTGTACCATCAGATGCCCGGCGGATAGCAGAAACCCAAGCGGCGTAGTCATTCCCCCCAACGGAGGTCACCACAAGGGCACGGCTACCGTCACGAGCTATCGCAAGGCTGTGCACGGTTTCCTCCGTTAGCCATGTCTTGACCGTCAGAAGCTCACCATTTTCCTGGCCAGCCGGGTAAGCCCTCACCCTTCCACCTTGCTCACCCAGCCAGAGCCAATTCAGGTGATCAAAACTTGGTTGCAAGATGCCATTCCCCCGGTAAATAGAACCAGACCGGTTTGAATTGGCCAGCCATATCTCGTTGCGACCAGCATTTGTGTAGGCATAAAAGTTGCGGGTGTAGTTCATTGCTGGCTGTGTAATAGCGCCGTAGGCTACGCCCTCGACAATAGTCTGCTGGCTAGCTGTATCGACCAAAGCGCTCCGGCTTACCAGCCGATTGTTCTCAATCCCCACCACGGCTCCTGACACCACAGCATTAATGGTGGGTTCTTTATAGTTCTCGAGGTTCTGGGCAGCTACCACCTGATTATTGATACTCATCTGAACCGAGGCAACCGTAGCCAGGTTCGACAGAGCCTGAGTGAGCTGAGTCCTTAACCGCTCAGTCTCCAAAGCACTTGCCGTGACCAGGGCATTACCACCAGCCAGCTGAATATCAGCTACCCCGTTTTCCACAGGAACCGAGTTGATGGCCAGGCGAGTTTCCTGCGGCACAGCAGTCACCACCGCGCCCTCAAGGTAGGGAGCCGGTCCCTCTAACAAAACCCGAATGAGCGATGTAGCGATCGTCGAGCGTTCAGCAAACCATCGGATATCGGGCACCGCGTAGGTGAAAGTCGGGTCGTAAAAGTAGAGAGTAAAAGGATTGAACACCTCACCAAATTCAGTGCGGCTCAGAACCGTTCCGTCAGGCACCGCAGAAATTCGCCATTCCTGCTGCACTTTCTCCAAAGAGAACTCGATTTCGGTATCGGTAAAGGTCGTGTATGAGGTAGCCAGCCCCCTGTTATCAATCTCAGTGCTGGTGGGCACCGCAACCACATAGCTATTATCCCCGGTCGCCCTGGTTGTAAAGGATGAGTTATAGACCAGGGTCCTGCCATCGGGTCGCCACGACTGTGCCAGGTCTTTAGTCAGATACTGGCGGGCAACACTGTAATCGTCTTTAACACCGGTTCCAGCGTGTAAGAACCCCTCAATAATCTCTGAAGGACTGGCCCCCGGCTGAGGGCCTTGCGGACCGGCAGAGGCACCAGCAGTTGAGCCCGTCGCCTGCGGGTCAGCGTAATGGTTGACCTCACCGTCAGTTGGAATCGTAGCGCAGGCGCTTACAGATGCAACTAAGGAACTCAAAGTCATGCTAAGGGCGGTGCGGCGTGAGATCTTAGCCATCGGTGGCCTCCGGTCGGTCGTATTCGTCGATGCTTCCTTCTAGCGGTCGGGCCTCCAGAGCCAAAGGCTCAGGAGCAAGAGGCTCACCGCTCAGCAAGACAGGCGATGGACCCATCGGTAGGTCCTGGTCAACAGGAATGGTCATGCGGAAGCAGGCGCCCTCCCCCTTGATACCCCAGGCTTCTAGCAGGCCCTGGTGAAGACGTACATCTTCTGCCGCAATGGACAGCCCCAGCCCGGTACCTCCCAGGGTGCGCTTGCGCGAAGTATCAGCACGCCAAAAACGGTTAAAGACTTGCTCGGTTTCCTCGGGGCTCAAACCGATACCGTGGTCACGGACAGCAAGGCCCAGGGTGGTTTCGGTGGCATCCACATACACATCAATAGGTCTACCCTCTGAGTGCTCTACCGCGTTAAAGAGCAGATTCCGCAGAACACGCTCAATCCGTCGGTGGTCCATATCAACCATGATCTCGGTGTGGTCAGTATGAACTGTGAGTTCGGTATTGGTGCGCATCAGATGCGGTTCAACCGCTTTGAGCACCTCATCAAGCACAGCCATAAAATCCACCGACACGATTTCTAGGGTCTGGGATCCAGCGTCAAAACGCGAAATTTCAAGGAGATCTGCCAGCAGGGAATCGAAGCGGTCCACCTGGTTATAGAGCAACTCGGTAGAACGTTTGTAGAGTGGCTCCATATTCTCACGGTTATCGTGCAACATATCCGCTGCCATGCGAACCGTTGTCAATGGGGTCCGCAGCTCATGGGAAACATCCGAAACAAAACGTTGCTGCATGGTCGAAAGCTTTTCCAACCGGGAAATCTGATCCTGCAGGGAGTCAGCCATTCGGTTGAAGGAAAGCCCCAAACGGGCAGTCTCGTTCTGCCCCCGGACCAGAACACGCTGGTCGAGATCCCCCGCAGCCAGTTTCTCCGCTGTAATAGCGGTAGAACTAATGGGTCGAATAACCAAACGGGCAATCATCCACACGATAGTCAAAACTACTACCAGCAAGATACTGAACCCGACCCAGACCACCAAATTGATGTACTGCACGGTAGCCTGAGAAGCCGACAGGTCATAGACCAAGTAGATAGCGTAATCAGGGTTCTGCGGTATAGAGACCTTTGTGCCTACCACCAGCACCGGCGCTGTATGTCCATCATCCCAGGTGGCCTGTGAGGACTGCCAGTAGATACCTGACCCCTCACTCACACTCGTAGCCAGGTCAGCCGGAATGTCTTCCCCCGTCACCTCCTTGCTCTGCGACTGTTCGGTAATAAAACCATCTGTAGGAGCCTTAGGGTCTTTGAGAAGAACCCAATGGCGGTTACTATCAGCGCTGCTGGTCTCCAAGACCGTGATAAAGCGCCTCACATCTCGCTGGATCTCGGTACGGCCGGTTGCATCAGAACCGTTCATGAGGGTCTGCACACTACTGAAACCCGCAGCTGACTCTTCAAGAGCCTGGGCCAGATTTCCCCGGAAAAGTGAGTTCGCTATTTGGTGAGAAATAAACGAACCCACAAAGATGAAGGCCACCAGCAGGAGCGAGGCTGAAGCCACCACTGCACGGAACTGTAGCGACTGCTGCCACAACCTGCGAACAGTATGGAGAAGCCTCAAACGGTGTGAACGAGCGGGAGGCTCTACTGACTGCGGTTCAGAGGTAACAGACAAGGAAAGTCACTGCCTAGCGGTGCCCGTCGGAGGCAGCCTTATAGCCCACCCCACGCACAGTAAGAACAATTTCGGGATTCTCCGGGTCACGCTCAATCTTGGCTCGAAGACGCTGAATATGAACGTTCACCAGACGGGAGTCCACAGTCTTTTCGTAGCCCCATACATTGCCCAATAGGGCCTCACGGGTCATAACCTGGCCTGGCTGGCGGGCCAGGTTAGCCAGAAGCTCAAATTCCAGCGGTGTCAGCGGAATACCCTGCCCATCACGGGTCACTGTATGCCCTGCTAGGTCGATGACCAGGTTGCCAATACGCAAGGGTTCATTATGACGCTCCTCGCGGGGGCGCAGGCGGGCACGCACACGCGCCAGCAGTTCAGCTGGCTTAAAAGGCTTAGTCATGTAGTCATCGGCACCAGCCTCAAGACCCTTGACGACGTCCTCGGTGTCGCCCTTGGCGGTCAGCATAATGATAGGAACCTCAGACTCACTACGAATCTGGGTGCACACCTCGATACCGTCCATACCGGGGAGCATAAAATCGAGCAAAATCAGGTCGGGGTGATTGTTGACGAAAGCCTCAAAAGCCCGGTCACCGGAATCGCAGAAGACCGTCTCGTAGCCTTCTTGAGCAAGCACAATACCGACCATCTCTGAGAGGGCGTCATCGTCATCGACTACAAGGATGGTTTCTTTCACGGGTGTTCTCCTGGATAGAGGGGGTGTGATGCAGGCCTTTCCCTAGTGTAACCGGTTTGTCCCCCGGTGAGTGTGAGCTCAGGTTCAGGGGGAGGCTTAGGCTTCCTGGGCAATTTCGGAGAGAGCGCGGGCGGTATCGGTCAGATGCCCCAAAACGGTAGTGGCACGAGCAGGGTCGGTGGTCGCTAAATCACCGCGTTCAGTCAAAATCATCTGATTCAGAAGCGCCTTGTGAAGACCCAAATCACGCCAGGTTTTCCACAGGCTACGGGCCAGATCCCCACTGGCAGTGCGAGTGATTGGATCAGCGGTTTCAAGGTAAAGACCGCCACCGGCTTCAAGCCGCGCGGCAAGCGGCTCCCAGTCAGCTGTCTTACTCCCTGTCATATCGACGACAGGGGTGGCAATAACCCTTTGGACTTCGGGGTCAAGTGCCAACAGATCAGTACGTACAAGGGGCTGAGCTTCCAAGGCCGCTGTAGCCCCGTGAAGCTCGTTCAGAGTAGCAACCAGCTCATGCCGGGGCACCGACCGCAAGGTACGGTAGCCACTCGAGGTAGGGATAGTTCCAGCTGCCACAGGGGTGAGAAGCGGCTCATCAAACTGAATCACTAGCGGCGCGCCAGGAACAGCCTGCCGCAGTTGGCGGGTGAGATGATCCAGCCCCGCCATCAGCGACTGCGCTAGATCGGTGCGCGCACCTGGATCCGAGATCAGTCGCTCGCCATTGGTGAGGTAGGTGCTAGCGGCCAGGCTCAGTGGCCCCAACAAGCCTATCTTGAGCGGTGAGACCGACAGCCCAGATTCCCTTCCGACCACATCGGCAAGCACATTAATATCCGACTCCAGCAGGCTCCGGGCTGAGCTCCCCTCAGCGGCAAAACCGCTGGTTATCCGCCAGCCACTGGCTGTAGCATCGGCGCTCAACCCCTCAAGTACCGCGATGGTTCTGGCCAGCAGGCTGGCCCGGTAGCCCCTACCGGGTAGGTCAGGCAGATAGCTAATGTGAGGCTCTCCCAGCTCCCCTCGGATCCTGGTGACTGCGTCAAAGATGTTCTCCCCTGCCCAGCTACCCAGACCGCTCGCTCTGACCGTGAGATGTTTCTCGAAAGTGAGGGGTTTTTCGCTGTCCTTACGGATTGCGAGCATTTCTGCATCGGTTGGCAGGTAGAGGGCTGGTGCGGCACGATGCACGGACGGTTGACCTTTCTAGGGGTGAGTGGGGTGCTGAATTTCAGTCTCAGCCGCTATCTTTTCATGGTGGCGGATAACTTCGGAGATGATGAAGTTTAGGAACTTTTCTGCAAATTCCGGGTCCAGATCAGCAGCCTCGGCCAGGCCGCGCAAGCGCCTAATCTGGGCTTCTTCCCTCCCAGGGTCCCCTGCCGGCAGGCTATGGGCGGCTTTAAGGTGCCCTACTCGCTGGGTGGCGCGGAAACGCTCTGCCAGGATATGGACCAGGGCAGCATCCATATTGTCGATAGTCTGGCGCATAGTCAAAAGCTTGTCCAAGACGGCAGGATCAACCCCCTCCATGGATGTTGCTCGGGGATTAAAATCTGCGTGGGCTTGCACGTCATCAGAAGTTTCTCTTGGGCTCATGTCTTTAGTCTAGGGCGCGGGTGGGCCTTGGGTGCAGGAGTGAATCCCATCATTTCACGGTATGGAACGTGAATTTAGGGAGCAGTGATGTCCGCGCGGTCCAGGGAGTAGGCCCGAGCGATAGTGGACTGGCCCAATACCCGGGTGCCCTGGTAGAGCACCATGGTCTGCCCGGGGGCAACGCCGCGAAGCTTATCGTGCAGGCGCACCACGGTCTCTAGGCGCAGGGCACCAGGCTCAGCGGCTTCATCATCGGCAACCCATTCTAGGTGGGCGGTGGAGGGCACCGGATCTGCGTGTGCCCGCACCTGGGCGGTCACTTCAAAAGACCCACTCTGTGCGCCCTCCACAGGGTCAAGGGCCAAAAAGTGTGCGGCTTGTTGGACGGGTAGGCCTGCCCAGGTTTCGCGGATACCGCGAATCTCGTCAATTTCAAGCAGGTCCTTGCCCCCCACGATAACCTCATTAGTTTTGGGGCGGATTTCAAGCACGAAGCGGGGCTTACCGTCTGCAGCAGGGTGACCAATAGCCAGGCCCTTGCGCTGGCCCACGGTAAAGGCCTGAGCACCTCGGTGGGTGCCCAGTACTCGCCCCTCGGTGTCCTTAATAGCGCCCTCGGTCATTTCAATGTGCTCTTCGAGCCACTCGCGAGTATCGCCCTCGGGGATAAAACAAATATCGTAGGAGTCCGGCTTCTTGGCCACGGAGAACCCGCGTTCGGCGGCCTCAGCACGCACCAGATCCTTGGAGGGAGTATCGGCTAAGGGGAACCAGGCATGCTTGAGCTGTTCGTGGGTCAGCACACCCAGAACATAGGACTGGTCCTTGGCCCAGGTCGCAGCACGGTGCAGTTCGCGGTTGCCGCCCTCGGTAGTAATGACCTTGGCGTAGTGGCCGGTCACAACGGCATCAAAGCCCAGGGCCACAGCCTTCTCGAGCAGGGCAGCAAACTTAATCTTCTCGTTGCACCGCATGCAGGGGTTGGGGGTCCGCCCCTGTTCATATTCGCTGATGAAGTCATCGACAACATCTTCTTTGAAGCGCTCGGAGAAGTCCCAGACATAGAAGGGGATGCCGAGCTGGTCGCAGACCCGGCGGGCATCCATAGAGTCTTCAATAGTGCAGCAGCCGCGTGAGCCGGTGCGGAGGGTTCCGGGCATACGAGAAAGCGCCAGGTGTACGCCTACCACATCGTGGCCCGCTTCAACAGCGCGCGCGGCGGCTACGGCTGAGTCTACGCCGCCACTCATAGCAGCAAGTATTTTCATGGGGTCATTCCTTATAGGTTGTCAAAAAGTCTTTAGTTCCAGCGCTGGGAGTCAGGGGCCTGGGCGGCCATGCCTGCTTTTTTAGCCTGTTCCCAAGCCGCGGGCAGAGCCCCAAGCAGGGCTTGCACGTCGGCTTCTGAGCTGGTGTGCCCTAAGGTAAACCGCTGGGCCCCCCGTGCAATTCCCTCATCCACTCCCATAGCCAAAAGAACGTGGGAGGGTCGAGGCACACCGGCGTTACAGGCGGAACCTGTCGATGATTCAATACCGGCCATATCGAGCAAGAAGAGCAGAGAGTCGCCCTCACACCCGGGGAAAGTAAAGTGTGCATTTCCCGGGAGCCGGCGGAAAGCACCGTCAGCGATTTGCTCAGAATTTTCGGGTTCGGGGCCGTTGAGGGTGGCTTCGGGGATAGCATGACGCACACCCTCAATAAGCAGGTTCCGCAGATTCGCCAGTCGGCGGCTTTCTTCTGCGCGGTGGTTAGTCACAGACTGAGCGGCCACACCAAAACCTGCGATAGCGGGGGCATCGATGGTACCGGAGCGCACAGAGCGCTCCTGCCCGCCACCGTGAAGCAGAGGAGCCAGGGGCGCAGTGCGGGTAGCAATCAGGGCACCCACACCCATGGGGCCACCAATCTTGTGCCCGGAAATAGCCAGGGTCGTGGCACCGCAAGCCCGGAAGTCAATATCTAGGGCACCAAAAGCCTGGACCGCATCGGTATGGAAAGGAATACCGTGGCTTTCGGCCAGCTGGGCGATCTCAGCAATAGGCTGGACTGCTCCCATCTCGTTGTTAGCCCACATGACTGTGATCAGCGCAACCGTATCGGGGCTCTCCCCCACAGCCTGGGCAACAGCCTCGGGGGTAATGATGCCCTCTGAGTTGGGAGAAATCCACACGGGTTCAGCACCTTCGTGGGTCTCTAGCCACTCCACAGCATCACCTACCGCGTGATGTTCAATCGCCGAGACAATAATCCTGCAGGCGGCTCGGTTAGCCTTGGTCCTCGACCAGTAGAGGCCCTTGACCGCTAGGTTATCGGCTTCGGTCCCGCCCGAGGTAAAAATAACCTCCGCAGAGTCACAGTTGAGGGCACGGGCAACACGATCACGAGCCTGTTCCACTGCCGCACGGGCACGGCGGCCAGCTGAGTGGAGAGATGACGGATTACCGCCTGTGAACATTTGTTCGGTCACCGCTTGTACGGTTTCGGGAAGAACGGTGGTAGTGGCGGCGTGGTCCATGTAGACCCGGGGCATAGGCCTGCCTCTCAAAGCGTGGGCGAAAAGTATCAGCCCTCCATCATACTCCCCGCCGGGCTCTGACCTCTATGGGGTGGTTCACGGTGGAAGGTATTGGGGGCACGTACACTGGTGGGGTGTTTAAAATTCTTTTTTATGCCCCCGAAATTCCCGGCAATACCGGTAACGCTATCCGACTAGCTGCCATCACAGGCGCCGAACTGCACCTGGTCAAGCCCCTAGGCTTTAACTTTGAGGATGCCCATCTGCGCCGCGCGGGCCTGGACTACCACGATCTAGCGGTCATGACCGTCCACGAAACCCTTGAAGACGCCTGGGAAGTGCTGGCCCCCGCCCGAGTTTTTGCATTCACCACAACGGCATCAACAAACTACGCCGAGATAGACTATAAGCCCGGTGACGTGCTCATGTTCGGCCCTGAATCTGTGGGTCTCCCCCAGTATGTTCAGGACGATGAGCACATCACCGAGCGTGTCAAAATCCCTATGGTCCCGGGCCGCCGTTCACTGAACCTGGCTAACAGCGCATCTATCGCGGTGTTTGAGGCCTGGCGCCAGCACGGCTACGCCGGAGGAACCCTCTAGGAGGTAGCCTGCCCCAGGGTCACCTCAACCTGCTGGGAAGACCCCTTACGCTCAACGGTGAGGGTAACAGTCTGACCGGCAGCGGCCTCACGGACTGCGGCTGTCAGCTCGGTTGCTTCGCTAATGGTTCGTCCATCAACTGCAGTAACTACATCGCCCTTTTCCAGCCCGGCTTTCTCAGCGGCACCTCCGCTGGTAACCTCCTTGATCAGGGCACCATCGCCAAAGGACTCTGAAGCGTCCTTATTGGCCGGTGATGTAGTGACAGAAGCCCCCAGCATGCCGTGGCTAGCTGAGCCACTCTCAATAATTTCGTTGGCTACACGCTTGGCATAGTTAATAGGGATTGCGAAACCCACACCAATATTGCCGCTGCTAGAAGTAGTGCTGGTATCGGTTGAAGCGATAGCCACATTCACGCCAATAACCTCACCGGCAGAGTTAACCAGCGCACCACCAGAGTTGCCGGGATTAACTGCGGCATCGGTCTGGATGACATTAAGCGAGATACTGGAGGTATTTGAGCTGGAATAGCGTTGCTGGCCTGGCATTTCAAATTGGAAAGGGGATCCGCCAAAGGGGTCGCTACTGCCCGAGTCACTGTTGGAGTCTTTAGCGGCTGAGGATGCCACCTCGATGGTTCGCACCATGTTGGACACAATACCGGTGGTCACCGTGTTTGAAAGCCCTAGGGGCGCACCGATAGCAACGGTCGTATCACCCACGTTCAGTGCCCCCGAGTCCCCGAGGCTTGCAGGTGTCAGGTTCAGCCCGCTAGTATCACTTATCTTGATGACCGCTAGGTCACTGGTCGGGTCAGTTCCTACCACCGTGGCCGCACGAACGTTACCATCTGAGAGCTGGACTTCTAGGTTTGCCTTAGAAGTTGCCCCGTCCAGTGTGACCACGTGGGTGTTGGTGAGAATATGCCCCTGGTCATCCAGGATGATCCCGGAGCCTGATCCCGCTTCGCTCCTAGTGTTTGCGGAAATAGTCACCACCGAGGGGATAGCCTTTGCGGCAGCAGCGGTTACGGCGTTCACCGAGTCGGTGTTATTGACGATAGTGGTTCCGGCGCTGGTCCTGGTGATGCTTGCCGAACCCAGTGCTCCCAGAGTAGCCGCTACCCCGCCGCCCACGCCACCGCCAATCAGAGCCGCAATAGCGGCCGCAGAAATGAGAGCCGTAGTGGAGTGTTTCTTAGCAGGGGCCACCTGCGCATAGTAGTTCTGCGGGTAGGCCTGCGCGGAAGGGGGCTGTCCCTGCACTGCATGTGCATAGTTATAACTTCCGGCTGTTGATGCACCCTGATGATTATGTGCAGGTTGTGCGCCCCTAGCCGGTGCCGGCTGCTGGTAGGAAGCTCCCGAGCTCGGATCTACCTGGCCTTGAATCGGGTTCTGCGCATTATGGGGCTGTGCTTGCTGCGCACCCACCGCTTGAATGTGCTCGCTGTTAAGTGGCACAGTACGGTCATCAGCAGACTGCAAGTTTTCCTGTTCCCAAGGGTTATTCGACATGGCAGTTAACAACTTTCTTTAGTGCGAATTACTTACTCGCATATTTTTCAACTGCTTCTACTATGCTTCACAGTTCTGGGATAGAGATGTAACTAAGCTGTATGTTGACTGCAGGGTTCCATAGAGAAAACCCAAGAGCGGGGCCCTGTACCATCTGTGAGCCTCAGCCAGAACTCTGCCCAAGATGGCAGCCCCAAGGATAGAATATAGTCCATACCGTTTGCCTGTTCCCCGGAAAAGAGTTCCCATGCCCCGCAAGCACCTTGCCACAGCCCTGCTGGTTTCTTCCCTTGGGTTAGGTATTATGCCCGCCGCTTTCGCAGCCGCCCCCTACGATTTGGATGCGGGGGTAAGAGTCAGCGACACCACCTCATCCCTGGGGGACACCTCCGCCCTCAAAGAATCTATCCAGCAACTTGCCACCGATGACCAGGTCAACCTTTTCGTCGTAACAATTGATGCTTTTGAAAGCCCAACCTCATCGGGCCAGTGGGTTGAAAAATTTGCATCTCTCAACAACATGGGAACCAACGATGTTGTCCTGGTCATCGCTACTGAGGACCGCCAAGCCTACTTCCTAGCAGGCTCAACTTCGCTACTCTCCGCCAAAGAGCAAGAAAAAATTTATCAGGACTACATCTACCCTGAGCTAGCAAAATCTGATTACAAGGCCGCCGCCCAGGCCGCAGTCACCGGGATAAAGTCCCAGCTTGGATCCGGGGCCGCAGGCACCTCCACCGGGGCTGTAGCGGTGGGAGCAACCACACTGATTAGCGTTGGTGTTCTGGGCGGTGCAGGAGCACTGCTGTGGAGCAGAAAACGTTCGTCTAAAACCCCTCATGCAGGTCAGCCAAGTGGCACCGCGGCACCGCAGGCCCCCCTGCCCTCCCTAGCAGAGCTACGAACCCAGGCCGGTCAGCAACTTGTGAGCACCGATGACGCTATTGCCCACTCCTTACAAGAAGTTGAATTCGCGCGCCTCCAGTACGGGGAGGAGGAAGTAGCGCCCTTCCTGAACGCTATTAAGGCCGCCAAAGAGCATATGCAGCAGTCTTTCCAGCTCCAGAAACAGCTTGAAGACGATATCCCCGATACCGAGGCCGACCAGCGAGCCTGGTTGACAGAGATTATCAGCAGAACCCAGCAAGCCCAGGCCTCTCTCAACGAGCAGGTCGAGAACTTTACCAAGCTGCGAAAGCTCGAAGAAAATGCGCCCCAGGTGCTTACCACTCTCAAGGAGCAGATCAGGGCAGCTGACCCGCTCTTCGCCCCCGCTCAAGCAGCTCTGGGCAGGCTCAAAGGCCTCTACGCCCCCAGCGCTTACGGGGCTATAGCCGACAACATCGAAGAAGCACAGTCACGCCTTGAGTTTGCCCGTAGCTCAGCTCAGAAGGCCCAGGAGCTTTTGGCAACCGATAGGAGCCAAGCGATCTTGGAGCTCCGTGCTGGCGAAGAGGCCCTGGGCCAGGCCAAGGGGCTCCTTGAATCTGTGCACCACGCCGAAACTGACCTAGCTAAGATGGCAGCCTCCCTCGACGATGCCCTCATTCTGGCTGAGCGCGACGTTGCTCAGGCTCAAGAGTTAGCTCGTACAGGCGCGGGAAGCAGTAGCCAACTATCGGGTGCCGCCGCAGGTGTGCAGGCTGTGCTCGGTCAGATTCGTGCTGAGCGCGCGGGTGGCCTGATCGACCCCTACCTGCTCAATCAGCGCCTGCACGAGGTACGCTCAGAACTTGATGCGGCCCTAGCAGGTGTCCGTCAGGTTCACGAGCAGGAGCAAAACGCCCGTGAGAAGCTAGCTCATACGCTTCTCTCCGCCCAGGCTCGGGTATCTTCAGCCGGTGAATACGTGTGGGCTCGCCGGGGCGGGGTCAAGGCAGAAGCCCGGACCCGTCTACGGGAAGCTGAACGTCACCTGGCTGAAGCCCAAGAACTTCAGTCCTCAGACCCTGTCACAGCCCTCTCCCATGCCAATGATGCGATCCGCCTGGCAACAGATGCCCAGCGTATTGCTGAAAACGACGTTAATGTCTTTAGCCAAAACAATAGGGGCTACAGGGGCAACACGTCCAACTCAGCAATGCTGGGCGGTATTCTTCTGGGAACTCTGCTAGGCGGTGGAAGTAGCCAGGGTAGCTCCGGCAGTAGCTGGGGTGGCGGGTCATTCGGCGGCGGCTTCGGCGGCGGCGGCTTTAGCAGTGGCGGTGGCTTCGGTAGCGGTGGCGGTGCTGGCGGTAATTTCTAGCTCTCCTGCCACCGCCGGGCTCAGCCCGTTTTCGCTCAGGACGTAGCAAAACCCACACCCACCAGGGCCCAAATAGGCACCGTTATTGACACAATAGAAACTAGAGCGTAGCAAGCCTGCTCTCGCTTACCCCTCCACCGAAAGGTAGATACTCCATGGCCAAGCAAACCATTTTTAGCCGTATCGCCCAGCTCACCAAAGCAAACATCAACTCCCTCATTGATGCGGCTGAAGATCCCCAGAAGATGCTGGACCAGATGGTTCGTGACTACAGCAACAATATCGCTGAAGCCGAGCAGGCTGTCGCTCAGACCATCGGCAACCTGCGCCTGCTGGAAGAGGACCACGCCGAAGACCTCCGTGAAGCAGCCGAATGGGGCTCAAAGGCTCTGGCCGCTTCCAACAAGGCCGATGAGTTCCGCGCCGCAGGCGACACCGTTAACGCCGATAAGTTCGATAATCTGGCCAAGATGGCTCTGGGCCGCCAGCTCCAGGCAGAGAACACGGCCTCTTCTATCAAGCCGCAGATTGACTCTCAGACCCAGGTCGTGGAGCAGCTCAAGACCGGTCTGACCCAGATGAAGGAAAAGCTTAGCGAGATCACCCGTAAGCGTGATGAGCTCGCTGCCCGTCAGAAGTCTGCAGCCGCTCAAACCCAGGTCAATGACGCGCTCAAGTCTTTCAGCGTCATGGATCCTACCAGCGAGATTTCCCGCTTTGAAGAGAAAGTTCGCCGCGAAGAAGCTCGTGTACGCGGTGAGCAGGAACTGGCGGCTTCCTCACTTGATGCCCAGTTCAATGACCTTGAAGATTTGGGTAAGCAGACCGAACTAGAGGCTCGTCTGGCTGCCCTCAAGGCAGGCAAGTAGGCCTAAACAATAACAAGCTGTGAAGAGGGGCCCGGTGGGTTCGCGTGTGTGCGAGCCGCCGGGCCCCTCGGTGTTCGGGGCGGGTCAGGTACTGGGTTGCTCCTCCCCCGCTGGTTCTAGGGTGCAGATTCGATCTGGCCGGTAATCCGGTGGTAGAGCATATCGAGCGCTACCATGTTCACGCCCTCTGGAATGATCATGTCCACATGCTTCTTGGACGGCTCCACGTAGAGCTCATGCATAGGCTTGACCGTGGTGAGGTACTGGCTCTCGACCGATTCGATGGTGCGGCCACGCTCGATGACATCTCGGCGAAGCCTGCGCAGAATGCGAACATCGGCATCGGTGTCCACAAAAATCTTGATATCGCACAGTTCCCTGATTTCGGGCTCCACAAAAATCAGGATCCCTTCGAGAATAAGGATAGGCTGGGGAGCCACTTCCATGGTCTCATCGGAGCGGTTGTGGGTAGCAAAGTCATAGACCGGCGTCTCAATCCTCTGACCGGTCAGCAGTGTTTTGAGGTGCTGCACCAGCAGGTCGTTATCGAAAGCCTCCGGTGCATCGTAGTTCAGCAGGCATCGTTCATCGTAGGTGAGGTGGTCATTCCTCTTGTAGTAGTTATCGTGGTAGATTACCCCTACTTGGCCGTCAAAACGCTCTAGTAAGGAGTTGGTGAGGGTTGTTTTACCCGAACCGGTGCCACCAGCAATACCGATAATCAGTGGTTTCATGAATCTGCCCAGCCCTAGAAGTGAGAGGTTGCCATCGCCTTCTATTGTGGCATGGTTCCGCCTCTATCTACACACCGTACAGTCAAGCGCTTGATCATATTTTTACGCGACCTTTCATCAGGCCAAGAAGAGACATTTGCCGCTGGTTTAGCTGAATCTGACCAAGAATTCTGAATATATATCTCCTTGTCAGTAGCCACCCCCACCCTAAAACATATGGCACCCACCCCGGCTACCTACCCCACAAAATAACCCAGGACCTAGACCAAACTCTCGCTTTTGGGGACAAAAAATAAGAAAAACCCACCTTTTAGGGGACATAATGTGTGTATAGTGTCTAGAGGACTAACAACACGTACACCTCAGACAAGGAAGCCCGCTATGCATTTTGAAAGTTGGGTTACCGACAGGTACTCAAACGTCTCGCTCAGCTCCGCTGTCAAGCGTCATTCATCTCACGGTGGGCTCAAGAAATTCCACAAGGCCCTCCACATGGCGGACAGTATGGTTCGCGGTGAGACTGTTGTGGACTTTGTTGTCGGCAAATACAGTGGCTTGGGCGATACGCTGATGGTGATTACCAACGAACGTGTACTTCTGCTCCGCAACACTTTCCAGACCGGGCAGAGCCTTTCGTTTGATCTTCAAACGCTGGATCAGGCCAAGCTCAGCTATTTCCCGTTGCTAGGTCATACTCTCACCCTTAATGGTCACCGGCTCAGCCGTATCCCAGCACCCTTTGTCGCTGTTCTGCGCAACCTGCTGACTGCAAAGCTCTCAGAACACTGGGCAGTAGCTGCCTAACCAGGCTTCCCCACAGCAATTTTCAAACCGGCCCCGCCCTTTACCTGCGGGGCCGGTTGTGTGCCTACCGCATGTTTAGGTGATTTTGGCAGGGACTAACTCACCCCAGTGAGTTGTCCCGCGCGGTGAGAGCATGTCGCGCTTCATTTCCCAGCCTGCGGGTGCGGAAAATCCAGCTAGGCCCAGACCCACGGCAGCCTGGCCGCACCGCTCTCGTATGCGATTCATTAAGCCGGCGATATCCTGGGCCTCATGCTGATAGGCCAGCCCTTCAAGCGGCAGGTTAAGGCTCGCTGGCACGAGGTCACTGAGTACAATTCCCGCCCGGACATAGGAGGCATACCCTGTATCTACCTGTTCCAACAGGCGGAGGGCGGCGCGGGTAAGAACCAGCGGGTCAGCGGTTTTTCCCGGGAGCTTGACCTGCACTGAGGGGTAGTGAGCCTGACCCACCCTAAAGGGGCTTGTACCGCAGTAGGCCGTGAGTAGGCCTGCTAACTGGCTGTGGCCAACCAGGCGTTCAGCACCCCGCTGAGCGTAAATACTGAGTACCTGGTGCATCTGGTCACGGGTTGTTATGGGGGTGGAAAAGGAACGCGAATAAATCAGTTGCTCTTTGAAGGCTCGTTCCGGCTCAAGCTCGATAGCCTTGACCCCATTCAGTTCCAGGACCGTACGCATGAGCACCACACTAAACCGTTTGCGGATGAGTTCTGGGGGCGACTGTGCAAGATCTGCGATGGAAGCAACCCCCATCTTCTCGAGCCGCACCGTTGTGCGCCTACCCACCCCCCATACTTCGGAGACCGGCAGAGCAGCCAGAAGGGCCTGCCTGCGCGCAGCAGGCAGCAGACCCCAGACGCACACACCGTTGAGGGCAGGCACCTTTTTAGCGGTCTTATTGGCCAGCTTAGCCAGCGTTTTGGAGGGGGCTACCCCAACACACACGGGGACGCCCACCCGGCGGGTTAAATCCGCTTTGATAGCGTGTGCCAGATGGTGCGCCTGGTCTTGGGTCACGGGCGCGGTCAGGAAGGCCTCGTCAATGGAGTACTGCTCAAAGTCGGCTGCGTGCTCTTGGAGGACGGACATAACCCGTTGGGAGATATCGCCATAAAGCTCATAGTTTGAGGAGCGCACAGCGACCCCTTGGCTTTCTGCGCGTTCTTGCACCTGATACCAGGGAGTTCCCATAAGATAGCCCAGCGCCTTGGCCTCAGCCGAAAGAGAGATGACACAGCCGTCATTGTTGGAGAGCACCAGTACCGGCCGCCCCACCAAGGAAGGGTCGAGCAGGCGTTCGCAGGAGACGTAGCAGGTATTGATATCTATATGAAAGATCAGGTTAGACATGGTGCAGGCAGCGGGTCACAACCCCAAAAATCAGGAAGTCAGATTCTTGCGGGATAGGGATGGGTGGGTAGGCGGGGTTCTCGGGCAGCAACCAGCCGCGACCTGCCCGGTCGGTGTGGAAACGTTTGATGGTGAACTCACCATCGATAGCGGCTACGACGATGGAGCCTTCTGCCGGTTCGAGGGAGCGATCCACGATAATTTCGTCACCGTCTGCGATCCCCGCATCGACCATAGAGGAGCCGGTGACGCGCAAAATATAGGTGGCCGCGCGGTCCCTAATTAGGATGTCGTTGAGGTCGATGCTGGTGGCCCGGTAGTCCTGGGCGGGTGAGGGAAAGCCGGCTGGCACAGCGACATCGGGGCTGGGAACCAGCAGGGGGCTACTCGCGTAAAGCCGAGCAAGGAGGGTAACTTTCATACCCCTAGAATAGTACATATATTCTATATTTGTAGAATATATGTACTAATTATTGAGGTTGGGCTGGGTTGTTCAGGGAGCATTAAATAAGCCCTACAGGAACAGATCATTCCTGGAAGGTGGGTCGAGAGAGCATAACCAAACGGAGAGACAGCTAGAGAGAATATTCCAAGATTTACCTACCCTGTGTCATGCTGGGTGTGCGCTTACCTTTAGTCCGCCCCCAGCGCCCCCGGAGACACATCATGGCATCACTTGATCAAGTTACTTTCGACTACTCAATGAGAGCAAAAGAGTATGCTAAAGCCCTTGGAGACATGAGGGCTACCCAGGAGCCAGACAGGGACCTCATCACGGAATGGTGTGGATCTTTCTCAGGGAAAATTCTTGATTTAGGGTGCGACCCAGGACATTGGACGCACTATATTGCAGCTCAGGGTAAAACTGTACTAGGGGTAGACCCTACTCCCCTGTTTATAGAACTCGCTTCGGCAAAATATCCTCACGATAATTTTGAAGTAGGAACCATTGCCGACACTTGTTCAGGGGACTACCAGGGAATTCTCGCTTGGTACTCGTTGATTCATTGTTCCCCTGATGACCTCAAGAAGGAACTCAAGCTGATTCACTGGGCCCTCCCCAAGAAGGGTAGCTTACTCATTGGCTATTTCCGAGGAGAAGCCTTGGAGCCATTCGATCACGCAGTAACTCAAGCCTGGTACTGGCCGGATAGCTTCATCACCAACCTACTGACAGAAACCGAGTTCAGCACCCTCAAACAAGAGCACCGGGTAGACCCAGGCACAAGGGCGCACGGGGCAGTTATTGCAACTAAAGAATAACTGCATAGGGAGGGTGTTCATAACCCAAAAGGCCCTCTCCCGCTGGATTCCTGCGATAAAGGACAAAAAGAAAAGCGCCTCACTTCCGTGAGACGCTTTTCGTCTTGGTTGCGGGGACAGGATTTGAACCTGTGACCTCCGGGTTATGAGCCCGGCGAGCTACCGAACTGCTCCACCCCGCGGCGACTCATATAACTATACGCACCCCTACTCCTCAGTGCAAGTT
The DNA here is from genome assembly GCF_048512965.1 of Rothia sp. P5764. Classification (NCBI taxonomy): domain Bacteria; kingdom Bacillati; phylum Actinomycetota; class Actinomycetes; order Micrococcales; family Micrococcaceae; genus Rothia; species Rothia sp. P5764. Next base: position 50,932 of record NZ_JBLXXQ010000003.1, on the reverse strand, counting down.
GAAAAGACTATTTGTGAGTGAGAGTACATTTGTAGTTCCGCAAAAACTTAACTCACCTGCCCCTGGCTCTCTGATCTGCCCAGTCATACTGCTGGGCAACCAGCCCCCAGAAACCTAGCCAGCACAAAAGGCGCGGTGCCCTCCCCCGCAGGGGAGAGTACCGCGCCCTCAGGTGAAGCCAGGCTAGCTAGCCCAAGAAACCGGGCAGCTAGAGCGAGCTAGTTACCAGCTGATGTTGAGGGGCTAGCCGAAGGACTAGCGCCAGAAACCTGACCTTCGATACCCTCAGCCTCAATCGCGCGCTGGAGGGCATCGTTCAAACGTTTCTGAGCTTCACCGTAGGCAGTCCAGTCACCGGCCTTCATAGCGGCATCCGAATCCTGCATAGCCTTACGGGCATCCTGTAGCGCGCCCTGCAGGGTGCCACTGTCACCACTTGCGGTGCCGCCGGTGGCCTGAGTGGCCTCGGACTCATCGACACCGGCGTCGGCGGCTGTCTGAGCACCTGAGGAGCCACTAAAGAGCTCGTTCAGGGCCTCCTCCAGGGTGGGGGCAAAGCCAACCTGCTCACCAAAGCCCACCAGCACGCGGCGTAGCGACGGATAGGCCGCATCACCGGAGGACTGAACATAGACCGGCTGGACATAGAGAATACCGCCGCCCACGGGCAGGGTCAGCAGGTTGCCGTTGATAACGTCCGAAGCGCCCTGGCGGAGCAGGTTCAGCTCGGTCGAAACCGCAGTATCAGAGTTAAAGACGTTCTGCGCCTGGCCGGGGCCAGGAACCACCGATGAACGCGGCAGTTCCAGCAGGGTCAGTTTGCCGTAGCCTGCGGCCTTCTCGCCGTCCTTACCGGTCCCCGCGTCACCGTTAGCAGAGAGGAAGCCGTACATGACGTTACGGGTGTTGCTATCCGACTGCTGAGGGATAAAGGAGGTGGTCAGCGAGAACTTAGCGGAATCCTCGCCGGGCATCTGCAGGGACAGGTAATAGGGCGGGAGCGGCTTACCGCTATTGTTGGTGGGGTCGTTCGGGATTGACCACATATCATCCCGCGCGTACAGGCTTGAGGCATCGGTCACATGGTAGGCGTTGAGCACCTCACGCTGAACCTTGAAGAGGTCCTGCGGGTAGCGCACATGCCCAATCAGTGATGCGCTCATCTCGCTGTAGGGGCGCACCGTCCCGGGGTAGACCTTCTGCCAGGTCTTCAGAACCGGGTCCTGGTCATCCCAGGCGTAAAGGGTCACCGAACCGTCGTAGGCATTCACAGTAGCCTTGACGGAGTTACGAATGTAGTTGACCTGCTTGTTGGGCAGAGCCTGCGCGACACCGGTAGCTGTCTCTGAGTCAGCGGTAGCGCTCTCAAGGCTAGCTGCCTGCGAGTAGGGGTACTGATTACTGGTGGTATAGGCATCCACGACCCACTGGACCTGACCATCGATAATCGCCGGGTAGGGGTTCCCATCCACCGTCAGGTAGGGGGCGACCTTCTTAACCCGGGCTGACGGGTCACGGTCGTAGAGGATCTGGGACTCAGAACGTACCGCATCTGAAAGCAGAATGTCAGAAGACTGGAACTTAATAGCGTAGGACAGACGGTTAAAAGCGTTACCGATATTGGGGCCGCCCTTGCCAGTAAAGGTGTACTTGGCGTCATTCCCGCTGGCGTCGTCGGTGGTCTGTGGGCGGTCCAGTTCCAGTGGCTCGTCCTCAGCGCTACCTCCCACAATAGAGTATTCCGGGGAGCTCTGACCAAAGTAAATGCGCGGCTCATAGTCCTCGCTAATAGCACCGGTCGCGCGGATACCGGACTGAATAAACTTGGGCTTACCGTCAGCCTCAACCTGGTTGCCGTAGGCGGCAATCACACCGTAGCCGTGCGTGTAGACAACGTGCTGGTTCACCCAGGATGAGTTGGCGTTCTGCGCTGGGTTCAGCTCACGGGCCGCAATCACGGTATCGGTTTCTACCCCGTTAATGGAGTAGCGGTCCACCGAAAGATTCTTGCCGAACTGGTAGTAGGGGCGGAACTGCTGAAGCTGGGCGAAGGCACCCGAGACCACGTTGGGGTCAAGCAGGCGAATGTTAGAAATCGTTTCGCTCTCCCCCCGCAGGGCACCTGCGGCAGTGGAGGTCGTAGCATCGTAGTTCTTGACCTCGATAGCGTCAAGGCCATAGGCGGCGCGAGTGGCATCAATATTGCGCTGAATGTAAGGGGCCTCAGTCGCCTGCTCGTTGGGCACAACCTGGAAACGCTGAATAACCCAAGGGTAAATACTGCCTGCCACCAGAGAGGTCACAACCAGCACCACGGTGCCAATAAGGGGCAGGCGGAAATTGCCCTTAAGAATTGCCACGGCAAAGAGCGCAGCCACCAGAAGTGAGGCAACAGCCAAAATGGCGTTAACCGGGATGATTGCGTTCACGTCGGTGTACATGGCACCGGCCCACGAACCGCTCTGATCCTGGGTAGCGTTATAGCGGGCCAGCCACAGGCTCGCCGCCCGCACCAGAATGAAGACGGCACCCAGCAGAGCCAGATGACGGCGGAAGAAGACTGTGGTGGTGATGCCCTTTTCACCCACGATGATTCCACCGTAGAAGTAATGCACCACCAGGCCAGCCATGGCCGAGAACAGGATAAAGGTGCTCAACAGACCGGTCCCAAAATTAAGGAAAGGCAGAGTAAAAAGGAAGAACCCCAGATCAAGACCGAACTCGGGGTCGGTCTGGCCGAAGCTCTCACCGTTCATAAACAGGAGCACAGACTCCCACTGGCTGGTAGCACCCGCGCCCACAAAGGCACCCAGCACCAGGGGAACCACCAGGAGCATGAGCTTACGCATCTTATCGATGCTCTTACGGTAGCGCTCCATGTTCTGGTTGAACACTTCCTGGATATCTGCGTAAGGATCAGGAACAGGGTCACCGTTAGCGTCAATGCGCGGAGCCGATGCCCGCCGGGGGGCGGGGGTCTGCGGTACACCGTGTTTGTAGGCGTAGCGCATACTAGCCCAGATAGCCAGACCGGCAAGTAAGGTTGAGCCTAGGAAGACAGCACCCTTAGTCAGGTTCTGGGTAATGAACACCTGCAGGTAGCCCAACTGGTCATACCAGAGGACGTCGGTGTAAATCTGGGTGGCCCCAACAAAAGCAATGACGAGAACCGCCACGATTGCAACGGTCATGCCCAGGGGCTTGTTCTTACCTTGGGGCCTGCGTGATGGAGAACGGGGAGGGGTGTTTCCGGTACTCACGGATGTCCTTTAGTTGTCTTGTGTGTCTGCCGCGCGAACGGCTCGGTCCCACAGCGCCACAATCAATACGGGGACGCTGTGTAATAAGAAACCATTTTGCCAAAGAACAGGGTGACTTACGAGAGCTGGCTTACCTTTTCAGCTCTCAGCACCGACTTTAGGGGCAGTGCAGGTCGGGAAGCTAGCGGGGTCTTGGCCCTGACCAATACGCGTCACCGCCTCGACCGCTTCATCCAGAGTCTCCACCTTAACCACCGACAGGCGGCTGGGGACCTTGCCCACCACCTCATCGCAGTTACTGGCGGGGGCCAGGAAGACGGTGGCACCGGCATCGGCGGCACCCTTCATCTTCTGCTCAATGCCGCCGATAGGGCCTACCGTGCCGTCAGATTCAATGGTGCCGGTGCCAGCAAAGTGCTCGCCACCGGTCATATCGCCCTCGGTCAACTCGTCAATAATACCTAGCGCGAACATCATGCCCGCCGAGGGCCCGCCCACTTCTTCTAGTCCGTACTTGACGGTCAGCGGGAAATTAAAAGTGCGGGAAAGATAGAGGCCAAGAACATAGCGACCGCTCTTATCGTTATATACGGGGGTGACCGTTACCTGCTGGGTCTGAGCATCACGCTTCAGGGTTACGGTGACAGGTTGGCCGCCGGAGGCATTAACCCGGTCAGTCAAGTCGGAATATTTGGTGAGGGGTTCATCGTTGATGTCCGTGATGATATCGCCCTCCTGAACCAGGCCTTCACTCGGGCCACCCTCCACCGCGCCAGAAACATTCAGTGTCTCGGTGTAGTCGATACCCAGCTGAGTCAGAGCCGCTGCCTGAGCAACCTCCTGGGAGTTGGTCATATCGGCGCTATTGCGAGCGCTGACCTCTTCACTGGTGACGGTGGGGTCATAGACCAGGTCGCTGGGGAGCACCGTGGTTGATTCCTCCAGCCAGGTCGACAAGGCACCCAGGGAACCGAGGGTTGAGTTGGGTCCACCGGCTACTTGCACGGTGGTCATGTCCAGGTAGCCGGTTACAGGGTAGGTCTCTGCGCCCTCAATCTCAATCAGCGGCTTCTTATTGAATTCGCCGATGGTGTTGAAGGTAGGCCCCGGGGACTCCGTGACAAAGTTCACGGGGATAACTAAAGATAGTAGGGAGAGGCCCGTAAGGCCTGTTGCGCTCACCGTGTATAGATTTATGCGGGGCTTGCGCGCAAGGCGGCCCATCTGTTCCCTCGATAAAAAACCCATAGGAACAAGATTACAAGTAAAAAATTCGCTTCGTCCCTCAACCCAGCAAACTCCCACTTGGCTGTGGGCTAAAAGCCACTTTTTGCGGCAGGTAGACCAGTAGGCTAGAGGGAAAGCGGGGCGGCGCTCCTGTTGCCCCACCGCGTGTTCTGGAAATGAGGCAAGCAGTGTCGAATCACCCCTTTGATTCTTCAGGTCATGACCCCCTAGAAGAGTTCCTGAAAAAACTCCGTGAGCAGGGTTTTGACCCCAATGCCATGAACGGTGCCCAGGCTTTTGATGCCGATGCCCTGCGCAAGATGGGTCTTCCCCTTGACCCCGCCATGTTCTCGGGTATTTTTGCCCAGGTGAATTCTATGATGAACGCTCAGAGCAGTGATGAGCCGGTCAACTGGGATCTTGCCCAGCAGAACGCCCGCCAGGTACTGGCCCTGGGCAAGGACCCTTCGATAACTTCTAGCCAGACCGGTGCGGTACGAGATGCCGCAGCTCTGGCTGACTTGTGGCTTGACCCTGTCACCATTTTTGAGCGTCCGGCCTTTAGCGTCGAAGCCTGGTCTAAGGCTGAATGGGTGGAGAACTCGTTTGCTACTTGGAAAGAAATTGCTGGCCCGGTAGCTACTGAGGTCACTTCGGCTATGAACGCTTCGATACAGCAGCAGCTGCCCGAAGAACTTTCCGGCATGCTCGGTGGCGGCAATATTTTTGCGGGCCTGGGCGGCATGATGTTCGGTATGCAAATGGGGCAGGCTATCGGCAAGCTTGCTGAAGAGATTGTCTCGTCCACCGACATCGGGATCCCCCTGGCTCAAGGGCGTTCTGCTCTGCTCCCCGGCGGTGTTGCCGCTTTTAGTGAGGGCCTTGAAATCCCGGCCCAGGAGGTTATCCTCTACCTGGCAGTGCGTGAGGCCACTCTGATTCGCCTGCACAAGGCTAACCCCTGGTTACGCGAGGACATCATCGGCCTGATTCAGCGCTTCTCACGCGGTATTCGCGTTGATATTGAGCGTATGCAGGCATCAGCCCAAGAGATTGATTTTGATCCAGCTAACCCCGAGGCCATGATGGAGGTCTTTGCCGGGGACATGTTCGCTCCCCAGCACACCGAGGACCAGCAGCTGGCCCTGGACCGTTTGGAAACCCTGCTTGCTCTCATTGAGGGCTGGGTATCTCTCATTACCGAGCAGGCCACCAAGAATCTGCCGATGGCGCCCCAGCTTTCTGAGTCTATGGCCCGCCGTCGTGCAACCGGTGGCCCAGCCGAACACGCTTTCGCCCAGCTCGTCGGCCTGGAGCTGCGCCCCCGCAAGATGCGCGAAGCCCTGGCTTTCTGGCGGCATTACGAAGAGCAGCATGGCTTTGAAGCCCGTGATCAGCTCTGGCAGGGCCCTGAGACTCTGCCCACCAGTGAAGACCTCGATGATCCCGAAGGCTTTGCCTCCCGCCGTGCTCTGCTGACAGCTAGCCAAGATGAGTTCGATGCGGCTCTCGAAAAGCTCCTGGCCGGTGGCTACGACCAGCCCGATGAAGAACCCGGTGAAAGCTCAGAAGGTGGTGGCTCCCCCAAGGCTTAGGCCCTCAACCTTGGGGTTTATTTGATCCGAGGTAGGTAAGGCAGGCTCATAGCGAATTTGCTGGCCGGGGCTGGCCTACCTTATGAATAATCCTCCTTATTTATTCCTCTGATGGGGGTGGGGTGCCAGGCACGCGCTGACCGAAGGTCACTCCTTCCAGAAAGGCACGCGCCTTCTCCTGTTCCGGGTAGAGGGCTTCTAGTTCCCTAAATTGCGGGCTGTGGTTGGGTTCTAGAAAGTGGCAAAGCTCGTGAAAAATCACGGAATCAAGCACGTAGCCAGGAGCACCTTGCAAGGTGTGGGAGATGCGGATAGTGCGCTCAGCCGGTGTTGCTGACCCCCAGCGGTGCTGCTGGTTGGTGACCCAGCGGATAGATGAGGCAGACGGTGCCTGCGGGAGGTAGGCCCGGCGAAGTTTCTCAGCTCTTTGAGCCAAAAGCTCATCGGAAATAGCTCTGCGGTGGCTCTGTTTCTTTCGAGCCACGCGGCGCTGTATTTTGGGGAGCAGGTTCTCTATGTAAATCTCAAGGTCCTCTGGTGTGCTGGATGCAGGAACCATCAGGCGAATCCGCCCGCCCTCAAGTGGCTGAGCCTGGACGGTGCGCCTGCGGCGGGTGGAGCGCACCACCTCAATCTCCGGGCGGTGCGCGGTGGCCGGCAGTACCTCTCGGATGCTAGCCATTTAAACTCCCTGAGGGGCGATGTCGTCCAAGAATCGTGAGCGCTTACGCCCAGCCCTACCGCCGGGGGTACGCGAGCGCGACCAGGTGAGGGTTAGGTAGGAGCGGGCGCGGGTGATGCCCACATAGAGTAGGCGGCGTTCTTCGTCCACTTCGTCACTGCTCTGGGCAAAGGAGATAGGCATGAGACCCTCATTGAGGCCACAGAGGAAAACAGCCTCCCATTCCAAGCCCTTGGCTGAGTGCAGAGAGGCCAGGGTGACACCGTTGAGGGAGGGCGCGTCGCGGTGCTGGGAGCGTTGAATGAGGACAGCTACTAGCTCGTAGAGGGTGAGCTCCGGGGGCAGTTCGCCTGCACCGTTGACTTGGGCCTGTTCACGCGCCAAGGTGCGCTCAGCAACCAGCCGGTCGGCCAGGGAAACCAGTGTTTCCAAGGACTCCCAGCGGGCGCGTTCCTGGCCTGAGCGCTGGGGCGCTTTGGGTGACCAGCCTAAGTTTTTGAGGTTATCGCGTACCAGCTGGGGTATAGAGTCGGTCTCTTCTGCGCCCTTGGCGGCGCCCTGAAGCATGCTGATAGCGGCGCGCACCTCAGCCCGGTCAAAGAACTGTTCAGCACCGCGCAACTGGTAGTTGATGCCAAGGTCGTTAAGGGCCTGTTCCAGGGCGGCTGACTGGGAGTTGGTGCGGTAGAGCACAGCAATGTCAGCGGCGGGAATGCCGTCCTTTTCTATCAGGTCTTTAATGTCTTCGGCTATACCGATCGCTTCTTGCTCATCGTCAGCGTACTCGAACCACTGGGGCGCCGGCCCTTCCGCACGCTGGGAAATAAGTTGAAGGGGGGGCGCCCAGGAGTAGCGGGTGGAGTCAGGGCGCTGTTTGCGGGCGGCCAGCAGGCGGTTGGCTAGGCTGACCACCTGCGGGCTGGAACGGTAGTCGCGCACCAGTTTGACCACGGTGGCCTGCTCAAAACGGCTGCGGAATTCCAGCAGGTGGCGGCTGGTTGCACCAGCAAAGGAGTAGATGGTCTGGGAGGCATCGCCCACCACGCACAGGTCGTCGCGGGCACCCAGCCAGGCATCCAGAAGCCGCTGTTGGAGGGGCGAGACGTCCTGGTATTCATCAACCACAAAGTGCCGGTACTGCTGGTGAATCTGGGCGGCGATTTCGGGGTTCTCTTCGATAATTGCCACGGTCAGCAGAAGGATATCTTCAAAGTCGATGACGTTGCGTTCGTCTTTGAGTTCCTCGTAGGTGCGCAGCAGGCGGACCATGTCGATAGGGCTGATATCGGCGGGTAGTTCCCGGTGGGCCAGATGGGGCATGAGGGTCTCTGCGGTCAGCATGGAGACTTTGGCCCACTCAATTTCACTGGCAAGGTCGCGGACGATAGCGCGGTCAGTTGCCAGGCCCAGCCTGCGGGCCGACTCAATAATGTACTGGGCCTTGTTTTTGATGATTTCGGGCAGGCTCCCCCCAATGGCCTGGGGCCAGAAGTAGCGGAGCTGGCTTAGGGCGGCAGAGTGGAAGGTACGGGCCACCACTCCGGTAGCACCGAGCTGGCGCAGGCGCACCTTCATCTCTTCGGCGGCCCGGTTAGTAAAGGTTAGGGCCAGTACCGCGCGTGGGTTGTAGCGACCAATAGCGATGCCGTAGGCAATGCGGTGGGTAATAGCCCGGGTCTTACCAGTGCCAGCACCGGCCATAACGCACATGGGGCCAGACAACTCGGTCGCCACCCGGCGCTGTTCGGGGTCAAGGCCCTCCAGAATACTGTCAGCGGCGGGGGCGGTCAGGCTAATGGGGTGTGCCCGTAGTTTGTCCTGGTTCATGGTGCTACTCCCCTTGCCCTCGCTGTGTATCATTGGGCCCCGAGCAGGGCCGGTTATCTAGTCTACCGCTCTCCTTTAACCGGGAGCGGAGCGCCCAGCCAGTATTCTATGAGGTGGCGGGAGATTGAACCGGTGCCCGGGAGCTGAACCTCGCCCGAGCTATAGGCCCGGACCAGCTCCTGGCGGGTAAACCAGCGGATTCTTTCGATTTCCAGACCGTCGGGTTTGACTGCCTGCGGGTTAGAAATCTCAGCCATAAAACCGCACATGAGCGAGCGCGGAAAAGGCCAGGGCTGTGACCCCAGGTAGCGCATGGCGCTTACCTGACCGCCGCACTCTTCGTAGACTTCCCGCAGGACCGCGCTTTCGAGGGCTTCCCCGCCCTCCACAAACCCAGCGAAGGTTGAGTAGCGCCCCGGCCCCCAGGCGCGGGCCTGGCCCAGCAGAATTTTCTCTGCTCCCTCCCAGCGAGCGGTCACTGCGCTAATCACCGCCGGATCGGTGCGGGGGAAAATCTCGCGGCCCGATTCACTGACCCGCACCCAGCCGGCCCGGGTAGCGAATGTAGCCTGCCCGGTAGCCGGGTCAAAACCTGCCCAAGCGTGCCAGGCGGTCAAGGAGGCAGCCGAAGCTAGCACCCGACCCCAGGCATAGGCCAGGCTCGACCCGCCGTAACCGTAAGCCGCATAGTCACGGATGCCCACCCAGCGACCACCGGCACGGGCCGCAAGCACCTGGGCGATGCCTGCTTCTTGGTTCTCAAAGCCCTGGGCCACTATCGGGCCAAGGCACAAGAAATCTTCAAACCGATCAGTCAGCGCAAGAACGGGGGCCTGCCCTAGCTGGGGTTGACCCGGCCCCTGTGATGCGCTCGTGTTCTGCGCGCGGGAGCATAGACTGCCGGCGTAGAGCAGACTAACCTGCCGGTGCCTATCCACTGCCGTGTAATCCAGCAGGGCAGCAGTATTCAGCTCAAAAATCTCTGCTAGATTCAGGGGCACCGGACGTTCACCCTCCCCCACCAAAACGCGACCAGAATCCACGGCAACCAGGTAGGGCCGTTGCGCCCAGGGGTAAAGCTCCCGCCAGCAGGTAGGTAAAGCCGGGTCAAGCTCACCGGCCAGTGCCCGCCCCAAACCTGCGAAAAAGCCCTCGACCTCCCGCGCCCCTGCACAGGCAGACACCCCATCAGCCACCAGCGGTAGCGGCCCCAAAGGCCTCAGCACACCGGGAGCAAGGCCCCTACCCGCCCCATCGGCTAAGAGATTGGTCAAATTCTCAGCGTTCATCTCCAATTCATCCCGTCTTCTCTTGTACCCTTGGAAGTGTGACTTCAACTCCCCTTCAACTTGCCGCCATCGTATCAGCAGGCGTACCCGGGCTCTACCCCGTAGCCGCACTGCCCTCAGCCGACGATGCCCTCGACTTCGACTCAGCTATCATCATCGACTCAGCCGACAAACGCTGGCGCGTGCGTGCACCCAAACACCCCGAAGCCAGCGTGCGCCTTGAAGCCGAACACGTTATCCTCCAGTCTTTCTCGCCCGGTATCCGCGCCCGTCTGCCCTTTTTGGTACCCACCATCGTAGGAACCGTACCGCTCGATGGCCGCCAAGCCTTCATCTACACCCATATCCCGGGTAAGCACTGCGACATCGACGAGCTAGCCGATATCTCCTACTCCACCCGCGAGGGCAAAACCAACATTGCCGATGAGATCGCCCACTACATCGCCACCATTCACGTCTTCCCCACCACCATCGTTGAAGAAGCCGACCTGCCGGTCTACACCGGCGAACAGATCCGGGAACGCCGCCTAGCCGAGCTTGACCGCGCCGTAGCTACCGGCAAAGTCCCCTCAGGTCTGCTCACCCGCTGGGAACAGCAACTCAATAACTCCGCCATGTGGCAATTCCGCCCCCGCGTGATTCACGGCGACCTCAACGAAGACAACCTAGTACTCGACCAGAAAAAGGTCGTCGAAATTACCGGCTGGTCCGAGGTCTGTGTAGGCGACCCTGCCCAAGACTTTGCCTGGCTCTACGCCTGCGAAGACCCCCTCTTTAGGGAGCGGATCTTTGAAACCTACCGCAAAGAAATGCCCCAGGAGCCCGACCGCAACCTAGAAGCCCGCGCCAGCCTCTACGCAGAGTTCGGCCTGGCTCAGTGGCTTATTCGGGGCACCGAGCTTGAAGACCGCGTCATGATCTCTGAGGCGGTCTCCATGCTCAATCACCTTGAAGCCGAACTGCTTGCTGTCAAGGCGCTTGCCCCGGACCTGGACGAGGAAAAACCCCAGCCCCTGGACTAGCTCTAGCCTTCCCGCCCCAGCTTCTCGGCCCGGGCTAGGGCCTTCTCCAGCTCTTGCAGACTACTAAAACGGGTAATTTCTTTAGTTTGGCCCGTTGAGGCATAGAAGAAGTAGGCCCGGACCTGCTCCGGTGCAATCCCCTGCAGGCGAGCAAAACCCAGCCGGTAAAGCGAAAGCTGAACCGACCGCTTTTTAAGTTCCTTCTCCGTACGCGGGGGCCGACCGGTCTTCCAGTCCACCAGTTCCCAGACAGTCTGCCCCTGCTCATCGACGGTGGTAAAGACCGCGTCAATACGGCCACGCACCGTCACAGCACCCAGTGGAGTTTCTAGGGGATACTCCAGCGCCCAAGGGGTTCGGTCCGCCCACTCACTGCCCAAGAAGTTCTCTTGAAGCTGGGGCAGGTTCAGCTCTTGGTCAGCGGCATCATCGTCAAAATCTTCATCCACATCCAGCATGCCGGTCTGCCCAAAATGCTCCTCCACCCAGCTATGGAAGAGGGTACCCTGGCGGGCGGCAATACCCGGCCTCTGCGGCATGGGCCTGCGAATCTGGGCCAGCACCTGCTCGGGTGAAGCCACCAGGTTCACCAGCAGGGAGGCAGAAAGATGCCCCGGTAGTTCAAAGTCACTCTCGGCAGGTGGTGCAGCAAGCAGAGCCAGCAGAAGCTCGGTTTCCTCCTGCCAGTCCTCGAGGGTTTTAAGGGTCTGCGCTCTCTGCTCCGCACTCAGCTCAGCAAGGGCCTGCTCGGGACTGGGCCCCTCCTGCGGGTCAAGACCGCCACGCAGCACGTTCCGGGCCGCCCGCTCCACCACCTGCCGGGGGGTTAGCCCCGTAGCAGACCCGACTGCTACCGGCTCCACCTGCAGGGGAGCATCGGTGGCGGATTCAAGTTCTTCCAGGCTCTGCCAGGTGTGCACCTGCGGCCCGTCAAAGGGGTCAAAAGGCCAGGCGGCGGTGGTGATGCTAGCCGACTGCGGGTTGGCAACACCCACCTGGTCCTCATCCACCCTGGCGGTTACCTCCACCAGCGGGGTGGGGGCCTGGATAAGTTCTTCCACAAACTCCGAGAATGCACGGGGCTTAGTTGCGGTACCCTTCCAGGCCGAACTGGTCAGGGTAAGCAGGGAACGCGCACGGGTAAAACCCACATAGGCTAAACGGCGCTCTTCACCGATGCGGTGCTCCACAGCCTGCTCCGAGAGCAGGGCGGTAAACTCGCCCAGGTCACGCAGGTTTTCAAAGTCCTCGCGCCAACCGGGCAGATAGTTTGCGTCCCCGCGCAGGGGCCAGGGCAGGGTACTACTCTTCTTAGTCCACCGCTCATCCTTAGCATCGGGGAACTCTCCGACCGCCAAACCGGGCACATAGACATGATCCCATTCCAGGCCCTTAGAAGCGTGGACGGTCAGAAGCTGGACGGCATCGTGCCGGGGAGCCTCAGCGGCCATATCCAGCCCGGACTCTTCCTGAGCAGCGGCATCCAACCAAGCCAAAAAACCGCTGATGCCTGAGGCTGACGAAGCGCTAGAACTCAGCGAGAAGCGCACGGTGTTTTCGCCCTCCTCCGCCTCCAGACCCTTAGCTGCGGCCAGAAGCAGGGCGTTCACGCGGGGGGCGCTGGCCTCATAGGAGGCCGCGACCTCCTGGAAAGCGTCCAGGTGGCGGCGGGCAAGGGCCGAACGGGTGCCGGGGCGGGCGGCCAACTCAATATCAAGCAGCAGGGTGCGCTCAATTTCAGTCAGCAGGGTGCCCAGGTCATCGGCAGTGAACTGGCGCAGGTGCTCTAACTCCTGGGCAAGCAGGTGCAGGCGGTGCAGGCCCTCATCGGTGATACTCCGCCCGGTGCGCGGTGATACCCACCCCGGCTCGGGCAGATTCTCCAGGGCCTCAACCAGGGAGGAGCCATCGGTGACATCGGGGGCCGCCGCCTGCAGGAGCCTGCGGTAGGCCTCTTCCGGTGCTAGTTCTTCCTCCTTCCCCTGGGTAGCAGGGCTTGGGGCCCTATCCAGGCCGTCCAGGATTTCCTGTTCAGCCCGCACCTGGGCATACTCAGCGGCCATACCGTAGCGGATTTCCAGCTCACGCTGGCGTTTGAGAACCCCCGACCACTCAGCAAAAGCCAGCAGGTCAGAAACACCCAGTCGCCAGCGGGCACCGGCCAGTAGGCGCATGAGCGCATCCGACCGTCCCGGGTCACTGAGCACGCGCAGGACGGCTACCGTATCGACGATCTCGGGGGTATCGAGCAGACCGCCCAGGCCCACCACCTGGTAGGGAAGGCCCAGCTCGTCCAGGGCCTCACGGATAGGCTCCATCATGGCCCGCTTCTTGCAGAGCACCGCCATGGTGGGCATCTGGCTCAGCGGTTCATGGGCCCAGCGAGCACGTTCTGAGGCGATCTGCTGAGCCAGGGCACGAGCCTCGTGCTGGTCGGTCAGATAGTTGCCCACCAGCACACGGCCAGCGTCGGCCTGCTCACGGGGCTTTAGAGCGGGCACCTCGATGCGGTGGGCCGAACGTACCCACTCCGGCTGAGAACTCAGCGGGGCGGCGCTGTAGTTGGCTACATCCAAAATCGCCCGGTCGTTACGCCAAGCCACCGTCAGGTAGCTGGCGCTGCAGTCCTGGGCAGGGAAATAATCGTAGAAGCTAAAGAGCTGACCGTCCGATGCCCCACGGAAACCATAAATAGACTGTTTGGGGTCGCCCACCGCCATGACCGGGTGGGCCTCACGCCCCTTAGAAGCACTAAAAAGGTCAGAGAACAACTGCATCTGAGCGTGGGAGGTGTCCTGGAACTCATCAAGCAGAACCACCCGGTAGCGCTCGCGCTCAGTCTCAGCGGCCAGGGGAACCTCGCGGGCAATCCTGGCGGCGTAGGCAATGAGATCACCGTAGTCCATGACCTGCATACCTGCCTTGATGGCAGAGTAGCGTTTGACCAGGTCTGCGTAGAATATTCGCAGGTCAAGGTTCTGGACGATTTCTCTCTGCTCACCGGTAGCCCCTTTGACTGTGGGCTTGCCCAGGGGCGCAATGGAGGCCCGAGTCTTCAGGCACCACTCAATGACTTGGTCGGGGCTGACCAGGTGCTCGGCGCACTCGCCCGAAAGCTCAATGACAGCCTTCACCATAGTGGATTTAGCCACCTCTTTTTCGGGGAGCTTACCGTCATAGTGCTCCACAATTTGAGCCACTAGCTGCCAGGTCTGCGCCCCGCCGAGCATCTGGGCATCGTCCTCAATGCCCAGGCGCAAACCGTACTGGGAAACCAGCGTATTGGCGTAGGAATGGTAGGTGGAAATGGTGGGGTCGGAGGTCATGTTCTCGCCCCGCTCCCCCGGCACCTGGCGAACCAGCCCCTGTCTGCGCAGTTCTTCAAGGCGGGAGCGCATACGCTCGCGTAGCTCGCCGGCAGCCTTGCGGGTAAAGGTCACGCCCAGCACCTGGTCAGCCCGCACCAGGCCGTTGGCTACCAACCAGACCACGCGGTCTACCATGGTGGCCGTTTTGCCGGACCCGGCACCGGCCACCACTAGGCGGGGCACCAGCGGAGAAGAAATGATAGCGGATTGTTCAGGTGTGGGTTCTGGCCGCCCCAGGGCTTGGGCTATCTGCTCAGGGGTCAGGAAGGGCTGGGCAGCGGTGGGGTCGTAGCTGGTCATGATTCTCCTGAAACTTACTGGGCAGGGCGGTGGGTAATGGTGCGTCCCCGTGAACACAGCGGGCAGATATCGGGCAGGGCACAGCCGATGCCGAAGGGGCCACCGGCGGTATGGCGAGCTTGGAGCTCCCGACCCGCAATCAGGACGGCGGCCCGGTTGATGAGCTCTACGGCCCAGGTGCTCTCTGCGGTGAGAGGTGCCTGCTCCTGTTCGCTGTAGCTGGCGGTTGAGCCACCTAGCTGTAGCAGCAGGGCACCGCCGGAGAGCTCCTGCAGGCCGGTTAGCACCGGTACCTGGCGGCCCCCAACCTCCTGAGTGGGAAGATCCAAGCTAGCGGACTGGGCTTGTTCCCGGTCGGGGGCAAGGGCCTGGCGCATGAGGGCACCGGCACCGGCTTCGAGGGCGACCTGGTAGGCCGCCAGTTGAGGGTGGCGTTCCAGCTCGGCCCGGGTGGGCTTCTGCTTGCCGGTCTTTATATCAAGAATCAGGAAACGCCCCAGCTGGTCCACCTCAATACGGTCCACGCGGCCCGAGAGCAGGGCGTCCCGGGCAGGTCCGGGCACCAGCACGCTGAAGGAGCCTTCTACACCCACCAGGGAACGGCCCTTGGATTTGAGTTCACGCACGTAGTCGGCAAAGCGCTGAATCATTTTCTCTGCCCGCTCCACCAGTTTCTGACTCTCCCAGGTGTCGGGCAGGCCCAGCTGGGGTAGGCGGCGGTGCAGTTCATCGCGCAAATCGGTGCCGTTGGCATCGGGCATCTCTTCGCAGATGGCATGAATCAGGGTACCCAGGGAGCGGGATGTGTCGGTGGCCGCTTCAGCGCGGGAGGCGGCCACAAACCAGTCCAGGGGCGACCGGTGAATCTTCTCAATCTGTGAGGGCGACACTGGGACCGGCCCTGAACCATCAAAAGCCGGGCTGGTCGAGGACAGCGGGAGCATGCCCCACCAGGAGGCCGGTGAAGCACCGGGTAGGGTGAAGCCAGCGGTCTGGTCGGGGTCAGCCAGCCGGTGCAGGAGCCGGGCGGCGGCCTCAGCCTTGGCCGGTGAAAGATGCTGGGCCTCAGCCCACTGGCGGAGCTCAGCAATCAGCGAGCGCAGGGTCATGGGCCTGCGAACCTCGGTGAGTTCCCGTTCACCGCCGGGGGCCGGGGCGAAGATATCGAGCAGTTCGCTGGGTGCCTGGTCCGGGGACGAGACGGCGGTGCACACCACCCGGTCGCTGGCGCGGGAGATGGCGGTGGAGAACATGCGGATTTCGTCATAGCGGGTGGCGCGCAGGCGTTCGGTCAGGAGCTGGCCACGGCTGACGCCCTGCGCTGGCTGGGGGCCGCCGCTCTGCTGGTTACCTGCCAGGGAGCCGATGGCCGCATCGACCAGGTCAAGACTGCCCAGTAGTGAGCCGCGCACGGTGGTGTTGGGCCAGGTGCCGTCTTGGAGCCCAGCTACATAGACGGTGTCCCACTGGCGGCCAGCGGCCAGGGCGGGTGTCATGATTTCCAGTGCGTCCCGGTAGCTGGTGCGCTCGGCCAGGGTATCCATGGGCAGGTCTTGGGCATCGATGTAGGCCAGGAACTGTTCGGCGGTAGCGCCGGGCATCTGGTCGGTGTAGCGTTCGGCGGCTTCGAAGAGGCCGATCATGGCGTCGATGTCGCGGCTGGCTCGGTCGGCACCACTGCCCCCGGTGGTGGACTGCTCTTGCCACAGGGGCCCCAGCCCCGATGCCTCCCAGAGTGCCCACAGCACGGTCTCGGCGGTAGCACCGGCCTGGTCAAGAGCGCGGTCACCAGCGGTCAGCACGGCGGCCAGTCTGCGGGCGGCCGGCCCGGCCCCTGTGCTAGGAAGCAGGTGCGGATTGACCAGGGCTTCTACCAGTAGGGCATCGCTATCGCGGTTGCCACCGGCTCGCAGTTCATCGGCACGAAGCCGCTGGCGGAGCCTACGGATTTCCATGGTGGATGCCCCGCCCAGGCGGGAGGTCAGCAGGGCAACAGCAGTGTCAGCCCCCAGGCCCCAGCGGGCAAGAACATCTGTGGTCCCGGCTCCGGTGGGTTGTGCACCAGCCGGTAGGCCATCAGCCTGCGGTCTCTCGGTGTCAGAGTTTTCTGTGCTGGGAGTTTCCATGCTATCTGGGCTCTGCGGTTCGGTGCCCCCGCTGTTTTCCGCTTCGGCTTCTCGCAGGGAGCGGGTATGCAAAATCAGGCTCAGCGCGTCCAGGAAGGGGCGTACCGCCGGTTCGTCACGCACGGGAGTCAGCGAAGCGGCGGTCGCCACGGGAATACCAAGATTACTCAAAGCTCGTTTGAGGCGGGTGACGTCGGAGCCCTTACGCACAATAATGGCGCTCCGCTTGAAGGCTCTGCCCCTGAACAGGTGGTCTTCCAGAATCATTTGGGCAATCAGCTGGTTTTCCTGCTGCGGGTTCTCCACCACCAGGCCCATGACCGATGGACGGCTATCGCCCGCCTTTTCGGGGTTGAGCAGGGAGCCGTCATCGCCCAGGGGTAGCAGGGCCTGCTCACTGGGTGCTTGCGGTGCCGGGTCAAGCTGGCGGGTGTGGGCGGCATGAGCCAGCAGGGGAAGGCGCTGAGCCACGGCCTGCCAGCGCTGGGCAAGCTCGGGGGCCATGCGCCAGCTGGTGCTGAGGTGACAGGTTTCAAGCCGACCGGCAAAGACCCCTGGCAGGGTGCTGGCTAAGTGGGGGCTGGCCCCACGGAAGCCCTGCACCACGGTGTCCGTGCAAGAGGTGAGGGTGACGGCTGGTCGGTGGGCAAAGGCAGCGGTTATGTCGTCTGCCTGTTGGCGGGCTAGCTCAGCCGTGGCACCGGCGCTCTCTGCTAGGAAACCGGCGGCATCGTGCCCCACCAGCACCGTGAGCAGGCGGTAAATTGAGGGGGTCAGCTCCTGGATATCGTCGATGAGCACCAGGTCAAACCTCGCCCGCTCAGCGGTCAGCAGGGCCGGGTTGGCGACCAGGGCTTTGACTGCCTCGTGGATCAGCCCGGCAGGGTCGTAGGCGTGGGGTGCGCGCAGGGCACGGACCTGGCGGTATTCGGTGTAGAGAGCGGCAAGCGCCACCCATTCGGGCCGGTTCAGGCTCTCCCCGAGTTCCCGCACCCGCTCAGCGGTGAGGTCATATTCGGCCATGCGGTCAAAGAAGTCACGGATCTCGTGGCGGAAGCCCCGAGTATCCAGAGCCTCACGCAGGTCATGGGGCCAGGTGAGGGCGCTCCCCTGCCCCTGGCGGTGCCCCTCCAAAAGTTCTTTGAACAAGACATCTTGTTCCGGCCCGCTCAGGAGCTTGGGAGAAAACTCAACCCCGGGCAGGTAGCCCTGGATGTGGGCGCGGCGGAGTAGGTCAAAAGCGTAGGCCTGCCAGGCGCGTACCGGAGCACTGGAAACGGTGGCGGTGATACGGGCGGAAAGAGCCTCACGGAAGCGGGTTGCGCTCACACGGGTTGGGGTGAGAACGAGCAGGCGGGCGGGGTCAGCCCCCGACTCAATATGTTCAACAGCCTGGGCGAGCAAGCTATGGGTTTTGCCGGTGCCCGGGGCACCCAAAATCAGGGTCGCGGAGCCTGACGGGGGGAGGTTCTCACTCATAGGGGTCTTTCTGGGGCCGGGCGGGTTCTTGCTCTGTGAATATTCTTCTTCCATACCATCATAGGTGGCTGACACTTTAAGCATGCCGTCTATTGTGCCCTCCAATATTTAGCCGGAGCGGGCTGAGCGGCTACTATCGGTAGTATGACTTCTTGGACCGAGCTTCCCCGCGCCACCTTTGACCTTGAAACCACGGGCGTTGACCCGCAGACTGCCCGCATCGTCACCGCTTCCTTGGTGCTGGTTGACCCGGAGGGCGAGGTTCTGCACGCCGGTGAGTGGCTAGCTGACCCCGGGGTTGAGATCCCAGAGCAGGCGGCGGCGGTCCACGGCATCACCACCGAGTACGCCCGTGAGCACGGCCAACCCGCCCAAAAAGTAGCCTACGAGGTGGCTATGGCACTTGGTGGTCTCTTTGCCGATGGTGTCCCCGTGATTGCTTTTAACGCCTCCTACGATTTTTCGGTCCTTAACCAGGAGCTGGCCCGCTACGGCTACCCAGCTCTGACCTGCTACCCGGTTCTTGATCCCCTGGTTATTAATAAACGGGTTCACAAGTTTAAGAAGGGTAAGCGCACCCTGGAGGTGCTGGCCGGTGAGTACGGGGTGGACCTGGAAAACGCGCATACATCTAAGGACGACGCATTGGCTGCCGAGCGTCTCCTGACCGCTATGAGCCTTGAGTACCCGGAGATTGAGCAAGCCGCAACCGCCTTGCACGAGCTCCAGGTGACCTGGGCTGCTGAGCAGGCCGCTGAGCTTCAGGACTACTTCAACCGCATCGGCAAGCAGGCCGAGGTTTCCGGCCAATGGCCGGTGCGCACCTACGCCTAGCCCAAGTCCTCGTAGCGCCCCAGCCACAGGGTCAGTAGGCTCTGGAGTTGTTCCCGTTCCTCGTTTGAGAAATGAGATACCAGTCGTTTCTCATTCTCCATATGCGCTTCGAAGGCGCGATTAATTGTCTCAAGGCCACGCATGGTAAGACGGACCAGCTTTGACCTTCCATCAAGCTCCGGGCTACTAGTACGTTCTACGAGTCCTGCTTTTTCCAGCCGGTCTAATCGTTTACTGGTCCCCCCGGTAGTGACCATAGTTCCGTAGGCTATATCAGCTGGCCGCATTTCGTAGGGAGCTCCCTGTCGCCTGAGTGTACAGAGAATATCGAATTCCCCTTCGTTGAGCCCGTATTCTCGGTAGACAGCAGTGATGTCTTCGGTTAGGTAACGAGCTAGCCGGTGAAGTCGCCCGATGATGCTCTGCGGTGCTAAATCTATTTCTGGGCGTTCACGCCGCCATTGCTCTTGGATGTAATCTACCCGGTCCATATTTACCCTCCCATTGACAGATAGCTTCCATGGAAGTAAATTTTGCTTCCATGGAAGTTAATTCTAGGTCAAAGATTCTCATCACCGCTATTGCCCCGCTTATCTGGGGTTCCACCTACTATGTGACCCGGCATTTCCTGCCTATGGACTATCCGCTCACCGGCTCAGCAATTCGCGCCCTACCAGCAGGCCTGCTTCTCCTCCTTTTCACGCGTCAGCTCCCCCAAGGTATCTGGTGGGTCAAAACCCTGGTTATTAGCTCCCTCACCATCTCCGGTTTCTTCGTGCTGGTTTATCTTGCCGGTAGCCGCCTGCCCAGCAGTATCGCCGCACTCATTATGGCGCTCTCTCCCATCGCCACTATCCTCATGGCCCGACTCCTCCTCAATGAGCGCATCACCACCCCTAAGCTGATGGGTGGAATCTTGGGCATAATTGGTGTAGCTCTCCTCCTGGGTGGGTTCAGCGGGACACTCGATGTTCTGGGCCTAGTTGCATCGGCCTGTGCCATGCTGACCTCAGCGCTAGGCTTTGTGCTCACCCGCCGCTGGCAACCACCCGTAGGACCAGCCACTTTCACCGCCTGGCAACTCACTGCGGGCGGCTTGGTTTTGTTCCCGCTAGCTCTAGTACTAGAAGGGCCACTACCCCCACAGGAGCCCGTCACCTACGCCGGTTATGCCTACATCATCATCTTCGCAAGCGTGGTGGCCTACCTCTGCTGGTTCAGTGGCCTGGCACATCTACAGGCTTCAACGGTCAGCATCATTGGGCTACTCAACCCGCTCACCGGGCTCCTGCTAGGTATCCTGCTAGCGGGCGAATCACTCACCCTCTTCCAGGGGCTAGGTTGCCTGCTCATCCTTACCGGGATCATGTGGGGCACCGGCACCCTCCGTCTATCCCGCACAAGGGCATAAAATAAGCACCGTCACGCTGTTCGAGAGGCCACTTAGGGGGACGACTCAACTAGATTAGATAGAGGAGAAATACCCCACATAAAACTAGCCCAAAGGACGACCGTGAACGAGCCAGCACCCACCGGCGGCATCTATATGGGGGCTAACCCTACCGCCCACCAGCGCCTTGTTGCCCAATCGGCGGTAGTCATGCAGCTAGGTCTTCTCTTGATGAAATCGGGCGCTAGCGCTTACCGGGTTAAGGCCTCAATGGCCCGCCTGGCCAAAGCGGTGGGGCTGGATGAGCACCACGCCCACATCACCTTCACCGAAATCTCCACCACCGCCTACGCCGGTGAGCACTTCCGCACCGAAATCGCCGAAACCCGCACCAAGGGCATCAACGCCTACAAGATTGACCTACTCGGGGATTTTGTGTCCTCCCTACCCGAGCAGATTGACCCCGCCGTAGCCGCAGCCACACTGACCCGTATTGAGAAGAAAAAGCCCCTCTACGCGCCCTGGCTTCTCGCCCTGGCCGCTGGCCTGGCCTGTGCCGGCTTCGCCTTCCTTAACCGGGGTGGGCCCATTGAGTGCGCGGTGGTCTTACTTTCAGCCTTCGCGGGGCAGTTGCTACGCTCCAAACTCGTGCACAAGGGTATGAACCATATGGCGGTCTGGCTCCTGTGCGGCCTGCTCTCGGCTGGTCTGTATGTGGCAACCATGAACGCCCTGATTCTGCCGGGGCTGATAGCCGATAACCACCTGGTCGGCTTTATCTCCTCGGTCCTCTACCTGGTTCCGGGCTTCCCCCTGGTCACGGGCCTCTTGGATATAGCCCGCATGGATTTCGCCTCGGGCATCTCTAGGCTCACCTATGTCACTCTGCTACTCACCAGTGCCTCGGGTGCAGTCTGGCTGGTGGCTCTACTCTTTAGTCTGCCCCTGGAACAGGCTCCGCCGCCTCATCTGCCCCTGCCTGGGCTTATCATTTTGCAGGTACTGGCCAGTTTCACCGCCGCCTACGGCTTCGCCATGCTTTTCTCTGCCACTCCCCTGGCCTGTACTTGGGCGGGGCTGATAGCGGCCCTGGTGAACCCCGGCAGGATCTGGCTCACCGAGGCAGGCTGGGCACCGCACCTGGCTATTGCCCTGGCTGTCTTTACGGCGGGTGTGCTATCTGAGGTTATTACCCCGCTTTACCAGCGGCGATTCTCCCGTATCTCTCTGTCTGTCCCGGCGGCTGTCACCATGGTCCCGGGGGTCATGTTCTACATGTCCATGGCCCATTTCTCCAACGGAGATGTGGCTCAGGCTCTCAACAGTCTGGTGCGGGTTCTACTGATTTTCCTTGCCCTGGGAATGGGGCTGGCTTTCTCCCGCCTGCTCATGGACCGTGACTGGCTCTACGACCGGGACACCCAGAACCTGGGGGCGCTCTCCAAGGAGCACATGCGTTAAAACCCTGTACACATCTTTGAGAAACGAAGCCCCGCCCCGGTCTTTTACCGGTGCGGGGCTTCTAGGCTCTACGGCGGGGCCCTCTGGCCCCGTCCTGAGCTGGTCTAGCTAGTTCTTAGCCTTTAGGCCACAGCCTGTGCAGCGGCTTCCGCTGCAGCAGGCAGGGCCGAGATAATCCGATCCATGGCCGCATCGTCATGCGCGGCAGAGAGGAACCAGGCCTCATAGGCACTCGGGGGCAGGTAAACACCGGACTTGAGCATGGAATGGAAGAAAGCATTGTAACGGTAGGTCTGCGAGTTCTTAATATCCTCGTAGTTGTGCACACCGGTCTCAGCGGTACCAAAAGCAACCGAGAACAGGTTGCCCGCCCGCTGGAGCGAGTGGTTTACACCGGCGGCATTCAGAGCCTCGGTCAGGGCCTGCTGAAGCTGGGCCGAACGGGCATCAATGGTGGCGTAGACCGAGTCATCGGCGGCCCTAAGCGTTGCCAGGCCAGCGGCCATAGCAATCGGGTTACCCGAGAGAGTGCCCGCCTGGTAGACCGGGCCGGTCGGTGCCAGATACTCCATCACCTGGCGCTTACCGCCCAGAGCCGCAGTGGGCATGCCTCCACCAATAACCTTGCCAAAGGTGAAAATATCGGGGGCCCAGTTACCCTCGGAAGGAGCGGAGTAGCCCCAGTAGCCAGCAGAGGAGACGCGGAAACCGGTCAGCACCTCATCAAAAATCAGCAGAGCGCCGTTCTCGCTGGTGACCTGGCGCAGAAAAGCGTTAAATCCCTCGCCGGGAGTCACCACACCCATGTTGCAGGGGGCGGCCTCGGTGATGATGGCGGCAATCTGGCCGGGGTGGGCGGCAAAGGCCGCGCGCACAGCCTCTTCGTCGTTGTAGGGCAGGACGATAGTCTCAGCGGCGGTTGCGGCGGTAACACCTGCGGAGCCGGGCAGGGAGAGGGTGGCAACACCCGAGCCTGCCTCGGAGAGCAGAGCGTCCACGTGGCCGTGGTAGCAGCCAGCAAACTTGATGATCTTGTCGCGGCCGGTGTAGCCGCGTGCCAGGCGGATAGCGGTCATGGTGGCTTCGGTGCCGGTGGAAACCATGCGCACCTGGTCTATAGTGCCCGGTGCAACAGCGTTAATACGGTTGACCACCAGCTCGGCCAGTTCGGTTTCGGCGGCGGTCGAAGCGCCAAAAGATAGGCCGTGTTCCACAGCGGCGTGCACCGCCTCGATAACGGCGGAGTGTTTGTGCCCCAGCAGGGCTGGGCCCCAGGAGCAGACCAAATCGACATAGTTGTGGCCATCGGCATCGGTCAGGTAGGGGCCGGATGCCTCCACCATAAAAGCGGGGGTGCCACCCACCGAGTTAAAGGCACGAACCGGGGAGTTCACGCCACCGGGAATAACCTGGGTGGAGCGGGCAAAAAGTTCTTCAGAGACGGTCATTGACCGGGCTTCCTTTCGTGGGGACGGCGCGCTCGGTATGGCACGAGCGCCCCGGTGAGTCTGAGTCTAAGCTAACCCGCTAGGCCTTCTGGCGCAACCAGGTAGCGGCTTCTGTGGCGTAGTAGGTGAGGATAATGGAGGCACCGGCCCGGCGAATCCCCATAAGGGCTTCTAGGGCTACGGCCTTGCGGTCAATCCAGCCAGCGGCGGCGGCGGCCTCAATCATGGCGTACTCCCCCGAGACCTGGTAGGCGGCCACCGGCACGGGTGAGAAGTCAGCAACCTCCCGCACGATATCCAGGTAGGCGGTGGCCGGTTTAATCATGACCATATCGGCGCCCTGCTCAATATCAAGCTGAACCTCGTAGAGGGATTCGCGGCGGTTGGCGGGATCCTGCTGGTAGGTCTTGCGGTCCCCGGTGAAGGTGGAACCTACCGCCTCGCGGAAGGGACCAAAGAAGGCAGAGGCGTACTTGGCGGAGTAGGCCAGGATAGAGACATCGGTGAAGCCGGCCTGGTCTAGGGCGGTACGCATGGCGGCGATTTGGCCGTCCATCATGCCCGAGGGGCTGACCGTGTGAGCACCGGCTTGTGCCTGGGAAACAGCCATCTTGCAGTAGGCCTCTACCGCCGCATCGTTATCAACCACGGTATTACCCTGGGAGTCGGTGGTCAGCGGGCCGCAGTGGCCGTGGTCGGTGAACTCGTCCAGGCAGGTGTCGGCCATGACAACCACGGAGTCCCCGAAGTGCTGGCGCACAGTGGCGATAGCGCGGTTGAGAATGCCGTCCGGTGCCCAGGCGGCAGAGCCGATAGCGTCCTTATCTTGGTCGCGGGGAACACCAAAGAGGTCGATACAGCGCACACCGGCATCCACGGCCTTTTGGACCTCACCAATGACGGTGTCTAGAGTGTGCTGGTACTGACCGGGCATGGATTCAATCGCGACCGGGGCGTCGATGCCGTCGCGTACAAAGAGAACCTGGACCAGGTTGGCAGGGGTCAGGGCGGTTTCTGCGGTCAGCGCCCGCATGGGGGCAGTGGTGCGCAGGCGGCGGGGGCGGACGGGTAAGGATGAAGGCTGGAACACTGTTTTGTACTCTCTAGGATGCGGACTGGGAGGCTAAGAAGGCGGCTGTTGCCAGGTCTGCCGGGGCGGGGCTGGTGGCTACCGAAATCTTATGCGGGCGGGCAGGCTGGGTCAGGGCCTCCGCCGCAGCCCGGGTGCTGGCACCAATAGCGACGGTGGGCGGTAGGGCAAAACTAACCGACCGGGCTAGGGTTTTCAGGAGCAGGGGTGAAGTCGCTACCAGAACGTCCACTTCTGCCAGGGCTTCACGGGCCTGCTCCAGCGTGAGGGCCACAGCATCGTCCTGGGCCTGAGAATCCTGGGTATCTTCGGGTTCGGCTAGGGGCAGGTCAGCCGGGTAGGGCACCATGTCGTAGACGGCCAGCGGAGCAACAGTGTAGCCGTAATCGGTCAGGCCATCTTCAAGGACGGGGCTGGCGGTAGTACCCTGCACGGCCAGGACCTTTTCGGTGGTGGGGTCTTCCCACTCTTCGTCAATTAGCCATTCTTCAATCATGCCGGCGGCAGACTGGGTGTGGGGAACAAAATCAACCAGCAGGCCGCGTTCGGTCAGGGCGGCTTCGGTAGCCCGGCCTACCGCCGCGATCTGGGCTGCTCCCAGGAGCTGAACCAGGGGCTGACCAATCTCTTGGGCCAGTTTTTCAAGGCCCAGCACCCCGTTGGCAGAGGTGAAAGTGACCCAGGAAAACTCACCGCGCACCAGGGCAAAGGCGATTTCTTCCCAGTCCTCAGGTTGGCGGGCAACCGCCTGGAGGACGGGTGCGCACAGCACCCGAGCGGCGGGGTCGTGGGCCTGGACTTGACGGGTAAAAGCGGCGGCCTGGTGAGAGGTTCTGGTAATCAGGTAGGTGCTCATTTTTGTTCTCCTAACCCTGCCAGCTCAGCAGCGCCATCTGCCAGTAATTCCTCAGCCGCACGCACCCCCAGCTCGTAGGCGGTTTCTGGGCTGAGCGTGGCGGTAGCTACCCTATGTCGCATGACTTGGGTTCCTGCGGGGTTGGCAACGGCCACCGAAAGTTCGAGCTGACCGCTCTTGACCTGAGCGTAGGCCCCAATAGGCGCGGCGCACCCGGCTTCAAGACGACGGAGCAGAGCACGCTCAGCAGTCACAGCAAGCTGGGTCTTAGTGTGGTTAACCGCCAGCACAGCGGTACCCAAGGCAGTTTTTTCCGCCCCCTCAAGTTCCTTAGAACGAATTTCCAGGGCGAGGGCGCCCTGCCCGGGGGCCGGGAGCACCCGGTCGGTATCGAGGTACTCGGTAATGGTCTTTTCCAGGCCCAGTCGGCGCAGGCCAGCGGCGGCCAGTACCACAGCGTCGCAGTCACCGGTGATAGCGCCCAGTTTCTTCTCGCCGTGCAGGCCGTGAGCGCCCACCCCATAGGCTTCATTCCCGGCCACCCGGGCCAGGCGGGTGCCCACATTGCCGCGAATATCGACGATGGTTAGGTCGGGGCGCAGGGCCAAGAGCTGAGCGGCACGGCGCGGTGAGCCGGTCCCCACCCGGGCCCCGGCTGGCAGAGTATCTAGGGTCAGTCCGTCACGAGCGCACAGGGCATCCCGAGGGTCTTCACGCAGGGGTGTTGCGGCTACGGTTAGCCCTGGGCAGGGAGCACTCGGTAAATCTTTGAGGGAGTGCACGGCAAGATCAACCTCCCCCTCCAGCAGGCGGCAACGCAGGGTCGCGGCGAAGACACCGGTGCCACCCAGTTGCGATAGGGGGCCGGTCAAGACGTCCCCTTCCGTTTTCACCGTAACGGTGTCCAAAACTAGGCCGGTTGCTGAGCGTATCTGCTCCACGGCCCAGGCTGTCTGGGTGGTTGCCAGGGCTGAGCCTCGTGTGCCCACCCTGTAGTGCTGAGCTACCATCGCTGAATCCTCGTTGTTTTTTGGGTCCTCTAGACTACCCTGCCCCGGTCCCCTAGACGGGAACCGGGGCCAGTAGGGTAAGGAGCCAATCGGTGCCTGTGCTTTCTTAGCGGGTTCCGCCGGTGATGTCGCCGGTGTAGTTGGCAATCACGGGCTTCTCAGAGCCTGGGCGGGTAGATTTGCAACAGTTGGGATTGCAGAAGTCAAACCAACCCTTGCCACCGCAGACACTGTCTCTGGCTTCTTGCACGCCTTGGGCATCCTGAGCCGGAGCGGTGGAGGCAACACGCTCAGCAATCAGCTGGCGCAGGCCTTCCACATAGGCGGGGTGAGTGCCGGGGGTCGGGGTGCGCGTGGCTACAAATCCGAGGCGTTCGCAGGTATCCAAAGCCTCAGTATCAAGATCCCACATGACCTCCATATGGTCTGAGACGAATCCCAAGGGAACTAGAACCACGCCATCCACTGCACCTTCGAGAGCCTCAAGGGCATCGTTGACATCCGGTTCAAGCCAGGGCATGGTGGGCGGGCCAGAACGGGACTGGTAGACCAGCTCCCAATCCACCTTATCCAGCAGATCGGGGTCAATCTGCTGAACGCCGGACAAAACCGCGCGGGCGGCCTGCAGATGCTTTTCTACATAGGCACTACCGCCTTCATAGTCCACCCCGCGTGGGCCTGCTTCGTTTGCGGCGCTGGTAGGGACCGAGTGGGTACAGAACATCACACGAATTTTACCGTTACCGGCGGCAGGCTTCTGGGTCTGAGTCAGGCGAGCGCGTACGTCTTTGAGGCCCTCAACTAGTCCCTCAACAAAGGGTGTGATAAAGCCGGGGGTGTCAAAGAACTGCCTGACCTTGTCAATCTGTAACTTGCCTTCTAAGCCCAATTTTTCTAGGGCAAGGCCGTAGTCCTCCCGGTATTGGCGGCAGGATGAGTAGCCGGGGTAAGCACTGGTTGCTAAGACCAAGATTTTGCGTTTACCGCGCCGGTAGGCATCTTCAACGACATCTGGCACGTAGGGATCCCAGTTGCGGTTAGCCCAGGTAATTTCAATATCTGGGCCTTTTTCGGCCAGAGCTTCTTGGAGGGCCCCAAGCAGGGCACGGTTCTGGGCGTTGATGGGTGAGACTCCCCCATTGGCACGGTAGTGGGTTGCTACCTCTTCCAGACGTTCGTCAGGGATACCGCGCCCGGCGGTAACATTACGCAGGAAGGGAATCACATCCTCCTGGCCTTCGGGGCCGCCGAAGGAGGAAAGGATGACCAGGTCGTAGTCAACAGGGACCGAAGCGCGAGGGCGGGTCAGATTCTCTTCGCCGTGGTAAGAACCCAAAGTAGTCTGATCTAGTGTGGCGGGGCCGTTAGATGCAGTGTTGTTAGGGTCGGTCAGGTTGGGAATAATATCTTGAGGAATTTGAGTAGTCATTTAGGCAAGTACCTGCACAATCTCTGCCGCCGGGATACGGCGACCGGTGTAAAAGGGGGTCTCTTCGCGGACGTAGAGGCGGGCCTCGGTATTTCGGAAGTGACGCATCATATCGACCAAATCTACCAGTTCTGGGGCTTCAAGAGCCAGGACCCATTCGTAGTCGTTCAGGCCGAAAGTGGCGATAGTGTTGGCCAGGACCTGGGGGAAGTCCCGCCCCTTCATACCGTGGTTCTTAAGCATTTCGGCACGACGTTCGGCGTTCATGTAGTACCAGTCCCAGGAACGTACGAAGGGGTAGACGCAGACCCAGGCTTCGGGAGCGATCCCCTTGGCAAAGCAGGGGGCGTGCTGGCGGGTGAACTCGGCATCGCGGTGAACACCCATGGTGGACCAGACAATTTTGGTGCCGGAGAAAGCGGCGGTGCGGCGGATTTTACGGACAGCGGCTTGCAGGGCTTCTGGCTTCTCGCCGTGAATCCAGACCATGATGTCTGCGTTATCGCGCATAGCCGAGACATCGTAGAAGCCTCGCAGGGTTACGCCCTCTGCTTTAAGGGCTTCTTCGAGCTGTTCGAGTTCGGCGGTGGCGGCAGCACCGGTTACATCAGCTACAGGTGCGGTGTCGCGGGCGAAAACGGTGTAGAGGGCATAGTAGAGCTGGGAATCGCCCTCGGCGGGTGCACCGGGAACCTGCCCCTGAACCTTCTGGGGCTGGCCGGGGTGTGATCCGTGGCCTGTAGTGCCGTAGCCGTGGCCCTGCTGTGCGGTGGGGTGTGACATTGAGGGGACCTTTCTGTCCTGGGGTGTGATGGTTAGTCCTTGTGGGATGCAGTGGGCTTCTTGCGTTCTGCAAAGCTGCGGATATGAGCTTGTGTGTCTGCAGTCACGGCAGCTAAACCGGTGCCGGCGATCCAGGCTCCCACTGCGGTAGCTCCCGGTAGGTCTTCGAGAGCCGAGCGGAATCCGGCGACCCGTTGGCGGTGCCCGGGTGCGGTAGCCGGTAGGGCGCTTGGCCAGCGCACTACGTCGGCGGCTACCAGCTGGCTCTTACTGATGGGAACGCCCAGGAGCTGACCGGCATCGTGCAGGGCCAGGGTAACGAGTTGATCATCGTGCAAGGCTAGCTCTGAGAGGGGTGAGGTGTCGTGTTCCTTACCGCGCCCGTAGGAGAGACGGACCAGGTGGCGGCCCTCCCCCGCTTTTTCTGCGACCCAGTCCCATTTGGCGGTGGCGTGGGTCAGAGCCTTGGCACGGACCGTTGTGACGGCTTCGCTGACCAGCAGTCCGGTTCCGCGGGGGGCTGAGTCCAGTGCTGGTTGGTCAAGGACCAGGGAAACCAGTGCGACCTCGGGGCCGGGTGTGATGGGAGGTAAGGACGAGGCAGGCAGGTGAGGCCCAAGCAGGCGAATGCTGGTTTGGGCATCGGTTGCTACCACCAGGAGTTCACCGTGAATCATGGCCGATTTCTCGCCGTATTCGGGCTGGCGCTGGATAGCAGTCCAGGCGCCGGTGACGGGGTCACGGTCAACGGCGATGGTGTCAAAGCCGGTCACAATACGTACCCGGTGCCGTAGCAGTTCATCGACCAGTGCCTCGGAGAGCTGGTTCATGCCGCCCTCGATGCCTGCGATCTGGGATCCTGCCGGTGAGGCTGCCCGCATACGGGCCGACGCGGCAGCTAGGGATCCCAGTTCTTTAAGACCCTCAAGCAGGCCGGGGGCGATGGTTGCAATTTCTAGCTGATCAGGGTGCACAGCGTGAACGCCCGAAACGACGGGAGCAACGAGTCGGTCCAGAACCTGCTGGCCCATGCGGATACGGACCAGGTCGCCCAGCGTTTTGGCGTGGGTACCTGCGGAGCGGGGCAGAACCATGTCCAGTTTGGCTCGCCGGTAGCCGGATCGGTCCAGAATCTTTTTGAAGGCTGGGTCATCAAAGCTACCGGGGATACCCAGCACACCGGTGGACGGTGAGGGAAAAGCTCCCTGGGGCAGGTAGAGCCAGGAACCGCGTGGCTGAGGGGTGACGATACGGTCAGCTAGGCCCAGCTCGGTCAGCAAATCTTTGACCGCTGTGGTGCGAGTTGCAAAGGATTCAGCACCGGAGTCCAGCACCAGCCCTGCAAGCTGGTGGGCACCGACAGCGCCACCCAGGTGGCTTTCGCGTTCCACCAGAGTCACTTTTTTACCGGCTTGGGCGAGTTGGCGGGCGGCTAAGAGGCCCGAGACTCCACCGCCAATCACCAGGGCGGTGTTCTGCGGTCTGGTGCCGTGTAATTCCTGTGCCATTGCCTGCCTCAGCTAGCCTTGCGGGTCTGGGTGTGGATGTATTCGACGAGTCTGGTTAGTACGGTGGGATCGGTGGTGGGCGGTACGCCGTGTCCCAGGTTGACCACGTGGGCCGGTGCGCAACGACCTTCTTCAAGAACGCTGTCGGTGTGTGCGGCCAAGGCATCCCAACCTGAGGCTAGCAGGGCGGGGTCGATATTACCCTGCAGGACAATGCCGCCGCCGAGTCTGCGCTGGGCTTCAGACAGGGGAAGACGGTAGTCCACGCCGATAACGTCTGCGCCGGCCTCGAGCATGGCCGGTAGCAGTTCGGCGGTGCCGGTACCAAAGTGAATGCGGGGCACACCGTAGTGCTCAATGGCGGTCAGGGTGGCAGCTGAGTGGGGCTGGACGAAGCGGCGGTAGTCAGCTTGGCCTAGGGAGCCGGCCCAGGAGTCAAAGAGCTGGACGGCCGATGCGCCAGCCTCGATCTGGGCGGCAAGGAACTGGGCTGAGGTGCGGGCGGCCCACTGACCCAGAGCTTCCCAGGCTTCTGGGTTTGCATGCATCATGGTGCGCGGGCGCAGGTGATCGCGCGAGGGCCCGCCTTCGACCATGTAGGCGGCCACGGTGAAAGGGGCACCGGCAAACCCGATGAGCGGGGTGGACCCCAGCTGTTCAACGGTTAGGGCTACTGCTTGACGGATGGGATCAAGTGCTGAGTCTTCAAGCTCGGGCAGATTTTTGATGTCTTCAAGGGTGCGCACGGGGGCATCGAGGACGGGGCCGCGCCCGGGCACGATATCTACGCCGACACCCGCAAGCTTCATGGGGATAACGATGTCAGAGAAGAAGATAGCGGCATCGACACCGTGGCGGCGAACCGGCTGGAGAGTAATCTCAGCGGCTAACTCAGGGTTGAGGCAGGAATCAAGCATGGGGATTCCCTCGCGTATCTGGCGGTATTCGGGCAGGGAGCGCCCTGCCTGGCGCATGAACCAGACCGGTGAGTGATCTGCGGAGCGGCCGGTGAGGGTGCGAATCATGGCGGACTCACCGGTATGTGCGGTTTTGAGAGGGTGATGGGTGGGTAGATGGGCGAGCTGCTCATCGGTAAGTAGGGCGCGCTGACGCAGGGGGGCGGTATTGGTCTGACTCATATCTTCCATTCTGCCAAGTTTATGCCAAAACTTTAGAGACAAACTGTCGTTGAGTCGCCGGTGCAGGGGTGGATGCTTCTTTTCACAGGGGCTAGCCGAGGGAAACGCATAAATAATTGACAACTTTCGAAGAACCTTTTGCCCCATATTTGCACACTTCAGGCCACTTTTGAGAACCTTAGTGACAGACTGTCAGCGATAAAGCTCATTTACCCCCTTATGATAGAGACGTTGTGACCATTTTTAGCCTTGTAGCATCGCATCGCTCTGTTGACCTCACCACCGTGGCTTTTCTCAGCGAAGGAGTTGAGAAAATTCAGCGAAACCTTGAGAAAACCGGTGTTCGTGGTGAGGTTATTTTGTCTACCTGCAATCGGCTCGAACTCTACGCAGAAATCCCCAGCAAACCGGGCGCTACCGAGCAAAACATCAGCAACGATGTCATCACAGTTGCTGAGCGTATCTTTGAGCTGATTGCTAGAGGTTCCGGCCTCTCCTACGACATCGTTGAGAATAGCTTCGACATTCTGGTCAATGCCGATGCCGCCCACCACCTTTTCACTGTGGCTTCTGGCCTTGAGTCCGCTGTGGTTGGCGAGCGCGAAATTACCGGCCAGGTTCGCAGGGCCCTTACCTTAGCGCAAGATAAGGGGCGGGCTACAGGCAACCTGGTCAGGCTTTTTGACCACGGCGCGCAGACTGCTCGTAAGGTTGGCCAGCGCACATTACTGGGTTCGCGCGGTCGTTCTATTGTTTCTGTTGCCCTTGATATGGCAGATGAGGTGGCCGAGAAGTCCTGGCAGGATCGTCGGGTGCTGGTTTTTGGCACCGGAGCCTACGCTGGCGCGACTGTAGCGGCCTTGCACAGCAGGGGAACCAGCGATATCTGGATTTATTCGCGTTCTCATCGTGCAGCTACTTTTGCCGACAAACGAGGCGTTTTTGCCGTCCCCCACGGCCAGCTCCATGAGCAGATGCGAAAGGCAGACATCATTATTGGGTGCTCTGGTGGCGCTTCACCCATGCTTCCCATTGAGATTCCCGAAGGAAAGCGCGTTATCCTCGACCTGGCCCTGACCAGGGACTTTGCGCCGGAGGTAGCTGATCTTCCCCAGGTCGAGCTCATCACGCTGGAGTCGGTGCGCCTGGCCGCCCCCGAAGAAACCGTGGAGTCGGTTAATACTGCCCGCACAATTG
This sequence comes from Rothia sp. P5764, assembly GCF_048512965.1. Classification (NCBI taxonomy): domain Bacteria; kingdom Bacillati; phylum Actinomycetota; class Actinomycetes; order Micrococcales; family Micrococcaceae; genus Rothia; species Rothia sp. P5764. Next base: position 18,612 of record NZ_JBLXXQ010000003.1, on the reverse strand, counting down.
TGGACGAAGAAGCTGCCGAGTTTTCCGTCAAAGAGAAGGCTCGCAGTGTAGACGCTGCTATTGTTGCTCTGAGGCAACACACCATGAGTGTGCTTGATGCCGAGGTAGCGAAGGTACATAACCAGTACGGTTGCACTGCCGCTACCGAGCAGCTTGAGCTGGCCATGCGTCGCATGGTCAAGTCGCTGTTACATACACCCACCGTTCGAGCCCGTGAGTTGGCACGTGACGGTAGGACCGATGAATATGTGGCAGCGCTAGAAGCTCTTTACGGCATCGAAGTTCAAGAGAACTCCGCTGACGAGGTATCGCCTCAAACCGATGCCTCCTAGCGAGCGGCCACGCCAAGGGCCGCTTTAGCCTTGTCCACATCCACCGTTCCAGAGGTCCGGCCACACACAATGTCCGCATACTTTCCCGACCAGCCAGCTCAGGGCGATTCTAACGGGATTAGTCGCCTACCCAAAGATTTACGTCGCCAACAGCTGATTAGCAATGCGGCCCGCGTTTTTGCTTCCCAGGGCTACCACTGCACCACCATGGATCATATTGCTTCGGCATCGCAGGTCACTAAGCCTGTGCTCTATCAGCATTTCACTGGTAAGAGGGATCTTTACCTAGCTGTTCTCGATGAACAGATTGAACTGCTCCTTACAAACCTTGTTAGCCCCTTGCACGGAACCAACGTCAATAAGGAACGCGTCAAAGGCGTTATCGAGGCTTTCTTTAATTTCGCGCGCACCAATGTGGTGGGTTACCGCATTATTTTTGAGTCTGATATCCAGACGGATTTTGCTGTTCAAGAACGTATCGAGAGCATGCACACCCGGATCGCTGAGCACATCGCACATGTTCTGGCACCCAATGCAGGCATGGACTTTAGCGAAGCTATGATGACTGCTCGCATGCTCACCGGCATGACGCAGGCCGCCGCTCACATGGTGGTAGGCACCGAAACTTCTGCTGAGCAGCTAGCGCTTGCCGAGAGAGCTGTTTTCCGGCTTGCCTGGGGTGGCATCTCAATTATTGACGAAGATTGGGAGTAGGCGGGCCTACCCCGCGTGCTTGTCAGCTCAGACCGAAACCTGCCACGAGCTGCCGCTCCCCTGCCGTAGACTGAGGAACACTGCCAGAGCCCGCGCCAGGTGGGCCCAAACCGAAGGAAGTATCCCGTGGAAATCAAAATTGGTGTACTGAACGTTCCCACCCAGGTCGTTATCGAATCTGATGAAAGCGCCGAGCAGGTTCGCGCTAAGGTGGCAGAAGCTCTGCAGACCGGAGGCCTGCTGGAACTGACCGACTCCAAGGGCGCCACAACCCTAGTTCCCGGGGCTCAAATTGGCTTTGTGGAGCTGGGTATTGAGTCCAAGCACCGGGTAGGTTTTGGCATCGGCTAAACACCCATGTTTCGGCATAGAGGGCCGGCCGCTGGTGACCAGCGGCCGGCCCTCTCTTCTTTTTTATGCCGGAGACGGTAGAATGGTGCATGTTATTGGTTGCCCGGTCGTACAATATAACTTTTCATTTGGCTTATTAGCTCTCCCACCGGTTCTCTTACGGGGTTCCTCATGTGGTCGATAGGGCTCACACCTGCACGATAAATCCGCGATCGGCTCCCCCGTTTGCCCATGACTGGGCCACATCAAAGGACAACGATTCGTGACAGACCACCAAACCCCATCAACATTTGCCGACTACGGTGTTCGTCAGGACATCTCCGATGCGCTCGCGGCCCAAGGCATCACCAGCCCCTTCCCCATTCAGGCCCTGACCCTGCCTATCGCATTGGCAGGCCAGGATATTATCGGCCAGGCTAAGACCGGTACCGGTAAGACCCTGGGCTTTGGGTTGCCCGCTCTACAGACCGTTATTGGCCCCAAGTCTGATGAGTGGGGGCAAGTCAAGGTGCCCGGCGCACCCCAGGCCCTGATTATTGTTCCCACCCGTGAACTCGCTATCCAGGTAGGTAGTGACCTGTCGGTAGCCGCCGATAAAACCGGTGTGCGAGTAGCGACCCTCTACGGCGGCCGCCCCTACGAATCCCAGATTAAGGAACTCACCGACGGCGTTGAGCTGGTCGTGGGCACACCCGGCCGTCTCATCGACTTGCACCGCCAGCACCACCTGAATCTGAGCCAGGTCAAGATAGTTGTGCTCGATGAGGCTGATGAGATGCTGGACTTAGGATTCCTGCCCGATGTGGAGCGCCTGCTCTCTGCTGTACCAGAGGTCCGCCAGACCATGCTCTTCTCGGCAACCATGCCCGGTCCCGTGCTGACTATGGCCCGGCGCTACATGCGCCAGCCCATGCACATTCGCGCCGAGTCCGGCGAAGAAGAGACCATGACCAAGGCATCTATCCGCCAGGTCATCTACCGTGCCCACCCTCTCGATAAGGACGAGCTGGTCAGCCGGGTCCTGCGCGCGGAAGGCCGTGGCCGTACCGTTATTTTCACCAAGACCAAGCGTTCTGCTGCCAAGCTCTCCGATGAGCTTCAGTCACGCGGTTTTGCCGCTGGAGCTATCCACGGTGACCTCAACCAGGGTGCCCGCGAGCAGGCTCTGCGTGCTTTTCGCAACGGTAAGGTCGATATCCTGGTCGCTACCGATGTTGCCGCCCGAGGTATCGACGTTGAAGATGTCACCCACGTCATTAACTACCAGTGCCCCGAGGACGAGAAGACCTACCTGCACCGTGTAGGCCGCACCGGTCGCGCAGAGAAGCTGGGTACCGCTATCACCCTGGTGGATTGGGAAGATATTCCCCGCTGGAAGCTTATTAACAAGGCTTTGGAGCTGGGTGTTGATGAGCCGGTAGAAACCTATTCTTCCTCTCCCCACCTCTTTGCAGATCTTGGTATCCCCAAAGGCACCAAGGGCCGTCTGCCCAAGGAAGAGCGCACCGCTGCCGGTCTTGAGGCTGAGGCGGCCGAGGATTTTGGTGGGCAGGAGCCAGGTCGTCGCCAGTCCGCTGGCTCACGCCCTGCTAGGGGCGGGCAGGACCGCCGTGGCCGCGGTGAGAACCGCAATGGGTCACGCTCGGCAGAGCGCCGGGGTGGCCGTAACGGTGAGCGCCGTTCATCCTCTCAGGGCGATAGCAAGCCTGCCTCTAGCCGTCGCCCTAGTTCTGAGGGTGGGCAGCCCGCTGAGGGCGCTAATGCGGCGACTAGGCCCCGTCGCCGCCGCCGTACCCGCCGGGTAGAGGGCGGCGAAGGCTAAGGTCGCGCTGGTTTACCCCTAGCGCTCCTCACAGGCAGAATGACCCCCTCCCTTGTGGAGGGGGTCATTCTTGTTGTTGGGCACCGGGCTTCAACTTGGGCAGGGGTTCATGACCTCCCGGTGGCTGTGCTTAGCGGGTAGAGCGGGCTTGACCCTCTGCGTAGCCTGCGGCTGACTGAATACCTACCACGGCCCGTTCGCTGAACTCTTCAATGCTGGAAGCCCCGGCGTAGGTGAAAGCTGAGCGCACACCGGAGATAATTGAATCAATCTGGTCCTCCACCCCGCCCCTGCCCTCAGGCAGGTAGATGCGAGCGGTAGAGATGCCCTCTTCGAACATTTCGCGGCGGGCTTTTTCAAAGGCTTCGGTCTTTGAGTTACGGTTGATGACCGCTCGGCGAGAGGCCATACCGAAGCTTTCCTTGTAGAGGCAGCCCTCGGAGTCCTGGAGGACATCCCCGGGCGATTCGTGGGTACCGGCAAACCAGGAGCCAATCATTACATTGGATGCGCCGGCAGCTAGGGCAAGGGCAACGTCACGGGGGTCTTTGATACCACCGTCGGCCCAGACATGCACACCCAGCTTCCTAGCCTCTTGGGCACACTCAAGCACGGCAGAGAATTGGGGTCGGCCCACGCCGGTTTGCATGCGGGTGGTGCACATGGCACCGGGGCCAACACCGACCTTGATAATATCTGCACCGGCTTCAGCCAGGTCACGCACCCCCTGCGCCGTGACCACGTTACCGGCGGCGATTGGGATAGAGGGGTTGAGGGAACGAACCTTTTTGAGGGCCTCAATCATGGTGTCCTGGTGGCCGTGGGCGGTATCAATCACCAGCACATCAGCACCGGCTTGAATCAGGCTTTCCGCGCGACCGGCGATGTCACCGTTAATACCGATAGCCACCCCAATACGCAGGCAGCCAGCTTGGTCGGTGGCCGGTGTGTAGAGGCTAGCACGCAGAGCCGCTGACCGGGTCAGCACACCAACCAGTAGACCGGCTTCATCAACCACGGGCGCGATCTTGCGGGAGTGCTCGTAGAGAATGTCAAAAGCTTCGCGGGGTGTGACGCTGTGGTTCAGGGTCAGTAGCTCGGTGCTCATCAGGTCTTGGACCTGGTCAAAATTATCGGCTCCGCGCATATCTTTAGGAGTAATGATGCCGACGGGTCGGTCATCCTCGACCACAATTGCAGCACCGTGAGCACGCTTGGGAATCAGGTGACGAACGTAACCTGCGGTGTGGTGGGGTTTGACTGTGATAGGAGTATCGAACACCAGGTGGGAGCTTTTGACCCGCCTGATGGTTTCGGCAACGATATCGGTCGGAACATCCTGCGGAATAATGGCGATACCCCCGCGCCGGGCAACAGTCTCAGCCATACGGCGGCCCGATACGGCGGTCATATTGGCGATGACCAGAGGGATGGTAGTGCCCGTTCCATCTGCTGTTCGCAGGTCAACTCCCATGCGGGAGCCAACCGAGGAAGGCGAGGGAACCATGAATACGTCGTTGTAGGTGAGGTCTGTGGTGGGCTTGGTGTCGTTGAGGAACTTCATGGTTCTAGTCTATGTGGTTGAGCACACAGACCGGCGGGAATTAGCTGGGGGCTTAGACCTGCTCCCCCAATTTCTGGTGAGAGCCAGCCTGGGCGCGCAGGGCGGCTACGGTTTGCGGGTCCGTGGTGTTTTCGCCCAAAAGGTTGGGTTTACCGGCACCGTGATAGTCCGATGAGCCGGTCACCAGCAGGTCGTGGCGGGAGGCTAGATCCAGTAGCCACTGACGACCTTCGGGTGGGTTGTCCCGGTGGTAGACCTCAACACCAGCTAAGCCAGCATCAATCATGGCGTAGATAGTCTCATCACTGGCTAAGCGGCCCCGTGAAGGTGCCCTGGGGTGGGCCATAACGGGGACCCCACCGGCCTGGCGTACCAGTTGGACGGCCTCTACCGGGTCTACCGCGTAGTGGGGAATGTAGTAGGGGGAACTTGGGGTGAGCACCCGCTGGAAGGCTTCGGTTCGTGTGGTGACCGCGCCGATAGCTACCAGCGCATCGGCAATATGGGGGCGGCCTACGGTAGCCCCCTGATGCACGTGTTCCTGTACGGTATCCCAGGTCAGCGGGTAGTCTTCGCTCAGGCGCTCCACCATGCGCTGAGCCCTGCTCCGGCGGGCGACCCTGGATCGTTCCATCTCCGCGCACAGGCCTTCGTGGTGGGGGTCGTGCAGGTAGCACAGCAGGTGGACGCTCACGCCCTGCGCTGAACAGGAGATTTCCATACCGGGCACAAAATCTAGGCCCCATTTGTCCGCTTCCGCCTGCGCCAGGCTCCACCCAGCGGTGGTGTCGTGGTCGGTCAGGGCAAAGCCGGTCAGACCGAGCGCGGCTACTTCAGCAACCAGCTCGGCTACGGGCTGGGTGCCATCGGAAGTGCAGGAATGGGTGTGCAGGTCATACATACCCCTAGATTACAGGGCCAACAGCTTGGTCAGGGTATGAGCTTGGCTAAGTCTGCAGGGAGCAGCGGGTTGCTACCTTTGTGTGCGGCCCCGCCCTGCTAGACGGTACTTGACCGCCCTCACTACACTGGTGTGTATGACAACACAGGATAAGACCCCCACCCCCGGTGATGACCAGCCCATCGAAGAGCGCGTCACCAACCGGTCAGCCGCTCCCCGTTCAAGAGCTTTTACCGAATTTATGGCCGCTCACTGGGCTCCGACCAACGGCGACCTGCCTGCTCGCGCCCGCGCTGCTGATTTTGCCGCTACCCGCCGCGCCGCTCTGTCCAAGCTCTTCCCCGGCGAGCGCCTGGTAATCCCCGCTGGCCCTCTTAAGGTCCGTTCAAACGACACCGACTACCGCTTCCGTCCGCACTCCGCTTTTGCCCACCAGACCGGCCTGGGTGTGGACCATGAGCCCGATGCTGTGCTGGTCTACGAGCCAGTTGAGGAAGGCAGCGGCGATCAGGGGTCGAATCACGAGGTTACCCTGTATTTTCGCCCCTTAGCTGGTCGGGACACCGAGATGTTTTACCGCGACCCCCGCTACGGTGAGTTCTGGATTGGCCCCCGCCCTACCCTGGAGTCTCTGGGCGCCGAGTACGGTATCCGCACCGCTGATCTGTCCGAGCTTGAAGTCGCTATTACCAAGAACGCCGGGCCGCAGGCTCTGGGCGGTATCAGGATCCGCCTAGTACGCGATGTTGACCTGAATGTTGATGCCCTGGTCGATACCTCCCGTTACAACACCGCCGTTGATTTAGAAGAGTCCGACAAGCTCGATGCGGCGCTGGCTGAGGCTCTCTCCCAGGCACGCCTGGTCAAGGATGAGCTTGAGGTAGAGAACCTGCGCCGTTCGGTCGATTTGACCATCGATGGTTTTGCTGAGGTTATCCGTTCGTTGCCTGCCGCTCTTGCCCACCGGCGCGGTGAACGGGTGGTTGAGACCGCCTTTTTCTCCCAGGCCAGGATTGAGGGCAATGACCTGGGCTATGACACTATCGCGGCCTGCGGTAACAATGCCACCATTTTGCACTGGATTTCTAACAACGGGCCGGTGGAAGAGGGCAAGCTCATGCTGGTCGATGCCGGGGTGGAAGACGATACCCTCTATACCGCCGACATCACCCGTACTTTCCCGGTCAACGGCAAGTTCAGTGAGGTACAGGCTAGGGCCTACAGGATTGTTCTTGAAGCCGCCGATGCGGCCTTTAAGGCGGCTGTTCCGGGCCGTAAGTTCCATGAAGTTCACGATGCCGCCATGCAGGTTCTGGCAACCCGCCTGCACGAATGGGGCCTGCTCCCGGTTTCTGCTGAGGTTTCTCTGTCTGATCAGGGTGGGCATCACCGCCGCTGGATGCCCCACGGTACCAGCCACCACCTCGGCCTTGACGTGCATGACTGTGCTCAGGCCAAGATGGAGCTCTACATGGATGGTGTGATTGAGCCGGGCATGGTCTTCACCATTGAGCCGGGCCTTTACTTCAAGGAAGAGGATCTGCTGATTCCCGAGGAACTACGCGGTATCGGTATCCGTATTGAGGATGATGTGCTCATTACCGAAGACGGTAACGAAAACCTCTCTGCCGCCCTGCCCCGCACCGTTGAGGGCATTGAGGCCTGGATGGCTGAGATTTCCCGCTAGGCACCCTCCGGGCTGCTTCTAAGAGTCCGCCAGGGCAAAAGCCCCTGCTAGCTCCATCTTGAGGATCTAGCAGGGGCTTTATTCTTTGCCTTCCGGTAGCAGACTCGGGGCTACTTAGTCTTGTGACGCCTTGCTGTCCTGCTCCGGTTCCCGGCGGATGGCGGCTTCGAACTCTTCGGGAGTTTCAACCCGCAGTCCGTAGCGCTGTTCACTCTGCTCGGCACGAATCTGCTCGATACGCTCGTTAACAGAGGTGTCTGCGGTGGGTGTCTTGCGGATAGCTGCCTCGAATTCTTCGGGGGTTTCAACCCGCAGGCCATACTTGCTGGCGGCTTTGGTGCCGTCCGACTTGGTCTGGGCCGGGGGTGTGAAGACCGGCTGAGCGGGTTGCTCGGGGGTAGCGGAGCCCTGCTGTGCCTGATCTGTAGGGTTGAAACCGGGCAAGAAAGGCTGGGGTTCTGTCTGGTGGGGTGGAAGAGGCTGGTGAGGATCAAACCATTGGGGGCCGGGCTGGTGCTGAGGCGCAGATGGTGCAGGGCTGGCGCTCTGCTGGGGGCTGGGGCCTTGCACAGGCTGGGAGGGCGGTAAGTTCTGTCCGGGTTGGTTCTGGTTCTGTCCGGGGGCCTCTGTGCGCGGCGCCTGGGGCTGGCCAGCAGACTGGGGGGCGGGCTGAACGGACACGCGAAGCAGGTTCCGGGCAGCCTGGGCTGTGGCCGGGATAGCCATCAGGTCAAGGCGGGCCGGTAGCATCTGAGTGCGGGTACGGATCCCGCGCCCCTTGGCTCGAGCCGCCACGACAACGGAGTAAATCATGCAAAAGGCAATAGCCAGAGGCACGATGCTGAGCAGGTTCGCCAGGATCGAGGTGTTGGTAACAAAAGCGTTGAAGAAGCCCACCAGCGCGCCCAGGCCCACGCCCTGAACGGCGCCGCCTAGAGCGGCACGGGGATAGGTAGCCTGCCCTGTAATGTAATCAACCTGACGGACCTCATGCCCCACCACGTAGAGAGAGTGAACGGGGAACTTCTGGCTGGCCAGGAATTCGAGAGCGCGGTTGAGTTCCTTGCGGTTATTGAAAGTGGCGACCAGTTCACCGGGAGGTAGGGAAGCGCCATCGGACAAAGCCAGTGCAGGAGGTACGTTGAGTTGATCCATAACCCCTATTTTTGACTAGTTTGTCGAGAGTTAGCTGGGAGAGCGCCCTGTTATCGCCACAGGTGAACTAGCTAGCCGGCCCAGGAACCTTGGGCAGTGTAAGTTTGCGCCTATTTTCCGGGTATATCCGCAGATAAGCATGGCAGCGCTCCTGCAAGGCGAGTACTCTGGAAAGAGTGAGTAGCGTACCAAACAAAATTTTTATTGCCCGCCTACTAGGTCTCGATGTCTTTGACCCCCACGGTGACCGGCTTGGCCGTTTGCGCGATGTTGTCGTGCTCAAAAGCGGCTTCACCCAGTTTTCAGCGGTTGCTTCACTTGCCAAGCTCAAGGAACCCGTTGTGGTGGGTATCGTCATTGAGATTCTGGGTAAGAAACGCATTTTTGTGCCTATGACCCGCGTAACCAGCATTGACTCCACTCAGATTATTCTGACGGGCCTGGTTAACCTGCGCCGTTTTGAACAGCGCGGCTCAGAGGCCCTGGTTGTGGGCGAAATTTTTGACCGTAAGGTTCAGTTGCGTGACGGCTCCGGCATGGCTCAGATTGAAGACGTTGCCATGGAACAGCGCCGCAATGGAGACTGGTTCATTTCCGAGCTTTTTATCTCACGCGGCAACAGCGGTCTGATGCGCCGCCGTAAAGAAACCCTGATTATTGACTGGCACGAGGCTATCCTCTCCACTGACTTTGAGCCCCAGGCGGCCACAGCCTTTGTGGCCAGCCACGAAGATTCTAACCCCGCTGACCTGGCAGACGCTATCCACGAAATGCCCGACAAACGCATGGTGGAGGTCGCCCAGGAACTCCAGGATGAGCGCCTGGCGGATGTCCTCCAGGAGCTCCCCGAAGAGGATCAGGTTCAGATTCTCTCGAACCTGGAAGTTGAGCGCGCCGTCAATGTGCTCGAAGAGATGGAGCCCGATGACGCGGCTGACCTGCTAGGAGAGCTCTCAGACACCCAGCGCGAAGAGCTCCTGACACTTATGGACCCCGATGATTCCGATGACGTGCGTCGCCTACTCGAATATGACGAAGGTACCGCCGGCTCACTCATGAACCCGGTCCCCATCATTCTCTCCCCCGAAGCGACCGTGGCCGAGGCTCTGGCTCATATCCGGCAGGAGGAGATCTCACCTGCTATGGCCGCTGCTGTTATGGTCGCTCGCCCACCCCTTGAAACCCCCACCGGTCGCTACCTGGGGATTGTGCACATGCAACGTTTACTGCGCCACTCTCCCAGCGAACAGGTGGGTAACATTATAGATACCTCTATTGAACCGGTTACCGATGCTGCCAGTATCGAAGAGGTAACCCGTATTCTTGCCACCTACGACCTCACCATCGTCCCAGTCATCAACGACCATGACCGGCTGGTGGGCGCTGTCACCGTCGATGACGTTCTCGATGAGATCTTGCCCGATGATTGGCGCACCTATGATGATGGCACCCCGATTAGAAAGGTAGGTCGCCGATTTGAGTGATGCCCGCGAACGCGATGAAAGAGCCCAGGCACTAGGAACCCCTCAGGACAAGAAACGCCGTCCGCTCTTTCAGTTCAACCCTGACCCCGATGCCTTTGGGCAGATGACAGAGAAAATTGCACGCTTTATGGGGACTCCGCAGTTTCTGCTGTGGATGACTGTATTCTGTGCCATCTGGTTAGGCTGGAACACCCTAGCTCCCGAAGAGATGCAGTTTGACCCACGTTCGCTTAACTTCACTCTCTTGACCCTTATGCTGTCCTTGCAGGCCTCCTACGCCGCTCCCCTGCTTCTGCTGGCACAGAACCGGCAGGATGACCGTGACCGCGTGGTAGCCCGCCAGGACCGCCAGCGTGATCAGCGCAACCTTGAAGAGACCGAGTACCTGACCCGCGAAATCGCTTCTTTGCGTATTACTCTGCGTGAGGTAGCCACCCGTGACTTTGTCCGCGGCGAAATACGCGACATCATGGAGGAGTTGCAGGAGGTTCAGCGCCGGCAGGAGGAACTCTTTACTCGGGCAGAGCATCTTGCCTCTCTCAGCAGCACCAGGGCAGATGACCCTCATAGCTCCAGCTTCACAACCTCCCCAGCCGGAGGCAGTGTGCTTGCGGTAGAAAGTGAAGATGACCCTAAGGTCCGAAAAAAGAAGATGGTAAAGGATATCGACCGTACCTTTGAGTAGGCGGTCTTCTCTCTCATGCAAAAAACTCCTGAAAATGAGCGGCTCGAAGCTGTCCTTGCCACCGTTATTGATCCCGAGTTACGGCTACCCATCACAGAGCTGGGTATGGTGGAGCGGGCGGAACTGGTAGGTTCGACCGCAAGCATCTCTATCCTGCTCACTATCGAGGGGTGCCCGCTGCGCGGCACCATTGAAAAGGACGTGCGAACAGCCGTCAGCGCCCTCGACGAGGTCCAAGATATTGACCTGACCGTTGGCTATATGACCCCAGAACAGCGGGCTGAACTGCGGCAGAAGCTGGGGCATACCCGGCAGAACCCTTTCACTCAGCCAGGTTCCCTCACCCGGGTCTACGCGATTGCCAGTGGTAAGGGCGGGGTGGGTAAGTCCTCGGTTACGGCCAACCTGGCCGCTGCCTGCGCGTCTGCCGGTATGACTGTAGGAATCATTGATGCCGATGTGCACGGCTTCTCTATACCCGGTTTGCTGGGGATTACCGAAGGCCCTACCCGTATGGACGATATGATTCTGCCACCCGTAGTGGAGGCCCCCAAGGGCAAGGGTGCCATAAAGGTCATCTCCATTGGTATGTTTGTGAAGCCTGACCAGCCGGTTGCCTGGCGTGGCCCCATGCTCCACCGCGCTCTTGAACAGTTTTTGACAGACGTGCATTTTGGGCAGATTGATGTGCTCTTGCTCGATTTGCCTCCCGGCACGGGCGACATTGCTATTTCCATGGCCCAGCTCCTGCCCCAGGCAGAGATTCTACTCGTTTCTACTCCCCAGCTAGCCGCCGTGGACGTTGCCCAGCGGGCAGGAACTTTGAGCATCCAAACCGAGCAGAAGCTGGTGGGTGTGCTTGAAAACATGGCGGCCATGCAGCTTCCGGACGGTACTACCCTGCCCCTCTTCGGTGAGGGTGGCGGTGCTCAGCTGACCCAGTCGCTCAGCCAGGCGCTGGGCTATGAAGTTCCCCTGCTGGGTTCTGTTCCTCTTGAGCTAGCCCTGCGCCAGGGTGGCGACGCTGGCACCCCCCTTGTCTGGGGCGCTCCCGAGACCTCAGCGGCACAGGTATTGACCCAGGTAGCTCACCATATTACCCACCGCCCACGCGGCCTAGCTGGGCAGTCTCTTCCCGTGAACCTCTAAAAGTTGCCCATCTGTCCTTACGCCCTTTAAAGGAATAGAGGGAACTGGCCCTATTGGCCGGTTCCCTCTACTTGTTTGCCCGCTCCCAGCTGCTCGCTAAGGCGCCTCTTTTTAGGTGGCTTCGGTATCAAAAGGTGCCCATGCCCCCCGTGGTAAGCGAGAGGTCACAGAAAGCGCGGGAGCCGCCTGAGCTTTTTCCTCTAGTTGCTGGCGGCGTTCTTCCTCATCTTCTGCGAAAGCCTCACGCACAATCACGCGAGGGTCATACTGGCGGGGGTCGTACTGACGCCAGTTGATGTCATCTAGGCCAGGGCCCAGGGTCTCTTTGAGGTCGTCTTTAGCCTCGAAGGCCATACGGCGCACGTACTTAATGAAATCTTTGAGCTGCTGGGCATATTCGGGCATGCGTTCTGGCCCGATGACAAAAAACACCAGGACTGCAAGAAAAATAAATTCAAGACCACTAATTCCAAACACACCTAGAGATTACCAGCTTAGGCTGGTCGAACGCCCATAAAACAGCTTCTATTGAATAAGATGTTCCCAGGATCATTATTGTTTTTGCAGGTCGAAGGCGGGTAGTTGTTTTTTATGAAGTCACATGATCTGGCCCGGAATTGGGTCTATACCGAAGAGTTCCCGCGTGAGGTGCCGGTCCTTGAGCTTGCCCGAGAGCAGGCCGAGCGGCTTGATGCTGCCCCCGTCGCGCCCTCTGTGGCGGCCCTCTTGACCATCCTGGCCGCTACGGGTAAAGCCCAGCACACCGTAGAAATTGGGTGCGGGGCTGGAGTTTCTACCGCAGCGCTCCTGAGCGGGTTACCCGCTGGGACTTCGCTGACCACTATCGATATTGATGCAACCCGCTCCCAGGCCGTCCGATCGTTACTTTCCGCGACTGGGCTGGAGCAGAGCCACCGTGTGCGGGTTATTACCGGTGATGCCCTCCAAGTACTCCCCAGGCTCTCCCCCGGCTCCTACGACCTGGCTCTGGTCGATGCCGGTCCTGAACTGGCAGATCAGCTGGTGCTCAACGCTCTAGCCCTCTTAGCGTCCGGTGGCCTGCTGATCTTGCACGACCCTTTGGCCGGGGGTGCTGTAGCTAGCCCCACTGACCGCGACGGGGTGACCGTTACCCTACGATCTGTCCTTCACGATATAGCGGCCTGCACCGAGGACGTCTTTGTCTCTTTACTGTATGTGGGCTCAGGCCTCTACTTGATCTACAAGAAATAGGGTAAAAGAAACCTCGGCTGATGGGGCCGAGGTATTCAAATTTTCAGGAAGTCTAGAAATTCTCTACGCACACCCGGAGAGCCTCTACCTCTTCTTCAGTGATATCAAGGACCAGGCGCCCGCCGCCTTCAACGGGGATGCGCATTACGATGCTACGGCCCTCACGTACGATTTCGAGCGGACCGTCTCCGGTGCGTGGTTTTTGAGCTGCCATGGGAGTCTTCTCCTTGGGGAAGGTTAGTCTATGAGTGGATGGCACCGGTGCAACCGGGCTCACTTTCTTTTAATAGTAGTGCTTACCGGAGCATTTAAGGTGGTTTTGCGAAGCAAACTTACAGGTTTAGGGTGGGTAGTCCCCTCCACCGGGTAGTTGCTTCCAGTGCCAGAGCCAGCCCACCCACCCAAATTGCAGGGTCGCCCCTGCACACATGAGCAACCAGCGGTAGGCCCGAGAGGCTGAAAGTGCCACCACAGGGAGCAGGAGCGGGAAAAGCGGTAGAAGCAGGCGGAAGGTCGAGGACTGCGGATTAAAGAAGGCCAGCATGTAGACCGCGTAGCAGGCACACCAGAGCACAAGCGCTGGGTGGAGCACCTTTCGGGTACTAGGAGCAATCAGGCACAGGGTAAAGCCCGCTATCAGCACCAAGAGAATAAGCGGCCCCAGAATACTGCCAAGGTAGAGCTGGCTTTGGGTCAGCCAGGGCAAGAACGGTAGCACGTCCTCACCCCCGGCCCGCCAGGCGGCCTCGGTTGCGGTGTAGGCATCTATGCGCCCGGTGACAGCCCAGGCGTAGGCAGGGTGGATAAAGGCAAAGGCACAGACTGCAAGGGCACACACAAGTTGTGTGGCTGTCTCTCGGAGTGTAGGCCACACCCTCTGACCGCTTCTGAGGCGGTGCAGGAAGGCCATAAGCCACCATAGGCCCACAGCTGCCCCCAAGGGTAGGCCGATGGGGCGGGCCAGGGCAGCGCAGAGCGCTGGAATCAGCATCAGGCGGTAGCGGCTTTCCACCAGGAGGTAGAGAGCCCAGGCTAAGAAGAGCAGACCCATAGCTTCGGCATAGCCTGTTTGCAGGATCGGTGCAACCGCGCTGAAATTTACCGCTGTGCTTGCCCACAGCGCGGTGCTGTGTTGGGTATCCAGGTTACTATGCTCAGCGGCGCTCTGCCCGTTGCCCAGGGAGACCATGCACAGTCGGTAGATAAACCAGGATGCGCCCAGACCGCAGATTAATGACAGGGTCGGAGCCACTAGAGCGTAGTCCAAGCCCGTCAGCCAGGTAAGAGTACCTGCGGTGAGGGGGTATAGCGGGTAGAAGGCCCACTCATTTTGAGCTACATGCCCGGTAGCATCAAGGGGTAGCTGTGAGGGGTAGCCGGTCGCGGCAATAGAGGAATACCAGTCAGCATCCCATATATTGACATACTCTAGGTAGGTCATGGCTGAGTTCTTCCAGGGGCTCACCGTCTGGTGTAAACCAACACGACTGAAAACAAACCAGCCCCACACCCGGCTAACAGCATAGAGCAAAGCCACCTGAGCCATAGCAGGTAACCGCACGAACCGGCTAACTGCCACAAACCATAGCTGGCTTATGCCAAGGCTGACCCTAGCCCCTATATCACGGTGAAGGGAACCATTAGTCATCGGCATCAACCGGGGCGCTCTCACCGTTCAGCTGAGCGAGCCGATCACGAAGCCGCCTGTTCTCCTCAATAGTTTTGGCCAGCACACCGTCCACCTCTTCACGGTTATAACCCAGGATGGAGGTCGCAAAACCTACACGCTCCAATTCAGCACTATCGGGTCGGTCCGAGAGAATGATCGGCGGCTCAGAGGCGGGAACAATATCAATTCCGTCTTGGCTGATGTGGTTAAGGGTTTTGCGGGCCGGAATCAGGCGGTCGCTACCCATCGCCGCACACCCGGCTAAGACAGCCATGATCACCACAAACGTTATTGCCACCAACAGATAATTCAAGATTTCCCCCGTCATTAGGCTGCCCCATACACCCCGCTCATGGGCAACTAGCGATACAGGGGCGACACAAAGTAGCCCAAAGTGTAACAAGCTGTTTACCTGCCAACGGGTAAGGTAAGGCACATACACCTATTTTGGTTGTGCTTTAGCACCTCAATGCTACCGGCACGCACACATATCCACCACAAGGGAGGAACCTCTGTGACTACTGATGCACTGGTTCAGCTCACCGGCGTTAATAAGTATTACGGTGAGAACCACGTCCTCAAGGACATTAATCTTTCTGTTGGAGCGGGTGAGGTGGTCATTCTTCTGGGCCCCTCAGGTTCGGGTAAATCAACCCTCTGCCGTACCATCAACCGCCTCGAAACCATTTCAAGCGGTACCATCACCATCGACGGCAAGAAACTACCTGAAGAAGGCAAAGAACTGGCTAACCTGCGGGCCGAGGTCGGCATGGTCTTCCAGTCCTTTAACCTCTTCGCCCACAAGACCATTCTTGAAAACGTCACCTTGGGCCCCCGCAAGGTTCGCGGCATGAGCAAGGCAGAAGCCGAAGAACTTGCCATGAGCCTGCTCAAAAAGGTAGGCGTCGATAACCAGGCCTCCAAGATGCCGGCCCAGCTCTCCGGCGGCCAGCAGCAGCGCGTCGCCATTGCCCGTGCATTGGCCATGCAACCCAAGGTCATGCTCTTTGACGAGCCCACCAGCGCACTCGACCCCGAAATGGTCAACGAAGTTCTTGACACCATGGTCTCCCTGGCCCGAGAAGGTATGACCATGATCGTGGTAACCCACGAAATGGGCTTTGCCCGCAAGGCCGCCGACCGAATCGTTTTCCTGGCCGACGGTGAAATCCTCGAAGAGGCAAGGCCTGACCAGTTCTTCACCAATCCCCAGACCGATCGTGCCAAGGACTTCCTGGGTAAGATCCTGGGCCACTAAGGAGAGCACCCATGAAGCTATCCACCCTCAAAGCCAAAGCAGTAGCCTGCGCGGCAGTCCTAGCTAGCGCAACCCTGGCTTTCTCCGGTTGCGGCTCAAGTAGTGCCAAGGACACCATCCGTATCGGCATTAAGTACGACCAGCCCGGCCTGGGCTACCAGGACGGCCGCGACTACACCGGCTTCGATACCGACGTAGCCCGCTACGTGGCCAAGGAGCTCGGCTACTCAGAGGACCAGATTGAGTGGGTTGAAGCCCCCTCGGCCAACCGCGAGAACATGCTCTCTAACAACCAGGTAGACATGATTTTTGCGACCTACTCCATCACCGAAAAGCGTATCAAGACCGTTGATTTCGCTGGACCCTACTTCGTAGCAGGCCAGGACCTGCTCGTGCAGGCCGATAGCACCGATATCACCGGGCCTGAGTCGCTCTCGGGCAAGAATCTTTGCTCTGTCACCGGGTCAACCTCGGCCAAGAAGATTCAGGACAAGTACTCCTCGGACGTTCAGCTGGTGCAGCAGAACTCCTACTCGGACTGCGTGGTAGCGCTCAACGCGGGTATGGTCGATGCGGTCACCACCGACGACATCATTCTGGCAGGTCTGGCCTCCACCAAGGCTAACCAGGGCGAACTCAAGCTGGTCGGCAACACTTTCTCCACCGAAAAGTACGGCGTTGGTCTGCCCAAGGGCTCAGATAAGTGCTCCGCAATCAATGCAGCCATCAACAAGATGGTCGAAACCGGTGCCTGGGAAGAAGCCCTCGAGAAGAATGTCGGCGCATCAGGCTACGCTTACGATACCGAGCTGAACCCTCCGGTTCTGGGCGACTCCTGCGCCACCGTTGAACCTAAGTAACCCACCGCTTATTCCATCTTTTACACACTAAACTTTCTTTATTTGGAGGCTTTCATGTCGTTCTCTGAACAGCTCTCCACGCTCTTTGCCACCTACGATGTCATCGGAGCTTTCTGGACCAACCTACAGCTGACCTTCTGGGCAGCGATCGGTTCGTTTGTCCTTGGATCGCTCCTGGCACTTATGCGTATCTCCCCAGTGCCTTCTTTGCGCTGGGCAGGTACCGCCTATGTGCACCTGGTCCGCAATACCCCGCTGACCATTCTGATGACCCTGGCAATCTTGGGCGTGTGGACTCAGTTCCAGCTCTCACTGGCAACATCGTTTGAGCTGAACTTCTTTATCTATGCCGTTATTGTGCTGGCAATCTACCATGCGGCTTTCGTCTGCGAGGCTATCCGCTCCGGCGTCAACACCGTACCAGTGGGGCAGGCAGAAGCCGCCCGCGCTATTGGCCTGGGTTTCTTGCCCACAGCCCGCTACATCATCTTCCCCCAGGCTCTTCGCGGGTCGATTACCCCTCTAGGTAACACCCTGATTGCTCTGGCTAAGAACACCACCGTGGCCACCGTGGCTTCGGTGGCTGAAGCCTCCGGCATGATGAAATCCATGATCGAGTTCAACTCTGACCTCATCTTCATGATCTTCTTTGTCTTTGCTATGGGCTTTGTGATTATTGTTGTCCCCATCGGCCTTCTCACCACCTGGGCCTCTCGTAGATTGGCGGTGAAGCGATGAGCAGTAAGCGTATGACCTCAACCTCGGTGCTCTTTGACGTACCCGGCCCCAAGGCCCGAGCCCGCACCAAGATTTTCAACCTTGTAGCCCTGCTCCTGCTGGCTGCAGGTTTGGCCTACGTCCTGGTTGTCATGAACCGCCAGGGCCAGTTGGAAGCCGACAAGTGGACTTCGCTCTTCTCAGGCAACCTCTGGGCCAACTACATTCTGCCCGCGCTCGGCAAAACCCTAGCCGCAGCCCTGCTCTCAGTGATCACTTCGGTGCTGTTCGGTCTTTTCTTCGGTCTGGCCCGCCTATCACCCAATAAACTGATTCGTGGCTTTGGCACCGTAGTGGTCGAGTTCTTCCGCGCGGTCCCGGTCCTGATGATGATGATTTTCTTCTGGCTCTTCCTGGGCAAGCTCAACATCCTAGCGCCTTCCCAGCTCCCCTTCGTTGCTGTTGTTCTGGGGCTTACCCTCTACAACGGCTCGGTGATTGCGGAGCTCCTGCGCTCGGGTGTGCACCAGCTCCCCAAGGGCCAGGGCGAAGCGGGGCTAGCTATCGGTATGACCCCCTGGAAGGTGCTAACCCTGATTCTAGTGCCCCAGGCACTGACCGCTATGATGCCCTCGCTGCTCTCGCAGTTCGTGGTCATTCTGAAAGATACCGCTCTGGGTTACATCATTTCCTACCCCGAGCTTCTAGCGGCTGCCCGCCGCTTCGGCTCTGGTGAGGGCAATATCCTGCAAATGCTGCTGCTGGCCGCCCTCATCTTCGTGGTCATCAACTTCGCCCTGACTCTGCTAGCTGAGTGGCTCTCAGGGTTCCTGAGTTCCCATTCGGATGTAGATATTAAGCATGCGGACGGTGTCCCGGGTGAGGTCGATGATCCTCGCCCCAAGACCGAGATGATGTTCAAGATCCCCAAGGCCTAGTCTTCTGCTAGCCCTAGGGCATTGAAGAGGCGGGGCGGCCCCGGGGCCTCCCCGCCTAGGCCCCCCCCCTTCCTCTTGGTCTGCTCGTTGGGG